>DASPLL010000026.1:0-143998 GCA_035627615.1 Clostridia bacterium
ATTGCCGGCAGCATCAAATATCTTCTTGACCAAGCTGTAGCCTTTCTGCCTGAGTAACGGATTGACCAGGCGCTCAATCTCGCCTGTACTATGCTGATCTTTGATATACACGGAATAGATATTGTTCTGATTGATCCTTTCCACCAGCCTGGGTGTCAGCCGGGTTCCGGCATTGACAAGTGTCAGTCCCTCGTCAGTATAAAGCGCCTCGGATAATACTGCATCTTCCGGGATATACTTCGTGGGAACAAGCCTCATATGAATCACACGCCTCTCATTGCATAAATTGTTATATTTATAACATAAAAGATAAGGACTATATCGGCAAATGCCGAAATAGTCCCCTTAGTCTATATTTAGTACATATAGAAGTTCAACTTCATAATAGTACACCTTCGGCAACCCGGCTGCCTTTGCCCGAAGCTTTAGGCCCGTGGCTTTGCGTCTCAACCTTTCGGTAGATTTGCTATTTTCACTTATTACTATTTGATTTTCCTATCATGCTTTCCTATTATACAATAACTGCATGAAAAATGAAATGATAGTAGGTATAAGTGAGTCCCCGGTACTATATAATTAAGACTTATGGATTATAATGAGCTAATATCCCTTTTCATGAATGCCATTACACCAAGGGCAGACAATAATACCACTGCTGACGTAAGAGTAATCACCGGCATTAAAGTTATTCCATTTGTCGGATACACATGTGAAAATGGCGATAGGGCAAATATGGCATCCGGCAGCACTTGCTGCTCCCAGAAAAATTCAATGAGTACAAATATTCCTACCACAGCAAAACTAAGCCCGGTCATAATCCGGGGAACTAGTCCGAAAAATAGTGCAGCTATGCCGCCGACCACCCAGACTGCAGGGAGCTTAAACACAGTCTCGCTAAACAGTCTGATAAATTCTCCCGGGTCACCCGTGGTTATTGCCGCCCCAATACCGACTGTCAAGCCCATGATAATTATTATAGCTGCCGATCCGGAGAAAGCGACAAACATGTGGCTCACGCAGAAACGCAATCTGGAAACCGGCAATGCAAGTACTGTTTCAGCGCGTATATACGCTTCCTCTGAACGCATGCGTTGAATTGACAGTACCGGATATATGCTTATTGTCATAGAAAGAATATAAATCATCAGAGACATAAAAGCACGGTCGGCACCGCCGAGGCGCTCTACAAACTCAGTAAAGTACGTAGCTGTTGAGCTAATATCCGCCATAGTCCTTGACACTATTCCCAGCATAAAACCGATGACTCCGAAGAAGCCAGCCCATGAGACAAGCATGCCTTTCTGGATACGCCAGGATAATGCCCTGGCTGTCCTGAAACCCGGTTTTGCGTATATACGCCCCGTGCGTTCAGGAATAAAACCTGCACCCACATCACGTCTGGCCGACAGCTTAAATGAAAGCAGTAAAAGCATAGCGATAATTGCAATAGCGACAGGCAGGACAGCAAAGTTTTCTCCTGCAAAAGAACGTATAAGCATCGGCCATTCCAGCGGGGACAGATACATCAATCCTCCCATACTGCCGCCTATATTCCATCCAATGTGAAATACCATCAGGAATGCCAGCAGTACCACAGACATATTGGTAGCCGAGCGTGCTCCTGTAAAAATCTGCGAAAATACAGCCGCAGCTGCAGCAAAAAAGCAGCCGGAGGCACCTATTGAAAAAGCGTGGGCAAGGGAGCCGGTGAATCCCAGCCCTGCTGACAGCATACCCAACAATATCAGTACTGCCATTGCCATATTCATTCCCATGGCAGTGACAAGCGCAGCAGCAAGGGGTGCATGTCGTCCCACACAAACCGAACCCAGAAGCTCACGCCTGCCGTCCTCCTCATCCCGGCGGGTATGGCGTATTACCATTACAAAGCTGAATATTGCAGTAAAAAGACTGCACATTACTTTGGTACGCCATGCGGTATACCCTGCAATACTGATATCTAACACCCTGCCATGCATACCTATAACCATCGGGTCCTCCAGAGTGGATTTTACCTCCAAAAGTGACTCGGCAGTTGGAAATAATGCTATGCTTGAAAATGCAGTCGCCATAACCATAAGTACCGGAATCAGAAGCCACAACGCCAGAAAAATGCGGTGCTGGCGTAGATTCAGCCTTATCAGTCTTCCTGTTGCATAAAAACCATTTGTATTCATGATAATCCCCCCTACTCATTGGAATAGTGACGCATGAAAAGCTCCTCCAGAGTGGGAGGCGCACTTTGCAGTGCTGTTACACCACAGCTGGCCAGATATGCAAGCACAGAACTCAGCTGTGCATTGTCCACACTTAAACACACACGCCTTCCGCTCCGTTCCAGATTACGGATACTTGAAAATGCCGACAGGCCGTCCACCGGGCGCTCTGTTTCCGCAATTACTATCGTACCCGTGAGATGACGAAGCTCCGGCAGAGTACCCTGCTCAACAATCTTTCCTTCTTTTATAATGCTGATACGATCACAAAGGGTTTCCACCTCAGCAAGGATATGGCTGGACAAGAAGACCGTTTTGCCTGAATTCTTAGCCTCAATAACACACTGCTGAAATACCGATTCCATCAGCGGATCAAGTCCCGATGTGGGTTCATCAAATATCAGAAGCTCCACATCCGAAACAAGAGCAGCTATAAGAGCTACCTTCTGACGGTTTCCCTTTGAATAAGTCCTGCATTTTTTTGACGGATCCAGGTTAAACCTCTTCAGAAGCTCGGCACGGCGCTCTGCACTGTAGCTGCCGCGTAAACGGCCCAATAAATCTATGACCTCCCCACCGGTCAGATTAGGCCATAAATTTACGTCACTGGGTACATATGCAAGACGTTTATGAAGCTCCACCGAATCCTTCCATGGGTCTCCTCCCAATAACGTCACATTGCCGCTGTTCTTTCTCAAAAGCCCCAGCAGTATGCGTATAGTAGTCGATTTGCCTGCACCATTCGGACCGATAAAGCCAAACACCTCACCCTGGGGCACTTCCAGGTCTATGCCGTTCAGTGCATGGGTCTTGCCATAACTCTTTTTGAGCATGCTTATTTTGATCATGGACATATCAAAGCCCTCCTTACTTGTATAGGCATTTTCGTAGTAATGTGATATATTCATCTACATCTTTCAGGATACGTTCATATTCCGGCTCATAATCCTCCAGTTTCTTGTCGGGACTGGCCTCTTTAGCCGCATAGCCTTCCATTGTGAAGATAATTACATCAATGGCTTTCTGCGGGTCAATATCTTTCCTGAAAAGAGAGTGGTCTACATCATAGAACAGCTTTGGATAGACTTCCTCAGTAAAAGAAGTCTTCCGTTTATTCAACTCATCAGCCACCTCTCCCTGATCGTTCAAATATGCCGCAGTTATAAAAGCGAAAATAGCCGGATACTTGTGCACCAGATCAATTTTAAGCAGGGCTATCTGGCGCCAGCGTTCCAAAATATCACGCTGTTTGAGGTTTATAAGGTCAAAAAACTCTGCCAGCACTTTTTCCAGCGCATATTCATGCAAAAATAGGAAAAGTTCCTTTTTTGTGCCAAAATAGTGGAACAGAAGACCTTTTGAAATGCCTGCCTCACGGACAATTATATCTGTGGAGGCATTTTTATAGCCCTTTGCGAACTCTGCCATTGCAGCATTCAGTATACTGTCACGCTTATCTTCCTCCAATGACATTATCTTGTGAACTTCCGTAGAATCAGCTTTTGTATCCATAAATATCTCACCTCAGTTTTATTTCATTGACTGGTTTAGTCAATATAATCATATAACTATTGACTCATTCAGTCAATGGTTTTTAAAAAATAAGGATGCACCAACTTTCACGGTACATCCTTGTATAACATATTATTTTATTATTTTTGAAGTGCACGATAAGCAGCGATCATAATACATTTACTGCTTGAAGAAGCACCTGAAACGACATCTGCCAAAGGAGTCTGAGCAGCTATTATACGATTTACCATATCCCCGGCTTCATAACCCTGCCCACATAACTGATTATCTATATGAATTCCTGTTATTTTATGGTCCCTCACATCCACCGTCAGCTCTACCGAGACAATAAAGTCTCCATAGCTTCCCTTATACGCGCCATCCTCAACTTTATTCAAATCTATATTTCCAACCTTATAGTACTCCTTATTAATTATATTTACCATTCTTTCCCCACGAATGTTGAATAATCCATAAGCAGCAAGACATATTAGTATGACTGCTGCAATTATCAATATGACCTTTTTCATTGATTTCATCTCTTTTACAAATATGCTTTTCCTGGTTTATCTGAATCAATCCATAACAAAATCCTTCAATTCGATATTAGGATTCATGTGATAGGTTTTCGCCGCAAGGTTATTTCCATGCAAAGCCTTCTCAGGGCACAAATTAAAGCAGGCTCCGCATTGCTCGCACTTATGCAGCCAGACCGGCTTACCTCCGCGGATAGCAATATTCTTCACGGGACATACCGTTTGACAAATACCGCAGCCTTTACAATTGTCATCCACATAGAATTTCTTATCCTCATTTGGAATAAGCAATAACGCCAATCTATTAGCGAGCCCTGTAAGTATGAAGCGATCCATGAAACTTACCTTCACTGGCTCATACTCTCTCTTATCTCTGACTATAGCTGCAATATCATCGGTTTTTTCATCCCATACGTCCAGCGATTCCTTTTTTCCGTTATTCAGCAGAAGAAAACCTGCCGACAGCTTATAACCCTTAGACTTGAGCCTATTTCTCACCTGCAGCATCGTACCCGCAGGCATCCCCCCTGTTGTTACCACGGCAAAAAAATATTTGTTTTTGTCATCAATCGTAAGCTTCCGAATCAGCTTTGATACGATTGCAGGCATTCCTAGGTCTATTACCGGAAACGCAAATCCGATCCGCTCAGCAGAAAGATCTATATCCCCGTTCAGAGCTTTATAAACCGGCACAAGCTTTGTATCGCCCAATTTCCCTGCGATAACCCGTGCTGCATTAAGTGCATTGCCTCTGCCCGAAAAATAGAATATGGTCGTACTCATTTATTTTCCCCCTATAATTAGTGTAAACATCCTTTTATAATGTTTACACTGTAAACTTAATTTTGATTATACATCTTAATGTTTACACTGTCAACATATTATGATATAATTTTCTTGGCAATATGTTAAGGAACAAAGGAGTGTTATTATTGGTCAAAGAAAAATACCACCACGGCGATCTGAAAAGGGAATTATTGAAAAAAGGCTTGCAATTACTGAATAAAGACGGCTATGAAAATTTCTCATTAAGAAAAGTGGCGATTATGTGCGGTGTAAGTCATGCCGCCCCCTACAAGCACTTCAGGAGCAAGGAGGAGCTGATAGCTGCAATTATTGCGGATGTTTCAAAGAGCTTTATATCTGTAATTGCAGATGTCATGCATAAATTTACAGATGACCCTAAAGCCAGGACAATAGAAATGGGAAAGCAGTATGTTAAATTCATGGTGGAAAACCCGGATTATTTCAAGTTCATATTCTTAACGGACCATCACAATCCCATTTTGATAAACAATGATGTATTTATAATGAGAGAAGGTCATCCCTTCGATATGGCGAAAAAATGTGCTGCTGATTATTATTCCTCAATCAATCTCAATGAGAAGGACCAGACTTTGGAAACGCTGTCCTTATGGGGAATGATACATGGTTTTGCCGTACTCCTGGTACATAACACCATCTCATATTCCGGCGATTATCTGGAGCTGTTAGAAAGAATGCTGGATGCACAGTTGAGCAGTATCAGGCATAATAGTTAGGCGGTCATTGCACACAATAACCGCCCGACTTTCATGATATCCGCTGCTTTTTTCCCGCTATCCTCCCTGATAGGTTTTTACCTGCAGGACAGACATAGCTGCAGCTGCCGCAGCTGATACACCTTTCTGTATTATAGGTCTGTGCTTCCAGCAGCTTCCCTTCATCCACCAGATCAGCTATCCTCTTCACATTCAGACCCATAGGACAGCAAAGCCTGCACAGACCGCAGTTAATGCATTGAAGCGATTCCTTATACCTTGGAAGCATTCCGACAGCTATAAAGTTCGTTGTTTTACCGATCACTTCGGAATCCTCTGCGGGACGGACCTGCATAATGCCGCCGCCGACAAAGGTTATTCCCTTGCTTCCAACCGTCTTTTCAACAATATCACTCACATGGTCACCAATTTTTACTTTTACGACCTTCCTCATATCTGCAAATAGATCCGCAACGGTGATAAATCTGGTATCTGCTTTTTTATTGCAATATACTGCCTCATAGACAGCAAGCACCGTCTGAACATTCAGAACCAGAACCCCATACTGTGCCGGATGCGAATCTGCGGGTATGCTGATCCCCAGAAGCTTCTCCACAAATAGCTTCTCCGCTCCATAGGGATACCTGTCCGGCAGCTGGTGTATTTCAACATATTCCGGAAAATGGAGTCCGCTGATTTCCTTGGCAATATAGTATGTCCTCCTGAATCCGGCAATCCTGCCGAGTATCTCCATCCCCCCGGCGATCCCGGCCTGACGGTTGCGCATCAACCATTTGTCATGTATGAGCCCCGGATCACATTCCATTCCATTTACTATCAGGTATTTTTCATTTGCACCTGATCTTTTCACCGTCTCGATCTTTCTGATTGTCGGGAATCCTGCTCCACCCATTCCGAAAACATCATTCCGTTCTATGCATTTCATTATCTCTTCTGCTTCAAGTCCCTCCTGAATACATTCCGAGCAGGGCTTTTCCTCAGTCATATCAATCATTTCCATATCTGCCATACCTGCTTCCAGGGGAACTTCTATCTTAATGCCGGATAAGAAAATTCCTTTTGTCCTTCCTGAATAACGGTTCAATATGTACGATATGCCGTTAAAAAGCAGCAATGCAGCTGATAAAGCAAACAGTGAAGTACTAAATAATAATGGCAGAAAACCGGCTAGAAATCCCGTCAGCAATCCTGATACAGGCTTGTCTGTAGCAGTAACAGGATCTGTAATAACAATGCAGCTCCAGTATATTGCACCATAGGAAACTATGCCTGCAAAGCTCAGGCCATCACTTATATAAAGAGCAGCCAGCATTCCCGCCAGAAAACCTAAGCCGGGAAATAATCTGACAGCAATAAAGGGCAGTGACAGAACCAATGCCGGTATTAACAACGACGCCGGATTAAAAAGGGGAAGCTCCAGCGGAAATATAATACTTAAGAGGAACATTGCCATTACCGCCGGATTAAATATGTTTTTACCGGTTCCTCCCCAAATATGCTTGCCTATTATCAGCGCAGCCGCAACCCCAAGTAAGCCTGCCCACCCGGGCAGGCCCTTTATCACCGGATACAATACCGCTGCAGTTACAGCTGAAGAAACGGCACAGACAGGCTTTTTGTATCGTATGTAATTAATGGTTGCATCCAATGTCAGTGCTGCAACAACTATAAGCATATATTGAAATATGGATATGGTCGAACCGACAAAATCCGGCAGCTGATATAGAGATACCGTTAAAAAGAGCACCGTTAGCAAGTGCTCGTTAGACCATCGGCTTCTTATCAGTGGATAGGTATTCATCTCTTAACACCTGCAAAGAAGCCATGGATCCTGTGCAGACCTGATCCAAAAAGCATCATAGGGCAGCCTGCTGCCGTTTCGATCCCCAACTGCCTGCATTGTTCCTGTATATCCTGATCTGCTATTTTTTCGTTTTGAAAAAGTATTCTCTTTATCCCGTTTTCCTTAAGAGTCTTGATTACCTTCCGGGCATTGTCGCTTTTTAATAGCACATATGCCGTTTCCGGAACTTTAGGAAGCTCTGAAAAATCCTGATAGACCTTGACGTCAAAACCATCCTTTGTTCTGGTGTTCATAGGATAGACCTTGAATCCATTCTTTACAAAGGCATTCATGACACCGCTGCAAAATGCCTTATCCCTGCCTGAATACCCAAGGAATAGGACTTCGTTTCCCTTGAAGAATTCCTTACTGATTTTTTTCATAATAATACGCCTCTTATCCTCTAATTTTTTTATCACACTATATATACTGCTTAGCCCACTAAAATGTTTCACCTTTTTGTTACTCTTTCCAAATTTTCCTTCGGCAGGTACGAGGCTACGGGGTTTCGAGGCTGCGAGGCTGCGAGGCTGCGGGGAGAACGGGTAACACGGATTTCCTTCGGAAAAACACGGCAGGGAATGCTGGATGATACCCGGCAATCAAGCAAATATCGATATTTATTAATGTACCGGTACAAGACAATATGTACTAACCGTGTCCCTCAGTGTAAATCTCCGTGTGCTCCGTGGTATCCGTACCTAGACCCGCAAGGAATACCCGAGCTTTCCTCGCAGCCTCGCAGCCTATTGTCGCATTTTTCTACAAATCTACAGTATAAACCTCTACAACAATCGACTTTTTTGGTGTATAATGATTAAGTGATTCTAATAAATTGGAGGATATTATGATAAAAGTTGATGATACTACAGTTAAATTTGAAGGCTATGAATTGGAAAACCTTGTAGTACTACTGGAACAGGTAGTAGGCAATTCGATAATAGATACAAATAGCCGGGAATTCGCAATTTCCTTCTTGAAGGCCTTTAGAACATGCTTTGGGGATAATATCGTCAAAGGGCCAATACTAGAAAAAAAGTAGATATACCAAGCGCCGGGAAGAAATAGCTTCCCGGCATTTTTTATCTGCTGCATAAAAAAGTCTTCACTCCTAAAATGGATTGGTCCAATCGATATTGGATGATATAATAATATAAAGGAGAGGGTTGAAAATGAAGACCATAGGATTGATAGGCGGAACCAGCTGGGAATCATCTATTGAGTATTACAGGATACTGAATGAGACTGTAAAGGAAAAACTGGGCAGGCTGCATTCAGCAAAATGCCTGATGTACTCTGTTGATTTTCAGAATGTGGTGGATCTGATGCAGGCTGACGACTGGGAAGCTGTATCAGTTCTCATGCAAAACACTGCAAGTATCTTGAAGGCCGGCGGTGCGGACTTTCTTGTCATTTGTTCAAACACCTTGCATAATACTGCTCATGATATCGAAAAGAACATTGGCATACCTGTTCTGAGCATCGCTGATGCAGCAGGCGAAAAAATTAAGGAAATGGGTATTAAAAAAGTAGGCCTCCTGGGTACGAACAATACAATGGAAGGCAGCTACTACAGGAATTCATTGCTCAGGTACGGCATTGAGCCTATAGTACCGGAGAAAGGGGAAAGAGAGGTCATAGATGAAGTGATCTTTGGGGAGCTTTGTCTGGGAATAATAAAGCAAGCTTCAAAGGATATCTTTAATGAAATAATAAACAAGCTACAATCAAAAGGTGCCGAAGGTATCGTCCTGGGGTGTACGGAAATCCCACTTCTTATAAAACAGGAGGATATCAGCATACCTGTTTTTGATACCATGACTATCCATGCCGTTACTGCAGTTGAACTGGCTCTCAGCTGAAATATGAATGCCGGGGAGCATATTCTCCCCGGCATTCATATTCTCTTATCAAGAAGCAATTTATAAAAATAGTTGATAATATCACTTCTTTTGATGATTCCGATAAATATATCATTGTCATCTACTACAGGAATAAAGTTCTGGTTGACCGAAAGCAGTATAAGGTCTTCAATTTGCGAGTTGATGGAAACCGGTTTGTTATGCTGGTGTTTCGGAATGTCCTCTATCAGTATCTTGTTACTGTCCTTAAAGCTCATATTCGGTGCATGTTTCAAACACCAGAGTATGTCACCTTCTGTTATGGTACCTGCATATTTGCCGTCATTATCAATAAGCGGCATTGCAGTATACCTGTGATATTCCATCTTTTCTATTGCCTGCCTCATTGTAGAGTCAGCGGATATCCAGATAACTTCTTCTTTCGGTGTTAGAAAAAAAGCTATATTCATTTAGTTCCTCCTGATTTTTCGACTGATCTTATATCGCCGACTCTATTATATCCGTTTTTTCAATAGAAGTGAACTATATTTTAAAAACCCATTGGAACTGACACGGGGACGGTTCCCGTGTCAGTTCCAGTGGCATGCATCTCACTTTCTGCGAATGGCAGTATACATCCTATCCTTTCTGCCATTTGCGTTTTCCTTGCCTTTTGCATTTTTTGCAGCAGCGCTGAATTCTTTTTTAAAGCTCAATTCGAACTCTCTTATGCAGTTTAAGCAATACCTGCCTGACTGTATTGGTATTCCGCAGCTTTCACAGACGAGCAGCATGCATCCTTCTGACGAAGCCAGATAAAGCCTTTCATTTTTCAAAAACCTGAGTATTTTTTCCGGAGAGACTCCGGTTCCTTCCGAAACCTCCATTACATTTACATCTCCGTGGTCATAAATATATTCCTTCACCAATTTGAAGTCTTTTTCTTCTTCAGCAAAACAGGTTTGGCAAACTTCATTTCCGTAGCTGGTAAACAGCCTTCCACAGCTAGGGCAATTCTTATATGCTTCCATACATATTCCTCCATATAAATAATACTGCTGTAGGTGTAATCTTGCACATACAGACAATCATCGGGCCCCGCTCCAGATCCAGCTTCAAATGAATTGTCCATTTACACTCTGAAAAAACTAAGACTATATCAGCAAATACCGAAATAGTCCTGTTAAAATGATACAATGCACTTTCGGTAACCCGGCTGCCATAGTTTAAACCTTAGGCCCGTGGCTTTGCGTCTCTATCTTTCGGTAGATTTGCCATTATCGTTTTCTGCTCTTTAATTTTAATATAATTATTATAAATTATACAATACTTATTATCGGACTGGTACCAATATACCCAGAAGCAGTGCTTTAGCACTAGAAATTTGAGTCTGTAGTTCTATGGCTTCATGATATACATAACAGTCTGAAGATCATATACATCGACAATACCACAAACAGTGGATAAAAAAAGCCTATGAGCCCGCTGAATTCCATAAAGCCCAAAGGCAAGCAGCTTTTTTATAAAGGGGATTCGTACGTCATAATAGTATGAAGTATCAGAATCAGCCCATCCGGCATTTTTCCAATGGTCACTATCGAATTTTAGCTCTTTTGAATCACGGGAGAAGATTATTTTTTGATAGTTATTACCAATAAGCTCAAAAAATCCAGGCTTTATGATAGTCTTCTGATTAATATGTTCAATCAGCCTCAGACATCTCTCTTATTGTCTTTTCTATTTTTGAAACATGATTATAACCGGTGCCTTTTTTCCTTTGACTACCCATTAGTGCTAAAATCTTCATATTGCTTCACCTCCCTTTCACGCAGTCATTCCATTTAAAAGCAGTAGGGACGGTTTTGCTTAATATCAAAGCAAAAAGAACTGTCCCTGCTGCTTTTTCTTCTTTACTGCTTTATTCCAATATCTGTACAGTTCCCTGCCCGCCGTCAACTAGAACTTTATCTCCTGTCTTCAACCTTGTAGTTGCATTTGTGCACCCCACTACAGCAGGTATACCAAGCTCCCTTGCGACTATAGCAGCATGGGATAACGGAGCTCCTATATCGGTAATGATTGCTGCAGCTTTAGGGAAAATGGGTGTCCATCCTATATTGGTAGTTGCTGCAACGAGTATTTCACCCGGCTGAAGTTTTTCTCCTTCTTCCGGATTTGCCAGAATGCGCACAATTCCTTCTATCCTGCCTGCAGCTCCGGCACAACCATTGAGGATTTGCGAGTCAGGTAATTCTGCAGGCGGCATTGTGGCATCATAGTAGTCAAGCCTTCTGTTGGGGTCCTTTGCCCACTCGGCCGGATTGAACCGCCCCCTGATAATTGACGGAAAGGGCGGCATTGCTTTATACTTCTCGTAGTTCTCTTTTCTTGCGGGAATAAACTCAACTTTAGCATTTCTTCCTGAAAGAATGTCCTCAACTTCATTAATATAGAGGAAGAATATATCATTTCCTATACCGGTAAGTTTTCCTGCCTTAAGAGCAAAAGCCCTGACTACCCTGAACACCCTAACAAATTCTGAACGGGCTTCTTCTCTAAGTTGGGCAGCTTCAGCCGCTTTTTCCATTTGCTTATCCAGCCATTTTACTTTATCGGGGAATTTCTCTTCAAACCGCTTTCCGGCGGCCTCACATTTTGTATGCTGCTTGTTTAAAAGCTCCTCAACATCAATAGCTGACTTTTTGAATTCTTCTATCTGCTTTTCGAGCCAATTTACATCTTCCATAGGATCCGGTATGGATAACTCATACTCATGGGGTCCCCTGTGGCCGTACTGTACCAGGTATTCCTCCCGGCTCATCTCATTCTTGATGACCTTGGAAATACCTATCACCGGTCCGAGACTTGCCAGCCCGGAGCCTCTCCTGAGATTGGAAAGAAGGGTGTTGGCATCTTCAGTTCCTACTAATTCCGTAAGCTTTTTATCCAATACTGTAATGTTCATAAGTTTAATTGCCGCAATAGAACCTGCATTCAACCCTTCTAAAAAGTAGGGCTGCAGTTTTTCCTTCCATAAGGTCAGCAGTTCTTCCTTGGTCTTAGCTTTTTCAATATGCTCCCGCATTCCCCTGCACCAATCTGGTGTCACTTTCAGGAATTCAGACAAGTTTTTTGCAGTTTTATGTGATTGCTTTGCTATACGCATTACGATTGGCAGCATCACCTTTAGCACCCCTAAGCGGGAAAAAGGATAAAGGGGCATATGCATTCCTTCCGGCAGCTCTCCGTATAAATCTCCGAGCAGCTTTAGTGCACTTCTGGCATCCTTGCCGGTTACAGCAGCTATAGCGGATACTCTCTTGCTGATGTTCATATAAGGTCTTCCGCAGATATTGCCGGAAAACACATAATATCCGGGGATAAAATTCATTGCATCATCCAGCAGCCTTGCTATACTCCAGGAAAACGGAGGATAAACATCGGGTATTGCTTCTGCAACATTGGTATTGGTCCAGAGCTCATCGCCTATCAGAGAATAATTGATTTCATAGGTGTCCAGGTTGCCTGCCGACAATGTTGTTACCGGCCTTGATTGCAGAAGGTATAGTTTTCCATCCGCCACAGCCCATTCGATATCCTGAGGTTTGCTTAACTCCTTCTCAAGCTTTGCGGCATATTGATAAAGCTTTGCGGCATATTTCTCGAACTCAGCGGGGCCTTCATATTTCCCTTTAGGCCTTGTCAACTTGAAATCATAGGCATTTGCTTCTCCTGATACCAGCTGTTCACCCAAGCCATGGACATAGTTGCCGATCATGCTTTGATAGCTGCCTGTGATGGGGTCAGCTGTAAACAGTACACCTGATATTTTGGATTGTACCATCAGCTGGATCACTACGGCGATCTGATGGAACTGCTCCATACCCTGGACAGAGCTGTATGCTTTTACTCTCTCTGATTCTCTTGATTTAAATACGGTATAAATTGCATTCAGAATTTCTTCGTCTGTTTCCATGTTGAGAACCGTTTCAAATTCTCCCGCAAAGGAGGCCTGCGCCGAATCCTCGCTTAGTGCGGATGACCTCACAGCAAACTGTGCTCCGGCCTTGCTCTTTCTTATTGCATCCAGAGATTCTTTTATTTCCTTCCAGGCTTCCTTATCCAGTTTTTCTCCTTGAAATGCTGAAGGCAGAACAACAAAGCCCTCCGGCACAGGATACCCGCTCTGATACATCCTTGCCAGCATCCCGCCTTTTCCGCCTGCTGAAGACTGCAGTTCAGGAGTCAGATCATTAAAATGCCTAATCATACTTAACATAAAATCATCTCCTTAACCTTATTCATTGACCGAATATCCCGATATGTTCATTTCCAATTCCTAGAGCTCTGGTCATTATTGCCTCAAGAGAAGCTTTATACCTCTTTGACTTGACTTTATCCTCAACATACTCGCTGAAGAATACGCTCTGTGGTACGGAAGTCACTGCCCTCAGCAATATATCTGCTGCTTCGAGGGGGAATTCCACCTTGAAAATTCCTTCTCCTACTCCCTGCTCAATAATTCGTGCAAAGGGTTCAACATACTTATGAGTTATCGTCAGAGTGAATTTATAGAAAGTAAAATCTGACTCCATTAGCATATGCATATATTTTAATAGTTCTATTTTTGACTTTTGTGAAGCTGTCTTTTTTTCCATAAATCGTTTCAGTTTCTCCAAAGCGTTAAGTCTTTTATCTTCAATTAGAGGTTCAAGCTCCTTCAAAAGATTGTCTGCAAAATTGCTGATGCTTTCTGCCAGCACCTCATCCTTGGATTTAAAATAATGATAGAAACCACCCTTTGAGAGTCCTGAAGCATTTAAAATATCATCCACACTTGTTTCTTCATAGCCTTTTTCCAGAAACAGCTTCTCTGCTATCTCTACCAGCTCATCCTTTTTGGCATTATGGTTTTTTGCCGTCTTAGCCATATTCACACCTCCCATAAACCGACCGACGTCGGTATGTTTTTAGTATATTTTATTATGCCTATTTTGTCAAGCATGCTTGCAAAAAGCATTGGGGACAGTTCTTTAAACTGTCCCCAATGCTTTTTTTATTGTTATTCCGCCTGCTGTACTTCATTTAACCGGTATTCCATCGTACCCATTTCCTTTCTTACCAATATGAAGGTAATGATAGTAGAGAAAAAGTCGGCTATCGGCACAGACATCCAGATGCCCGAAAGTCCCAGCCCGAAGATCCTCGGCAGGATCAGAACCAGAGGAATCAGAAAAAGCACTTGCCTTGAAAGAGTCAGTAAAAGTGACGGTCGTGCCTTTCCTATGGATTGGAATAATGCCGCTCCGATAATCTGCACTCCTACGATCGGTATCAATGAAATAACTATTCTTAAAGCGTAAACTCCATTCCGGATCAATTCAGGATCATCATCAAATATACCTATTATCTGTCCCGGAAAAAGCTCCCCGGCCAAAGCAGTTATTGATGCATATATGGTTGTAATTATTATCGACAGCTTCACTACTTCCTTCACCCTGTCAAATCTCTTAGCCCCGTAATTAAAGCCTGCAATTGGCTGCATCCCCTGGACGACGCCGAACATCGGCATAAACAGGAACATTGTCACACGGTTTATTACTCCATATATAGAAATCGCCAGTTCTCCTCCGTAAAATGCAAGAGAATTGTTCATGATTATCGCAATGACACTCCCTGATGCCTGCCTCGCAAAAGAGGGAAACCCAACTGTAACGATCTCGTATATTATCGGCCAATTCGGCTTCAAATGATGGAGCTTTACCTTTAAGCTGCTGTTTCCTCCATAAATATAAAACAATACATAGGTTACCGATGCTGCCTGCGACAGGATCGTGGCTAGAGCAGCCCCCCGTATTCCCATATCAAGCGGGAATATAAATATATAGTCTAATATGATATTCAAAATAGTACCGATCAACATAGAAAACATGGCGGCTTTTGCATTTCCTTCCGCACGTATCAGGTTATTTCCGGAAACTGCAAATGGGAAATAAATGCTTCCGATCAAAATGACCTGCAGATACTCTTTCGCATAGGGCAGCAGTATATCAGTAGCGCCAAAAATCCTGAGCAGAGGATCAATAAAAGTCAGCCCCAGAATGCATATGATAATTCCCAGGATACCGACCGACAAAAACGAGTTTCCTGCCGCATGGTCCGCCTTTTCAACATCTTTGGCACCAAGGCTCCGCGAAATAACAGATGCAGCTCCGATCCCTATCATCTGTGCAATAGCCATTATCATCATCTGAACCGGAAATGCAATGGTCAATCCCCCTATGGCAATATATCCGATGCCCTGCCCGATGAAAATCGTGTCTACGATATTGTACAATGCATTCACAAGCATTGCTATGGTAGCCGGCAAGGATAAGTTCATCAGCAGCCTGGTTATTTTTTCATTTTCTAGTTTATAGCTTCTATCACTCATATTAACCCCTTTCCAAATTTCATTACTACAGCGTTTTATTCTATCAATCCTGCTTTATATGAAGCATTGTACTGTTAGCCATTATAACAGTATATGCACGACTCCCTGTCCGCCATCAACAAGAACTCTATCTCCGGTCTTAAGTTTTACAGTGGCATTCCCGCATCCCACAACAGCAGGGATGCCGAGTTCTCTCGCTACTATGGCAGCATGGGACAGCGGCGCACCTACATCTGTGATTATGGCTGCAGCCTTCGGGAAAAGTGGTGTCCATCCTACATTTGTGGTTGTTGCCACTAATATTTCACCCGGCTGAAGCTTTTCTCCCTCCTCAGGGTTTGTAAGCAAACGGACAATACCTTCCACCCTGCCTGCTGCACCTGCAAAGCCTTTTAAAGCTTCAGAATCAGATGCAACCGCAATTGGCATAGTTGAATCATAGAAGTCCATTCTTCTATTGGGATCCTTCACCCATTCGAAAGGATTGAAGTGTCCTCGGATAACTGACGGATATGCCGGTAATGCCTTATATTTCTCATAATTTACCTTTCTTTCAGGGATATGCTTTACTGTTGAAGCTTCTCCGGAAAGTAGATTCAGAACTTCATTTACATAATGGAAGAATACATCCTCTCCTACGCCCGTAAATTCTCCTGCTCTTAAAGAAAACGTGCGAATGACTCTGAACACCCTTGTAAACTCTGAACGGGCTGCTTCTCTGATACGGGCAGCCTCAGATGCTTTTGCCGTCTGCTTTTCAAGCCATTTTACCTTGCCGGGGAAACGCTCCTTAAACCGTTTCCATGCAGCTTCATATTGAGCATACTGCTTCTTCAGAAGTCCTTCCACATCTGTATCAGATTTTACAAATTCCTCTATTTGTTTCTCCAGCCAATTTTCATCCTCAGAAGGATCAGCCATTGATAACTCAAATTCGTGGGGTCCCCGATGCCCATACTGCATCAGATACTCCTCTCGGCTCATTCCGCCCTTGATAACCTTTGCTATGCCTACAACAGGCCCAAGGCTTGCCAGTTCTGAGCTTCCCCTCAGGTTGGAAAGAAGCGCATTCGCATCTTCAGCGTCTACAAGCTTTTCAAGCTTCTTGCTTAATGTCATGGCAATTACAGTTTTGCTGCCGCCTGTCAGCAGCTCCCACCACGCCTTGATGAGATATGGCTGAAGCTCATCCTTCCATAATGACAGCAATTCTTCTCTTGTCTGTATCTCTTTAATATGCGATCTCATCCTCCTGCACCATTCCGGCGTGTCCTTGATATATTGCTGCATGTTTTTGGAGGCTTCCTTGTAATTCCTGATATAATATTTTATTCTCGGCATCATCGCCTTTATCAGATCCCACCGTGAAAAAGGGTGGACAGGTATGCTCAATCCCTCAGGCATTTGTCCGAATACTTCAGCAAGTATTTTTTGACCTAGCTTCATATTAGGACCATATAGTGCCGTAATGGCTGATAATCTTTGGCTGATATTCGAGTAAATCCTTCCGCAGATATTGCCTGACCATAAATAATACCCGTGAATAAAAGAGGATTCAATGTCCAGGTCTCTTACTATACTCCAGGTAAGCGGTGTAATAACATCAGGAATTGCCTCTCCAACATTGGTATTTACCCAAAGGGCGTCACCGGCTAAGCTTTCGTTTATTTCATAAGTGTCCAGATTACCCGGTGTCACTGTTGTGATCGGTCTTGCCTGTAGAATGTACAGCTTCCCTCCTGCCATAGCCCACTCAATGTCCTGGGGACTTCCTAATTCCTTTTCAAGCTTTGAGGCATATTGATACAGCTTCCCGGCATATTTCTTAAACTGATCCGGACCTTCATATTTACCTTTCGGCCTTATCAACTTAAAGTCATAGGCATTGGCTTCCCCGGATACAAGCTGCTCGCCCAATCCATGGACATAATTGCCTATCATACTTTTGTAGCTGCTTGTGATAGGATCAGCAGTAAACAGCACACCTGAAATTTCAGACCGGACCATCAGCTGAACCACCACCGCTATCTGCTGGGACTGCTCCATGCCGTGTACGGCGCTGTATACTTTTACCCTCTCCGACTCTCTTGATTTGAAGACGGTATAAATTGCTTTCTGAATTTCTTCGTCTGATTCAATGCTGAGAACGGTTTCAAATTCTCCGGCAAAGGAAGCTTGCGCCGAATCTTCGCTTAAAGCAGAGGATCTTACTGCAAACTGTGCTCCATTGCGGGTTTTCCTTATCTCATTTAAATAAGCCAGTATGTCCCCCCATGCCTCATTATCCAGTTTGCCTCCCTGAAAAGCCGACGGCAAAACAACAAAACCTTCCGGTACCGGATATCCGCCTTGAAACATTTTAGCCAGCATGCCGCCTTTACCGCCAGCGAAGGCTTGAAGCTCAGGAGTCAGTTCTTTGAAGCTTTTTACCATATTTACCATAATAAACACTCCTTTACTTTTCAATTCCATATCGGATCATTGCGAAAAAACTATTCCGTTCTTTAATAAAGCGTTTTAAATATTCATCATCCAGGTTATACTCATTCATCCAATCAGAAAAATATTTCTTTTCAAAATAATCCATTATGAGCATAACTAACTCATATGCCTGTGCACGGTTCACACCTTCCCTGAGAGGGACTTTTTCAAACAACTGCTCCCATACTTCATCTTTATTGGCTATCATTGCTCCGTATTTTTCTTCGATCTCCGCTTTTAATTCCTCCGGTGTCGCATAAAAGGCTTCCTTTGCAAGCTTGTAAACATCAGGATTGCGCTTGTAATATTCAAATTTGATAATGCTGAATTTTTCCCTGGCTTCAAAAAAATCCCGTGCTTCCGGCAGGACATCGACTCCCAGTTCCATCCTGCCTTTTTCAAAGCACTGATCCAATATATTCAGGTATAACTCTTTTTTACTTTTGAAATGATGAAAGATCAATGCCTTGGATATGCCGGCCGCTTCCGCCAGCATTGCGACAGAGGTGTTCTCATATCCATAACGGGCGAAAACACTCAGACAGGCATCTAATATTTTCTCCTTATCATAAAGCTGTAAAGGCATATATATTACCACCTTCCCATTCATACTGACCTATCGGTTAGTATGAATATATCATATGCTGACCTGCCGGTCAATATATTTTACTCCTATTTTATGATACAAAAAAGGATTTATTAATGTATTTATTGAATATAAGTAGTGATTCTTATGACTTATTTATGGAAAAGAGGTTTATTAAATGTGTACAAGCTTTGCAGCATATTTGGGAAAACCGTTATACGGCATGAATTTTGATTTTCAGGAAAGGGAGATACAGTTCAGGCTAGAAAGCAACCGGGACGTTTCCGCTCTGTTGATCAGCTTCAGGGAAAAGGATGAGTATTTATATATTGCAGGTGTGAACAATAACGGAGTGTTTTTTAATTTTCAGATTGAGGAGCCGATAACGGACAGGACTGTCTTAGAATCCAGGAATAATATTGATATAGGTACAATATTTGAAAAAACAATGAACTCAGCAAAAGACCTGGACAATATCCAGGGAATAATTCAGAACAACAGAATTACTGTGGAGGGGCCCTTAACCCTGCATAGTTTATTGGCCGACAGTAAAGGAAATGCATTTGTACTGGAAACTGACGGCCACAAAAATTATATATGTGAAGGTACAAAGGATTTTATTGTTATGACCAATTTCCCGAATAGAGATCTGGCAGCCAAGCCTTTTCACGAAATATGCGGTGCCGGATTGGACCGCTATAAGCTGGCATATAATTATATTCAAGCTAACAAGGACGCATTTGATTTGCCCCATGCCTTTGAAATACTGAAAATGACAGCACAGAATAAAGAACACTGCAAAACAATATGTTCTATGGTTTTTACACCGGACACAAATGAAGTATACTTTTCACTAAACAGTGACCATAACAGAATATGGAAAATCTCTATAGAAAAAATGATACTTAAAACATACAAGGGTTTTAAAGACACTAAAATATTAAACATGAACTGCGGAAGGGGAATATTATCATCAGAACTGCATCGTTTATCTTTTTAATGCAATTCTTAATATATGCATCCTTCAGAGGTACCCCATCATACCACATCTTATGAAAGCGTCGAGTGTTTCCAAAGTAATGCACTTTTATTAATATTTCAGGCCTGTATTCAAAATGCATCATATCAAAGTGCCCCCATTTGCCTCCCCAAATAAAGCTGTTCCTTTCAAAAAGCTCAACAAGCTCAGCAGGATAAGATGAAAGCCTGTTTTGCCCTTCTTCCCTGGATGCCCACCGCCAATAATCCCTTTTATCCTGTACCAGGTCTATGGCTATTCCGTAGGAATGAAGGCTCAGACGGTCTGTACCTGCAATATTCCGGTAATTATAGGTGCTGCCGCACGGATATACATAGTCTCTGATATCCTGTCTCTTTTCAACCAGTATATCCAGCTCCTTCATAACATTTTCCAAGGCTTCCGCCGCCCGATTGTTTTTGTTGAACCGTAAGGTCCTGTCTCCCGCTTTGACATTTGTAAGATTATTTTCAATCTCCTCCCGGGATGTGCCGTAAACCTCATCCAGCAGGCTATATATCCTGGCCCGCCCCGGATCATGTTTTATATGCGAAAGCTTTTTTACAGGCCCGGTAGGGTAAGCTTGTTCCATCATGTCCTGCAAATCCGGATCAGCTATTTTAGCCTCAATACTTTTTGTTCTCTTATCATCATATAGAATTTTATTTCCAAATTTCATCACTATGTATACCCGTCCATTGGATCGCTCCACATTTTTTATGTGATCGGGATATGCCAGCATCAAGCATAAAAGATCCTGCTTCATTGTGATTTCATACAACGAAGAAGCCGGCCTGACAAAACGGAAGCTTTGCTGCGGATTGCCTATTGCATATACAAATGCAATAACCAAAAAAAATATCAGGAGCAAATAACTGGTTCTTTTCTTTCTCCCTTCCAGTCTATATGAAATAAATAGCAGCCTGAATATTATAAACATCGATAATGCTCCGAATAACGGATAAAAGAAGCTTATTAGCCCCTTGAACTCCATGAAGGCCAGTGGCAAGCAACTGATAACGGTAATAAAACAGGTACACGGATATGTCAGATGTTTGTTTCCGCTTAGTCTTTTGGCTATGCTGAAAGTATTTGATACGGCAGTCGAAAAAATTTCACACCATACGCAGAGGTTCACCACACTCTTAACTACGTTTCCCAAACCTGCAGTTATGTAGCCCATGGGTATTGAATATTCAAACACTTGAGGACTTTTAAGAGTCAGGCTTATGTTCAGCATCAAGGACAAGAGCATTAGACCCATAGCCCCGAAGAAAACCCCGGCCTTTAAAACAGATATGTTTTTTATTTTCTCGGGTATGGCTGTCAAGACGCCTATAGAAAGGAAGGTATTATAGCAGCAATAAAAAAGGAAGAAGACTAAAGGCTTAAAGAAGCTTCCGTCATAGTTCCCCGAAAGCTTTAAACCGATACTTCCGATATCGCAATTAAAAACAGTTGCAGCAAGTACTGCCACAATTACAGTGAAAAGCACGGGTACTATGATTGAATTGATCCTCAGTATTCCGGTCAGAGCCTGGAGTATAACAACCAATGTCAATAATGCCATAATGACTATCCCCCATATCCTGGAAAGGCCCAGGCTCTCCTGGAAAAGTGCTCCGCTTCCTGAAAACATGATGGAGGTCCCAATGAACAGAAAAACCGTCACAAGGATATCAAACACAAATCCGGTTTTATTTCCGGCGACATGGTATATAAAATCTTTATAGTTGTATGTGCTGTAAGATACTGCGGTCTTCATAACAGCGGCAGCTATAATATAAAAGAGCATTCCTGATAGTATTAGGGTCACCATCCCTATTTTTCCAAAACAAGTGAAGAACTGCATGATTTCCTGGCCGGTGGCAAAACCGGCGCCGACTACGGTACCTATGAACACCGCGCCGATCCGGAGTGAAGGCTTGATTTGACGCATAGTATACAATCTCCTTTATTAGAATGATTATATCTATACTTATTTTAGCCGTCCCCGTCCTATGAAAAAATCTGGAAATACAAGGGGTGCACTTCAAACCGCCACCCCTGTCCCCGGAACCTATATTATATTATTATCCTTCAATATGGCATCAATTGCGTCAGCTGCTGCCATCTCTCCTTCACCTTCAATAATAATCGAAAATTTGCTTCCTGAGCGTATACCTAACGCCATTATCCCCATTATCGATTTCAGGTTTGCAGTCTTCTCACCGTACTGAATACTTATACTTGCAGGATATTTAGCTGCTTCTCTTGACAATAAGGATGCCGGCCTTGCATGCAATCCGGCAGGATCATTTATGCTATACTCCAATTTCTTCATTTTATCTCCTTCTATATATTTCGCGAAATACATTTTACACTGCATATTCAAATTTCGCGAAATATTACCTTGATAGTTATTGAATTCGCGCTTTACCCTAATGTAAATACTTTTGCGCGTTCAATATACTTCAAATACAATATTATCTTGCATTTTCTTCAGCCTTTTTTACTAATTCATAAACCGCTTCATCTGAATCCTGCATCAATGCCTGATCACATAATTTTACCGTTTCTTCATACTTCAGCCTGCTTATCAACTGTCTGGCAGGCAAAATGCTTGATGCACTCATACTAAGCTCATCAATTCCTAATCCAATTAATAATGGGATTGCAATTTCATCTCCTGCCATTTCCCCACATATTCCCGTCCATTTTCCCTCCTTATGAGACGCATCTGTTACCATTTTGATCAGTCTAAGCAGGGATGGGTTGTAGGGTTGGTAAAGATATGACACCTTCTCATTCATTCTATCTGCCGCAAAAGTATATTGAATAAGATCGTTTGTTCCTATTGAAAAAAAATCCACTTCTTTTGCAAATTGATCAGCAAGCACTACTGCTGCCGGTATCTCGACCATTATTCCGACCTCTATATCATCACTTACGCCGATACCTTCCGATACTAATTCTTTTTTGCACTCTTGCAATAGTCCTTTTGCCTTTCTGAATTCTGATAAAGTAGCTATCATCGGAAACATTATTTTCAATTTGCCATACATACTTGCCCTTAGTAACGACCGAAGCTGTGTTCTGAATAAGTCCGTTTTCTCAAGACAAAGCCTGACTGCCCTAAATCCCAGAAACGGATTGAGTTCCGGAGGCATTTCCATGTATGGTAATTTCTTGTCCCCGCCTATATCCAATGTTCTGATTATAACTGCTTTACCATCCAAACCTTCAAGTACAGCTTTATATGCTTGAAATTGCTCTTCTTCGGTAGGTAGTCTCTTATTATTCATATATAGAAACTCTGTACGGTATAATCCTATTCCTTCTCCTCCATTATCTATAACACCCTGTAAATCATCAGGGGAACCGATATTACCGGCAAGCTCAATGCGATGTCCATCTTGTGTTGTTGACGGTTCACTCTTAAACCTTGCCCATTCTATTCTTTCTGCTTCATATTGCTTTTGCCTTTTAGTAAACGCTTCGATTATTTCTTGACTGGGGTTAACGATCACTTCTCCAGTTATTCCGTCAAGAATGATTAAATCACCATTCTTGCAGTGTGAAAGGATTGTATCTGCTCCTACTACAGCCGGAATCCCCAGTGTCCTTGCCATTATTGCGCTATGGCTTGTCCTTCCGCCGGTCTTTGTGATAAATCCTTTTACATAAGCTTTATCCAGTTGTGCTGTATCTGATGGCGTCAGATCTTCTGCTATTATGATAACTTCTTTGTCAATTAATTCAAGGCTATTTGTCTTAACTCCCAGAAGGTGCGCTGTTACTCGTCTCGACACATCTCTTATGTCAGCGGCTCTCTCTTTAAAATAACAATCATCCATCGATTCAAATATTATAGCATAAGATTCTGCTACTTTACTGAATGTACTTGCTGCATTAGCTCTCTCTCTACTTACAATATCTTCAGTCTGACTAAGCAGTTCCGGATCTTTTAAAATTTCTATATGAGCATCAAATATTGCTGCATTATCTTCGTCCACAGCTAACTTTGTTTTATCACGGATTATTTCCAGCTCTTTTTTGCTCAGCTCAAGCGCTTTTCTGAATTCTTGTATTTCAGACACAGGGTCTTCTATTTTGTCCTGTGTAATTGCGAACTCAACCGCTTCTATTATATATGCCGGTGCTATAGCTATACCAGCACTCGCACTTATACCTGCCAGCTTCATTTTATTTACCTCTCAAATTAACTGTAATCATTCAACAAGCCTTCTATATCCTCAATACTTCTTGCACCGACCAATCTTTCCAATGCCTTTTCATCCTGTAGAATATTAGACAGTTCAACAAGCATCTCCAGATGTGAGTTATGATCTTTTCCGGCAAATGCCATTACAATTTTTACAGGATCATTCGTCTCATGACCGAATTCAATGGGAGCTTCCAGTATTGCCAGGCTTATACCCGGCTTAATCGTACCGGACTCGGGCCTGGCATGCGCGAAGGCGACGCCCGGACAAAGTACTATATACGGTCCCATTTCGGAAACTACATCAATCATGGCCTGTACATATTCAGCCTTGACATTGCCGTTATCAACCAGCAATTTACCTGCAATCTCTATCGCATTTTCCCAGTCTTTAGGTCTAGCGTTACTTATCATGTATTCTTTTGTCAGCATTTGTTTCAACATATTCAAACATCCCATCTTATGTATATTTGGTTATCCATGGCACTATCAGGAGTGCAAATCGCAAATCAGTTTTTCAGTTATTTGTCTGAGCAAATCAAATTTATTCTCCGTGATTAATTCCTTTCTTACCAGATTCGATCCTATTCCTACAGCATAAGCCCCGCTTGAAATGTACTCCTTGGCATTCTCTACAGTAATACCGCCTACAGGAATAATATTCACATGATTCAATGGTCCCTTTATATCCTTGATATAGCCTGCTCCAAGGCTCCTGATAGGAAAAACTTTAACCACCCTGGCTCCAGCCTCATAAGCCAGTAATATTTCAGTCGGTGTAAAAACTCCAGGTATAGCAAGCTTATCATACCTATTGAAAATCTCAATTACTTTTAAAGATAACGTAGGTGAAAGAGCGAAATCCGCACCGGATAATATGGCAAGTCTCGCAGATTCAGGATCCAATACTGTACCGGCGCCAACCACCATTTTTTCCTTATATTCCCTTTTTATCATTTCAATTATTTTTAAAGCATTATCAGTATTTAATGCAACTTCTATACTTCTGATTCCACCATCATATAACGCTTCAACAGTATCCAAAATTTTATCTTTTTCTATATCTCTGATAATAGCTATAACCTTTGAATCTCCTATTACTTTCAAGGTATCTGCTAACATATGTTCACATCCTTCATAATAATTCGCAAATCCTATTTTACATCTTCTTTAATCTTTATTAGTTTATCAGAAAGAATTTCTATTACTGCATCCCTTATTTTGCAGCCATTGTTTAAATTAGCTTTTGAAGGCTCTCCATTTATACCTCCTGAATCAGGCATTGTTTCATACCTGGATCTCTCCTTATGCCATGTCTTAGCCACGCTAAAATCCTTTACTCTGGACATATGTACCATTGCTCCTATAGCAAGGGCTACTTCTGTTTCTCCCTTGTCAGCATGATGTATGCCTTGAATACCTGCCGCTTCCCACCAATTCCAATATACCGGTTTGAAACCCTTATATTTCTCCCAAACTTCGTAGAATGCCAACTCACAAGGCATTTTATTCGCTCCATGCCCGCTTAATATTATGATTTTTTCAAACCCATGGTAGCAGAACATTTCACAAATATCTCTGATCAATAAAGTTAATGTGCGTGGTGTAATTCCAATTGTCCCCGGATACTCTCTGTTGGCATCCGCAAAACCATAACTGATTAGAGGAGCTAATATTACATTAGCCTTTTCTGAAATTTTCCTTGAAAAATAATCCGCGGAATCATTATCAAAGCTTACTGTCATATGTGGCCCATGGGATTCAATCAAGCCGATAGGTATAATCACAGGCAGGTTTCTATCTAACTCCAATATTTCATCACTTGTTAAATTATTCCAAACTATCACAGCTTAACCTCCTAAAAATTCTATTTGATTGATTATTGTGCTGCCCATCCTCCATCAATTATCAATGTATGACCTGTTACAAATGCAGACTCGTCACTGGCCAGGTAAAGCGCTCCTTTAGCAACATCTTCAACCGTTATGTTTCCCTTCATCAATTGCTTGCTATAAACGAATTCCATAGTTTCTTCATTCTTTGCTACTCTTTCTGTCGCATTTGTAACGACAAACCCAGGTGCTACAACATTTACTCTGATATTATATTTTCCATAATATGCTGCCATAGATCTGGTTAGTTGAATTATCGCAGCTTTAGTCATCTGATACACATGACTGTTGAAATAGTCATGACATCCTACCAGTCCAAGAACCGAGGACATGTTGATAATAATACCTTCATTTTTATTCAGGAACTCTTGAAGTGCATACTTACTGCATGTAAAGGTTCCCTTCAGATTAGTATCCAATATCTTGTCCAAAGCAGAAGGCTCACAGCTGTGGGTAGGACCGTCTCCATATCTTCTTCCGGTAATGCCTGCATTATTGACCAATATATCAAAAGTACCATACTGTTCGATTGTCTTCCTGAATATCTTTTGTACATCCTCGTTGTTTGATATGTCTGCGTTTATAAAAATTGCATTTCCGCCATTATTATTTATCTCTTGAGTTACTCTTTCGAGTTCTTTCAAACGTCTCCCGACAATTGCAACTTGTGCGCCCTCTTTTGCGAACAGCTTCGCAATTGCCTCGCCAATACCGCTTGAACCACCTGTTATTATTGCCACTTTATTTTCTAATCGCATTTTGTGTTCTCCTCATATCTGACTGTAATATACCGCCAATAATACAAATACCCAGAAAAGCACTTCTACTATTCCGGGTATTTAGTAACATTAGCACATTCTATAAAGCTACACCCATTAGTCCACCGATAAATTTGATCAAATAGAGTATCGGTGAAAGAAGTACCAGATCTGCTCCTCCAAATACAAGCCCTGACCCCTGGAAACCTGTCTGCAAATAATATAGAGGTATTGCACCCAGATGAGTAATTAATCCCATTAGTGCACCACCAGCAACAGCACCCTTCCATCCGCCGAATCGATCTCCAAATACGCCTGCCAATGCCCCTTCAAAGAAAACGAATATTGGACCCGGTACAACAACGATCGGAGCTTTAATTGCAACCAGTATTACAGTAATTAGTATTGCTACTGCTGCGTCACTCAAAAACCCCATAATAGTAGCTACCGGAGCATAAGGGAAGAATAAAGGTGAGTCTAGAGCAGGTGTTGCTCCTGGAATAACTCTTTCGGAAATTCCCTTGAAGGCAGGTATTATAGCACTAAGGAACAAACGCACTCCATAAAGCACTACCATAACTCCTGCTGCAAAAGTTATGCCTTGAATAATAAGCCATTTGATCCAGAAGGAATTTCCGGACAATTTGGATGTTACTTCAGGACCAACAAACAGCCCTATAACAATATACATGACCGGCATTAAGACAGATAATAATATTGAATAATCGCTGAATACGGATAATAGTCCCGGCAGTTCAATATCCTCACAGCGTTTGGTTCCTTTGAACAGCTTACCGACCCAACTACCACCGACTATATTAAATGTCTGCATATGACCCAGCGTAAATTCACCTTCAGTAATGTCCTGAGTGTAAGGCTTTGCCCAAGCAGGCAATACAGTAAATACAATACCGGTAAAAATTCCTGACAATATTATTAACCATGTGTTGTTGATTGTCAGAGTAGATGTGAATATGATGACAAACCAGGCTGCCATGTTTATCATAACATGTCCTGTTAAAAAGACATTTTTGAATCTCTCATTTTTCACTATTTTTACTAAAAATATGTGAATAAAGAAACCAAGAGCCAGTGTTAAACTCACTACTTGCGGAAAATCTCTCAATACTATACCAAGGGGTCCGAAGTTATCAGGCATTATGCCTACAACACCAACACTCTTACTTAACAGGTCAGTAATAGGCAATAAAGATCCTAAAAAGACATTCATTCCTGCATTTAGTATCAGTATCCCGATTATTGTTTTAGCCGTCCCTGTTATTACATCTTGTGCGTCTTTTTTCTGTAATAGAAGACCGGTTAATGCTATAAGTCCTAAGAATATAGGTGCCTCACCAAAGATTTGGTTTACAATGAAATTAAGAACATCCATAATACCCTCCTATAATTCATGAAAATTAACTTTGATCATTTTAATTCCTCAAGTACAGGTAATAGTATGTTTCTAAGCTCTTCCTTTTTTGCGAAGTTGTCGATTACAACCATTTTTATACCAATACCTTTTAAAACCTTTGAAATACCTGTTGTAGTAACAATCAAATCCGCCTTTTGTCCCTTCACACTTCCTGCATCTATCGGTTCTGTATTGGCTTTAAGTCCAATCTCCTGACATAACTTATCCACCTGCATTTTTGCCATCATGCTTGTCCCCAGCCCGATTCCACATACGCATAGTATTCTAACCATTTCTTCCCTCCTTTCTCATAATTTTTTCCCGCTTAATATTATTGCTTTGTCTATAACTAATTGAATACAGTGATACCTGTTTACCTGCTTGCTTATGCAGTTTGAGGCTCAGCATCAATCCATACTTAATATTGCACCCTGTTCGATAAGCTTATTCTGAAGCTCTTTCACACTCAAATATCTGGGCAGAATTTTGTTTTCCACACATAGGGCTGCTGCAATTCCTGCTGCCTGGCCCAGTGTCATTGTTTGGGCTACACTTCTGCATGAGGCATGGGCGTCATGTGTTGCCGAGAAACATCTGCCCGCAACTAATAACGCTTCTATCTTTTGGGGAATTAATGTTCTAAAGGGTATATCATATGCTTTATCTTTAGCTATAAATTCCCAATTTGTACCTTTCCCTTTGGAATGATCTTCTATAGGAGCCGCACATAACCCGATGGAATCCGGAAACTTTGCTGCTGATAATACATCATCCTTTGTTAATCTGTATTCCCCATATATTCTTCTGGTTTCCCTCACCCCTATTTCCGGACTTATGTATATCAGCTTTGCATCCTCATATCCCGGAACATTATCAATTAAAAACCTGCTATATTCCAGGACCTGCTTTCTTCCTTCAATTTCAGCCGCTGATTTGGAAACAGCGTCACAAGGATCATAACCATTCAGTTTAGTCATTATAGCATGCATTACTCCATTAACAGGCGTTATATGGATAGAGCCTTCTTCTCTGGGTAATATGTATTTACCGGATTTATTAGCCGCTTTCATCAGTTCCACAAGTTCTTTCCGGGATACCTTCAAGGCCTTTTCCGTATTAACATTTCCTAACCTGAATGTTGTAGTTAAGGTTTGAGCAACATCAATTTCCCCGGCTTTCTCAAAAGGAACGCCTGCTTTACAACAGACGTCGGCATCCCCTGATGCATCAATTACAATTTTTGCATTGATCTTGATCAGGCCTTGCTTGGTGTCGATAATGATGCTATTGATTTTATTATCTTCCAGAACTACGTCAGTACAAAAGGAATGAAAAAGTACATTAATTTCACTTTCATTGATCATATCATCATAAACGCATTTCAATACTTCGGAATTGTAAGTAACGACCATACCTGAACCAAATGTATTGGACCTTTCAATAGCAGCTGATTTGGCAATTAGTCTTTCAATAACTGTGGCCGGCAATCCCCCGACTATTATCTTGCTGTCTGCCCCGGGGGCATAAAACCCATTGAACGTGTCCAGCACAGCCGTACTGATTCCGCCGAGAAATCCATTCTTTTCAACAAGTATTACTTTTTTGCCCGTCTTTCCTGCTGCAACAGCAGCTAATATACCGGCTGAACCTGCACCAACAACTGCAATATCCGCTTCAAGCGTTTTTACTATTTGACTGCAATACATTTCCATATAATTTTCCTCCGAAAGATTTCGAAAAATACACAATTCATTATAATGATTTGAGTTATTCTGTTGTATTCATTATAACATTATTATGTTTAAATGTAAATGCATATTTGCTTATATTTATTATTATTACTAAAATATACTATTGCGATTTAGGTTCTATTTTCAGCAAAACTCATTCAATGCATCAGACAGCAGCAATGTTGCCCGGGACAACCGCTTCCTCATTGCTCCCCTGCTTATCCGGAACTTTAAACTTTAGACAATCTTCGTAGGATTTAATCCACAGAAGCATGAATAGTATTTCTGTACTGATATCTATCAGCCCTGGATACAATGTTTACAACCTCAATAGGCGTTCCGTCACTGTTATATGATACGGTAGTGACAACCAGAACCGGAGACCATTCTTCAATCATCAAAACTTCCGATTCATATTCCGTAGCTTCCCTTGCTTCAACTGTTTCTTCAGTGAGTGTAAAGGATATCCTGTATTTTTCGCTGATTGTTTTGTACAGAGACTCATACTTGAGTCCCTCTTCCGCAAGATCTGGCACATAGCTTTCAACCAAATAATTAGTCATGATGCACATCGGCTCATCATTGGCATATCTTATCCTTTTTATCTTAACGACTTTACTCTCGTTATTCAATTTCAGTAACTGTCTTATCTTCTTGGGTGGAGTGATTAAAGAAATTGCAGTATCAACTGTTTTTGGGGTAAGCCCTCTTTTGATCATATCATCTGTCCAGCTTGTTATAGTCATTAAATCGTGAGTTATTTTGGGCTTCTTAACAAAAGTTCCCCTACCCTGCTGTTTTTCCAGCAGTTCCTCTTCTACCAGAGCATTGACAGCTAATCTTACTGTCATCCTGCTAACATTAAACATCTTTTCCAGCTCAGTTTCTGTTGGCAGCGCATCACCTACGTTATAATTATTTTCGATCATCTCCAGCAGCTTGTTTTTTAGTTGATGATATAATGGTATACAACTATTTTTATCTAATTCCATATTAACACCTCGGTTATTTTAATATATAGATTATATCATTATAATGAATATTAGTAAAGACTTTAAAGGGACGGACCTGCTGCCAGCTTCAGCATATCCGTCCCCCCCCCTGTCTTGTCACCGTTTCAAAGTACTCTCCCGCACTTATAATAATCCTTTCTTCTATGTGCCAGAAGAGGAAGCTCTTTTCTTACTTTTTCGACATAATCGAGATCCAGCGTACCTATGCAGATGCCTTCCTTTTCGTCCATCCGCTCAATTACTTCCCCCCATGGAGAAACAATAATGGAGTTTCCGTAGGAAACGTAGCAGGAATCAACCGCTCTTGCAGGTGCGATACCGATAGTATAAGTCTGATTATCTACTGCCCTGCTTCTGAACATCACTTCCCAGTGTGCCGGCCCTGTGGTCATATTGAAGGCCGCAGGCACGATCAGCACCTTGGCCCCTTCATCCACCATGAGCCGTGCCAGTTCAGGGAAGCGGAAATCATAGCATATCGCTAATCCCATCTTCCCAAATTCAGTATCAAATACAGTCACGGCATTTCCCGGCGTCAGGGTCTCAGATTCTTTAAAATACTGCCCTCCCTCAACCGCTATATCGAACAGGTGCATTTTCCTGTGCCTCCCAATTTTGCAGCCCTTACGGTCAAATACATAAGAAGTATTGAATACTCTGCCTCTATCGTCTTTTTCAGGCATTGTTCCTGCAACAAGATAAATCCCGCATTCTTTCGCCAGATCTGAAAGCAGGCTGTAACATTCCCCGCCTTCTTCCTCTGCATAAGCAGGGAAATTCGGAGTTTTGTAGGGGCAGTTGAACATTTCCGGGAGCACTGCAATATCCGCATTCTGCTCTGCTGCTTTCCGTACGAACTCAGAGGCATTTGCAATATTTTTCAGTTTATCCTCTTCCACATGCATTTGAATCATCGCAACCCTTGGTTTATTCACGCAGATCTCCTCCTATCAATATATATCAATTACATATCATATCACACGCTTAATATTCCTATCCGGCTTGATGAATAAAAACTTTAAGTTATATACAGAGTAAGCGGCAATTAGTAATAATGGTACATCGAGAGTTACCTTTAGCATGAATATCCCTGTAGCCCCATAAAAGACTCCCATCAGAGACGTCACTGTATACAGGCCTCTATTTATTTTCGGGTAAACGAGGTTTAGCAATCCCAGAACTACCATCAGCGTTGGACATGGTATGATTCCTGTAGGTGCCAGCAGCAACATAAGAACCGGATGAGTATTTGCAAAATGTGGATACCATAAACCAACCAGTATAATAGCTATACAGGCCAAAGTATTTAGACTAAAAACATCGAATTTAATGTCATTCTCAGCCTTAAATAATTCTATTACTGCAAATACAGACAGAATAGTAAAGGTTAAGAAATTGAACGGATTGCCGTTTAGTATCGAAATAGCAGCAACTGATACTAAAAGCAGAACTATCATGCTATCAAAAGCAATCCTTTTCCATTTGGACCCGGACAAAAAAACCATTGCCAGTACTCCATAAATCAAAATATGCATGATTGCATTCAATAACAAATATTTATTAGCAACCATCGGTAAGAAATTCAATATAACTTCCTTATTCATGATTTTACCCCTTTCTTTAATTAGAAGGTCCAAGATCTCTTGCCATGAAATGATTCCAGCTCTCGTCATTGTTGATATCATACAAAAGCTCCTTTATTGAGGACATTTCCACTTTAGTTATAGCCAGTTGATGTTTGATGATTGACAACCCAATGTACGGTATAGTCTTGTTGTTACTAAAACCTTCAACCATTTTTCCCAACATCAAGGTTTTATTCTCAAGTTTGCTTATTTTTCCATTCAGTATTTCAACAGCTTCTTCCTTCATCAAATGGCAAAGCATTAGACTGGAAATGTTAAATTTTCTGCTGTCCAATTCCGTATTTCCCAGAAATTCTACCAGAGTATCATGCAGAACGTCCTTCCCCTTTTCTGTTATTGAATATGATGTTTTCTCCGGCATATTTCCTTCTTTTATCACCTCTCCGGCAATGTACCCCTTCCTGAATAAATCCCTTATAGTTGCATATACTGATGAAGCAGCAACCGGCAACCACTTCTTTATCTCTATCTTTTCCAATAATTTTTTTACCTCGTACGGGTTAATTGGCTTTTCAGCTACAATCCCCAATATCAAAGCAGAAGAATGAGATAGCATTTTTAATCCTCCCGTTTATTAGTGTGTTTATTCACTAGTGTATTTATTCACTAGTATAGTATGTCATCAATTTATTGTCAATAGGGTATATAAAAAAATAGAAAGAGTAAAATCCTGATGATATTTTACCTCCTTCTATAATTCCGGTTTGGAAGGATTCCCGGGTACCCGCATTAAAGACTGATGGCATTCTGGGCCATCAGCCTTTGTATTATATTAGTATTTCTTCCTCTTTGTATATGTAGTATGCAGCAGTTCATGGGATCTGTGTCCCAGGGGTTTTTCAAGATACTCCCTGTATATGCCTTCAATGTAAGGATTCTCATGGGACTTCCTGAGGGGTTTCCCTTCATCCTCAGCATAGATCGCCTGTATCCTCTTTTTCCTTACTTCATCGGTGGTCATTCTCGGTTGTCCTCCACCGCTTATGCAGCCGCCGGGGCAGCCCATCACCTCAATGAAGTGGTACTGGCTTTCTCCCTTGCCGATTTCATCCATCAATATCGAAGCTCCCTTAAACCCGCTTGTGGTGGCAACCTTTACGGTAACACCGTTTAAGAAGCTCCACTCCTCTCTGGCATCCCGTATCGTCAATTCCGCAGTTTTTATCCTTTCCAGCCCCTGGATAGGTGTGACATGAAGCTTGTCAAAGGGTAGTTCCCTTCCTGTCACGATTTCATACACAGTTCTGAGAGCTGCCTCCATTACACCGCCCGGTGCGCCGAAAATATCGGCCGCTCCCGTGGAAAGCCCCAGAGGATTATCTGTTTTACCCTCTGGAAGTGTTGAAAAGCTGATCCCGGCATCCTTGATCATTTTTGCAAGCTCCCTGGTGGTTATGACAGCATCAACATTCGGAACCCCGTTATTCACCATTTCCGGCCGCGTAATCTCAAATTTCTTTGCAGTACAGGGCATTACAGAAACGACAAACATGTCTTTCGGATCAACATCGATCTTCTCCGCAAAATAGCTTTTGCATAAAGCACCAAGCATCATATGGGGGGATTTACAGGATGATAAATGTTCCAGTTCTTCGGGGAAATAATGCTCAATATACTTTATCCACCCGGGGCTGCAGCTCGTTATCATCGGCAATACCGGAGGACTTCCAGCCGGCTTGAACCCAGTCCTCCCAAGCTGCTCATCGCTGATAACCTTATTTGAATGCAGGAATTTCACAAGCCTCCCGAGAAGCTCCGTTCCTTCTTCCATTATTGTCAGGTCTGCTGCAAAATTAGTATCGAAAACATAGTCGAAGTCCATTTCCTTCAAAGCACTGACCATCTTGCCTGTGACAATGGTCCCCGGCTCATACCCGAATTCTTCTCCCAGGGCGACTCTTATGGCCGGCGCTGTCTGGATTATCACTGCTTTGCGCGGATCCTGCAAGGCATCCCAGACAGCTTTTGTAGAGTCCTTTTCTTTCAATGCGCCTACCGGACATACCGTAGTGCATTGACCGCAGAAGGTACATGACGCCGACCCCAAAGGCAATTCCGGCCCCGGACTTATTTCCGTTGCAAAACCCCTGAATTGGCCATTCAGGATGCCTACACCCTGGACTTCATTGCATATTGTAACGCATCTCCTGCACAGGATGCATTTTGAATTGTCCCTTACTATAGAAGGGGATGTTGTATCAACAGCATTCTTGGAGCTTGCTCCTTCAAACCGGGATTCATCAATCTGTATCAGTTCTCCAAGCTTCTGGAACTCACAGTTCTGATTGCGTGAGCACTGCAGACATTCCTTCGGATGATCCGACAGCATTAATTCATAAAGTACCTTCCTTGCCCTTCTTACCCTGTCTGAATTTGTATGGACGATCATACCTTCGCTTACAGGCGTAATGCAGGAGGCTTGAAGGTTCTTTGCCCCCTCCACTTCAACCGCGCAGATCCTGCAGGAACCGAATTTATGAACACCTTCAAGATAGCACAAACTTGGTATAAGAATATTTTTCTGCTTTGCAGCCTCAAGAATGGTAGTCCCCTCTTGAACACTGATTTTTTTATTATTTATGGTAAGATTAATCATTATTTCACCCCCTTCTACAGCCTTCTGTCACATCTTAAGCATCTCATGGCCTCAGCTATTGCATTCAAGCGGTGGAAGCCCTGTGATACTTCTTCAAAGCTATGCTTTCTTGAATCCATATCGATATAATTCATCTCAAACCGGTCATGCTCAACAAGTTCGTAATCATCAACCGCATCCGGCAGTTCAATAGGTTCACCCTTGTTCAACTGCCCGTTCCCGCCGAGATAACTGTCAATAGAGCTTGCAGCTTTTTTACCGTCTGCAATAGCCCTGATCACTACGTCCGACCCTCTGACAACATCTCCGCCGGCAAACACTCCCGGCATTGAAGTCATAAGGGAATCCTCCTCAACTACGAAAGTACCCATCTTTGTTACTTCCACCTCATCTTTTCTTATAAAAGGCAGATCTGAGTATTGGCTTACTGCAGGAATTACATAGTCTACATCAATAACGAATTCCGAGTCTGCAAGCCTCCCGGGCATTCTCCTCCCGTCGGAGTCAAAGCCGGACAGCTCCATTCCCACGCATTTGACCTGATTTACCTTATCTGTTCCAATAAATTCAACCGGCTCAACAAGCTCATAGACAGTTACTCCTTCCTCTATGGCGTCTGCTATCTCCCTCCTGTCGGCAGGCATATCCTCCATGCCCCTCCTGTACAGCACATAAACCTCGCTTGCTCCCATTCTGACTGCAACTCTTGCAGCATCTATTGCCGTATTTCCGCCTCCGATCACCGCTACTATGCCAAAGAGCTCTACCTTTCTGCCCAGGTTGACGTCTCTCAGGAAGTCCAGGCCGTGATACACTCCCGGCAGCCTTTCTCCCTCAACTCCGACCTTTCTCGAGAATTGAGTCCCTGTCGCAACATATATGGCATCATGCTTTTCTCTTAACTCATCAAAGGTAATATCCTTTCCTATTTCAGTGTCGGTCAGTATTTCGATACCCACCTGCTTTATGGTATCTATTTCTTTTTTCAGCACCTCTTTAGGCAATCTGTATTCAGGGATTCCGAAGCGTAACATACCCCCTGCGGCCGGCTGAGCTTCATAGACTGTTACATTGTAACCCTGCCTTCCCAGATAATAGGCACAGGTCAATCCTGAAGGACCGGCTCCGACTATTCCCACAGATTTGAATTTCTTGGGAAATACCAGGTCTGTAAAGGGTTCATTATGCTTCATCATTTCGTCCGCAGCATACCTTTTCAGATCCGCAATCGCTATAGGATCATCCAGCTGACCCCTCCTGCATTTGCTTTCACACGGGTGGGTGCAGACCCTTCCGCATACTGAAGGGAACGGATTCTCCTGCCTTATAAGGTTATATGCATCCTTAACCATCCCTGCGGCAATTAGAGAAACATAACCGGGCACATTAACGTTTGCCGGGCAGGTATTCTCACAGGGTGAAATGAACAGTTCCGCGCATACGCCCGCCCTGCAGTATTTCTTTCTGATATGCTCGTCATATTCTTCCCTGAAATATTTTATTGTACTGAGCACAGGATTCGGCGCTGTCTGGCCAAGGCCGCAAAGAGCAGTGTCCTTGACCGTCCAGGCCAATTCTTCAAGTAACTCCACATCGCCTTCCTGACCTTTTCCGGTAGTAATCCTTTCAAGGATCTCATGCATTCTTTTAGTGCCCAACCTGCAGGCTACGCATTTACCGCAGGATTCCTCCTGTACAAAATCCATAAAATACCTGGCCACGTCTACCATACAGGTATCTTCATCCATGCATATAAGACCGCCGGATCCCATTATGGCGCCCAGTTCGACAAGTGAATCATAATCTATCGGTGTATTCAGGTGGGCTTTTGTCAAGCAGCCGCCGGAAGGTCCTCCGGTCTGTGCCACCTTGAACTTCCTGCCCTTCGGTATCCCCCCGCCTATATCGAAGATTATCTCTCCAAGGGTATGCCCCATTGGCACCTCAATAAGCCCTGTACTGTTGATATCTCCTGCCAAAGCAAATATCTTTGTTCCCTTGCTTTTTTCCGTTCCCAGTCCTGCGAACCAGCTTGAGCCTTTCAGGATTATGGTCGTAATATTACCCAGGGTTTCAACATTGTTTATAACAGTAGGCTTCCCAAATAACCCCTCATCCGAAGGAAACGGCGGCTTCTGCCTTGGTTCTCCGCGTCTTCCCGCCACTGAACCCATTAATGCCGTCTCTTCACCGCAAACAAATGCACCTGCACCGATCCTGATTTCTATATCAAAGTCAAACCCACTTCCAAAAATATTCTTACCTAATATGTTCCTTTCCCCCGCTTCCTTGATAGCGTATTCCAGGCCTTCTATTGCAAGCGGATATTCTGCCCTTATATAAACGTATCCTTTATTTGCTCCTATTGCATATCCTGCAATAGCCATACCTTCAAGCACAAGATGAGGATTGCCCTCCAGAAGGCTTCTGTCCATGAAAGCCCCCGGATCACCCTCGTCAGCATTGCATATTACATATTTCTGATCACTTTTTGATTTTGCTGCCAGCTGCCATTTCAAGCCTGTAGGAAATCCGCCGCCGCCTCTTCCCCTGAGCCCTGATTTTTTGACCTCATCTACTACCTGCTCCGGACTATATTCATTAAAGACCTTTGCAAGAGCATAATAACCATCATTGAAAATGTATTCATCCATGGACCTGTAATTGATCATACCGCAATCTCTCAATACTACCTTGTTCTGTCCTTTAAAAAAGTCTATATCCTTCATATACGGAACCTTTTGGCCGGTATTCCTGTTTGTATAGCAGCACTCCTCCACGATACTGCCACCCAGGAGATGCTTTCTGACTATTTTTTTCATATCTTCAGGTTTCAGCTTACAATAAAAGATTCCATCCGGCATTACCGTCATTCTCGGCCCAACCTCGCAGATACCGATACAGCCTGTAAGCACCAGTTTAACAGATGATGAAAGGCCTGCATCCTCAAGCTCTTTAATGAGAGCATCCCTTGCCTCCCCACAGCCTGAAGAAACGCATCCGGTGCCTGAGCAGAACAGAAGCGTACGTTGATACTTTGCCATCTCTTCAGAGAATTCCTTTTTGACTGCATCAAGATCTTTTATGCTGCATATTTTTCCACTCATGCGCTATTCACCACCCTTATGATACTTATCCAATATTTGCTGCACTTTATTGGCATTAACCCTTTTATGCACTTTCCCATTTATGCTTATAACAGGCGCCAGGCCGCATGCGCCCAGACACCGCATAACTTCAAGAGTAAACTTCATATCCTTGGTCGTTTCCCCTACATCGATACCCAAATGTTCTTTCAATTTTTCCAGTATCTTTTTACCTCCTCTGACATAGCATGCAGTCCCTAGGCAAACCCTTACAGTGTACTCACCTTTTGGTTTCGTTGAGAAAAATGAATAGAAGGTTACAACACCGCTGACCTTTGAAACAGGCAGATCCATTTTTTCAGCTATGAAGCTTTGAACTTCATGGGGCAGGAAACCAAAGACTGCCTGTGACATATGAAGAATCTGAATAAGATTGCTCTCTTTTTTATCATATTCTTCAATTATGTCGTTCAGCAAAGAATACTTCTCCTCCTCACTCAATTCCTTGCACTCACATTTTTGTATAACCTGTGACATCCAGACACCTCCCTTTTATTGTTTGTTATATAACTAACATAAAAGCAAGACCTGTGCCAATAACTACAAGCCTGATACTAAATAGATCGGAGGGTATTATAAGGCTTTCAGATAATGCAGTAATGCATCATTGGAAAAATATATACAGCTGAGATTGACGGAAACCTTATGGGTTTTACTGTAAAATATTCAAAAAAATAATTAATGCAGCAGCGCATTAATTATGCACGGCTGCATTAATTATTTTGCAGTATTCATGTCTGGTCCTCCAGGTTCTTCAGCTTCCTGACAATGGTAGATTGATTAACTCCTAATGCTTCCGCTATCTTATAAGTATTGCCGTATGCCTTATATGCCCGGCTGATTATCTGTTTTTCCACCTCCGAGACAGCTTCCCTGAGCGGTATGATGCCGTTTACAATGATCTGTCCGTGCCGCACCTTGAAAATCTGATTGATATACGGCGGTATATCCTTGCAAGCGATTTCTGAATCCCTGGAGGTTACAACCATTCTCTCTATTATATTCTGCAGCTCCCTCACATTGCCGGGCCAATAATAGCTGTACAATACCGACGGAACATCCGGTGCAAATTCCTTACTGCAGCCGTACTGTTTATTGAAAACCTCCAGGAAGTAATTGGCGAGGGGAATAATATCACCCTTCCTCTCCCTTAGAGGAGGAATATGTATTGAGATTACATTAAGCCGGTAATACAGATCTTCCCTGAACCTTCCCTCGTCGACCATTTTCCTCAGATCATTGTTGGTAGCGGCTATTATCCTTATATCAATATTCTCACTTTTGGAAGACCCGATACGTCTTATGGCTTTGTCCTGTATGACCTGGAGCAGCTTTACCTGCAGTGACAGAGGCAGGTCGGCTATCTCATCAAGAAAAATCGTACCCTTGTCGGACTGCTCAAAATACCCTGTTTTACCCCCTTTTACAGCTCCGGTAAATGCTCCGTATTCATATCCAAAAAACTCGGATTCCAGCAGCTTTTCCGGAATCGCTCCACAGTTCACCTTGATATACGGTCCATCCTTTACAGGGCTCAGATGGTGAATCAGCCTGGAGACAACATCCTTACCCACCCCCGTTTCTCCAAGCAGGAGCACCGTTGATTTGTACTTTGCGGCTTGTGCAGCCAGTTCCAGCACCTTCCCGAATTCCTGGCTGTGCGTGATTATTCCCGGATAGGCTGATGTATCCTTTTTATTCTTTTTTATAACATTTCTTTTCAGTCTGCTCAGTTCTTCAATGTCCCTGATATTCGTCACAACTCCTATAATTTCACCTTTTTCGTCATATATCGGATTGCCTGTCGCAATGAATTTTCTTTGACTTTTACATTCCTGCAGGAAAGTGACTCTTCTTTTTTCTTTAAGGGCTAAAATGGCTGCAGAAGGGCAAATTATGCCGTCTCTTTCCAGTTCTTCCGCTGTTTCAGGTATTTCCTCGACACCGACCATCTTTTTCCACGAAGAGTTTGCTTTAATTATCCTGCCAGAAGCATCACATACGACCATGCCATCATAAGAGGACTCAAAAATTGCATTCAGCTCTTCATTCAGGCTGTTAACGGTATCAAAGGCTTCACTCAGCTTTACATAGCACTCGCTCTTCTGAGAAAGCAGGTAAGGTATGCACATTTCCACCTCGGCAATCCCCTGGTAGACTGCGGTGGCCTTTCCCCTGCATGTATCATATCCGCAGGCTCCGCAGTTCAGCTCATCTTCTTCGCTGAATTTTTCTATGCTGGCAAGTATTCTCTTGATGCTTACTTCATCAGGCTGCCTCAAAGGTATCATCCTGTTGTTAAAGGTCCTGCCCATATCAATATCATAATGCCCGGTAAAATACACCTCGGTCGGCATATCATATTTTCTGCCGGCGAAGTCTGTGATTATCTTCTGCCTTTCATGTATCAGCAGGTCGTTTTTCATACAGGCACTGTCAATACAACCCCTGCAGCATAATACATCATAAAACATGAAATCCTGTTCGTCTTTTCTTTTGGACTGTTCTATATGCTTGATAAGCTCAATACAGTTTTCAGCACCATCACAGGAAATCAAGCTGTCTTCCGCAAACTTGCCTCTCAGGTTTGAGATGATACCGCCCGAAAGAGGTATCCGCCTGCCCTTTGAAGAGGCAGTATAATATGGTATGGGCTTTTCTACCGGATAGTTCCCATCCTTTTCACCGATACCTTCAAATAATGTGCCTAACTCTTCATAGGTCAAAGCTGTATTAATGCAGCCTTTGAACTGCTCCTGCACTACTTCATCCTTTTTCGCAATGCATGGTCCTATAAAAACTATACCGACGTCCTCATCCTTATATTTTTGTCTGATTATCCTTCCTGTGGCAATCATCGGGGAACTGATGGGGATCAGATTGGGGATAATATCCGGGAAATGCTTTTCGACCAGATTCACAAGGGTAGGACATGGAGAGCTGAGTAATATTTTGTCACTGTTCGCCTCTGCATATTCAGCTGAATGATCTATCACATATTCTGCTCCGATAGCCGTTTCCCATGCCTCATCAAAGCCTAGTGCCCCAAGCTTTCCAATGATCTGTTGGGGGGTGAGGGGATAAAGCCCTGCCACATATGAAGGCGCGAGCAAAGCTATGGCTTTCCTGCCTGAATGTAATATCGATTCAGTATCAGGGATACAGCTTTGAATTTTCTTTGCATTCCGTGAACAATGCTTAACACATTTGCCGCATTGGATACATCTGTTCTGTATTACCTCCGCTTTTCCATCCTTGATCCTTACAGCTTTTACCGGGCAATTCCTTACACATGAATAGCATTGTTTACATTTGGAGCTATCGGTAACAATAATGGCTTCAGTCACATTATCGACCTCCTGTAATTTTGCGTTCAGTTCCGGACTTTAGTATTTATTACAAAAATACCCTGTTATGCTAATAATAGCATGACAGGGTATCGAAATTCAATATAAAGCCACAGGGCTTGTATTTCTAACTCTTAAGATATCTCAGGGTCACAATTGAATGAGCCGGCGCTGTAATTACGGTCCCCTCTCCTCCTATTTTGATAGTGTAATCCGTTTCATAATCATTTGCATTCATAACTACTATAATCAAAGCACCGTCTGGATTCTTGAAGGCTGTTGCTTCCAGTTTGCTGCAAGTGTCATAGCTGCAACCGATTCTAACCGCTCCGGGCTCTATATACTTGCTAAAGTGTCCGATATAATAATAGGAGTTCTCGTAGTATATTTCGTCGGTCTTTGTATCGGCAATTACGGGAGCATCGCAATAATTGCCCACATGATTTGGCCCGCCGCTTTCGTTCAGTACAAGGTTCCAGTCAATCCACCCTACTGTCCAGTTGTTGAAATCATTTATCATGTTATGCCCGTATCTTTCACCGACAGCCCAGGAATCCAGGTGCACTCCACCCTCCTGGCAGCCTTCTGTAAAAAGGAGCTTCTTATCCGGAAAGTCTGCATGGGTCTTCGCCAGATTCCCGAACTGATCTCCTGAGTACCAGTGGAAGCCTGCTCCCCATACATATTTTGCACATTCAGCATCTTCAAGTATGGTTTTAGCCCTTTCGTACACCTGATCCGTATTGTGATCCCAGACAATAACATTAATATTCTCCAGTGCTGTTTCTGCCAGCACCGGTCCAAGATAGTCCCTTACGAAATCCCTTTCCTCTTCATGGCTGTATATGCAGGAATCCCATGTCTGAACCGCATCCGGCTCGTTTTGTACTGAGATGCCCCATATATTCACTCCCTCATTCCTATAGGCCTTGATATACTTTGCAAAATATCTTGCCCAGCTTTCCCTGTATTCTTCCTTCAGCTTGCCTCCGTGGTTCATTTCACCGTTAGTCTTCATCCAACCCGGAGGACTCCAGGGGGATGCGAGGAGCTTTATTTCAGAGCCCTTAACGGCTATTGCCTCCTTTATCATTGGGATCAGAAGCTTTTTATCCCGGTCAATACTGAAATGTTCCAGCTCTTTATCCCCTACCACTTCATCATATGAGTAGTTTCCCAGAGAGAAATCACAGCTGTTGATGTGGGTGCGGCAAAGTGAATAGTTAAGGCCTTTCAGAGGATCAAAGTACGCTTCCAGTATCTCTTTCCTTTTTCCTTCGCTCATCCTATAAAAGGTGTCTGCGGCTGCCTCTGTGAAAGCACCTCCAAAGCCTTCCATTAGCTGGTACTCCTTATTCTCATCTATTTCTATGATATTTTGATCCGGGTTCTCAACAGGCGATAAATATAGCTCTTCCTTTTTGCTCATTCTGTCAGCAGTATCCATTGCGGTCCGTATAACTTCCAGTTTGTTTTTCATGGGATTCACTCCTTATTCTCATAACAATATCAACTCTTCATTGCTCCCGCGGTAGCGCCCTTTGTAATGTGCTCATTCAATACGATATACACAAGCAGTGAGGGAAGCGCTACAAGGTTCATTACTGCGAACTGTACGGAATAGTTTGATATATATTGTCCTGCAAAATTATATACTGCAAAGGGCAATGTCCTGTACGTATCGCTGGAGAGATAGGTTGCCGCCATAATGAATTCGTTCCAGGTATTCAGTATTGTCATAATGGAGATAGTCATCACAGCCGGCTTTACCATTGGCAGTATGATTAAAAACACTATCCGTATGATGCCGCAGCCGTCAATAACTGCAGCTTCTTCCACCGACCGGGGTATTGTCTCCATGAAGCCTGTCATTAGAAACACACCAAGGGGCAGGGAAAATGCTATATAAGGAATTATCAATGCAAGATAAGAGTCGCTGATACCGACAAATTCAAAGGTCTTGTAATTCGGCAGCAGCGTCGCATGTATAGGTATCATTAAGCCCAGAAGTATGAATGCGAGGGTCCGTTTCCTGAACTTCCACTCCATGCGGGTCAAGGCATAACCCATCATCAATGAAAAAAGAACAGTGAAAAATCCTGCGGCAATATTTACTATCAGGCTGTTAATAAAGAATTTGAATATATGTCCGTCCACCCAAGCGGTAACATAGTTCTGCCATTGCGGAGGATCAGGCCATTTCAATATATTCGCCCCGAACAGATCCCCGCTTTTACATAATGAAAAGTCAATAAGCCATACTAAAGGGAAAAGCTGCCCAATGGAAAAAACAGCTGCGAGTATATACATACAGCTCTTCAATATTCTTCGCTTCATACTGCTGCTCTTTATATTATACACATTGCCCTCCCCTTTCTCAGTATTCTATCGCTTCCCGCTTCAGAAGCTTGTTCAGCATATATGTAGCGATCAGGCAAGCTATAACAAACAGTACGGAGATCGCATTGCCATAACCGTATTCAAAGGAGTTGAATGCCTTTATATACAGATAGTTTGCAAGGAATTGGCTGGTATTTCCCGGCCCCCCGTTCGTCGTCAGGTAGATGGTTTCCATCTGCTTCAGAGCAGCAATCACAGCCATGGTGACATTAATCCTTATGACCGGCTGAAGCAGTGGGATGGTTATCCGGGTGTACAGCTTCAGACCGCTTGCGCCATCTATCCTGGCAGCTTCATACAGTTCCTCCGGGATCCCTTTTATTCCCGCATAATAAATCAGCATGCCCCATCCAAAGCCCTGCCACATGATGATTATAAGCAACGACCAGAGCACCAGCTTTGGATTGCCGAGCCATTCCCGCTTTAAAAAACCCAGCTGCAGCAGATCCAGTGCCTTGTTCAAAAGACCGTACTGGGGATCATAAATACCCACCCACATTCTGGAGGTTACTACAATAGATATAACGCAGGGAATGAAGAATATTGCCCTGAATATCTTCTCAGGCCTCCCCCCCATCCTGTCAAGCATTATCGCCGCAGCAAGGCACAAGGGATGCTGTATCAGAACATATCCGGTAGCCAATAATATGGCGTTGCGCAAGGATATCCAGAAAATCCTGTCATGGAAGATAAGCTCCCTGAAGTTTTCCAAGCCTATAAACTCAGGTTTTCCAATGCCCGACCAGCTTGTCATCCCATAATATATGCTTAGGACTATGGGCAGGAATACTGCAAATACAAAGACAGACAAGCCGGGAAGTATGAGTATCGAAATGACCTTTTTATCTCTCAGCATTTTATGCATAATTAAATCACCCCTGGACAAATTTGATGCAGAAGCTTTGAGCTTCTGCATCAAAGTGTTCTTGTATTTACTTTGCTAAAGCATCTGCAACAGCTTTATCCAGTTCTGCAAGGAATTCCTCCGGAGTCAGCATTCCGGCTGCAAGCTCCTGGGACAGGCTTTCAGAGGAGGTCTTAAAGTCCGGCGTTACACTGTCGTTCCAGCTGGTTCCGCTTATTGAAGTTGTACTGCTTAACACTTCTGTAAGCTTTTTCTGCAGATTTGTCTCATTGCCTGTAAGGTAGCTGTCGTATTTCTGTCCGGGTACGACCAGGCCTTGCTGCCAGCCGTTCTTTGCCCAGTTTTCCGGTTTCATTATATATTTAAGGAGCTTAATTGCTTCATCTTTTACCGGCGAATTGGCCGATACGGCATAGCCTCCGCCGTTCCAGGCGAGCAGGTCGGTGGCTTTTCCGGCTCCGGTGCCTGGTCCCGGGAATTTGACTGCATCAACATTCTTCTTGAAGGAATCGCTGAAATTAGGATTGCTGTCCATACCTACTTCCCATGCGCCCATGTAATACATGGCCGCTTTCTCCTGGGCAAACAGATTGTTTGCCGCGCCGTAGTCCGCAGCCACAAAGGAATCCTGAAAGCCTTTCACATCCATTAGAGCCTTCAGATCCTCTGCCGCTTTTTTCAATACCGGGTTCTCCACGAATTTCACTTTACCGCTTATTGCATCGTATATCAGCTTCTGATCTCCGCCTTCCTTGATCACCAGATCCTGATAGAGCAGTGCAATCGCCCACTTATCCTTACCATTCATGGCTATCGGCGCGATGCCCTTGGCCCTGAAGGCCTTGGCAGCAGTTATGACTTCTTCAAAGGTCTCAGGTACTTTGACACCGTTACTTTCAAACAAGGCTTTGTTATAGTATAAAACCATATAGTCGGTGTTTCTCGGGAGACCATACAGCTTGCCGTTAAGACTGAAGCCGTCCAGCGCTCCGTTGAAGAATTCATAATCTGCAAAATCAGCTGCGTTCAGTTCAGCTGCGTAGCCTGCTTCCATGACAGGATTAAAGAAGGAGGGCTGCCCCCATACCATATATATATCCGGAATAGAGTTGCCTGAAGCATAAGCTTTGAACTTCTGCTTGTAAGGCTCATCCTGAAGTGCTTCCAATTCAATCGTTACGTTCGGGTTTTCCTTTATATAATTATCTATCAGCATTTGTTCAAGCTTTCCTTGCCCTGCTGCACGGTCCGGCAGGTTGGAGAAGAACTTTATAGTAACTTTTTTATCCTCTTGAGGTTCTGCTTGTGTGGCGGCAGGCTTTTCAGCCGTACATCCCGCAATACCAAGTAAGAATATCAGCGAAAGCATTATACTGACCCATTTTATTGCCCTGGTTTTCATTATACTCCCCCTTTTCTGTTCCGGTTCCAAAGTTACTTGTCTTAAGGATCCTTTAAGAAAGCTCTTTATGAACTCTGACACATTTTAATTATAGCGTCATGAAAAATCACTTGATAGTATACATTTTTTGAAAATAGTTGAAATTTTTCGAAGGATTGCTATAATGACTCTTTAAACAGTAGCCAGCTTTATCATAAATTGGTATGATTTATTTAGCAGTACTTATGTAAAAGAAGGTGCATGGTGTGAAAATATCAGGAAAGTACCTGACAAAGCTGCATACAGCTTACATGAATCTTGGTTTCAGATACAAGACCCTGGTGATCTTCAACAGCATAATAATCCTTGTTTCAATTATACTCGGAACATATTCCTATGTCACTTCATCAAAGATGATTCAAGCTAATGTGACTTCTACAAATCTGAGGGATATTGAGCAGATAACCAACAGCATGGATTTTTTGCAGAAGGACATTTATGATTTGTCTACTTTCATATGTATAAATCCCACAGTTCAATCCTTTCTCAGGGCCAGGAACAACTTGCAGAGTCAGCTGGTCGGAAATAATCTTGAGTCATTCAACAATCTTCTCGCATCAAAGGATTATATAAGCTTTATTGTGATTTACAACAAGAACGGAGATACATATTATATCAGCAGTGACAGAAGCACAGGCATCAAAAGCTATGATTCTGTCAAGCAAAGCCGGCTGTACGAAAAAGTGCGTGCCTTGAAGGGAGCTCCCGTATGGGTTGACCTGAATGCGGAAAACCAGGTATTCATCATAGATAATAAGGCTCCTAAGATAGCAATGGTTCGGGCGCTGCTGGACAATAACACCTTTGAGGCTTCAGGGCTTCTGGCCATCTGTGTGAACCACAATGTGCTGAGAAGAATATACGCCAGCAACAGCAAGCTCTCCGGCGATACGATGATACTGGATCAGGATAACCGGATGATTACATCCAGCCGGCCAATGGATCTGGACAGTACCGGTTACTATACACCGGATATGCTGACTCATTTGAAAAATTCAGGCGGCAGTACAGTTTTCAGAAACAAAGGAAAAAAACTGCTCATAGTCCATAATACCATGAAGCAAAGTGGTTGGAAGGTGGTTTCCGTCACGCCTGTAGATGTGCTTCTGAACGAACTGAATTCAATATTGGGCCTTACCGTTGTTGTTATCATGATATGTCTTGCCATCGCTTTCATGTTCTCTGCCTATACTTCCTCAGTATTGACTCTGCCTGTAAAGCAATTGCTGAATTCCATGGAAAAAGTCAAGAACGGTGACTTTAAAGAAAAGGTGGATTTCAAATATAATGACGAGATAGGAATGCTGGGCGTCCAATATAACGATATGGTCGATAAGATAAACAATCTGATCGGTAAGGTATACAAGCTTCAGATAAAGGAGCGGGAAGCTGAGTTGAAAGCACTTCAGGCCCAGATAAATCCGCACTTCCTGTACAATACTCTTGATACGATTTTCTGGAAGGCAGAGAAATCAAAACAGAAAGACATAAGCGAAATGGTATATGCCTTGTCCAGGCTTTTCCGTACAACCCTGAACAAAGGCAGTGAATTCATACTTGTCAAGGAAGAGAAGGAATTCATTGAACACTATTTGCTGCTTCAAAGCAGCAGATTCAGGGAAAGATTAACCTACGACATCGATTTTGACCCCCTGATAATGGATTATTCCATTCCAAAGCTGATATTTCAGCCTTTTGTCGAGAATTCGATAATTCATGGAATGGAGGCCTACGATAGGACCTGTCATATAAGGATAAGCGGTATTTTTGCCAGCGATAGGCTGTTATTTACTATTGAAGACAATGGCGCAGGGATCGATCAGGATACAATAAGCAGGCTCCTGGACAAAGCAGTTCATGATGAAAAAGGTTTCCCCACAAGGCAAGGGTATGCAATCAGCAATGTTGACCAAAGGCTGGCATTATACTATGACGGTGATTATGAAATAAAAATCACCGGTTCACCAGGAGAAGGAACAAAAGTTGAAATAATGATCCCCAAGGTGTACAGGGCAATAGTCTGATAAATGGGAGGGTTAATATGTACAAGCTTTTGATCGCAGATGATGAAACGGAAATCCTGGAAGGGCTGAGAACCATCATAGACTGGGAAAGCAACGGTGTAACGTTGTGCGGAGAAGCCTGCAACGGAATAGAGGCTCTTGAAATGATAAATAGGCTGTCACCCGACATTATGATAATGGATATACGTATGCCTTTACTGGATGGTCTGGAGCTTCTGGCAAAGATCTCCCAAAACGGCCTTCCGGTAAAGTGTATCATCCTCAGCGGATATGACGATTTCTACTATGCACAGAAGGCTATTGACCTGAAAGCGGCCAATTACCTGTTGAAGCCATGCAGGCCGAAGGATATACTTGAAGCGGTCCTTAAAGTGAAGGCCGAATTAGATGAAAAAAAACAGCAGGAAGCACTATTTATAAAATACAAGCTGCAGCTTCAGGAAAACCCGCCTGCGTTAACGGAAAATACAAACAAGCTTGTCAAAACAGCGATAGATTTTATCTATTCCAATTACTCGAAAGATATTACCCTGGATTGTATAGCCAAGGAAATTTATATTACCCCCGGCTATCTGAGCCAATTATTCAAACAGGAGACCGGCGTTAATTTCCTGGACTTTCTCAATCAGTACCGGATTCAGAAAGCCAAGGAATATCTCACCGGTTCATTCCTCAAAAACTACGAAGTATCAGGTAAGGTTGGCTTCAAGGATGAAAAGTACTTTTCCCAGGTATTCAAACGCTATACAGGCCTGACTCCGTCACAGTACAGAGACAGAGGTGTGAATTAGCTGGTACTGCCCTGAGCCGGGAATGCCACGGGTGCCACGGGTGCCACGGGGACGTTTCTCTTGTCAGCCTCTGACAACAGAAACGTCCCCGTGGTTGTGGTTGCCCGTGGTTGTGGTTGCCCGTGGTTGTATTAATATTCGCTGCTTTTTAACAGAGAGGCTAAAAACAAAACTGTAATCATAACCATCAATAAGGCAGCTGCAAGGATAGTCCAATGTACCTCGGCCCTGTTGAGGACAACCCCGTACACCAGTGCACCGAAGGGCATGCCTCCCTTACTGATCAGTCCGACTATGGAAAATATCCGTGACATGTATTCATTGGGCGTTTCCCTCTGGATAAAGGTCTGTACAGGGACATTGATGAACATTATAGCAATGCTTAAAAGGCAGAGCACTACTGCCAGTAAAGCAAAGTACAAAACCGTACCGTTGCCCAATATTGATATGCTGCGGGGAAAGAGCAAGGCTGAAAAAGCCAGCATTGTGCCAATGAGCAGGCTGCAGCCTACCACAAGTGAGCTTTTAACTCCCTTCTCTTTTCCAAAAATCATGCCTGTCAGAATACTTCCGAGCAGTGCCCCCAATATCATTGCCATCTGCAGATAACCGTAATGTGTGTCGGTGTATTCCAGCCGCGCTCTGAAAAATAAAGGCAGCACTACTGTAAATACAGGTTGAACCAATGCATATATAACGAGGAAAAAAGTGCACAGCTTACGGATCGCTTTACTGCCCAGAATGAATCTGATACCCTCGGACAAATCTGTCACCAGTGCCGGTGTGCCGTTTTTCGACTCCCGCTCCACATGCTTATATTTTATCAACTGCTCACTGCATCCTGATAATATAAATGATATCCCGTTTATTAAGAATACTCCCATGATGCCCAAACCTGCATACAGGGCAGCACCGATCAAAGGGCTCAACAACCCGGTCAATATCCGCGTTGATGCTACAGTGGAGTTGGCTTTTGTCAATTCTTCCCTGGACACCAGCTGAGGCAGCATACCTTTAGTCGCCGGATCAAAAAAACCGTATAATATGGATACCAGTACCTGCACTGAAAGCAGCAAATTCAGACTTATCCTGTCCGAGTAAGCAGTAAACGCCAGACCTAGTATTACCAAACCGCTGCATATATCGGTTGCTACCATGATCCTTTTGCGGTTCAACCTGTCTCCGAGCACTCCTGCAAAGGGATAGACCAGCAGTGCCGGTACCAGGGACAGGAAGGAGAACAGCCCCACGGTAGCCGCAGAACCGCCTGCATCAATGATATACAGCGGCATGATCACCGCCTGGATACCTGTTCCAGTATCTGATACCATTCTTCCAAGCAAAAGCAATATAAAATTTGTGTTTACCGCTTTCTTCTCTCTTTTCATGATATCACCTATAAGATTTCTACATACCCTTCTGTTCCGTTTATTCGTATTCTCTGTCCATCTTTAATCAGCTTTGTGGCATTTTCTATGCCTACGACTGCAGGCAGGCCGTATTCCCTTGCAACTACTGTGCCATGGGTCATCATTCCGCCTACCTCGGTTACCAGACCCTTAATGGATACAAACACCGGTGTCCAGCTGGGGTCAGTAAATGAAGTAACCAGTATATCACCTTCCTCCATGTTGGCATCCTCCAGCTTTAAAACTATTCGGGCTCTCCCCTCTACTATACCGGTTGAAACTGCTACCCCTGCCAGAGCACCTCGGGGGATATTCCCGGTATCATACTCACCAGAGATGATTTCGCCGTCAGAAGTAATGATACGAGGAGGTGTCAGCTTCTCAAAAACCTCATGCTCCTCTTTTCTCTCAGTAATTATTTGATAGTCTGCTTTATTTATTTTAACTGTTTCTCTGAGCTCTTTAAAGGAAAGAAAATATACGTCCTCCCTATTCCGGATGACCTTCTTTTGCACCAGCCTGTCTGCCTCCTTCATCAAGGCTTGCTTGACGATCCAGATATACCAGACTATGAGATATTTGTTATACTCTCTGTAACCGGCAAAGTTCCGTAAAACGCTTATCACTTTCTTCGTCTTTTGAGCTTTGCGCTTTCCTCCCGGCAGCTGTTCCAGGCGTCTGATTATATCCTGTTCCTTCTGACTTGCTTCCTGAAGACCCTGTTCGAACTTCATCTTATGTGCATTTGGCCCGTAAGCTTTGATATTGCTTTGAATCATAGGGAGCAGTACAGTTGGCTTCTCATTCCATCGCGCTCTGGTTATATCAATTTCTGCAGAGCAGCGCATTCCGTATTTCTTAAGGTATGCCTTTATTGAGTCACTGACAGCTCTTCCACCTTCCAATTTAACCAGGCCATCAAAAAAGGTATCATCTGCGGCATACTCAAAATACTCAATGACTGCCGGATACTTTCTTGCTACATCCGCTACATCCAGGAGTTCAAGTCCCATTTCAGAGGTAACATTATCGGGTACCGATTGAGCGAGGGTATCGGCTGCATTCTTTTCACCCAGCCATTTCTTCATGTTTTTGTTGATCCACGAAGAGGCGTAAGCTCCCGCAAAATACGGTCCATAACTGGCAAAGATCGTATCCTTTACTTCCTCAAAACTCTTCAGAATAAAATCGAACAGCTCATCTCCCGATAAATCAGCAATTCTTAGCTCCAAATCACGCATAACCGCCTCATTATGATCTATCAGTTTTTTTACAATAGCATGGTCGTTCTTACGGTAGGTTTTCAGAGTATCCAGCCCCCATTTCAGCCATACCGAAGCTCCTATCATCCCTGCCTTTCCTTTATACAACCCTTTTATAAAGTCCTTCCGTTTCATTACATTATACAGAGCCTTTTGCATCAAAACATCAACCATATCCATGCTTTTGACATAGGCCCTGCTTACAATCGGTGAACTAAGCTCACGAGATGTATCTATATAAAGCCTGCCACCAAGTCCGATCATAGCTGAACCGGCAATGAGACCGAAGAAGGCTTGAAAAAAAGTCAGGCCTAACGGTCTCATTGCCTCTGTCATCATCTGACGATGTGCGAAGGAATAATACACGTGGTTTTTATCATCCTTGACTTCCGGTGCAGGATATAATGTAGTTATCGGACGACTCTGAACTATATAGATCTTATCTTCAAAGAGGCACCATTCAATATCCTGCGGTCGGCCAAAATATGCCTCAATCAATCTGCCCGCCTTTTCAAGCTGCAGAATCTGTTCATCAGTCAAGGTCTGCACATTCTGGTGCTCAGCCTCGACCTTCCTTTCCTCAGTCCCGCCTTCTTTTAATGCATAGATAGCCAATTTCTTGATGGATATCTTTTTATCAATAATTTTACCTTCACGCACTTTATAGATATCAGCATTTACAAGACCGGAAACCAGTGCTTCACCAAGCCCGAAGCTGGCGTCTATCGACAGTACCTTCCTGTTCGAGGTAACGGGATCGGCTGTAAACATGATCCCTGATGTCTGCGGAAATACCATCCTCTGAATTACTACAGACAAATGAACCTTGCTGTGGTCGAAACCGTTCTGTATGCGGTAGGTTACTGCCCTGTCGGTAAACAACGATGCCCAGCATTTGCTGATATGCTTCAGGATGGCAGCTTTCCCCATGATATTCAGATACGTATCCTGCTGTCCTGCAAAGGATGCTGTGGGAAGGTCTTCCGCCGTCGCGCTGGAACGCACTGCATAGGCATTTTTCTCGCCAAGCTCTCTGAGATGGCGGTTTATTTCCTCCTCTATATCCTTTGGAATGATTACTTCTTCAATGACTTTACGCAGCTTTCCGCTTATTTCACTGATTCTGCCCTGGTCCCCGATTTTAAGCTGTGACAGTTGCCCCAGTAGTGAGTTATATTCCTGGTTATAGCCAATTATTCTTTTATACGCTTCGGTAGTAATGCAAAAGCCTTCCGGCACCTCTATCCCGCTTATCCTGGACAGTTCTCCCAGGTTAGCGCCTTTTCCGCCGACCATCATGAGCTTTGATTTATCGGTATCCTTAAAACCAAGCACATAAGAACTCATACATTTCCCTCCCTTATTATTTTCCAATACCTTCCTTGAATATTTTGATACCCTCGCTGTACTTTTTAAAAAATGTCTCTTGATCTGACACGAGCAAGGAACTCTGCTTCCAAATGAATGTATAAACCATATCCGCAGCAAGATAGGAATCTATTTCCGGCTTGATAAGACCCCGCTCCTTATCCCGCTCGATATATTTAACAAATCTTTCACTAAAAGATGCACGGAGCTTGGCAATGAATTCACTGTCGTCTATTTCCATGAATGCGCTTATCTTTAAGTAAGCCGGATTATGCTGGGCCCATTCATATGTGGCTTTTACTGATTGTATGCAAATTTCAAAAAAGTCAGCTTCCATATCTATGATTTCTGAATGTTTTACGATCTCCCGCTTTTCTACCGACATCTGCTCGAACATATAAAGATAGATGTCCTCTTTGTCATCAAAATACTGGTAGAAGCTTCCTCTTGGTATTTCTGCCGCCTTGACGATCTGATTGATTGATGCCTCGCTGAAACGCCTGGTTGAAAACTCCTTCACTGCAGCATCAAATATCTTCCGTTTTTTTTCTTCGCATAAATTATTAAATGTTTCCTTTGGCATTTTACCGCCTCCTCATAACAATAAAATAACACTATTTTTTTAATATGACAAAGGTGTCATATGACAACATTGTCATATTAAGCACTAATAAAGCAAAAGAACAGCAGCTATCTGCCGTTCTCTTGCTTTTTCATACTTTTATTATTTTTCTCCACTATCACAGATTCGCTTCATACAGGCATTATTTTCTCAAAGCCTTCTCCTACTACTCCTATGCTTTCATTTATGTACATGAAGCATAAAGGATCCACTTTCTTGACATATTCTTTGAGAGCAATCAGCTCGGAATTGCTGACCAGGGTCTTTATCAGCATCTTTTCCTGCTGGTTATATGAGCCCAACCCTTTTATAAAAGTGGCTCCCCGCTTCAGATCCTTATGTATGAATGCAGTTATTTCAGAATATTTCTCGGATATTATGGTCACTTCATAATCCCGCCGGAAGCCGGCGACAATGAAATCAGTAACTTTACCGCTGATATAAATTGACACCATGGAGTATAATATGCTGTTCAGGGTGGCATCCGGAAGCAGCAGTGAAGATGAGACGATTATGATATTCACTACTGTGAAAAATATCCCCAGGGAAATACCGTATTTGTTCTTCAGATATATTCCCACCAGGGCTTCCGGACCATTTGCAACTCCCAGCCGCAGCACGATTCCTCCGGATATCCCGAATAACACGCCCGAAAGCAGTGCAGCCAGGATCACATCGACATTCAGTACCGGAAATACTTTTACAATGCCAAGCAGGACTGTAAACAGGGCAAAACAGGTGAATGCGTATATTATCTGCTTGAAACCGAATGTAACATATGCCCATATCAATACAGGAAGACACAATACTGCCAATACCAGCTGTATATTTATCGCATACCACCTGGTAATAACGGTGGCAATTCCGCCAAGGCCTCCGGATATCAAGCTGCTTGGCAGCAGCACATTATTGAAGGAATATGCTCCTATAAATGCTCCCAAAAACAGGAATATGGAAATCCTGATAATATTCTTCATGGCATACCTCCTTATTATTCCTTTATTCCAAACATGTATCTCTATCGCAATTAACCAGGCCATTTTAAAAAGACCTGATATGTAGATTATACCATATCAGGCCTTTTCATGTCAGCCTTTGCTTACTTTACATTCCGAGCCTGTTTATCCTCAGCTGCTCATTTTCTGCGAAATTGTTCTTTGCCACATGTCCCCTCAGGGGCATTATCTTCTCATGTACGGCGTCTATGATCCAATCAGGCTGCGGGAAAAAGTATTTCTCCAGTTCATAGGCCGGAGTTATCCAGTTTCTTGCCCCTACCACCACCGGAGGAGCATCCAGATAGTCAAAGGCCAGTTCACTTATGGTCTGGGCCATATCCTTGAGGTGAGAGCCTCTTTCACAGGCGTCGCTGGCTAAAAGGATCTTCCCTGTCTTTTTCACCGATTCTATTACCTTCTCATAATTGAAGGGTACGATTGACCTTGCATCAATAAGCTCTACAGATATCCCGTGTTCCTCCTCAAGCACCTTTGCAGCCTCAAGAGCCCTGTAAAGTGTGGCTCCTACTGTCAGAACCGTTATATCCTTACCGGCCTTTTTAACTTCAGGCTCACCGATAGGCACTTCGTAATATCCCTCAGGAACTCCTTCTTCACGGAACATTTCCCCAATATCGTAAAGCCTCTGACTTTCAAAGAATATCACAGGATCAGTCCCCATAAGGGCACTGTTCATAAGGCCCTTTGCATCATAGGGGGTAGCGGGGAAAACTACCTTAAGTCCCGGAATATGAGCACAGAGGGAACTCCAGTCCTGGGAGTGCTGGGCGCCATATTTTGAGCCTACGGATACCCTGACGACAACAGGCATTTTAAGCAATCCCGCACTCATCGACTGCCATTTTGAAAGCTGGTTGAATATCTCATCCCCTGCCCTTCCCAGGAAGTCACAGTACATCAGCTCGACCACGGCTCTCCCGCCACACATTCCGTATCCTACTGCTGAACCCACTATTGCACCTTCTGAAATGGGAGAATTAAAAAGCCTGTGGTATGGCAAAGCTTCCGTAAGCCCCCTGTATACTGCAAAGGCTCCTCCCCAATCCCTGTTTTCTTCACCGTATGCGATCAGGGTAGGATCTGTATAAAATTTATCTATCATGGCTTCAAAGACTGCATCCCTGAACTGGTAAACCTTATTCTTGGGAACAGGCTTACCGTCCTCCATACCTTTCCTGAGCTTCTTCCCTAGTTGCAGGACTCTCGGGTTCTCCTCCTTCGGCATAAGAACTTCACATTCACGGTCCTCCATCCTCTCCATCCTTCCGTTTGAAAACATGAGGCCTCCGATTCTATCAGGATATTTAGCAATATCCATTCTTGGAGATATACCATCATCTGTTGCGAGTGTACATATTTTTGTGATCAACTCTTTTGTATTCTCAAGTATCTCATCAAATGTATCCCTGTCCGCGACCTTTGCTTTCATTAGCTGCTCCCTGTAGCAGATAAGAGAGTCCTGCTGCTGCCATGATTCTATCTCCTCCCTGGTCCTGTAGCTTGAGGCGTCGGAGGGGGAGTGTCCGGTGAACCTGTATGTGAGTGTATCCAGCAGAACCGGGCCTTTCTTTTCCTCAAGCAGCTTCTTCTTTCTCTTCATGGCATCTATCACTGCCAGAGGATTATATCCGTCCACTCTTTCGGCGTGCAGCTGCTCCGGATTGATTCCTGCGCCTACCCTGGCAAGAATGCTGTAGCCCATTGTCTCCCCTGCGGTCTGACCGCCCATGCCGTACTGATTGTTGAAGAAATTCAGCATGAAGGGTAGTCCTCCCCTGTATTCTCCTTCCCAGAGGGTCCTGTACTGGTCCATGGCTGCCATGCAAAGCCCTTCCCATACCGGACCGCAGCCCATGGAGGCGTCACCGATATTTGCTATTACTATGCCCTTCTTTTTGTTTACTTTCTTGTATAATGCTGCGCCTACGGCTATATCACCGGAGCCTCCTACTATCGCATTATTTGGGTAGATTCCGAAGGGTGTGAAGAATGCATGCATCGATCCCCCAAGTCCCTTCTGAAAACCCGTCTCCCTGGCAAATATCTCAGCCAGTGTGCCATAGATCAGGAAGTCAACTGCAAGCCCCCTGATATCGCCTTTATTCTTCTGCCTGCCGGAAACAACTCTCAGGATGGCTCCGTCAAGATATTTTTCCATTATCTCCAGCAGTTCTTCCCCACTAAGCTTTTCTATTACTGAAAGCCCTTTTGCAAGGATCTCGCCGTGGCTTCTGTGGGAACCGAATATATAATCGTCCCTGTCCAGGATATATGCCTGTCCTACGACCGAAGCCTCCTGTCCCAATGAAAGGTGCGCCGGCCCGGGATGGTTGTACTGTATGCCGTTATATTCCCCGGTGGTTTTTATAAGATTCAGCATCGTTTCAAATTCACGGATTATCGACATGTCCCTGTATATCCTCAGAAAGTCCTCCCGGCTGTAATTGTCCCTCTCCTCTTCAATGCTTCTGCTGTATTGGTTGACCGGGATATCGGTGAATTTGATCCAGCCGCTTTTCCTGACCTCATTGGGATCAATGAATAATGATTTTGGCATAAATATTACCTCACTTTATATGTTAAAATTCAAAAATGGCCTCGCGTATTATTTCGCTGACTGTCGGATGAGGGAACACAAGCTCCTTGATATCATCGACCCGCAGCTCCGTCTCTATCATAATACCTGCACCGTAGATGACCTCCGAGGCATAACCGCCGATCATATGGACTCCTATGAGCTTGTTGTGCTTCCTGTCAACAAGCACTTTGCAGATACCGTCCCCTTCCTCATTCTCGGCTGCATACCTGCCGCTGTGCAGCATGGATATCTTGACTGCCTCAAAGTCGATCCTCTTTTCTGCTGCCGATTCTTCAGTCTCACCCACACTGCCTACCTCCGGGTTTGTGTAGATGACTGAGGGGACCGCATCATATCTCATCATGTCCTTCCTGCCGAGCATATTGTTCACACAGACCTCCGCCTCCCGGTACGCAGTGTGAGCCAGCATTGAATATCCGTTTACGTCCCCTGCTGCATATACTTCCGGAATATTGGTCCTTCCCCGACGGTCCACCTTTATATGCCCCCGCTCCAGCTCAACACCTATAGTATCCAGGCCTATTCCCTCCACCACAGGTCTCCTGCCGATGCTGAGGAGCACTTTCTCCGCTTCAGTACTGAACCTTTGCCCGTTCATTTCATATATCACCGAGCCTTCCTTTACCTCAACCACCCTGGCGCCCAGCCTGAACTCAACACCCTTTTTCCGGCAGCTCTCCAAAAGCAGCCTTGAGATTTCCCTGTCGGTATTGCCTGCTATATGGTCAAGCATTTCTATTACTATGACACTGCTGCCGGCAGAGTTATAATACGAAGCCATTTCCAGACCTATTACACCTCCGCCTATAATTGCCAGTGATGCAGGAACATTTTTAAGCCCGAGTATCTCCCTGTTGGTCAATACGTAACCTTTCTCCAACCCTTCCTTTAATCCAGGTATAGGAGGAATAACAGGCTCGGAGCCTGATGCAACCAGAAGACGCTTTCCTGTATAAACCTCTTCAGCCACAGCTACCTCAAAACCTTCACTACTCCTTCCCCTGATTTCTGCCATACCTTCCACTACCGTGACCTTGCTCCTTTTAAGCTTGATAGTGACCCCCGACACAAGGTCCTTGATTACCCTGTTCTTCCTTTCCATGACTGCCTGGTGGTCAAGCCTGATATCCCCAGCCAGCACACCGTACTTTACGCCATACCTTGCTCCATCGTATAGCTTTGCCGAATAAAGCAGAGCCTTGGATGGGATGCAGCCCTCATTCAGGCATACGCCTCCAACAAATCTCTTTTCTATAAGCAGAGTATTGAGACCCTCACGGCCTGCCCTCTCAGCCGCAAGATAGCCGGCAGGGCCTCCCCCGATTACTATAAGATCATATATCATAATAACACCTCATTTACTTTGCAAGCATAACGCTGAAGTTTTCCAGATCATTCACCAGCTCCTGCAGGAACCTTGCCGCCGGCGCCCCGTCCAGCGCCCTGTGATCAAAGGTAAGGGACAGTCCCATCGCAGGATAAAACTCGTATCCGACCTCCTTCTCCCTGGCTCTCTGCACGATGGAATTGACCCCCAATATCCCGGTCTGGGGCGGATTCAATACCGGAGTAAAGCTTTCGACCCCCATTGCCCCCAGGTTAGTCACTGTAAAGCTTCCATTCTTGAGCTTGTCGGGATTAATACTCCCCGACCTGCATTCTTCGATAAGTCCTTTCACTTCCCCGGATATGTCGTTCAAGGACTTGGTATCCGCAGCAAATACCGTCGGAACCATGAGTCCTCTTTCTGTATCAACAGCCACCCCCAGGTTCACATTTTTAAAATACCTCATACTGTCCCCCAGGAAATGGGCGTTCAGATCCTTGTGGCGGAGGAGTGTCCTGGAAACAGCAAACAATATCATGTCATTCAGTGTGATGTTGCCGAGTCCCAGCCTGTCGCCGCCTTCCTTCAGCTTTTTCCTGAATTCCAGGATGTCTGTTGCATCAAAGGAGGTATTGAAGGTAAGCTGGCAGGTTGTGGAGATAGAATGGAACATTGCCTTTGCTATGGTCTTCCTTATATTTGTGAGCTTAACCTCTTCATAAGATGGTCCTTCCGGTTGTAAGCCTGCATTATCAGAAGCTTGCTGCCCTCCCGGTACGAGATCGGCTGTAGTGATCCTTCCGCCGAGCCCCGTACCTGCCGGAAGCTGTCCCGGCTGCAAGCCCATAAGCTTTTCCCGTGCAGCCGGAGTCATTGTGTAACCTGTCCCCTCCAATGCCATAATATCCTTTTCCATTATCCTTCCGTCAGGACCCGAAGGGGCTGCATATCTGTAGTCCACTCCGGCCTTTTCCGCATAGTTCCTTGCTCTTGGTGATATCTTCACTCTTCCTTCTGCAGCAGAAGCAGCCGGAGCATAAGCTTCTCCTGAGCTATCTCCTGTATTCTGCAGCTTAGCTTCTGCAGCAGCCGTCACGGTTCCTTCCTCTGAAGTACTTTTCGTATTGGGATTATAGGCTTCTGTATCCTCTCCTGCCTCTCCGATCACACAGACATTTGTCAGGCAGAGGACATCATCGCCCTCCTCAAAATATACATCCAGGAGAATACCGCTTACCCTGGCTTCCTCATCAAAGCTTGCCTTATCTGTCTCATAGGAGAACAGCAGCTCTCCTTCCCTGACCTGCTCACCCTTTTTCCTGTACCATTTTCCTATGATACAGCTTTCTACTGATTGGCCCTGTTTGGGCATGATTACCGGTACAGCCATATCATATTGACCTCCTTAAAAGGAAATGCTCAGCCTCGGCGGACCACAGTCCGTTGTTCTTTTTCACTAACTCTCCAAGCTTCGCAAAAAGCGGTTCAGTTTTTCCTTTTTCCTCGAAATCTGCAATTGCTGTCAGTTCCATATCTATGTTTGTATATATAAGCTTTTTCCCACCCGGAATCTTGGGAAGATTCAAGGTAGTTTCGACAACACAGTTCAGCCCTCCTATATGGGTTACCATCGAAGCGGGGTTTATTAAGCCCTTTGCCATCATATCCAGTGACTCCAGCATATCCTCAGTGTTCCCGCCGCTGGTTCCAACCACATGGGCTGAGTTGTAATGGACATTGTAAAAATTGAACTCTGCAGAAAATGCGGGATCACTGGGACCGGCAAAGAAATTCAGACAGCCGTCCCTGGCAAGTATCCTGCCGCCGAGCTCTACCACCGGCTTTACAGGTGCAAATACCAGGACATCATCATACCCTTCGCCCTTCGTCAGGGACATCAGGTATCCGGCAGCATCCTCCCTGCCTGATGTGTTGATATAGACAAGCTTCACCCCGTTCTTCGCCGCTTCCTCAGGTGAATATATTGCCGCAGCCCTTTGCAGCCTTGCATCGTCAATATCCGTTACTACAAGCAGCCTGGGTCTCCTGTCACAGTGGACGGCATAATCTATAGCACCCAGGCCCATTGGCCCGACCCCTGCCAGTATGGCCATATTTCCGCCTTCAACAATACCCATGCTGTGCACATAGCTCCCCTGTGTTGTATGATAATGGGCATGGAAGGTGCCGACGATACAGGACATAGGCTCTGCCAGGGAGCCGTAGAAGAAGGCCTCTCCGTCATAAGGCAGCAGGCAGCCCAATTCCATTACCTCATTTGGAATAATGATATATGTCGCACTTCCTCCTATATAGTTGAAGGAATATCCAGGCGCCGCATAAGGGTCATCCTTTTTGTTCAGCGCCGGCTGTATCGAGAACTTGCTGCCGGGCTTGAACTGCTGCTGCCACTTTGCTCCCACCTTCACGATCTCGCCGCAGAATTCATGGCCTATTATGACAGGGTTGCTGCCTATATCCTTTGGGACACGCTTGTGTTCGCTGCCCTGTACTGCAGCTTTGTAAGAAGACATACATATGCTGTCGGAGATGATATGTGCCAGGATCTCATCCTCTCTTATCCCAGGCAGCTCAAATTCCTCCAGCCTGAGATCTTTTTTCCCGTATAGCCGTACTGCTCTTGTTTTCACTTCAATACCCCCTTGCATCAATTGCTTTTTAATATGGATTTATATTGAACACTCATGAATATTTATCTATTTCTATATTAATATAAAATCAAAAGTAAATCAACATAAATAAATATAAACAAATATATATAGACATAAATAAACATTTATAATATAATAAAAGTTAATAAAACAACAGCATTATATAAGGCAAATGCCTGTTTTTATCAATATGAAGGGGGATTGGCAATGAACTATCCGGGAAGATTGGAAGGAAAAACTGCCATAGTCACAGGTGCAGGACAAGGCCTGGGAGAAGCCCTGGCAAGGCGTCTGGACATGGAAGGCTGCAAGGTGGTGGCCGCAGACATAAACCTGGAAGGAGTGAAAAAAGTTGCCGGGGAGCTTAAGGATGCAGTTGCCGTAAAGGTGGATGTGACTGATGAGGATCAGGTCGAAGCAATGGTGAATGCAGCAGTATCCAGGTATGGCACACTGGATCTCCTGGTATCCAATGCGGCAATACTGATAGCCAAAGCCGTAGTCGATTTCCCTGCTGAACAGTGGAGAAAAATGATCGATGTGAACCTCACCGGCTATTTTCTTTGTGCAAAGCATGCCTCAAAGGTAATGATACCCAACAGGAAGGGCAGCATCATACAAATAAACAGCAAATCCGGGAAAAAGGGCTCTTACAAGAATTCAGCCTATGCAGCATCCAAATTCGCAGGTATAGGCCTGACCCAGAGCCTCGCACTGGAGATGGCGGAGTACGGTATAAGAGTCAATTCCATATGTCCCGGAAACCTGCTCAATTCGCCCCTCTGGAGCGATGGCCCCAATTGTCTTTTCAAGCAGTATGCAGCTAACCAGGGTATAACCGAGGATCAGGTCAGGCAAAAATATCTTAACCAGGTACCGCTGGGAAGGAGCTGTGAATACGAAGATATTGCCAATGTCATGGTGTTTTTGGCCTCCGACGAGTCCGGCTATATGACGGGTCAGGCCATAAATGTCACCGGCGGTCAGGAAATGAGATAAAATGACACAGGCAAAGCATTGGGGGATACAGGATGTATGAAAGAATAGAAAAATTACAGCATGAGCTTAACAGCAAGGATGTTATCACAAGACTGGACAGCCTCAGGCAGTTGGTTGAAATGATAAATGAGGGAGTTATAAAGAAGCCGGTAACAGGAAATGATGTGAACAACCACATCCATACCACCTATTCCTTTTCACCCTATTCACCGGCAAAGGCGGTATGGATGGCTTGCAATGCCGGACTGGCAACTGCAGGGATCATGGACCATGATTCTATCGGCGGCGGGCTTGAGTTCATAGAGGCAGGAAGGATCGCTGGCATCGCAACCACCATAGGGGTCGAATGCCGTGCCGATTTCTCCGCTACACCGCTTCAGGGCAGGAGGATCAACAATCCCGATCAGGATTCTGTTGCATATGTGGCCATTCATGGTATTCCTCACAACAAGATACCAATGGTCAGAGATTTTTTCGCGCCCTTTACTGAATATAGAAATAAGCGGAACCGGAAGATGGTGGATCGCTTGAACCGGGTGATCAGAACCAGTGGGATAAAGCTGGATTTTCATAAGGATATAGTGCCTTTATCCATGTACAGCTTTGGCGGCAGCATCACTGAGAGGCACATTCTTTTCGGTCTGTCCCTCAAGCTAATTGAGAAGCTGGGCAAAGGCGGCGAGCTCCTTGGATTCCTGAAAGACAACCTGGGGCTCAATATAAGCGACAAGCAGGAAAAACTTCTGGCAGACAAGGACAATCCATATTACGAATATGATTTTCTTGGACTTCTGAAAAGTGAACTGGTGGCAGCCTTCTATATTGATGCCGGTGCAGAATGCCCCGGCATAAAGGAAGTAATCTCTTTCACAAGACAGATAGGGGCGGTTTCTGCATACGCATACCTTGGAGATGTGGGGGAATCGGTTACCGGTGATAAAAAAGCACAGAAGTTCGAGGATGAATACATAGAGCTGTTGTTCGACACTATAAAGGAGTTGGGCTTTAATGCAGTGACTTACATGCCCTCCCGGAACAGTGCCGCGCAGCTTGAAAGGCTTCGCTCCCTGTGCAGGAGCTACGGCTTTTTCCAGATCAGCGGAGAGGATATCAATTCCCCACGCCAGTCCTTCATATGCGAAGCCATGAAAGGTGAAGCCTTCAGTAATCTTATAGATTCTACATGGGCTCTGATAGGTCATGAGCAGGAGGCTTCCAGATGCATTGATGCAGGGATGTTTTCCCCTTCCAGCCTCAAAAAGCATCCGGAACTGGAGGATAGGATCAAAGCCTTTAAAGAAATCGGCCTCAGGCATATGAAAAAATGATATAATTTACAGTACAATGATTAATTTTTACGGTAGGTGAAGCTATGTTTGCTATTGAAAGGAAAAACAAACTGTTGTCTCTTATTCAGGAGAATAAAAGCGTGCTTGTACAGGATATGGCGGCTTTTTTTGAAGTTACCGAAGAGACCATACGCCGTGACCTGAAGGAGCTGGAAAACAGCGGCCTTATAATGCGGACCCACGGAGGTGCCATCCTTATGGACGATTCAAAAACCGAGGCGGCCGTAGAAGTCAGGGAAGGCATCAATATTCCCGGAAAGGACGCCATAGCCAGGGAGGCAGTCAAGCTTATTAAGGATGGGGACACAATAATACTTGATGCCAGTACCTCCTCCCTGTTTGTAGCCAAGCACCTGAAGAGCAGGAAGGGTCTTACTGTTATTACAAATGCCGAGAAGGTGGTATTGGAGCTCTCCGGCTGCGAGGACTTCACCCTGATATCCACCGGAGGGATCTTCAGGCACAGGAGCCAGTCCTATGTAGGCAAGACAGCAGAAACGGCTCTTTCAAACTATCATACCAGCAAGGTCTTTATTTCCTGTAAAGGCTTTTCCCCCAAAAAAGGCCTAATGGATTCAAACGAGCAGGAATCGGATATCAGGAAAGCAATGCTCCGATGCTCTGAGGAGGCTATTTTCCTGTGTGACAGCACCAAGTTCGATAAGGTGGGATATGTAGTCACAGCTCAACTCAGGGACTTCAGTTATTTCATAACCGACACCCCCATACCGGAGGATTGGTCCCGTGCCTTTGATGAAGGCGGAGTAAAAATGATAACAGCGGTGTCATCTTGAGGAAGGAACGACAATAAAAAGAAGAAGGTAACTGACACTTTTCAATTACCTTCTTCTTCTTTAGTTTTACACTATCATTTCAGATAGAACACTTCATGCATTGGTTTTATCGGCTCTGCCTCGTTGAAATCGAAGGAGCCCTTTACCATTTTGGAGGTTATGGCATTCCACCTGTTGCAGGCCTCACTTTTTGCTATATATGCAAAGGCGGCTTCAATATCGTCACATTCAAAGCAGTAGAAAAACTGGCTGCCGTTCTGGAATATCGAATAATTTTTTATTCCTGCCCTGCTGTGCTCCAGAAGTATATCCTTCCATGGCTCCAGGTGCATCTTCACATATTCTTCAAGACACTCTTCCTTTATATCCCATGTCCATGCATATTTATTGCTTTTTTCCATAATAAACCTCCCAAGGCTTAGCCTGTTTAAAGGAGTATCTTCTGCAGCTTCGGGAGCTGCAGAAGATACTCCCGCAGTTATCAGGAAATATATCCTAATATACCGTCTTCCACTCACCTATGTTCTTTGCATCGAATTTGAACGGGTCGCCAAGCATGATCTGAGTTCCGTCTCCATCTGCTATGACTTCCTTGTCACCAAGCTTGCCGGCATTGAACTTGTCTCCGACCTTGCCTGTTATCTTGCCTTCTACCAGTGCATAAGCCGCATAGCCTGTGAGATATCCCACGTCTATCGGATTCCAGAGGTACATCCACTGGCAAACGCCGCTCTCGATATACTCAGCCATTTCACTTGGAAGTCCGAGTCCGGTGAGCTGAACCTTACCCTTGAGGCCTTTGTCTGTAAGCACCTTGCCTGCAGCTGCAATACCAACAGTTGTAGGAGCTATTATACCTTTAAGTTTAGGATAGGATTTCAACAGCGCTTCTGTTTCAGATACGCTCTTGTCTCTGAGGTCATCGCCGTAAGCTACCTTCACAAGCTTGACATCCTTGTATTTCGGGTCTTCCAGTTCCTTCTTCATCCACTCGATCCAGGTATTCTGGTTAGTTGCCTGGGAAGTTGCGCTAAGAACTGCGATCTCGCCGCTTCCGCCGATCATTTCCACTACTGCCTGAATTTCTACACGGCCGATTCTTTCTGGGTCAGCCTGGTTCACATGTACCATACGGCTCTGTGCATTTACTGCGGAGTCTGCAGACAGGACCTTTATTCCTGCATCCATGGCCTTCTTGAGTGCCGGCTGCAGTGCATCGGGGTCATTGCCTGTGATTGCTATACAGTCAACCTTCTGTGCGATAAGCTCTTCTATCATCTGTATCTGTGCTTCTGCTGTAGGCTGATCCGGAGCCTTAAGTATCACTTCTCCGCCAAGCTCCTCAATTGCTGTCTTAAATCCGTCCATCTGTTTTTCACCATAAGGATTTCCTGTGTTCTTGAATATGAAAGCATACTTTTTAGCAGCTTCCGGTTTCTGCTCTGCCGCCGGCTGTTCCTCTGCTGCTGCCGGTGCCGCCGGTGCTGCCGGTGCGGCACATCCGGTCATTAACGACAATACCATTACCAATGCCAGTACCAATGCCAGTATCTTTTTCATTTTCCATCCTCCTACATTTAATTTTAATATACAAGGCAGTTTACCGCCGTATATTCATTGAGGCCGATTTTGGGCAACAACTTACCAAGCCTTGCCTATTTCATTGAAACAAGGTTGATTTTTCAGAGCAATTTCTACTGTCAGATCAGCTTTGCAGCTTGCCCGGCTTTTTGAAGTTGAATTTAAGGTTGGGAATCATTACTGCGAATATTAGAAGCAGACCTATTACTATAAGTAAGGCTTGCGCCGGTATGTTCTTCAGTCCAAGGCCATAACGCAGCAGACCTATCAGGAAAACCGATATAATGGCGCCCGGCATCCTTCCTTTTCCTCCCGAGGAGCTGACTCCTCCCAGTACTGCCATTGCGATAACATCCAGTTCGTAGCCGGTGGCCACATTAGGCCTGGTGCTCCCCATCCTGGAGGTCAGGAACAATGCAGTCACAGAAGCCATAAAACCTGTCAATGTGAAAACTATGATCTTGATTTTGTCCACCTGTACCCCGGAAAACCTGCTGGCTGTGATGTTATTGCCCATAGCATACACACGGCGTCCGAAGGTGGTCTTGTGAAGCAGCAGTCCGAATATTACCGCAAATACCACAAATACAATCAATATAAAGGGTATACCCCCTACATAGCCCCAGCCGAGGAACTTATACCATTCCGGGAATTTCCCTGAGGCCTGGTCTTCAAGTATTATATAGGCAATGCCACGGTAAATTATCATAGTAGATAAGGTTACAATAACCGCCGACAGCTCCTTGAACTTCACAATAAGCAGTCCGTTTAACAGTCCGCAGACAGTTCCTACCGCAAGACAGATAAGCATTGCTATTATCATTGGTACTCCCAGGTTGTAGGTGACGGCCATTATGACCGCCGATAAAGCAACTGTCGAAGCGACTGAGATATCTATATCGGCAAGTATAAGGACAAAAACCATGGGGAATACGATGAATGCCTTGTCAAGGAAGGTCATGGTCGCATCAAGCAGCCGCCTGGGATCAAGATAATATGGGGACAGTGAGGTATTCACAATGTTGACTATTACGAACAACAGCACCAGCATCCATTCCCACTGGAAGAAAAAGCTTTTCAGGTTGAATTCCTTTTTTGCTATGATATTTCTCTCTTTCATGGCTTATATTTTCCTCCGTATGAGATTATTCCTGTCTACACCACGCTTGACCAGAGCGTTTGTTATAACGGCAAAGAGTATAATAAAGCCCTGTATTGCATTCTGCCAGAAAGGCGACACATTGATCAGGGGAAGTGCATTGTTCAGGATACCCAGAAGCAGCGCCCCCAGTATTATCCCGGATACCTTTCCTGAACCTCCGGCAATATTCACACCCCCGAGAACACAGGCAGCTATGACGCTAAGCTCGTATCCCATTGCCGTATCCCCCTGGGCCGATGCAAATTTTGAAACCCACAGCACTCCTGCAAGACCGGCCAGTGCCCCCATTATGGAATATACAAGGATTAAGATACGGTCATTATTGATACCGCTTATTTTCGCAGAATCAGGATTGCTTCCTACCGCATATATCTGTCTGCCTGTTCTGGTGTGATTTACAAAGTAGTAAAAAACTATGTAAATTATGATTGCTATAAAAATCAAAGTGTTGATGCCAAATATCGAGCTGGTGGCTATTCCTTTGAAGCTCACCGGCATCTGATGGGCACTGACCCATTTCCCGCCGCTTATTATGAAGGTCAGTCCCCTGAATACATTCATCATGCCCAGTGTTGCTATTATCGGTGCAACCTTTGCCTTGGATATGATGAGACCTATGGTCAGACCGCAAAGCAGACCGACCAGCGTGCCAAGAAGTATGGCAAACAGTGGATGCAGCCCCATGTAAGTTTTTACCGTCAGAGCAGATATCATTCCTGAAAGCGCCAGGGTTGCTCCTATTGAAAGGTCTATACCCCGGGTGACAATGACAAGCATCATACCCACTGCAAGAATACTGAGTATCGCTGTATTTGTGAGCAGGTCATTTATATTTTCAAGGGTGAGGAAGCTTGAATTCCTCAGCTGCACCATGAACGAAAGAATAATGATGAATCCCAGCAGCCCCATTTCTCTGAATTTAGATATATTCAAGCTGTTGAAGCTCTTGTTCAGAACCTTCTCAGTCATATAACCACTCCCTCTCTTCTATACTGCTGCATCCGCAGAAGCCTGACCATTTTTGACTGCCATGGCAGCTTCAAGTATAGCTTCCTGTGTCGCTTCATCCCTGTCCAGGATGGTCGTGATCCTGCCCTCCCGCATGACCGCTATCCTGTCGCACATTCCCAGTACCTCCGGCATTTCCGAGGATACCAGTACGACGCCATAGCCCTGACATGCCAGATCGCTCATGATCTCATGCATCGCAGACTTTGCACCGACATCCACGCCCTTAGTCGGCTCATCAAGTATGATGATCTTAAGATCAGAGGTGAGCAGCTTTGCTACTACAACCTTCTGCTGATTTCCTCCCGATAAAAGGTTGGCACAGTCGAATATGCTTTTCGCCTTTACCTGCATTTTTTCTGATAAGGCTTTGGCCAGTACCGATTCCTTTTCAACATTCAGAAAGCCGTTGTCAGAAAGCTTTTCCAGGGCCGGAAGAGTTATATTCCTGACTATTTCCCAATTCAACACCAGCCCCTGCTTCTGCCTGTCCTCGGGAAGATAGCCTATACCAAGCTTCATTGCATCCTGTGGGCATTTTATCTTTATCCTCTGACCCTCCAGGTAAACATCGCCCCTATCATAGGGGATTATTCCGAATACCGCCTGGCACACTTCACTCCTGCCTGCGCCTACAAGGCCTGTAAGTCCCAGGATCTCACCCTTTCTAAGGCAGAAGGATATATCTTCAAAAACTCCTGTTTTACATAAGCCCTCAACCTTCAGCATTTCTTCCCCGATCTCTGCTTTTTTCTTCGGGAACAATTGAGTTATTTCACGGCCTACCATTGCAACTATGAGTTCATCACTTGAAATTTCATCCACCTTCCAGGTCCCGATGTATTTTGAATCTCTAAAAACAGTCACACGGTCGGCAATCTGATACATATCCTCAAACCGGTGGGAGATGAATATTATTGATGCTCCATTCTCCCGGAGCTGCTTTGTGATCCTGTAGAGCTCTTCGCTCTCCTTCCTGGTCAGCGCCGCAGTAGGCTCATCCATTATTATTATCCTTGCATTGGTGGAAAGGGCTTTGGCTATCTCAACGATCTGCTGCTGAGCAACGCTTAATGCCCCCATCAGGGTCTTCGGGTCGAAATTGGCCCCCAGTTCATCCAGAAGTCTCTTGGCCTCGATATTCATTTCGTTCCACAATATCCTGTTGGTCCCCTTCTGCACTTTTTCATGGCCTATGAAAATATTCTCGGTGACACTCAGGTCAGGATAGCAGGTGACATGCTGATATATAGCGGCTATGCCCAACCGCTGCGCATCCTTGGGATTCCTTATGTCCACCTTTTCGCCGTTCAGATAAAGCTCACCGGCCTCCGGCTGGTGGACCCCGGTAATGATCTTGATGAAGGTGGACTTTCCTGCTCCATTTTCCCCCATAAGTGCATGTATCTCCCCGGGCATCAGCTGAAAATGAACATCGTCCAGGGCTTTTACTCCCGGAAATACCTTGGTTATTCCTTTTAATTCAAGAACATACTCAGACATATTAATTCTCCTGTTCACTTTTTGTAATTTTATGAAGCCAGCATTACGGGAAACCCTGATAATGTATTGAGAAAAACTGATATTTCTTGGACATGTATGTATTATTATTTATTTTTATGTTCTTTTGTGTTTGTTTTATATATATTCTGTGTTCTTTTCGAAAATCCTTCTTTTTTATGAATATTTTTTGGATTTACATGAAATATTTTCCCTGCTTTTATTTTATAGATGTTTCTATAATTGGTGTAAAAAAGTCTTCCATTGAAGCATTTTAACAATCAAGGAAGCCTTTTTTGAAACTCGCTTACGGGGCATGACAAATTAAGGTGGAATTGATGCCCCTGCTCGTTATAAAAAAACCATGACGCTATAATGCTGCTTAATGTTGGTTTTCCAATGCATAAACAACCATACGTCATGGGCAGCGCCCAAGTATTTATACTGGAGCTTTATATAACAGCATTACAGATTCAGGTTCTCACATTTTTTGTTTGATGTTTTTTTGTGTTCTTTTTAGCGGTACCAGTTCTTTATCCCGTAACTTACGATATTACTTACCACCGGAGGCATAGTACAATATCTGTTCCTGGGTTACTTCCCCCCTGTTGAAGATTCCCCGTATCTCCCCATTAAACATCACGGCGATCCTGTCGCACATTCCCAGAACCTCAGGCAGATCTGAGGATATCATTACTACTGATGCTCCTGAAGCCACCAGCTCATTGATTATATTGTAGATATCGACCTTTGAACCTATATCTATACCGGCAGTTGGTTCTTCGATAAATAGTATCTTGGAGTTTGCAAACAGCCATTTTGCAAAAATAACCTTCTTTTTATTGCCTCCGCTCAGATTATTTACGATCTCCCTTTCACTGGCCATGATCTCCAGCCTGTCAACAAGGTCTCCAGCCTCTTCGACCTCTGCTGCTTTCTCTATGAAGCCCATTTTCGAAACTCTCTTCAAATTTGTTATAGTGATGTTCTCCCCTATGGAAGTATTGGTTATCAAGCCTTCCCCAGTCCCGATGCCGGTCACATAGCACAGGCCGTTGTTCTTTGCTATGTGGGGCGTTATGGATTTGAAAAGCTTGCCGTTTATATACAATTCCCCGTCAAAGGGTCCATCGATCCCGCATAGCACCTTTGTAAGGGTACGCCTGCCGGAACCGCTCAGACCTGTAATTCCAAAGATTTCACCCTTCCTTACATTGAAGCTTATATCCTTTATCTTCCCGTTAAAGCCGAGCTTTTCTACACGCAGCTGCTCTTTTCCGATCTTTACCTTGAGCTTCGGATATCTGTCCTCCACTTCCTTTCCGACCATCGCCTTGATTATGCCGTTTATATCCACCTCATCGACCATGCAGGTCTGTATGAGTTCTCCATCTCTTAACACCGTTACCTGATCGGCGATCCTTTTAATCTCTTCAAGCCTGTGGGATATGTATACTATAGTGACGTCAAGCTTCTTCAGGTCATTTATTACCCTGAAGAGCCTGTCGATTTCATTCTCTGTCAAAGCAGCGGTAGGCTCGTCCATAATGATGATCCGGGCATTCTGGGACAAAGCCCTTATAATCTCAATGAACTTCTGCTGCCCTATACCCAGGGTGTTCACGGCAGAGCGGGGATTCAGCCTCATTCCGAAATAGTCAAGGTAATGCTGTGTTTCCTTGTAAGCCTTCTCCCAGTCTATGAGCTTGAACCATGAGGGATTCTTCATCGGCTCCCTTCTTATGAAGACGTTTTCTGTTACATTCAGATCCGGAAAAAGCCTTGTCTCCTGATAAATCATAGCAATTCCAAGCTCCTGTGCCTGCTTGGGGTTGTTGATCACAGCCTTTGCTCCGTCTATATATATCTCCCCTGAATCAGGCGTATGCAAGCCGGCAAGTATCTTCATCAATGTAGATTTGCCGGCTCCGTTTTCACCGATCAAAGCGTGGACTTGTCCCTTATCTGCACAGAAATCTATATTATTCAGTACTAAATTATCACTGAACAGCTTTGTAATTTTTCTCATTTCCAGGAAATTACTCAAATTACTCCCTCATTTCATCGATAATGACTGTATGCGAAAGGCCTATTCAAACTCAAAGGTGGTATACAGCTTAATAGCCCGTTCAAAATAATATTTCTTATATTCATTCGGAACCTGCTTGTTTGTTATCACTTTTTTCGCCATGTCCAACCCTCCCAACCTTGCAAAGGCAGTCCTGTTGAACTTGCCGTAATCGGCCACCACTATTATTTCATTGGAAATCTTCCTGACCTCCTGGATAACCATTACCTCCTCATAGCTGTCCACGGTATAGCCCGAATCAAAGTTGACTCCCTTAACCCCTATAAATGCCTTGTTTATATAAATACCGTTAAGGGCCTGCAGTGCAAAGCCGCCTACCAGTGTTGAAGTCGATTGTATAAGGTCTCCACCGGTCACAATGACCTTAATGCCTATACTGTCCTTAAGCTCGTAGGCAATGAGCAGATCATTGGTAACGACGGTGACCCTTTTCTCCTTGATGTTCCGTGCTATTTCAAGAGATGTGGTGCCGGGACTCAGATATATGGCTTCACCGGCTTCTATCATCTGGGAAGCCACCCTGCCCATCATTCTCTTTTCCTCAAGCATGCTGTCGTCCGATACAGGCATCAGTGAATTCTGAGTTGCCTCTTCATTTAAAACCGCTCCCCCGTATGTCTTTATAAGAAAGCCCTCCAGCTCAAGCTTATCCAGGTCCCTGCGTATTGTGACCTCTGTTACGGAAAAAAGCTTGCTGAGCTCATAAACGTCCACACGTTTTTCTTTGAATAATATTTCTTTTATCCTGTTCTGTCTTTCGATAGCAAACATAAAAAAACTCCTTATTCTAAAAAAGGTCAATATTAACCAAAATTACAACAATTTATTAAGATTATAACATAATTTTGTTCTTTTGTGTTCATTTTAAAAATATCCAGCCAAAATATGTATAAAGGACAGTTCATACGAACTGCCCTTTATATATTAATCTATACCTTTATCTTATTCACTCCCAGAAGGTCGGCTGTTTTTTCAAGCAGCGGCCCGTTATGGCCTATGGACATTGCACAGTGATGTATGGGCGCCTCAGCAAACCAGCGATCCATATATTTATCCGGGTGACAGCTGAACCTTATGTGTGTCTGAGTATTGCCTATCATAAGTATCTGAGCCTTTATGGCCTCCGCTTCACTTATGATCATCTTCATTTTCCCGTCTACTGTCTGTGTCACTCCCAAAGTGGTGACCGGACCCGACCTTACATTGGCCTCCACCGATACTCCGCTTCCTTTTTTCCCATGATATACCCCCATACCTCTGAGTACCGGTTTGCCCTCGGATATGGAAATATGGAATGGTCCGTCATGTCCCATTATTATAGTTCCCTCGTCATAGTCCATTGCCACTATTTCTGAAAAGCTTCCGCCCACGTCCAGGGTATCACATATCTTCATGGCAATGGCCGTCTTCAGGTCACCCTCCCCCGAGCAGGGCACTCCTGCCGCCGTCAGAAGGGAATGTCCCACAATGAACCCGCTTTGAAGCTGCTCATAAGCATTGCCTCCTGAGCCGTGATAGTAATATGCCAGAGCATCCAGGTCATATTCCCTGACCATCCTCTCCTGAGCGGCTGCCACTTTGCAGGACCACTCCAGCTGTTCCGGCGAAGGCTTCCTCGCAATGGGGTCCGATGGGGAGTCACCGCTTATCTGGAAGAACTCCTGCACCTGTTCCAGCTTCTGCTTCACTTCAGCTTCAGTCACTTTGCCGAGACTCCTGTCCAGGTCGCACATTTCAAGGAGCTCCACATGGATGCCCATCTGTGCCTGGGCCATTGTGAAGTCGCTGTACATATCCAGCATGCCGCTGTAATTGTTGCCTAAGAATCCAAAACGGCTGTGCTGCAGCGTGCGTTTCACCGATGCAGCCCTTGCCCACTCACCGATCTCCCTCCACGCCCGGACTGCTTCCTTTCTGCCGGCTGTGTTCTCGTCTGCTACTGATATTTCCGGTGTGTCTGAAAGGCCAAGAAGGCCGTTCACTATCCTGTAGCTTATCCCGGCACGGTTGAATGCATTTGTGAATTCAGGAACCGGACAGGCGCAGCAATGTGCCAGCCATTCGCCGGTACCTGTCTTCATATAGTTCATCTTCGGGGTTGGCTGAAGGTTCAGTATGACTACCGGAGCGTTACATATCCGGTGGACAGGAAGCACTGAGGAACTGGTCACATATGTAGCGGAATGGCAGAAGATTATATCCGCGTTGTTGGAATTCATCCACTCTCCTGCTGTCCTTGCCGATATCTCATCGTCCACCAGCCCGAAATTATAAACCTCCCCAAACTCAGCTAAACGGGTTTCAATAAATTTCCCATAATGGACAATCCGGTCTCTTAAGCCTTCAAACTGGCTCCAATATGCTTTTAACCCTACGGAATACAAACCGATGCGTGCTTTTTTCACCGGCTTGAGCTTTTTGATCGTACTCATAGAAACCTCCTTATATTTGTTGTTATTTCGTCAGCTCCCTGACCAGGCTCTTCCTGTAGGCCTCGCTTTCCCAGTTCTTTATGAAATCTATGTCCCTTCCGCTCATGGCCTTTATTTCAAGTCCGCACCTGCCGATCCCATTTATAACATATGCATAGCCCAGAAGAGTCTCTTCAATGGTTAAAGCCTCAGAATAGTTGGTCTTATAGAGCCGCTCCCCTGTTTTGGTATCCACATTCAGCTTGTTTTCCGATCCGTCCACCGACAAGCTGCTGTTCAGGTATACCAGTTGATCGGGATACAGGGAATACCTTTCAAAAAAATCTGCATCTATTCTCCTACTGGTAAAAAAGTCGGTCAGATATCCGGTATTGCTGATGAATTCACTCTCTCCCCTTGCTTCAAGCTTTATGTCCGGGTAATCCTCCTTCAGCCCCAGCTGCTGCTTTATGAGGCTGTTGACCTCTTCATGCAGGCTGACCGCTCTTTCATAGCTGTCTGAGGTTACAACAAGCCCATGGTTCTCCATGAAAACTACCTCTGGGAACCTTCCATCCAGGGCAATGCACTTTTCTATCTCATCCTTAATTTTCTGGGTCAGGCAGAAGCCCGGATTTATATAGGGAATCCAGAGGAACGCATAATCCCTGCCCTTGAAAAGCCTCGCAACAGTATCCCTTCCCTCTGCGCTGCAGCAAAGTATATTTGCATAGACCGGGTGTGTATGTATGACATACTTCTTCATAATTGAGTGGAAGCCGGCCTCAACAGAAGGCCGGAGTACCGGCAGCCCTTCCATTTCCACCACGTTTTTCCTTGCTGTCTCCACGCTTTCCTTTTCAAAATCCTTATCCTGCTTCAAGTCCACACCTTCATAATAGGCTTTTATATTGCCATAGTTCACAATGACAAAGCCCTGGGCGGGAGTGATCTGGTTGAGCTTGAAACCTGACGCCTTGACGGCCATAAGGCTGCCATCCAGCTTCACGGAGGTGTTCCCCCCTCCGCCCTGTACATAGTCGGCCCTGCTGCCGACGGCCTTTGATATTATCTCAAGCTCCCTGAAGTATTGTTCAAACATTTCGATACCCCTTTTCCACTTTTATCTGTTCCTTAATACCTTTTCTTCATAATCCTGCACTTCTTCGATCCAATCAGCTCCGGCAGGAACCCCCATATTCAGGCAGTATTTATCCCAGACAGCTCCAAAGGGCAGTGTCTTGAACTCTTCCATAAATGCAAGCCTCCTGCCGTAATTGCCTGAGTTCTCTTCCTTCACCAGCACCTCTGTCGGCTCAAGCAGGGCCATCATTATTGATTTCAGCGCCGCTCTTGTTCCAGTTACCCATGCCGTAATCCTGTTTATGCTTCCGTCAAAGAAATCCAGTGCATATGATACCCTGTCAAAGGCATTGCAGCGCTTGACCTCCTGTGCAAGGGCAATAAGCTCGTCGTTCAGTATGACTACATGGTCGCTGTCCCAGCGCACCGGTCTGCTTACATGCAGAAGCAGCCTGTCGGTGTAAAGCAGCGTAGAGGATATCTTGTCAGCGATGCTTTCGGTAAGGTGGAAATGCCCCATATCGTAGCAGATGGTCACATCATTCTTCAAACCATAGCCCATTACAAACTCATGGGAACCGACAGTGTAAGACTCAACGCCTATGCCGAAAAGCTTGCTTTCGAGAGCATCTACAAGATATTGCCTATCATATCTGTCCTCCAGAATTTCATCCAGGGACTTTTTCAGCTGCATCCGGTATCCCAGCCTGTCAGCGGCGGCATCCTTCATTCCGTCAGGCACCCAGATATTCATGACACAGGGAGTGCCCAGCTCTTTTCCCATATCGGCAGCTATCCTGCGGCACGCTTTTACATGCCTGATCCAGAACTGCCTGACTTCCTCATCCTTGCTGCCCAGTGTAAAGCCCGAAGCCGCCATGGGATGGCTGAAGCAGGTGGGATTGAAGTCTATACCTACGCCCAGCCTTTTCGCCCAATCGATCCATTTTCTGAGATGCTTTGTTTCTATCCGGTCTCTCTCAACTATCTCATCCCCTGTTTCCGCATAAATAGCGTGAAGATTTACCCGATGCCTGCCGGGAATAAGGCTTAATGCCTTTTCATAATCTGTCCGGAGCTCATCACCGTTTCTTGCCCTGCCGGGATAGTTCCCTGTACTCAGTATCCCTCCGCTAGCCCCTCCGGCAGAATTTTCAAAGCCGTTAACATCATCGCCCTGCCAGCAGTGCAGTGAAATCGCACGTCCTTTCATGCTTTCCAGAACCTCATCGGTATCAACTTCAAAGGCAGCATAAGCTTCCTTTGCATACCGATACCTGTCGTTTATTGCCTTCTCCGAATTATACCCGTTCATATGACTCCCTCCTGTATTCAATTATTAGTGCCTCGTAACGTATATCCCTTCTTGAGCATGCGAGGCACTGAATCAAGGATGTGATTATTAACACTATGAAAAACAAGAAAGCTGTTGTGTTAATAATCTCTAGATAGCAGCTTTGAAAACCTGCCGTGTGCATCCTCCCAGCCATCCCTTTCGGAAGGGAGGTATTCCTCTGTGGGGAATGATCTCCTTATAAGCTCCCTGGCTTCACTCAGACCTGATACTTCGCCCAGGGCAAGCAGTTGGGCCGTCAGGTTGCCCACAGCTGTGGCCTCTGCCGGACCTGTGATTACTGGTCTGCCCGCTGCACTTGCCGTGAACTGGTTAAGCATGGTATTCTTCGTACCGCCTCCGACCACATGAATGACTGGAATCTCATAGCCAACTACGCTTTCCAGGCCTTCAAGGGTCATGCGGTATTTAAGCGCAAGGCTTTCCATGATGCATCTCACAATTTCCCCCTTGCTTTCCGGAAGCTTCTGGCCGGTTTTCCTGCAGTACTCCCGTACTCTTTCAGGCATATTCCCCGGACTGTAGAACATATCGTCATCCGGGTCTATGAACATCGTAAAGGCTTTGGCCTTTGAAGCCTGCAGAGCAAGCTCCCGGTGGCTCAGAGTCTCTCCTGCAGCCTCCCATGTCCTCATGCATTCCTGGTATATCCATAAGCCCATTATATTTTTAAGAAGCCTTGTAGTGTTGTAAATGCCTCCCTCATTGGTGTAGTTCAGTCTGTAGGTATCTTTATTTATAACCGGCCCGGGCAGCTCAGCCCCAAGAAGGGACCATGTTCCGCTGCTTATGTACGCATATCTGCTGTTTGCTGCCGGCACAGCCACAACAGCACTTCCGGTATCATGCTCCGCTACGGCTATTACCGGTACCGGCTTCAAATTGAGTTCTTCGCTTACGTGTTTTGTGAGATTACCTACCACAGACCCCGTACCTATGATCCCTGTAAGTATCCTATCCGGTATGCCGAGCCTGGACAGCAGCCCTCTCGCCCAATCCCCTTTCACAGGGTCATACATCTGTGAGGTACTGGCGATGGTGTACTCGCTGGCCTTTACCCCCGTCAGGAAATAATTCAACAGGTCGGGTATGAAAAGCAGTGTCTCCGCTTTTTCAAGCACCGGGGAATTATTAAGCTTCATTGAAAGCAGTTGATACAGAGTGTTGAATTTAAGGAACTGAATACCGGTCTCCCGGTAGATCTCCCTTTTAGGGATTATACGGCAGGCTTCCTCTATCATCCCATCATTGCGGCTGTCCCTATAGTGAAAGGGTATACCCAGCAGCTGCCCCCCGGCATCCAGCAGCCCGAAATCCACCCCCCAGGCGTCTATGCCTATGCCGGCAAAATCTCCGTCTCCACTCTTCAAGCATTTCAGCATCCCCTGCTTCATTTCATGATAGAGCCTTAGTATATCCCAGTAGAAGCTGCCGCACATCATCACCGGATCATTGGAAAACCTGTGTACCTCGTCGAGCTTCAGGACATTCCCGTCATAACGCCCCAGAATGCCCCTGCCGCTGCTTGCCCCATAGTCGAAGGCCAATAGCTTAAGCACTTTTATCCCTCCTGTCTCCATATCGGGTATCTATTGTTAAATCAGATTTTAATACAATACGGCTCTCTTTTCTTTGGGATATATTATTATTCTTTTGGGTTATGCTATCAGCTTTCGGATTGTACCGGTCTATGATATTCTATAAATATAGAATTGATTATTCGAAGAGGTGAAAAGTATGGGTGTACAGTCTTATCCCCTGTTGAAAGGCGATTCCCTGTTCAGGAAAGACGAGTTGGTATACATAAATAAATCAAGCGAGCTGCAGGAATATATGAACTTGATGCACAAGCATGATTTCATTGAGATCACTTATGTAATATCAGGCACAGGAAAGCATGTGGTCGGTGAAAACCAATACGACACCTCCAAGGGCGACCTTTTCATAATAAACTATGATGTACCTCATGGCTTTTTCCCCGGCCCCGAAGGAAAGGAAGGACTTACAGTCTTTAACTGTGTGTTCATGCCCAAATTTCTGGATGCCTCCCTGTTCGGCAGCATCAATTTCCATGATATAACCTCATCCTTTTTATTCAGATCCCTTTTCCCGGACAGCACCGCCCCGCTTCCCGACCTCAACCTCCGGGGAACGGATTTCCAGGAGGTCGGAGTGCTTTTCAGCAATATGTATGCAGAGTATAAAGGGATGGAAAAGGGTTACTGTGATATTATCAGGGCGTATCTCATAGAGCTCATCATCAAGATATTGAGATACATGGATACAGGCAAGCCCAAATACACCCTACCCAAGAATGAAGAGCTGGTAAATAAGGCTATTGAATATCTGAAACACAATTATAATACTGATGTAAGGCTTGAGGATGTGGCCTTAAGATCCTTTATAAGCAAGAATTACTTCAGCAGGCTTTTCAAGGATGTGACAGGCACCAGCTTCAGTGATTATGTCCAGAAGCTAAGGATAGACGAAGCCTGCAGCCTGCTGCGGAATACCGATATGAAGATTACCGGTATCGCCATGCAGACAGGCTTCAATGACATGAAGTTCTTTTATGAGGTTTTCAAAAAAATAACCGGCAAAACACCGGGAGATTATAGGAAAATATAGTGCCTCGTAACGTATATCCCTTCCAGAGCAGGCGAGGCACTGAATCAAGGTTGTGATTATTAACACCAGCTTTTCATTTGCTCCAAGGTTCTTATCATTTTGAAAAGGGTGTCATTTACAGGCGTAGGGACTCCATACTTCCTTCCCATTTCACACAATACGCCCGAAAGCATCTCCACCTCTGTTTTCCTTCCTGCTTCCATGTCCTGCAGCATGGAGGTCTTCCCGTCAGCCGAAAGGGTTCCCAGCACCCTGTGTGCCTCTGCTATGTCCCCTTCCCGAAGACCTACTCCGGCTTTTGCAGAAACCGCAATCACTTCCCTCATGGCTGAATCAATAAGCTCATGGGCCTCACTTATATTCCGGAATACCCCATAGGTCGCACCAAGCACTGCCGAAGCCTGATTGACGCCTATATTTATCATGTATTTCCACCATATGGCTTTTACCATGTCCTCAGGTATAACATAGGGTATACCCGCTTCATCAAATAAAGCCTTGACACGTTCCACTCTCTCACTTTGAAGCTTGTTCAGACTTTCCCCGAAATACAGCTTTCCAAAGCTGGTATAACGGATATCATTAGCATTTCTGACTGCATCGATGCCCACGCAGGAGGAATACAAGAGCTTTTCCATGCCAAAAGCCCCGCCTAATATTTCTTCGCTGTCGATACCGTTCAGGAGGGACATGATAATGGTATCGGGCCCTATGCGCTTTCTAATTGCATCGACAGCCTGGCTGAGATTGTGATATTTGACCGCTATAAGGATCAGATCCGCATAGGCTCCATCATCCTCAGGCCGTATGAAATTAAAGTCATAGGGCTTCCCATTCACAGTCAGCTTGTTTGTGGAATATTTTCCGATCCTGCTGCTGTCTGCGATAACAGTGAAATCAATGGAACCGGTATCGAAAAGCTTTGCAGCATAACTGCCCCCTATGGCTCCCAGGCCAATGACCGATACATTTTTAATCTTTTTCACACAATCAGCTCCTTTATAACGTATGGCAGCCCTTCTGCCCATATTTAATGCTGCCCTTTTCCATACTGGAATTATACTACATTTCAAGCCTTACTGCCACATTATCTTCAGGCTCTTTTTCATCTGTCGAACAAAAACGATTTTACCAATGCGAAGTATTCCCTGATATGACTGTTCATCCTGACAGAAGCCGGGGTGCTGCTTGTGATTCCATAAGGTTCAAATCCGACGCGCCTTGCAAGGAATTTGGCCCTCAGCATATGGAAATCACTTGTTGCCACTACGATGCGGGTGGTATTCCTGCCCTCAATGTTCTGCAGTAATTCCCGGGAAAACACAAAATTCTCCATTGTACTTGTTGCCCTGTCTTCCTCAAGGATCCTTCCTGCAGCTATGCCCTTTGATATCAAATACCTTTTCATTGCCTCAGCCTCGGTAATACTTTCTCCAAAGCCCTTACCCCCTGAGACAATAACATCAGTATCTGGATACTTCTCCATATATTCAAGTCCTTTCTGCAGACGCTCCTGCAGGGTCGGGGTTATCTCGCCCTCATGCAGTCCTCCTCCAAGTATTATAATGTAGTCTGCATCCACATCCTCCTGCAGGGAGCTGCTATAAGTAATCAGCACTTCCAGGGAAGCGAAGAATATGACACCGCATACTACCATGGCACAGACAAGCCTTCTTGCCAATGGATCCTGAATGACAGGCCTTCCCTTACGTACCCAAAGCCCGATATAAATATAAACAATAATTATAAGTCCTGCTATACCCGGAAATAATGACCCTACATTTATTCCCGTATATATGGAGACCAGGATTGTATCGATCACTCCAAGCATACCAAGCATCAGCAACAAATAATAAAACCACTTTTTATAATTTCTGTTCATTGCATTTCATCCACTCACTTTACACATGTTTTTCCCATTCAGCAGGAAAGTCATTCAATCGGCAAATAAATAGACATCTATTTACAAATATTAGTATTTTATGATATAATTAGTAAATAATGGTAATTTAGGAGGGTTGTTATGAAAAAAATAAGGGTTTCTGTAAAATGCGGTGCTGTTTTTCTTGTTATACTCTCCATGCTGTGCAGTACGACTGCAGCCTTCGCATACTCCTCAACGGATACCCAATCCCCCACGGCTCCAAAGGAATTAACTGCTGTAAATGCTACCCATACAGCTATTTCATTAAGCTGGGCGGCATCAAAGGACGACAAATCGGTAAAAGGTTATCAAGTGTATAGGGACGGCAAGAAAATCACATCCGCTTCAAAAACTACTTACACAAATACCAGACTGGTTCCGGGCAGGACATATACATATGCCGTAAGGGCATATGATGCTGCCGGCAATATATCAGAGAGCAGTAATGTAATAACCGCCTCAACAATAAGTGACCTGCAGGCTCCTTCTGCTCCCGGGGGACTGAAGGCAGCCTCCGTGACCCATACCTCCGCATCGCTCACCTGGAAGCCTTCAACAGACAATGTAGGTGTAAAAGGCTACGAAATATACATTAACGGAAAAAAAGCCGCATCTACCTCCACCGCTCACTATGACTATAAAAAGCTTACTCCGGGCACTGCCAATACACTATATATAAAGGCATATGATGATGCCGGCAACTATTCTTCACAGAGCAGCAGCATCTCGGTCAATACCCTGCCGGATGAAACGGCGCCATCTCCACCGGTTGGACTTAAAGCTTCTTCCGTAACCTTAACGGAAGTGAATCTGACCTGGTCGCCTGCTGCGGATAATGTTCAGGTCAGAGGCTACGATATCATCCGTGACGGTATCAAGATCGGCACCTCAACCAAAACAAGCTACTGCAGCAAAGGCCTGTTCCCCGGAAAAAGCTACACCTATACAGTGAGGGCCTCCGATATTTCAGGCAATCTATCAAGCAGCAGCAGCCAGGTAAATGTGGCCACATTGAAGGATCAACAGGCACCAAAAGCTCCAACGGGGCTTAAGGTGGCTGACATCAAGAATTCGTCTGTTTACCTCGAATGGAAGGCTTCCACCGATAATGGCAAGGTAGCAGGCTACCAGATATACTGCAACGGTATTGTAATCAGCACCGCAGCGGGAACCTCACGCAAAGTGACAAATCCCTTCGGTCCGGGTTCTATTGATTTCTATATAAGATCCTATGACCAGGCAGGCAACCTGTCGGACAGCAGCAATACGGCAACTGCCGTAACGCCTTAATAATTGCCCCAAAACATAGAAGCACCTGTTATACACATACTACCATAACAGGTGCTTCTTCTCAATTATCTGTTTATTTGATGTGCTAAGCTCCCAGGCAGGCAACCAAATGTCCTCCTCCAGCATCCCTGAGCACAGGCACTTCTTCACAGCAGCGTGGCAGTACGCAGTTGCAGCGGGTATGGAAGCGGCAGCCTGAGGGTGGATTGGCCGGACTTGGGACATCTCCCTGTAAAATTATCTGGTTCCGTTTGGCCTCCGGATCAGGAATGGGTATTGCCGATAAAAGAGCCTTAGTGTATGGGTGAAGCGGATTTTTATATAATTCCCTTTTCTCCGCTATTTCAACCACTTTTCCCAGATACATCACGGCTACCCTGCTGCTGATGTGCTTTACAACGCTCAGATCATGGGATATGAACAGATAAGTCAGATCGAACTTCTGCTGCAGCTCCTGCATCAGGTTCAGCACCTGGGACCTTACGGATACATCCAGGGCAGAAACAGGTTCGTCGCAGATGATCAGCCGGGGATTGACAGCCAAAGCTCTGGCAATACCTATTCTTTGCCGCTGCCCTCCGGAAAACTCATGGGGATAGCGGCTCATGTGATGGCTGTCCATCCCGACTTCCTTAAGCAGATGAACTATTCTTTCCTTTCTTTTCTCCCCTTTTGCCAGCTCGAATATCTCCATAGGCTCGCTCAGGGTCTCTTCGATGGTCATCCTGGGATTCAGGGATGCATAAGGGTCCTGGAAAATTATCTGCATCTTTTTTCTCAGCTGGCGGACTTCTTCATCCCTGAGCCGGAATATATCCCGCCCCTCGAAGCACACTTCCCCTTCAGTAGCATCCAGCAGCCGGAGTATGACACGGCCCAGTGTGGACTTTCCGCATCCGCTTTCACCCACTAGTCCAAGGGTCTCCCCCTTCTTTATGGATAGGTCTATGCCATCAACGGCTTTGACATATCCTACGGTTTTTTGAAGGACGCCGCTTTTGATAGGAAAATATTTCTTGATATTCCTTATTTCAATCAGAGAATGCTCTATCGCTTCAGACATTGGCTCCTTCCTCCTTTTCCTCAATGTCAGCATCCCACTGGGGGGAATACTTCCAGCATCGTACTTTACGTCCATCCAGAGGGAACAGCTCCGGCTCCTGGCGGCTGCAGATGGGCCTTGCTTCCGGGCAGCGGGGATGAAACCGGCATGCCTTGGGCATATGGGCCGGATTAGGGATCATTCCCTCTATTACATAGAGTTTATCCTGCTCTACATCCATCCTGGGGATTGAACCCAGGAGTCCCACGGTATAGGGATGCTTAGGAGCTCTGAACAGTGCTTTTACATCCGCATACTCCACTACCCTGCCTGCATACATGACCAGTATATTATCCGCCATCTCCGCCACCACGCCCATGTCATGGGTTATCAGCATGATTGCGGTGCCAAGCTTGCGCTTCAGCTCCTTCAGAAGCTCAAGTATTTGGGCCTGGATGGTCACATCCAGAGCAGTTGTCGGTTCATCGGCAATCAATAAGGCAGGATTGCAGGAAATAGCCATGGCTATCATCACCCTCTGACGCATGCCTCCGCTGAGCTGATGCGGATATTCATTGATACGCTGCTCAGGCAGGGGAATACCGACAAGCTTGAGCATATCCACAGCTTTTTTGACCGCTTCCTTTTTGTTCAGCTTCTGATGCAGGCATATTACCTCTGTAAGCTGATCGCCTATTGTATATACCGGATTGAGTGACGTCATCGGCTCCTGGAATATCATAGAAATGGCATTTCCCCGGATATGCCTCATTTCATTTTTTGTTTTTTTCAAAAGGTCTTCTCCCCGGAAGATGATTTCACCGGCAACAGTTCTGCCGGGCGGATCAGGAACGAGCCTTAACATTGAAAGGCAGGTAACGCTTTTTCCGCATCCCGACTCACCAACTATACCCAGAGTTTCTCCCTTCCTCACCTGGAAATCGACCCCGTCAACCGCCGGCATAACAGCCTCATCAGTATAAAAATATGTTTTAAGGCCTTTAATGTCCAGAATGATATCTTCCAAATTCATTACCCCCATTTGTTCCATGAATTTATCCTATACCGACAGGTTTCTCAGCTTTGGATCAAGGTGGTCCCTAAAGCCATCACCCAGCAGATTGAAGCCCAGCACGACAACAAGGATCGCAAGACCGGGGAAGGTGGCGTACCACCAGTGGCTCAAAAGGTACTGACGCCCTGCTGAGATCAGTGCACCCCATTCCGGTGTGGGCGGCTGTGCTCCCAGGCCGATGAAGCTCAGGCCTGCAGTCAATTGAATTGCAAAGCCTATATCCATCGTCGCCTGCACTACTATGGGCGATATGCAATTAGGCAGTATATGCCTCCATATTATTCTTGACTGCTTATTCCCCAGGGCTCTGGCAGCTTCTACATACTCATACTCACGCAAAGCCAGGACCTGCGCCCTGACCAAACGGGTATACCAGGGCCACCAGGTGAGACTGGCAGCAATAACCGCATTGCTGAGGCTGGGGCCCAGGGCGGCAGCAATAGCCATAGCCAGTATCAGCGAAGGAAATGCAAGGAAGACATCTGTTATACGCATGATGATTTCATCTATCCAGCCGCCGAAAAATCCGCTGACAGCGCCTGTAACAACCCCTATGACGATAGCTACTGACACGACCTCAAGCCCAACAAGTATGGATATCCTGGCTCCGTACAGTACCCTTGAGAACACATCCCTGCCCAGTTCATCAGTGCCCATGGGATGGACCTGCCCCGGCGGAAGAAGCTTGTCGGACATTGAGATAGCTTCCGGGTCGTAGGGTGCAAGCAGGGGAGCCAGCAGTGCGGTTAAAAGCAGCAAAAGGATTATAACTGCTCCGATAATATTCAATGGGTTGCGGAAGAACTTTTTTATCAATTTATTATTCATAGATTAACACCCCCCAACTTTACTTATACACGATCCGTGGGTTTGCCAGAGCATAACAGATATCTGTGATCAGATTCATAAACACAAATATGACTGTAATTACCAGTGTAACTCCCATAATGGCGGGAAAGTTCAGGGTCATTATGGCATGAACACCATAGTTGCCGATGCCGGGCCAGGAAAAAATCGTCTCGGTAAGGACAGCTCCCCCCAACAGAGAAGCAAACTGCAGTCCCACAAGAGTCAGGACAGGAAGTATGGCATTGCGAAGCGCATGCTTGTATATAACGATTCTTTCAGCCAGGCCCTTAGCCCGGGCTGTACGGATATAGTCGGCTCCCAATATCTCCAGCACGCTGGAACGGGTCATCCTTGTAAAAACAGCCGTAGCCGCATATCCTAAGGTAAGCGCGGGCAGTACCATATGTATGATGCTGCTCTTTAATGCGATCCAGTCCCCTGTGAGTAAGCTATCCAAAATATATAATCCCGTTATATGGGTCGGAGGCAATAAACCTACTGCAATCCGCCCTCCAATGGGTAAAAGGTTCAGCCACTTGTAGAAAACCAACTGCAGCAGAAGGCCCAGCCAGAATATCGGTGTGGATGCTCCCAGCAGGCATAATATCCTGCTGCTGTGGTCAACAGGTCTGTCCTTTTTTACAGCAGATACGATGCCTAAAGGGATACCCGCCAATACACTGATGGCCAGGGCAAATACCGAAAGCTCCACAGTAGCAGGCAAACGGGCTTTGATATCCTCCGTGACAGGCCTCCTGGTCTCGATAGAGGTTCCAAGATCACCATGCAGCAGACCTTTCATATATTCAACATATTGAACCGGCAAAGGCTTGTCAAAGCCTAAGGAATGGCGCAGGTTCTCAATCTGTTCGGGGCCGGCATGAGGGCCGGCCGCCAAACGGACAGGATCGCCAGGAACGGCATGTGAAATGAGGAAAGTCAGCAATGACATGCCGAGCAGCACTATTATAGCCATTAGAAATCTTCTAAGGATATAAGCCCTCAATTAAACCCCTCCTGTTTTATTCTTTATACATCTGATAGAAGTTATAGGAAAGCAGCGGGTGATATACAAAGCCTTTGACCCACGCACGCTTCGCAACGTTTGAATCCATCAGAAGGATCCATACAACAGGTGCATCTCCGTTGATGATCTGCTGGATCTCCTTATACATAGGCTCCCTGACAGCCGCATCGGTGGTCTGGCGGGCAGTATCCAGCAGTTTGTCAACCTCTTTGTTTATGTAGAAGCACTGATTAATGGAGCCGATCTGCTTAGAACCATAGCTGGCATTCAGCACATCATCGGGATCCATATAGTCAGGATAAAAGCCGGAGACAAACATATCCGAAGCTGTGTCGGGAGCGGCCAGCATGTCTTTTATAGTAGCCCAGGCCAATACTTGTATATCAACCTGTATTCCGATCTCCTTCATATTCTGCTGGAACAGCTCTGCAATACGCTTATATTCATCCGCACCGGTCTCTACCTGAATTGTGAATTTCAGGTCCTTGCCGCCGGGGTAGCCTGCTTCGTCCAGTAATGCCTTGGCCTTTTCCACATCCGTATCATAGGGGACTATGCTGCTGTCATGGGCCCACATGCCCTGGGGAAGCGGTCCCTGCATCTTGGTACCCATATTATTGTATATGGAAATTGCATCCTTGTAATTGAAGGCATAAGCTATAGCCTGGCGTACCAGCTTGTTTTTAAGGGCGCCTCTCTGGTTGTTAAGCCAGATTCCCAGCAGATTGAGGGTATTATGCTGCTCCAAAGCCAGGTCTTTGTTCGCCGACATGGTTGTGAGAGCATCACGGGGAACACTTTCAGCAAAATCGGCATCGCCGTTTTCCAGCATCAGGCGCTGGGTGTTGGACTCGGGAGTGGTTTTGAAAATAATCTTTGAGACATGCTTACCATCCCAGCCTCCCCAGTATTCATCGAACTTATCCATTGTAAAGTCCTGCCCTATATTCCATGCAGTCTGCCTGTAGGGTCCTGTCCCTGCCATATTCTGCTTCAGCCAGTCCTTTGCCAGATCACCGTTCACTTCATGCCCGGTGATGGCCTTGGGGCTTATTATTGCAGGACCGGCCGGCTGGGCAAGGGCATGCAGGAAGGGTACAAAAGGATAGGCGAGGGTGAATCTGGCAGTGTTTTCATCAACTGCCTCTACCTTGGTGATCATGTCAAACATCCAGGCAGGCCCCTCATTGATCTTCAGCATTCTTTCAAAGCTTGCCTTGACAGCTTCGGCATTGAATGGTTCACCATCGTGGAATTTCACGCCTTTTCTCAGGTGGAATACCCATATCTTGCCGTTATCCTGGGATTCCCAGCTCTCGGCCAGCATTGGCTTTATCTGGCTCCCTCCCTGCTCATAGGTAACAAGCCCTTCATAAGCCTGGCTTGTTACGACCAGGGATTCAGGATCATAAGCAATAGCAGGGTCTACGGTACTTGGCTGCTCGGTAGTTGCATAAATCATGGTGTCAGGATTCTTGACTGCAGGAGCGGTCACGGCAGCGGCTGGCGCCGCTTCACCGGCAGCCGGGGCTGCCTCCTGGTTCGCTTTGTTGGCAGCCGGAGCACATCCGGTTATTGAAGCAAGCACCAGGATAATAACCAACAGAACGGACAATAGAGATCTGCTTTTTTTCAACTTAATTCATCCCCTTCTCATTTTTTCTATAATGGATCACCGCAGGCTATGCAATATCCCTCCTTTTCCTTATTTTTCTCATCATACTTGCACCACTTCGTTTGTGCCATTTCATATATCATCAGCTATTATCCTCACTTCAGGTAACATTTGCAGCATCATTATTCCATTTATATGCAGGCCTGTACTTGCATATGTGTCTTTCCTATTTGTAGGAATCCACTGCAAATAAAGAAGCACCTCATGTTATTCCACTAACATGAAGTGCTTTGATTAAAGATATATGTCTGGTTATATACTGTCCCCTGCCGAATGGGCAGAATTAACCTGATTGTTTTAGGCAAACAGACGGTTTATTGCGTATTCATACAAATCGGGGATAACATCGAAAGAGAAGGATATATTCAGCCTCTCAGTGTATTTGTGTACGTCTTTGCCATAAGGTCCTAGTACAAAGCCCGGTATATCCAGCACCTTCAGGCTTTCCACAGGCAGCTTGTAAAACCTTCCGGCACCAGGCATATTTTCATAGACCTCATCAATTGGACAATTCTCTTCCAGGCCGGTGTAGCTCAAATCGCATATGCCGGTATAATAGTAGGCCTTTTCAAAGGGCTCATTGTGCTTTGATGCGGCATATTCCATAATATCCTCTATAGCATCCAGCACATGACGGTTTTTTGCCGTGCTTTCCTCAGGAAAGCGGCTGGGATAATAAGGTGGAATGAAGGAGATGACGATCATCGGCCTTTTTTCCGGATACCTGTCCATAGTTTCCTTTAAGATATATACCGCTTTGGTTTGAATGTCAAGTCCGCAACGGTCCCATTCCTCGATTTTACTGTCCAGGTAGCTGTCAAATTCCAGGCCGTAATGTTCCTTTACCCTGTCATAAAGCTCTTTATAGGTAATGACATACGGACTTGCCTCAAATCTGTCCACTGTCTGGCCGTACTTTTCCTCATAGGACCTGTGTCTGGCTTCAAGCTCCTTAAGCACATTGGAAAAAGCCTGCAAAGCCAGCTTCTTAAGCTCACTCAGCAAGCGCTCAGTATCATTGCCCAGAGTTACAACATTATAGTAAGCTGCCGCATACAAGGCCGTCTGAACCGAGTACAATGTCTTAAGGTCCACCTGCCTAAGGCAGATCGGCGGAGGTGTTGCCACCCCTTTACTGTACTCGCATAGTCCGGTATTCAGATTCAAAAGCTTGTTGACCTCGGAAGACATTAGCGTAGGATCAATACCAGCAAAGGGTTCACTTACATGAGTCTCTTTTCCTGCAAAGAAAAACATGGGCATGATCTTGCCGGAAGCCCCATAATGGATGTATCTCATTTTATCACCGGCATTTTTGGGGGCATAACACTCAGTAAGCATTACTGCTGTGAATTCATACCCTTCATTCTCCTGCAGACCAGACAGATACTCTGCCGCGCCCAGCATTCCTTCCGAATTGGTCTCTTCCGACGGCACCGAAAGGAAAAGAAGGTTGCCTTTAAAGTCATTTCTCCGGGAGTACTCCCTCAGAAGCTCAATGCAAAGTGCCAGACCGAATTTCATATCCGCCGTGCCGCGTCCGAAAATCCAGTCACCGGACCGGAGATCTGCTGCCGAATCCTCATCCAGCTTCAGCTCCTGTATCCTTCCTGCCAGCTCCGCCGGATTGAAGGCATATGGCTTCAGATGCCCATATTCTTCTACATCCACTACATCATGATGGCCTGTCAGGATCACAGTCTTCCTGCTCCCGGGATCCATCCGGAGCAGCGCGGATACAAAGCTTCGGTTGTACGGATCCTGCTCCAGCCTGATCATTCTGAGGTTTTCCTTATGCTCACTGAAATAAGGTATCTCTGCCGTCAGCTCATAAACTCTTTTAGCTGTGAGCTCCTCACTTTCAGTGCCGGAGATTCCCGGCACCTCAACCAGCTTCAGCAAGGTATTCATCAGGTCTTCCTTTCTTATCATGCTGCTATCACCCTTTCTATTCATAAGTGCCGGTGAAACCACCCATTCACTTGATTGAATGCATATCCAAGACTAACTATTCCTCAGCACCGTGATAAACCCGTCAAGTATCTCGTGACTTATTTTAAAGCCTTTACCCAGATAAAACTTCAATGCATTGTCGTTCCCGTTTGATACAAAGATAAACAGGTCATCTATTGACTCAAATGAATTCAGCCAATCCATGGACTTTTCAAATAAAACGCTGCCAATACCGGTATTCCGGTAATCCTCTTTTATAAAGAACTGCGAAAGACAGCCTACATCATCACCTTTTACAGAATCAAAATCAAAGAAGGCATCACATTGTAAGGTGGCAAAACCGCCGGAATAGGTCTCCTTTGGCGCAATAGTGCTGTACGCATATCCGACTATTTCATTTTCATCTTTTGCTGCCACTATGTAATTGGCTTTAGAACTCTTGACTGCAGGAACCATTCTTGTTTCAAAGCACATACCGTCAAAAAACTCAGGATGGATATATGCCCTGGATTTTTGGTATGTCATTAAGTCATTGCACAGATCCTTGATGATAACAATATTATCCTCCAAAACGACTTCATAATGAATACTCATTTTTGTCTTCCCTTCCAAAAAAAATTGAAAAATATGTTTGATTGATCAATCGGCTTTGATATCATTATATCAGTAAGAATTATTATGACAAGTATAATGAAAAACATAAATGATCAGGATGCAGTGGAATAGCTTTCCCCAAGAGCATCCTTCTGTCCCCCCAAATTTACGTTCTCAGGCTCAAGGCTTAAAAGTTTTTGCTATATAGTAACAAATATACCCTATCATGCTAATAATAGCATGATAGGGTATTATATTTCTACTTATTTCCTTATTCTATTTCTTGTCCGTTGCTTGGCGCTTAGTCCCAAACTCTTCATTCAAAGCTTTGACAAGTGCAATACATGCCACTACCATAACAATGGCGAAGGGGAATGCTGCTGCTATTGATGCTGTTTGAAGTGCCTTCAAGCCACCTGCAATCAATAATGCAAATGCCAGTAAAGCCTGCACAAAGCCCCAGAGAATTTTCTTCCCGTTTGTGGGGTTCAAATCCCCATGTTGTGACATCATACCAAGTACAAAAGTTGCAGAATTTGCCGAGGTTATGAAGAAGGTTCCGAGCAGGACTATGGCAATCAGAGATATTATGTAGCCAAGGGGATATTGATTCATAACTATAAAGAATGCAGTCTCAGTGACTTTTGTAGCTTCTGCTGCTATTTCTGCACCCAGGTTTATACCCAGTGCCCCAAAAACTGCGAACCATATAAAGGATGCAAGGGATGGCGCCAGTATAACACCTATCACAAATTCCTTTATAGTTCTTCCCTTTGATATTCTGGCAATGAAGGTACCGACAAATGGTGCCCATGCAATCCACCAAGCCCAGTAAAATATCGTCCATCCGCCGATCCAGCCGTTGTCGCCAAAGGCTTCAATATGGAAGCTGTCATAGATAAACTGGTCGAAATACATTCCGATACCGTTCGTGAGGGAGTTTATCATTTTTATCTTAGGCCCTACTATAATAGAAAGAACCAATATAGCAAATGCGAAAACAAGATTTGTATCGGATAAAAGCTTTATACCTTTTTCTATACCGCTTACAGCGGTCCATATGTATATCACCGTTATTACTGATATTATCCCGAGCTGCACTATAGTTGTAGTCGGAAGGCCGAACATATAATTAAGTCCGCTGTTGATCTGCAGTGTTCCTATTCCAAGGGAGGTAGCAACACCGGCGACTGTAGCAAATATCGCCAGTATATCAATACTCTTACCGATAGGACCATTGACACCCTTTTCACCGATAAGCGGTGTGAATATACTGCTGATAAGCCCGGGGGCATTTTTTCTGAATTGGAAATATCCCAGTGCAAGTCCTATTACGGCATAGTTGGCCCAGGGGTGGAAGCCCCAATGGAAGAAGGACTGCTTTATCGCAAAATTGGCGGCTTGCACTGTTGCCCCTTCCATACCGAGAGGGCTCAAATAATGGCTCAGAGGTTCTGCTACTCCCCAGAATACCAGCCCGATACCCATCCCGGAGCCAAAAAGCATACCGAACCATGAAATATTACTGAATTCAGGTACAGAGTCATCAGACCCGAGCTTTATTTTCCCGAACCTGGAAAAAGCAAGATAAACACAAAAAGCTACGAACAGAAACATTGACATCAAATATAACCAACCGAATTTGTCTACCAGGAAGTTAAACAGTCCGTTTGCAGCACTTCCAAAGCCGGCTGGGGCGAGTATGCCCCAACCAACAATTGCAAATACCACTACCAAGGAAATATAATATACTTTATTATCTTTTTTAATTTCCTTCATATGGTATACCTCTCCATTCATTATATTTTTACTTTGAATACGGTTTGTTCCTTTATGTCTGTTGTCAATGCGTCTATTGCTACACCGACCCTGTGGTAACGAAGCTTGAACTGAACTTCTTTCGGAGTGCTTGGATCACCCAGCGGGTAAGGTATGGATATAGTAGGAACCATCCTGTTTGCACCTACTGTTTTTGCAACCGGTATCAGATTGGCCATCTGTACAATAGTCAGCCCGGCATTTTCAATTTCTTTAGTCATCGTTGCACCGCAACGTGTACAGGTGCCTCAGGTTGAAGTGAGTATAACTGCTTTAACACCATCTGCTATAAGCTCCGCAGCAATCTCCCTTCCCATTCTTGCAGCTTCTGCCTGGGTTGTTCCGGTTCCGACAGTCGCATAGAAATACTTGTAAACGCCTCCGATTCTTCCCTCTTTCTCATATGTGCGAAGCGCATCCAGAGGAAGGACAACATCTGGATCGGCATTGGCCGCTGCAGGGTCATAGCCTGCATGGATTGTCATAAACTCCCCGTCTACCAGGTCATGGAGCTTGGATATGTCGTACTTGCCCCATTTTGTTGCTGAAGCTGATTGGATTCTGTCCGGGTTTCCTACTGGAACGATACCCCCTGAAGTCACTAAAGCAACCTGGATTTTGCTTAATTCGGCGGTTGATATTGCAGGAGCTATCGGCACCAGATCCGATGGAGGTATCGGAAGCTCACTTACGAACCTCTCCCCTTTTACCTTTTTCAGAAGCATATCAATCACTCTGTCTGCCGCATTTACAGGAGGATCTAAGAATACCTGCTTTCTTATCCCTCTTCCATAGTAGCCTTCCTCTTCTGCAGAAAGCAGCTCTTCACCGTTAAGCAGCTTCTTCCCGAAGCCCGCTATTGCTGCGACATCATTTCTCATAGCTGCAGCACTGGCTCCACCCTTGAATATATACATCTGCTTCCTGAACATATCAACACCCGGATTCTCTTCATTCATTGAAGTGATGACAGGAACATTGAACTTCTCTTTAACAGCCTTGCATATATTGCCGCAGGCACTACCGTATCTTCCAGCCCGGAATGCCGGTCCCGCAAAGAATATGTCAAATTTCTTGCCTTCAAGAAAGCCGAGTATTGTTTTTATAGCCTCATCCTGCCTGGAACCCATGAAGTTGTCACCGCAGATAATTGTATGTGTGACTTCATAGCCTTCACCCAGCTGCTTCTGCAGTTCGATAGCAGGACCTACCAGCCCTTCTCTGATTTCCGGCTCAAAGTCTGCTTTTTCTTCTCCACCGATTTGACCGAAGAACTGATTTATGTACAAAATAGCCTTTTTCATCCTAAACACACCTCCTTAAAACTCTTTCATTGTCTTTGTCGACCAGCCTACAGCCATATCACCGCAGAACATGGCATTATTCTCCATAATGATTGATCCGTCCGCTCTGACGGAAGATCCCAGAATAGCATCGTTGCTCCAGCCTCCGGACAAACCGTCTCTTGCCAGAGATTCAAGTTCTCCTATTACCGTTTCCATAGGAGGCAGTTCAATCATTTCCGAAACATTGCCTGTCGATACTATGGCATTGGCTTTCACATCCAGAGCGACCAGCGGCTGCGATGCTCCGTCCCTTCCTGTACATTCATTGGTAAGGCCTATTGTCTTTACTCCGGCATCCTCAAGTGCAACTATACATGCAATGAAGTCCGCATCAGGATTTCCATAACCCTCTTCAGCTACTATTGCTGAATCGGCGCCCAGAGTTTTTGCTATCTGAGCAACATATAAGGCTGCTCTTTGCTTTTGCTCAAGCGCAACATTGAGGTTTGACATTATAACACCAAGGAAATTTATTGTTTTTCCATGCTCCTTATATAACTGCTTTATCATAGGGAAGTTCTGAAAATCATAAGTTGACCATTTGGATGAACACGGCATGAATGAACCGGAGATCATAGCCCCATCCAATACCTCATTAGGATGCATGAAGGTCGGAAGCATTCTGTTGCAATCCCATCCATAGGCCAGATCATTGTATCCCAGTTCTTCCATCTGCGACTGGGGCTGCAGGACAAGGACAACACTCGGAAGTGAATTGACATTTGCCGGTCTTTTGGTTACAGGCTCCAATTCATAGGTTTCTACTTTTTCAGGTTTCATGTTTTCAACACATTTGCCCACATATTCAGCAAGCCTCATTCCTGCCCATCTCAGTGCATGATTCTTTTTCTGCTGCTCGTTCTTTTCAAAATCCTCATCTGTATCGCCTACCAGAACTAGATTCTTCAGTTGAGAGTAATAAGTGTATTTGGCACCTTCGCCTCCCATGTCTATAAGACCGTCCTGGAAGCCTCCCCAATGCCTGCCTACTACAAGTATGCTGCAATCCTTCAAAGCATGTATCTTTCCTTCTCCAGCCTGCATCAATTCACCGGTGACTCCGGGAAATACAGGACCACCGCCTATTCTGCACCTTGCTTCGATCGCTTCCTTGACAGGCACCAGACGGACCATATCCCCCGGCTTCACAATAACAAGCTCTGCTTCAGTAATATGTTCGTCCTCAAATACAACATCAAGTGCTTCTTTTTTGTTAATAGTCAGCAACCCATCCGAATACTCTGTCTTGTCGCCAAAAACGATGTCTTTCACATAGAAATTACCGATTTCAAGTTTCATTTCTACACTCCTCTCATCTTTGTTTTTAGAGAAACAACAAAACTTTGTTATTTTTCTAACTAATTAAATTTTATCACATATTTGTTTATTTTGTATACTCGTTTTTATTGTAATCGTGTTTATATTTTCGACTTTCTTCAGCATACTTTTCCGGCAGAAGCCAGAAAACCGGCACTTGCCAATACGTCCCTGGACTTTTCGATTTTCTCTTCATTTACCATTATAATAGGTCCGGTACAGCCCATTCCGCTTTCTGCATATATTGAAGCCTTCCATAATGCACTTACTGCGTCATCAAGCTCCATTATATCCACACCTGCTATTGTACCGGTAACAACTTCTTTTTCAGGCGCTTCAACGGATTCATTCTTCTCCGCCCTCTTTACTTCCCTTGCGGCAGCACTCAGGAGTTCATTGAGCTTTGCGGCCTTCGCTTTAGAAAATTCCTCTTTTGCAACCTGGGTAAGCTTTCCGGCAGCCAGCTTGGCTGCATACCCGATAGCATTTGCTACAACAGGTACTCCAGACGCCCTGGATAATATCAGTATTATCCTGTCATAGCTTTCATTAACTCCCGGACCATAACCACAGCCCATAGCTTCATAACTTCCGCCTGTGGTATAGGATGAAAAGACCTTCATAAGTATATTCCCTGTAAGAGTATCTGTAACCATTACATCGACACTTCCTGCCAGAAGGTCATTTCCGCGCATTACTGCTCCACCGTCGGAGCGGATCGACTCTGCAAACCTGATTTTATATCCGTTGACATTCAGATCCATAAGTATTCTCTCAACCTGACGGGCGCCGTCAAGATTCAGAATTCCTACCGTAGGCTCTTGTATTCCCATAGCTTTTGCCGTAATTATTCCATACAGGGCATTCCTAACCATTGCCTCGACCCGGTGTGCACTTGCAGTACCGGTCGTGGTAGCGATAAACATTTCTTTTCCCATTGCAGGTGTAACTACTTTTCCTACAGTTGATACCCCTATGGGAAAACTATAATGCATGGTTACACAGGCGTTAATATAGCCGCTGTCCAGAAGCTCTTCCATTTTCCTGTACATTTCAGGCTCACTGTTTGCTTCGATGACTTCAAGCCTCGTCTCAACCTTTGGCCCGATCAATACAATATCTATTCCTTCAGAGTCAGCAGCAGCCAATTCGGCTCCTTTTACCAGGTTTGAAATACCATGCTCGCTTCCCAGTGTCGTAAGTCCGACTCTGACCCTGCTGCCGAAGCGTCCTGTCTGCATTGCGTCTGCAATATCCATAAATGTCTTCCCTATCAGCTGCTTGATTGCTTTGTTATCAGACATTCATCACACCCCTATTCCTTCAGCAGGTAAGCAGCAAAAGCTTTCATTGCTTCAGCTATCATGCTCTTTATCTTTTCTTCAGACACTTCTGCAGTCGGATTCTCTTTCCCGGAATTTCTCTCGATAATTACAGAAACACCGTCAAACTGATTTGTCATTCTGCCAAGGAAAAGACTGCCCTTCCCTATAAGCATTGCTTTGTTCAATTTACCGGAAGTCAGCTCTTCACGGGCAAATCCCAGATACGGGACTCCTGACGGGATATGTCCCTGGGTCGGCGCCCAACCGGGCATACCATGCTTTGCTACAAAATCACCGATGCTGTTCCTGTCAATTTCATTCCTTTTTACAGCCAGGGCCGCAATCATTTTGTAATTCGCTTCCGGAACGTCTCCTGCCCCCGCAGGTTTTGTAATGTCGGGATTCTGCATTTCTACCGAATATTTATCGATGTCAGTGATTTTAAGTTTCGCCTTATCAAGAGGAACTGTAACCAGGGAAGTTATTACTGCCTGAGGTGAAGACCCCGTACCGACAGTATGCCTTCCAAGCAGATCAGTCCTTATAACGGGGCTGATCCCGTCATTGCCGCTAATGAGTATTGCGAAGCCTCCTAATACATCTTCAAGAACCGGGAGCCCTTTTTTGACATGATCCTTCCCGTTCATTCCAAGCTTTGCAGTAGCACCGCCTGCAACTACAACCACATTTTTGTATGCTCCTGCCTTAACGAGGGAGGCTGCTTCTATCAGGGCGTGAGCCGGTGCGGCACAAAAGCCCCTGGTATCTGAGCCTGTTGCGTTTACTGCTCCTGCAACCTCAGCTATGGCTTTGGCAAAATTTCCTCCTCCTCTCTGGTTCATGTCTCCACAGGCTTCTTCTGAGCACTCGATAACATAATCTACATCTTTTACATCAATATTGTTCTTTTCTATAAGGTGCTTGAATGCCAGCAGGCCAGATGCCTTTACAACCAGGTTCTCAAACATTATGTGGGCTGTAAGGTTCGGATCAACATCGTGGGCTTTCCTGACACAGCCGACCAGACCGCCTTCAAAATACAACCCTTCATTATTCTGTACCTTAATCAGTTTTTGTATTACTTCTATATCTTCTCCGTTTTTGATTTTATCCGCATCCTCCTTAAACAGGGGATGCAGCACTAATTTCTCCTTTATACGGGTGGAAAAACTTTTCTCAAGAACCACCAGATCAAAAGAATCACACAGCTTCATAAGGCCTATAAACTCATCCTGGGGCATTATTTCGCCAAATTTGCCGTAACGGCACGCCCCTTCAACTTTTTTATCATACCAGGGAGCCTGCAGGCTGCTTAATTCTTCCGGAGTCATATTCCCTATATAGACTTGATTAGGCGCATAGCTGACAACTTCGTCATAAGTCCTTATATGCTCTTTGATCTTTTTCAGATATTCGGAATCCGGATTTACGGATTTCTCTACAGCCTGCGTTGTACCATTATGTAATATCATATCGGGGGCATTAACCAGCACATAACCTGCTCCCTTTAATACCGCAAAGCTCATGTTCTCACCTCCATTGATTTTCTGTAGAATTAATGGGTGATGAGGACACCACCCATTAATTCTGTCAAAATATTTTTACCTAAAAATAATCTGTTGATGTAAGGCCTTTCAATAATTCAATATATATTGAAATGCCGTTATCAATATTTACTGAACTGTTCTCTGATTGACTTCATCTCGGCAATTATGGAATCCACATCCAATACCATTTCCATCATTCCGATCTGATCATCATATACTTCTGCATCTACTTCTTCTTTAAATTCGCTTTCAACAGCATGATAAACTCTAAGTCCCAACGGGACTCCCGACAATGGACCTGCAAATGTAGGGTCGCCGTTTGTTACGGTTTCCGCCGCAAGACCGGCAGCCTCCGCTTCAGACGCGCCAAGAATTACAAGCATATTCTCTGCTCCATACTTCTCAGTCAGTGATTTGACCCTGCTCTGGTTTTCCAGATCCATTGCTCCGGCAGCTGTTCAGACGAAGCACTCGGTTGATGCAAATACAACCTCTGCGCCGGTGCCTTTAAGGCACTGTTCGACGGCAGGTGCCGGTATACCGTCTCTGTCTCCGATGATGATTACTTTTTTTCCATCAAGTATACTCATCCCTATCACCCTTTCTTTGTATTATCCTATGAATTTTTGAAGCATTGCTTCCACATTTGCCTTTGTCGCATCTTCTTTGGTCAGTTCATCCGCCTTCTGACCATCCTTGTATAAGGTTATTGTGGGGAGCCCCAGAACCTTCTGGGATATTGCCAGCCTTCTCGCCTGTGTTGTGTTTAGCTTTACAAATTTGACTTTCCCTTCATACTTCAGCGACAGCTCCTCTATATCAGGCATCAGAGCCTTACATGGCCCACAGCTGTCACTCCAGTAATCAACAAGCACATAACCCTGTGCTTCCAATACCTCTGACTGGAACGTATCCTTATCTACCGGTATCATCCTTTCACCTCCTTATAAAATTCTAAGCCGTTACGGGTTGCGGGTTACGCGTTACGCGATTCAGGCATGGCTCCGAAGCCTTACCCTGAAACTCGTAACTCGAAACGCGGAACTCGAAACCGTTTTTTACTCTTCGAAATTCTTCTCTATATATTTCTCAGCCTGTACTGCGGCAATAGCCCCATCTGCTACTGCCGTAGCAACCTGGCGGAGTGACTTTACTCTTACATCTCCGGCAGCGAATACGCCTTCCACATTTGTTCTCATATCACTATCCGTCTTTATATAACCTGTCTCGTCCATATCGATCATCCCTTTGAAAATATCGCTGTAGGGCTGATAACCCACAAATACGAATATCCCGAAGGTTCCGTCATCTTCATGAGCAAAGTGCTCATTTATTTCCCCGGTTGCAGTATTCCGGAATACAACGGACTCGACTACCCCATCACCCTTTATTTCTTCAATGGTAGTATTCCATATAAAATCCAGCTTTGGATTCTTGAATGCCTTTTCCTGTATGGACTTTGCTGCTCTTAATGAATCTCTCCTATGTACTATAGTCACCTTTCTCGCAAACCTGGTAAGATATATTGCCTCCTCAACGGCTGAATCTCCTCCGCCTACGACAAATACTTCAAGATCGGCAAAGAAATCTGCATCACAGGTTGCACAATAGGATACACCTTTCCCTGTAAGCTTCTTCTCCCCAGGACAGCCGATAGGCTTTGGAGATGCTCCTGTGGCTATGATTACAGCTCTTGCAAAGTATTCCTCCTTTTCTCCCGTAAGCTTCTTAATTTGACCGCTAAAATCAACTGATTTTATATTGTCCTTTTTCCGCTCAGCGCCAAATTCCTCAGCCTGTTCCACCATTCTTGCAATCAGGCTTGGCCCGGTAGCATCCTTTATTGACCCTGGATAATTGGCAACTTCATTGGTTGAAACGATTTGTCCCCCGGTTTTATCTTTTTCCAATACCAATGTCTTCATTTTTGCTCTTGCTGCATATAGTCCCGCAGCAAGCCCTGCTGGTCCAGACCCTATAATAGCCACGTCATATATGTTTTCCACCGGTCTTCCCTCTCTTCCTAAATCATTCCTATTATCGTCAGTATGTTTGCTATTATTTTAACATAAACCCGTTTAAATTGTAAACTTGTTTATGTTAAATTGCATTATTTTTCATTTGAATACATAGAAAATACCATGTGGAGTGCCGATTTCTCATAGATAAAATCAACACTCCACATATTTCATATTTGTTAACAACATGTTATAATTAAAAAAAATGTTTAAATGATATACATGTTGGTAGGTGAAAAATTTGACAACACAGATTGATAAAAAGACAATTCAGAAAAGAAGGATGATGGGATATTTCATTGATGCAGCTAAGCAAATCATTGACGAAGCCGGAATTGAAACGGTGTCTGCCCGTGAAGTAGCCGATATAGCAGGATATAACGGCGCTACTTTATATAATTACTTTGATGACCTGGACCATCTGGTATTCTATGCATCATTAAGGTATTTGAAGGAGTATGTTGAAGATATAAAAAACTATACGAAAGGTGCAAAAACACCTGTTGAGCGATACTTCGGGGTATGGGAATGCTTCTGCAATCATGCTTTCTGCCGGCCGAAAATCTACAATGCCATCTTTTTTGAAAAGTACAGCACTTCATTGAATCATGATATAAAGGAATACTACTCTATTTTCCCGGAGGAGCTGGGGGACCAGGAAGATGATATAAAGCCGATGCTGCTGGGTCAGAATATTTACGAACGGAACCTTACCCTGCTCCAGCCTTGCATAAAGAAAGGTTACGTGAAAGAGGAGCATGCAAACGCACTTAATGAAATGATAATACTTGTCTTTCAGGGACTGCTCACCAGGTTCATTAAAGGCCAGGTAAGCTACTCGCCGGAGGAAGCAACGCAAAAGACCCTTTTCTATATTAGACAAGTATTTTTGTCCTTTGGAATAGCAATAGAATAACTTTTGATAAACCAAGATCACCGTAATAGCTTATATCACTGTGATCTTTATTTATGTGCTGCTTTCAGCGCCTTGCGTGCTCAGGATGGAACATACGTTACGAGGTACTTATCACATTGGTTACCCATTCTTTTCTGATCTCCCAGAGTGTGGCCTGGGTGGTGGGTGTAATCCGGGGGTGGTCCTCAAAAAGCCTTTCCCAGCTTTTAATGATCCTGCTCCTGAGCTGCGGATAAAAATTTCCCTTATGCCCCATATATAATTCCGATTCATCTCCGATACCCATTTTCTTCAGCTCCTCATTGAACTTCCTTTCATCTTCCTTATCAATAGGCAGGTACCAGTAATTCACTACATAACCCCACTTCTCAGAGTCTGTAAAAACTACATTTTCAATATCCGCTTCAAGCTCAATAATCACATTGTTCTCTATAGGCTGAAGCATCATATCGGAGGAGGCGGAAAGCCAAACCGGAAACTCTGCGCCCTCAGGCCTCGGGACTATCCGCTCCGCTCTTTCGGCATACCACCTGTAAATGCTCAGATAGTAATCCGAAATGCTGTCAAACTTTTGAAGCAGATATTCTCTTCTGACCTTATATACACCATTGGCCCTCAGCTCTTGCAGTACATTCTGATGCTGTCTTGTCCAAAGCCTTACTTTACTTGAAGCTGTTGAATTTTCCATAATCATAACCTCTCCAATAAAATAAATATACGATATGCATAGTATACCCTATTTATAGTAATGGCAGCATGCGGCCATTACACCCGAAGCCTCTTACTTCAGCCTGTATATCAGCAGCTTTATTTCTTCCTTACTGTTATTAAGCTCTTCCCCTTTCAGCCTCAGCTCATACACGCCTTTATTCCTTTCCTGGGTGAAATCTATCTCCTTAAAAGTATACTGTTTCTCTTTGAGTACCCGGATCAACTGAAATGCAGTATCTGCAAACATCTCATCATCCGTTAGCTTGTCATCATTAAAATACACATGCACTCTATCAATTATTCCCTTATAATCCGGACTTTGCTCCGTGTCAAGGACTTCATCGTCTTCCACACCTGCACGTATTTCCCTGATATACCGAGAAACCGGCTCTTCCATTATACTGGACCTTAATACTTCATTCATCTCTGCCCTGTTCCTTGTCTCCAGGTATTCCTCAGATATACCGCTTCTTTCCGAACGGATATAGAAGGTCGTCTTATCATCCTTGCAATAAGCCGTAGCATAGTATCTGTTGTTGTATATAAAATCGTATTTGACCCAATGTACGGTGAAAGCCTTGTCCGGATATTTATCCTTCAGGTAATTCCTGAAGGCGATATAGTTTGCCAGTCTAAAAGGCAAAAGACCTCCGAATACAATCAGGATCAGGACAGTTATGCCTATTATTTGCTTTTTCTTCATTCTTTTATCCCCTAGTTTCAATTTGTGGGTATAAATCACAGTAATGCCCTGTTATGCCAATCATAACATATAGGGCAAGCAGGCGCCATATGTAACGGTTATTAGCCCGCTAAAACAGATATATAAAAAAATTTCAAAAAATAATTTGACAGTATAATACTGTAATGCTATAATGTGAATGAATTTAAAAATTATTCATTCACATTATAGCATGGAAAACGTTCAGCTCGAAACATATAGATAATGGAGGCTGATTACTTGACAGATAAAAAAGCAGATATTTTTAATGCCGGAAGGGAATTATTCTATTCCAATGGATTCAAGGACACAAATATTTCTGATATAGCAAAGCTGGCCGGGATTGGCGTAGGTACTTTTTATAACTACTATTCCTCAAAGGAGAAGCTTTTCCTGGAGGTTTACATCAAAGAAAACGAGAATCATAAAAAACACTTGTTTGAATCTATGAACCTGAAGGATGATCCCGTAAATATGATCACAAAGATGGTCGCACAGAACGCCAGTGAGATGAATTCAAATCCCATTCTGAAGGAATGGTATAACAAGGAGCTGTTTAGCAAGCTGGAAAAGCAGTTTTACGTACAAGACGGCATAGAGAACTTTGATGAAATTACGCATAGTGGTATGACAGAGTTAATCAGAAAATGGAAGGCCGATGGGAAGATAAGGAATGATCTGGATGATGAGATGATAATAGCCATCTTTAAATCCATACTTTATATCGAGATCCATAAAAGTGAAATCGGATTTCAGCATTTTCCACAGATTATACTATATATAACGGAATTCATAATGAAAGGTTTAGCTGATTGCCCGAAATAAAAATCAATGCGGGCAGTTATTTTTTGCTCGTACATGAATGAATAAGTAAAATATTCATTCATGTACGTGGATTCACACATGACAAAACGATATGTCAATAAGCAGCTTTGCAAAGGAGGGATGCATGTGAACAGTATGACAGGTGCCAATTCAGTGAATTCATTCAGCTAAAGCGACCCTTACTACCAAGGCTTGCCTTAAGTCGGTGGAAGATGCACTGCTCAAAGCAGGAAAAAGATAAGAAAGAAAATATTTTAAGGAGAATTTGGAAATGAAAAATATAATAATTATAGGTTCAGGAATAGGTGGGCTCACTGCCGGCAACCTGCTTGCCAAGAAGGGACATAAAGTAACCATATTTGAAGCCCACAGCATGCCTGGCGGCTATACTGCCGGATTTTACAGAAAAGGGTATTATTTTGAAAGCGGTACAATCAACCTGGAATCCTCAGCGTCGGTATTCAAGGTAATGAAGGAAATCGGAGTGCTGGAGAAAATAGACTTTGTAAAACTGAAAACACGGTTCTTTTCAGAGGATTTCGACAGAATTCCCGAAAGTTACGATGATTATAAAAAAATGATTTATGCAAGTTTTCCATCCGATAAAGAAAAGCTGGACACAGTTTTTTCTGATTTGGACAATGTACTCAGTCTATTTGGAACCCTTGATAAACCCATGCCCCCTTTTTATTGCGGGTTTGACAGGATTAAATCAATTCTTCCTTATATCCTGAGCACCCCGAAGTGGATGAAGCTGTTAAAGCAGTATGGGGATATGACGTCATCAGAGTTTGCAGCAGAATATTTTGAAAAAGACTCAAAGCTGTTCAGACTTTTCAAGGGATTCAGCTATCCGGACATGTCGGCCATAGCCATAGGGCCTAATATAATAGGGGTACTCAAGGATGTATGGACTGTGAAAGGCGGTATGCAGTCATGGGCTGACGTTCTCGCAGAAAACTTCAGGGAACTGGGCGGGGACCTGAAGCTGAAATCCTATGTGGATAAGATAATTACAAAAAACGGGGCTGCTGTTGGAGTTTCATGCAAAGATACCATATATGATGCAGATTATGTTATTTCTGCCGGGGACTATAAAAGAACCTTCCTGGAGCTTTTGGACGACAAGAGCCTTATTCCTCAGATACTGCGGAACAATATCAGCAGGGCTGCTGTTTCAGAGGGTTTCTTCACAGTATATCTGGGGCTGAATATGTCCAATGAAGAACTTGGTGGATATATGAGGATTCCGCATGTATTTGCATGTGATGAAAAACCCGGCTTTGACATTTACGATGCCGAAGATGGCGAGTTTTTCAACAAGACATCTGTTTCACTTTATTCGCCGTCAATGATAAACCCAAAGCTTGCTCCTGAAGGAAAATCCTCATTGATGCTTCAGGCCATGGTACCATACCGCTGGATGAACAACTGGGGCGGCGGAGATAAGGAGGCCTACAGGCAGTTGAAGGAAAAAGCAATGGATGCAATGATAGACAGTTCATCCAGGTTGATTCCCGGGTTGATGGAGCATATCGAATATAAGGATGCCGCTACTCCGCTGACTTATGAAAGATTCACCCATAATAGCGACGGAGCGACCTCGGCATGGAGCTGGAATCCAAAGAAAAGCTTCTACAAAAGCGCCATGGACGTGAAAATAAAAACACCAGTGAAAAACCTTTACATCGGCTCCTGCTGGGCCATGCAAATAGGCGGTGTGCCCGGCGCCCTTGGAGCAGCTTACCAGTGTGCCAATACAATAAAGTGATATTAGCTATCAGGTACTGACACTTAAGAACTTATTTCAATCAGTTCAATAATTAAGTTCTTTTGTTCTGTACCTGATACTTACTTTACAGCTCATTATATAATGCAAATATAAATAATAAATATAAGCCCGATAAGTAAACCTCCAAAACACAAATACGCTTCAATTCTATTTTTCCTGATTATCAGCTCCCTGATCCCAACAACAGCAAGAATAAGGAATTGGATAGCTATACTAATATTCCTGAGAATATCACTAGTATCCTCAAGCGTATCATCAAAGGTCATTGCAAGTATCAGCAGTATGCAGACAAGTACCTGCATAACCGGTAAAGCAATACGGTAGATGAATGATTTCTCACTTCTTAGATCAAGCATGTCTGTTCCTCCATCGGATATTCATTACCTTGGTCCTCAGCATTAAGCTGCTTTATTCAGTCTCCATTAACAGCTTATTTATAGCTTCAGTAGCGTCTATGTACGGCCTTATGGATTTATTCAAATTCATATCATTTATAACATTGCTAATGAAGGCCGACATGTCAACTTCCTTAAACCAATCGCTCTTCTTAACCTCTTCTGGTATATAGGATAAATTCGTGGAATATACCTTTTCAATAAGCCCGCTTCTATGAAATTCCTCAAATTTTCTGATACCCTCAGTAAAAAATGAAAAGGTCGTTGATACATAGATTTTTTGCGCCTTGCGTTTTTTTAATTCCAAGACGATATCAAATATTGATTCTCCGGAGGCTATCATATCATCGGTTATCAGAACATTTTGATTTTCAACGCATCTTCCCATATATTCATGCTGTATGATGGGGTTTTTACCGTTAATGACCTTTGAATAATCGCGGCGTTTGTAGAATAACCCTATGTCAACTCCCAGAACGCTGGAATAGTATATGGCTCTATCCATCCCACCGGTGTCAGGGCTTATAACCAGCAATTTTGATTTATCCAGAAAAAGCTCCTGTTCTTCTTTAATGAGTGTTTTAACAATTTCATATGTAGGGTACAGATTTACAAAGGATAGTAAGGGGATTGCATTTTGTACATTGGGATCATGGGCGTCAAACGTAAGTATTTCGTGGACTCCCAGTCTTTCCAGCTCCTGGAGGGCTATTGCACAGTCAAGTGATTCCCTGAGCTTTCTGCGGTGCTGCCTTCCCGAATACAGCAAAGGCATGATCACTGTAATTTTCTTTGCCCTTCCGCCTATTGCGGACAGTACTCTTTTGATATCCTGGAAGTGTTCATCAGGACCTTTATGAGTGGTAATGCCGAACATATTATATGTGCAGCTGTAATTTCCCACATCGCATAATATGTATATATCCCTTCCCCTGCTGCTCTCATCCAGCACTACTTTCCCATCACCCGTGGAAAATCTGATCTCTTCTATTGGTAATATAAATGATCTGTTTGTAGCTTTTACCGTCTCTGAACTGTCGCTGGAAGCAGGATATCTAAGTTCCTGCAGATGTTTGTCAACCTTTTGCCCTAATCCCCTGCAGCTTTCCATCACTATCAGACCGATCTGTTTATTACCTTGTATGTTTATTGGTTCAATATGCACTATAATACGCCTCCTATCTTCAGCAGCTGTCATTGATGCCAGAGCTTTGATCCAATTAACAATAATACCCTGCTATGTAAATAATAACATAGCAGGGTATTGAAATTCAATGAAGCACAGCTCTAATCTGCCTTGCACCATATTCTACCCCTTGCAGACGAATAGCCTCCCGTAGGATGTCGGATGCAAAAATTATTTTGATAATGCTTCAATTTTAGTTATCATTTTTCCATATATTTTCTTCATATGAGGTTCATTTGAATATGTTTCTATTTCTTTTATAGGTATCCATTTAACACCACTATTCTCATCAGGCTTAACAACAAGTGGTTCTTTCTCATCGGCCTCTATTAAATAAGCAACTGATATATGTAAATGTGGGGATACATACGTTCCTTTTTTTGTATGGCCTATCACAGGTATAATATCAAGTGATAAAATGTCCTCACTAACAGGAAAGATTCTCTTTATCCCTGTCTCCTCCTTTACCTCTTTAATTGCAGCATTCAATAAATCTTCCTCTCCGTCTGCATGTCCCCCTGTCCATGACCATGAATCAAATATATTATGATAGACCATTAGAACTTTATTCCTATTCTTATTTATTACAAATGCTGAACTTGTTACATGTGCTATTGGGTTATCCCTTGTTAAGACATCATCAAACATCTCCAAGCATTTGATAGTTAGTTCTTTATCTTTTTCTTCTTGTTCATTGCAAACCATATATTTTTTTATTGGTTCAATCCAATTCATACTCTATTCCTACTTTCATAACTAAAAGCCTGGCACTTATAGAATTATTAAAAGTCTACTAATACAGTACTCTAATTGGAAATTTATTCCTGACAACATAGACTATATTAGTCTACTTCCGATTTAAAAAGAACTCATAATACTCTGTCCTAAAATAGGATTTTGCTCTTATAATAGCAACTCCTTCATTCGAATACATTATCTCATCAAAACAAAGCAATTTATCATCTGGTGGCACGTTAAGCTTTTTGGCTATGAAGTCTCTTACACTGACAACTCTTATGTTAGTCAGTATATTAGATATATTATTCTCAATATAGTTATGAATAAAATCCATTAATTTAACCTTGTCGTTAAGATCAACCTCAAAACCGCCAATATTATCATACCTGATAAACAAAGTTGAATAACATACATTCTGTTCCTTTATTCTGTAAGTAAATTCGAACAGAACCAATAGCTTAGAGCTATCCATACTTAATATTTCCTGCATTTTTTTTGTAGCAGCCCTGAAATCTACGTTAACCAAAATATCATCATACTTTTCTATGTTAAAGCGAAGCGGCGCATGGAAAACTCCTTCAAGACCCTCCTCTATCTTCGCTTTACTGCTGGTTACAAAATTACCTTTGCCTTGCCTATTGTAAATAAGACCATCCTCTTGTAAAAGCAATAATGCCTGACGCAACGTTCCCCTGCTTACGTTTAACTGCTTGGCTAATGTATATTCACCAGGCAGCTTTGCACCATTTTTAAAAGTTCCTTCTTTTATCATGTTTAATATGTCGCCATACACTGAAATATACAGTGGAGCCTTTACTTTCCTGTTTTTTAATAAATCCTTACTTTTCTCCATGCTTTTATCATTATCCATATCCATCTCTCTCTTAAAATAAATTTATAAGTCTTTCCATTAGCTTTACGCAGCAAAGGTTTTACACTAAAATTATTCTTGCTTTAACTGGTCCATTTTAATTATTTGTCTTAAGGCCTCGATTGCTGTTTCAATTGCCCTTTTTTCAGTATCTGCAGGGTATATTTTTTTATCATCGCTATATTCTTTGTAATTTGTAGCAGAAACTAACACAGTGCCTACCCTTAAGCCTAGAGTAGCTGCTACGAGAAATAATGTAGCTGCTTCCATTTCCGTACATATCGCTCCTCCCATCTGATAGGCATTCCACTTAGCTGCCAGCTCATAACCTACAGGTTTTTTCTCAGGTTCAATCTGTGTATAAAAAGAATCCCTCGTTGTACATATTCCGACATAATAATTATAACCTAATTTTTCAGCCGCCTTTTCCAATGCCTTAAGTATTTCATAGTCTGGCACTGCCGGAAACTCAATGGGCAAATAGTGTCTGCCGGTTCCCTCCATTCTGACGGCAGCACTTGGAATAACCACATCACCAATTTCAACCTTTTTTGAAGTTGATGCACAGGTTCCTACCCTGATAAATGTATCTGCTCCAATTCTAGCTAGTTCTTCCATGCATATTGCTGAAGAAGGCCCCCCCATTCCGGTTGATGTTACAGAGACCTTTATCCCGTCAAGGTATCCGGTATATGTTGTATGCTCTCTATTCTGTGCTACTTTCTCGTAGTTATCAAGATATTGAGCGATTTTTATGCACCTGTCCGGATTTCCCGGAAGAAATACATATCTTCCTATATCCCCTTCTCCAACTCCTATATGAAGCATTTTCTTTTTATCAGACATATTTGCTACCTCCTAAAATTATAATATATTTAAGTATAAATTTTAATACTATATAACTTCTTTTTTGCGGATAAGTTTGAATAAGCTTTGGTTTTTTATCAGCTTTAATGTATTTTCAATGATAGGTCCTGTAAAGACTACCCCTATGATTGTACCTATTCCTACATGACCTCCAAGCAGGAAGCCTATAATAATAAGACATAAATCCATTACTATTCTCACCCACTTAATGTCCTTTTTTAGCCTTAAGTGGAGTATTATCATCAATGCATCTATAGGACCCTCACCCAGACCTGCACATACATAAAGCGCCAGTCCAACTCCAAATAAAAATACTCCCAGTCCAAGTATTATATACGCTGAAATCATACTTTCAGGATTTAACCAGTTCCATTCCATAAAAACGTCCATCAGAAACCCTACTAATATTGCATGTATAATGGTACCTAATCCCAGTCTTTTTCTATCAACAAAGAAAACTATTATGATCAGACTGAACATTATAAATTGTGAAGCCCTTCCTACAGATATCCCCAATACTTTCGAAGTGCCTTCCGTAAATACAGTCAGCGGGTTTGCGCCAAGGCCGCTTTTTAAATACAGGACTATACCCAGGCTCATTATCACTAGTCCAACAATCACTAATGGAATCTTTTTCAAATTTTCAATCATTGTGCTTTTTCCTTTACGCATTTATATCAATCTATTTTTCCAAGAGCCTCCGGTTCTTTGGACTTTTTGCCTACCGCAAGCAATACCATCAGGGTAACGACATATGGGATCATTTGAATAAATTTATCAGGTATATTAACTTCCAGCAGGTAGAATCTGATTGATTGTCCGAATGCAAAAACCAAGCTTGCCAGCAATGATCCAATTGGGTTCCAGCCTCCAAATATATTGGCGGCCAAACCCATAAAGCCTCTCCCCGATACCATATCAACAACAAATAGGTTGTTTTGTGATATAGATAAATATGAACCTCCAAGCCCTGCCAGGCATCCACTGATAATGACCGCAATATACTTGTATTTATTAACGTTTATCCCTGCAGTCTGTGCTGACCGTGGATAATCACCTATAGCTCTCAATCTCAATCCAATTTTTGTTTTGTAAATAATAATCCAGGCTATTGTTACAGCAGCGATTGCGTAAAATAGGTACGGAGACTGTTTATCAAATATTCCGCCTATAAACGGTATTTTGTTTAAAAGGGGAATAGTTATAGTCGGCACAGTAGCAACTGAAGAACTCATACCTTCGTTCTTCCATATAATCTTTAGGAGAACCGGTGTCAGCCCTGCAGCCATCATGTTTATTCCGACACCGCTGACTGCCTGCTGGGCTTTGAACCTGATTGAGAACAATCCATGCAGGCCTCCCACCAAACCTCCGGCTATGATGGAAAAAACAACACCAAACCAGGGCATCCCGGTAACGTACACACCTAAAACACCTGCAAAAGCCCCCATAAGCATCATGCCTTCAAGCCCGAGGTTTATTATCCCGCTCCGCTCAGAAATAGTTCCCCCCAAAGCTGCAAGAGCAATAGGTATGGCTAACTGAACCGTTAGTGCAAATAAATTATTTAGGGTGAATCCCAGATGTTCCATCTATACGTGCTCCTTCCTCAATGAAAATACCTTTATTATCTCAGGGGCTGCAACAAATAGGATTACTAAACTCTGTATAACCATAACCATGTTTGAGGAAATGGAAGTAAGCCTGTCCATACGAAGCGCGCCTGCATCAAGTATCCCGAACAGCAATGCCGTGAGAATTACTCCGAAGGGGTGATTTCTCCCCAAAATTGCTACTGCAATTCCTGTGAATCCATAGGAAGGTGAAAAGCCTTCAATAAACCTATAATACTTCCCAAGCACTTCGCATAACCCTGCTAATGCAGCTATTCCTCCGCTAATAGCCATTGCAATTATCATGCTCTTTCCCGGATTGATTCCCGCCGCCTCTCCGGCGGAAGCATTGGAGCCGACAGCTCTGAGCCTGAATCCGAGGGATGTTTTCCACAGCAATAAATATGCAATAATTATAACCGCAATTGCAATAAACAGTGATGTTGTAAGCTGTGTATTAGGTACAAGCTTTGTGAGTCTTGCGGCTTCTGATATTATTTTTGTTTGAGCAACATTACCCTCTGCCTTTAAGGGGTCATTAACTAAATACGATGTGAACAGTATGGCTATATAGTTTAGCATAATGGATACAATTACTTCATTGATTCCATGCCTTGCCTTAATATATCCCGGAATACTTCCCCAAACTCCTCCCGTGACTATACCTGCCAGAAGTATCAGAGGAATTATGACAAGCTTGCCGGCGTTAGGAAGAGCTAATGCTACCGATATCCCTGCCATGGCACCCAAGTGGAGCTGACCTTCAACACCGATATTGAATAATCCGGATCTTAATGCAACTGAGACTGCCAATCCTGTAAATATGAGAGGCACTGTTTTGCTAAGAGTATTGGCAACTGCACGAGTCGAACCTAATGCCCCTTCTATCAGGGCTGTATACACTTTAATTGGTGACTCTCCAAGTATGAGAATAAGTATCGACCCTATCACGAAGGCCAATAATATTGCGAAAAATGAAAAACTTATATCTTTTAGAGGTTTAGCCATTAAACCATGCTTCTTATCCATCAACATCTCCTCCTAGTGCTGCCCGGCCATTAACAGTCCAATTTCAAAACGATCCAAAGCTCCGGATTCAGTTATGGAGCGTACCTCTCCTTCATACAGCACTGCTATACGATCACTCAAACTCATTATTTCCGACAACTCAGCTGATATCAAAAGTATTGCTTTCCCTTCACTGCGCAGCTTCAGCAATGTTTTATGCACATATTCTATCGCACCGATATCAAGACCCCGTGCAGGCTGTGCTGCAATTATCAGCTTCGGATCCTGGCTGATTTCCCTGCTCAGGATTACCTTCTGCTGATTCCCTCCTGATAAGTTTCCAATGCTGTCTTCACAGTCACTTACCTTTATTTCATAGGATTCTATCATGTTAAGACTGTGTTTTTTCAATGCCTCTTCCTGTATGATTCCTTTCTTTACAAAGGGCTCATTAGTATGATACCCGAGCAGATAGTTCTCCTTCACCGTGAAGTTTGGAAGCATTGCCCTTTTGTGCCTGTCCGACGGAATATATGCAATTCCAAGTTCCTTCCTCTCTTTTGTCGGAAGTCTTGTTATATCAGCCCCATCAAAAAAAATTCTTCCTGATTTAAGCTGCCTTATGCCCATTATGGCTTCTTCCAGTTCCAGCTGCCCGTTTCCGTCCACACCGGCAATTCCGAGTATTTCTCCTTCACGCACATCCAAATCCACAGCTTTTCCTGCCTTATCCAAAAGCGTTACTTCCTTCAGCGACAGCATAATTCTCCCTGGCTCCCTGGGCTCTCTATACAAGTTAAGATTAACATCTCTTCCTACCATATACCTTGCAAGCTCTTCCGCATTCGTCTCCGTTTTCCTGACAGTCACTATATTCCTGCCTTTTCTCAGTACAGTCACGCTATCTGCAATCTCCATGGTCTCATTAAGCTTATGAGTAATAAAAACAATAGTTTTACCGGAGCTTTTAAGCTGGGACAGAATTTTAAACAGCTCTTCTACCTCCTGGGGGGTAAGTACAGCCGTAGGCTCATCCAGTATTATTATGTCTGCCCCTCTATATAGAGTTTTTAATATTTCTACCCGCTGCTTCATACCAACGGACAAATCACTTACCTTTTGATTTATATCAAGTTTGAACCCATAGTCTTTGACTAAAGCTTCCACAATATTAGCATTTTCTTTATTGTCTACAAAAAATCTTCCCGCTTCTTTGCCAAGAATTATATTTTCCAGGACAGTCATCTGATTTACAAGCATAAAGTGCTGGTGAACCATTCCTATGCCGTTCCTGTATGCATCCTTCGGACTTTTAACTCTGCTCGGACTTCCATTTATGAAGATCTCTCCTGCATCGGCATCGTATATGCCAAATAAAATGTTCATTAGTGTAGTCTTTCCTGTACCATTTTCACCAACTAAACAATGTATTTCCTGTTTCGTAACTTGAAAGTTGATTTTGTCATTTGCAAGCACACCTGGGAATCGTTTGGTAATATTCTTCATTTCTATTGCAAACACACTGCACCGTCCTCCTAGCAGCTAACAGTTCTTAGCCTGAGTAGCTTTGTATTGGCAGTTCCTGAAGCTTTAGCTATACACATGCCACTCTGAGCGCAGCGAAGAGTCTTTTATATGCTTCACTGCGTTCATTATGGCAACCATATATATTTGTGCTATCTTGTAGTACTTGCTCCAGTTTTACTGGTTATACTGATTTTTTTCGACAAAAGCATTAACATCTTCGATTTTTTCCGGTATCGCAATTTCCCCTGTTGAGATTTTTTCTTTAATGCTTTCCACAATATCGACAATCTCCTGATTTACCTTTATATTGCTTCCTTCAAGGGTATAGCCTACTCCGCCTTCTTTTATGCCAAGAGTATGTGTACCTCCCTGGAATTTATCGTCAACTACATCTTTTATCACTGAGTATGCAGCACTATCAACCAATTTGAGCATACTTGCCATAATATGATCCGGATCTGTGCCATTCTGGTTTGAGTTTACGCCTATTGCTATGAAATCTTTTTCCTTTGCAGCTTGGAAAAGACCTACTCCTGATCCTCCTGCGGCATGATAAATTATATCTGCTCCCTTTTGATTCATTGTACCTGATATCACTTTTGCATTTGTAGGATCATTAAAGCTACCCGCATAGTCAGACATGATTTTATTGTCTTTATTTACATACCTGACACCGGCTTCAAAACCGGCATTAAACTTTCTGATAACAGGGCTGTCTACTCCGCCAATAAAACCAAAGGTTTTATTATTGGACAGTCTGCTGTCTATTCCTTTTTCCTTGGCCAAAGCAGCCAATACACCAACTAAAAATGAGCCTTCATTATCCTTTGAGACATATGAAGATACATTTGGCAGATCAATTGTTGCATCAATCATGGCATATTTCTGTTCGGGGTATTGGGCAGCTACTCTTTTTAATGCATCAACCTGCTCAAATCCGATACAGATTATCAAGTCATATTCTCCGGAGCCAGACATTTCATCCTGTACAATTTCTTCATCGGATACGGACTTCGGTTCAACATAGTCATATTCTATACCAAGTTCCTTTTCTGCCCTTTTGACTCCTTCATATACAAGATCGTTGAATGATTGGCCTCCAAGCCCTGCAGTTGTAAAAACGATCCCAATTTTCGCCTTCTCTTCCTCTTTAACCACCGGTTCCTGCTTTTCCGGACTGCTTGCCTCTTTTACGTTTGTACAACCTGAAAGCATTGTAAGTACAACTACTAGAGCAATAAAGATGCTGAAAACGCCCCTTTTTTTCATAAATATTCCTCCCTTAAAATGATTTATTTAGTCAGTTGCAGAGCTCTGCAACTGTTGGGGACCCTTGATCTAAAATTTATTTCCATAATTTTATATACTTGTCCATAGTCATTATAAATTTGTCCGCACATTAAACCAACTTGTACAACAAGTTAATTTAATTATATGACAACCGTTTAATAATGTAAAGCTTTAATAAAATTCTTTTCATTAAAAAAACAAAGGTGTAACCCTGTCCTGATTACACCATTCACTGATATATGTAATTTACCATCATAAAGCAGAATACCTTCAGTTCCGCCTTAATAGCATTATTTACCGCGGCACCCCCGGCAACCGCTCCCTCATACAAAATTTACAGTAAAGCACTTTTCCCCCGGAAGCAGAACGGCACCCTGCGGTGAAGCTGAAATTTCTGCTTCCTTTGCCTCAATTTCCTCGGCATTGATTCCTCTTAATACTATCTTGAAGTCTTTATTCATATCACATTCGAATTTGATACCGCATTTATTCCCCTCAGCATCATAATTCACAACTGCTTCAATTTTAGCTGTAACTTTTCCTTGATAATCTCTGATTCTGGCCTCTGCCCTGTCCCTCAATTCAAAAACATGGAAGGCTGCAACCTCCCCGTAGTCATAGTCCGGCTTATCATCTGATGCTCCGATTGCCAGAATGCTGTTTTCCCTTACAAACAAGGGAAGACTTAAGTAATCATACTCCTTTTCGATCCAGCTTCCTCCGGCTGTCCTTTCATTGGATAAAAGATGTGTCCAGCTGCCCCTGGGCAGATAGAACACGGCTTTGTGATCTTCACTGAGAATTGGCGCTACCAGCAGACTATCACCGAACATATACTGCCTTTCCAGGTAGTCGCAGGCGTAATCCTCTGGAAACTCGAGCTGCATCGGCCTCATAAGAGGGACGCCTGTTTCATTGACTTCACAGGCCTTATCAAAAATGTAAGGCATAAGGGAATGCTTCAATCTTGTAAAGAAATTCAGCACTCTGCAGGCCTCCTCGTCATAATTCCACGGAACACGGTAGGAAGTGGATCCATGAAGTCTGCTGTGGGAGGATAAAAGCCCAAAGGCAATCCATCTCTTATAAATATCAGGTGATGACTGGGATTCAAAGCCGCCGATATCATGGCTCCAGAAACCGAAGCCGGATGCGGCAAGAGATAACCCTCCCCTTAAGGATTCTGCCATGGATATATATTGAGCGGTGCAATCGCCTCCCCAGTGAACGGGAAACTGCTGACAGCCCGCCGTTGCACTTCTGGCAAACACAACAGCTTCACCCCGGCCTCTTTTTTCAAGCAAAAGGTCAAAAACACATTTGTTATATAAGTAAGTATAGTAATTATGCATCTTTTGCGGGTCGCTGCCGTCAAAATAATTCACCTCAACGGGAACCCTTTCGCCAAAGTCAGTCTTGAAGCAGTCCACACCCATATCCAGGAGCTTTGCAAGCTTCGACTGAAACCACAGGACCGCTCCGGGGTTTGTAAAGTCCACCAGGGCCATGCCTGCCTGCCACCTGTTCCACTGGAACACATTGCCCTTTTTATCCTTGAGCAGGTAGCCCTTATCCTTTCCCTCCTTAAAAAGCTGTGATTTTTGTGCAATATACGGGTTTATCCATACACATATCCTGAGACCCTTTTTCTTAAGCCTGTCAAGCATTCCCTCCGGATCGGGAAACATAGCCTCATCCCACTCAAAATTACACCACTGGAACTCCTTCATCCAGAAACAGTCAAAATGAAATACCGAAAGGGGGATATTTCTTTTTTCCATGCCCTCAAGAAAGCTGTTTATGGTTTTTTCATCGTAATCCGTTGTAAAGGAGGTTGACAGCCATAAGCCGAAGGACCAGGCTGGAGGAACCGCCGGCCTTCCTGTGAGAAGCGTATATTTTCTCAATACCTCCTTGGGATCGGGGCCATAGATTATGAAGAATTCCAGTTCTTCATTCATAACGGAAAACTGCACCTGCTCCACCTTTTCACTGGCCACCTCGAAGGAAACTCTTCCGGGGTTGTTTACGAACACACCGTAGCCCCTGTTGGTCATATAGAAAGGAATGTTCTTGTATGCAATCTCACTGGAGGTTCCACCATCCTCGTTCCATATATCAATTACCTGACCGTTTTTAACTAACTGGGTAAAGCGTTCGCCAAGCCCATAGACAAGCTCGCCAACCGAAAGCTTCAGCCCGACATTTATAAAGCTGGCATCGTCATTTCGTCTCATAACGGAAAGGCTCTTGTATTCAATTGCCGTAAAGCTTCTTCCATTACCGTAAAAAGCTATGGAAAATGGGTCCCTGCAGCATTCCATTCTTATATTACCGGTTTTTAATAATATGTTTTTACCATCGCCGGATATATCCGAATATACTTTCCTGTCACTGATACCGAAATGAGGGCCGTTATCCGCCGTGCCCGCATAATTTACGATTTTAATGCCGATTACATCTTCAAAGGGAGAGGAGCATATAACCGTAAGCTGTCCCGTATTCAAGGTATCCCCCCTGGACACTATCCTTTTGAAAGGGCAGTATAAGGTAAGGCTGTTTGCATTTCCATCCACTTCGCTATCTATGCTGAAATCATGTATTTGTGCTGCATGATAGGCGGTAAACTCAGGCTTGGTTTCCCAAAAACCGTCTGTAAACTTCATAAGATCACCCCTAACCTTTCACTGAGCCGTCAACCATACCTGCAATGATATGCTTCTGGAATATTAGATAAATTACCAGAGCAGGCAGGATGATTAGTATCGCACCGGCCATTATATTGTTCCACTGCATTTTGTATTGTCCCATAAATCCGTAAGCCGCAAGCTGCAGAGTAGCATTTGACTTATCCGTACCAATGATCAATAGCGGAAGGAGAAAGTCATTCCATATCCACATTGCATTAATAACAACTACCGTAGCTGTAACAGGCTTAAGCAGAGGGAATATTATCTCAAAAAAAGTCCTGAGCTGAGAGCACCCGTCAATACTGGCACACTCATCCAGCTCCCTCGGTATACCTTTGACAAAACCATGGTATAGAAAAATAGCGAGGGGAGAGCCAAGCCCCCAGTATATTACAGAAAGTCCCCATATGCTGTCTATCAGGTTAAGGGATTTGCTTATCTTAACCAGAGCAATCATATAGGACTGAAAAGGTATCATCATGGGGAAGATGCAGAAGATAAAAAGAATATAGCTCAAGTTTGTTTTCGTACGGGAGAGCTTATAGCCTGCAAGGGAGCCGACAAAAACAATCCCTAAAGTACCCAGAAATGTAACCAGGACTGTATTCAGAAAAGCTTTGGGATAATTCATATCCCTGAATACATTTAAAAAGTTCTGGAAAGAAAGCTTTTCTGGAATTGAAATGGCGTTGGTCATAATTTCCGCGTATGTCTTGAAAGAACCAAGCACAATCAAAGCTAACGGCGACAGCATTATTACCAGAAGCATCAGCGCTGCAGCAGATAAAACAAAAGACGTTTTTCTGTTTTTCATTATGCTTCCACCTCTTTTCGCTTGAGCACCGTAACCTGCCATATCGTAATCAGAGCGACCAGAAGGAATAGAACGACGGATTTTGCGCTCCCGTAACCGAATTGATTGTTGTTAAAGACAGTATTGTAAATATCAAGGGCTATCGGCGTAGTGGCAGTGCCAGGCCCTCCTCCCGTCAGACTGAATATCAATTCGAACATTTTCAGGGAATTTGACATGGAATAAAAGGTACATACCGCAATTGAAGGCATTATGAGCGGCAAAACAACATGGAAGAATCTTTGTACTGAACCTGCGCCGTCAATGATTGCTGCTTCAAGGATTGATCTTGGTACTGATTGAAGTCCTGCAATGTAGATTATCATATAAAATCCCAGGCCCTGCCATACTGAAACAATAATGGTCGAAATAACGGCTATATTGCGGTCTCCAAGCCAGCTCCAACCAAATACCGGAAGATTTGTTACTTCATACAGTGAATCAAAGACACGTCCAAATATGAATTTCCAGACAAACCCGATAACGATCAGGCTTATGATATTGGGTATATAAAAGGAGGTTCTGAAAAAGCCCTTTCCCCTTATATTCGACTCCAGAAGCAAAGCGATTAAAAGTGCAAGAATATTAACCAGCAGCACGACCAAAACGGTATATGTGATTGAGTAAAAAAAGGCTCCTTTGAAAATAGTGTCGTTGGTAAAAAGCTGTAAATAATTTTGCAGCCCGATAAATACCGAGCTTTTCCCTATACCGTTCCATTTTCTGAAAGAATAGTATATACACATCAAAAAAGGAATCGCAACAAATACCGAAATCGAGGTAATTGCGGGCGCCACAAATGCAGCAAAGCTTAATTTGTCTAAAACCTTTCGTTTTGCTGAAAATTTCAAAAGTACAACCCCCCTTAAAAAATTACGAGGAGGAACAAGTCCATCCTCGCAATTCTGATCTATACAGACTACTTACTTTTCTGAGCATTATATGCATCAACAAATACCTTTGTAAGCGCATCCTTGGTTTCCTGCCTGCCTGCCCCTGCTGCATAGTTCTGGAAGGCTACGCCCAATGGCTGCTCAATTCCATCCGGTCCGATAAATATCCACCATGGGCATGTAACCTTATCGGCTATGGCAGTTCCTGTTTCCTTTGCCAGCATGGTATCAGGCATTTTGGCTCCGGCTTGAGGAGATATCTGCTTTATTTTTTCCGGGATCCATGACTTGCCGTAATCTGAGGTTGTTATCCATCTTAACCAATCAAGTACTTCCTTAAGATTTTTGGAATCCTTGTAAACTCTGAAGGTAAGGTTTGATTCTACTGCAAGTACAGCTTTTCCATCACTTCTTGGCGTATTGATGAAACCAATATTTATATCGGGATTGATCTTCCTGATTGAATCCTCCGCCCAGGTACCCTGGTGGATTATTGCCGCTTTTCCGCTTGCAAGATCGGAAACCTGCACATCAAAGGTTGATTCCATAGGCTTGTTTCCGCTGTTCTCCCTTATCAAATCAATAAAATCAAGGGCGTAATCAACTTGAGGCAAATCTCCGAACTTCTGTGAACCGCTTTCTATGCTCTTGAATAATCCCACGTAATCTCCACCATTAGCATCACTCATAGCGGGATAGGTTGTCTGCGGAAGTACCCACCATTCTGCGAAGCCCGAGCTGAATGGCTGCACGCTGATTGCTTTTAGTTTTTCGCAGGCCTGCTTATATTCATCAAGTGTTGCAGGCGGTGTTGTTATTCCTGCTTTGCTGAAAAGGTCCTTGTTGTAAATAAAGGAATGGGATTGTACCAGGAACGGATATCCCGTCAGGTGCCCATCCATGGTTACACTTACCAGCATTGCGGGATCAATATCCTTCATGAAGTCTTCATTATCCAGATTGTAGGTATAATCCTTAAAAACCTTGTTATCATTATAAGCGCTGCTCATGAATAAATCCGGGGCATCACCCGAGTTTAACTTGGTCTTCAGCACTGTCTGATAATCATTCTGTAGAATTTGCATATTGATTGTCACATTGGGTTTAACATTTTTATAGGCTTCCGCCATGTCATTGTATTGGTCCGTCAACTCCGGACTATTCAGCATAAAGTTCAGAGTAACCGGTTCGTCCTCTACCGGCTGAGCAGCTTCCTGAACCGGCTTGCTGCATCCTGTGAATGTCATCGCCAGCATCAAGACTGCCAGCAGGATTGATAAGCTTTTTTTCATTATTATCCCTCTCCCCTTTCTACTGATAACAATTATTTCTTAATTCAACTTTAAAGCATTCGGCGAACAAAATAAATTAAAAAAGTTAATCACTTTTAGGGTAAAAAATTGAACTGGATTCTGGGCAGCTGTATTCTATGTTATAATCTTAGTATAACATAGGCTTCCATTGAAGCATTTTAACGACCAAGGAAGCCTTTGTTGAAACTCGCTTACAGGGCATGACAAATTAAGGTGGAATTGATGCCCCTACTCGTTATAGCGGGGGGAGGATCGTATGGGAATAATCAGATGGACTAAATTAAAATATAAAAATACCACCTTGTCCGGTAAATTGATAATTGCCATGTCTATCGCATTTTTTATTTTGTTTTCCCTGGTTATATCCTTCAATCAATACCGGACCATCAATATCATTGTGAATAATCAATCGGCCCTTTCCGCTGAAACGCTGAATATAAAAGAGCAGAATTTCGTTACTTATATGAATCAGCTTGAAAATTACTCACTTATGCTCAGGAATGACCGGACCTTCATGCGGATTATCGGTCAGAGTGATATTCAGGATTACACTGACCTGCTGTATGTGAAAAATGTATTTTCAAATATGTTCTACTCAAGAAAAGACATCTCGGAAATGAAGCTTTATCTTACCAACACGGGAACCTATTACTCCATTTCAAAAAAGTATCCGAATATGAGAAGCCATACAAGTCCTGATCTGGCAGAATTACAAGAATTTGCAGGAGCTTCGGAATGGCCTGATTTCAAATATATAACCCCGACCATGGATGATACTCAAAGCCTTCTGAAATTATACAGGGCGATAATCAATATTGAAAATCAAAGGCCTCTGGCCTATATCGAAATGACGGTGGATAATTCGTATATTGAAGACCTTGCAAACAAAGCTTCCCAGAGTCAGGATTTTTTCTGCCTGCTTGACCGTGATAAAAAGCTATACTATACGAATAATCCGGACAGGCTTGAAACGGAAGCCTTAGCTGAAACGCTGACCGTCAATATCAATTACGACAGTGGACAATCCTCGGGAAATTTCATATCCGCATTAAATGATATAGATTATCTTTATATCTATTCGGTTGATGCTGCCAAAGGCTGGCTGCTTCTAAGCATGACGCCTACAAGCATAGTCAACAGGACCGCTGTTGAAACGAGAAACCTTACCATTCTCATGATAGTAATAGCGATGATTATCGCAATGGCTGCCATTTATATGCTGATCACAACACTTCTGAAGCCCCTGAAAACCCTGGCAGTGCAGATGGAGAAGGCCGGCAGCGGGGATTTCGGGGCCACCATCGATATTGACAGCAGCGCCGAAATAAAACACCTTGAGACAACGTTCAATTCAATGCTGTTAAAGATAGATGAGCTTATAGAAAAAAACTATATATCCGAGCTGAAGGAAAAAACCGCCAGGCTAAAAGCCCTTGAAGCACAGATAAACCCCCATTTTCTTTATAATACCCTGCAAATGATATCTACCCAGGCCATCGTAAACAATCAAAAGGATATCAGCAATATGGTATTGGCTCTGTCTTCCATGCTGCGCTATTCCATTACGGATGATGATATCGTACCACTAAGCTCCGAGATCAGGCATGTAAAAGCCTATCTGACCTTGCAGAAGGCAAGATTTGATGAGCGGCTGTCGTACAGCCTGGACGTTGAAAACAATATGGAAGACCTGCTGCTTCCAAAGATATCGATCATGACTCTTGTAGAAAACTCCATCAAGCATGGAATGGAAACGACGCTGGACAAAATCGAAATAAATGTAAATGTAATGCTGCGCCAGGGCTTTCTTGTCATTACGGTAAAAGACAGCGGAGTCGGCATGGGGTTGGAAAAGCTTGAGCATGTCATAAAACAGATAAGCGCCGAGGACGAACACAGCCAAAGCATCGGCCTCTCAAACCTTGCCGGCAGGCTTCGTATTCTCTACGGCAATTCGGCCGCATTGGAAATAGAAAGCAGTGAAGCTGCCGGTACCTCAGTGGAAATGAGGATTCCGGTAAACGCAAATATGATATCATAAATTATGATCGAGGTGAGCATATTTGTATAAAGCGTTGATTGTAGATGATGAAAAACATGTCATGCAGGCAATTGAGACCCTGGGCGAATGGGAAAAATACTCCATCACAAAGCTCTTTTACGCCTCAAACGGCCAGGATGGGCTGACTTCCATCAGGGAAATCTCACCTCAACTGGTATTCATCGATATGAAGATGCCGGTAATGGACGGGACTGAATTCCTGCGCCTTGCCACTGCAGAATTTCCAGAAACACAATATATCGTAATCAGCGGCTATAATGAATTTGAACTGGCGAGAGCAGCCTTAAGGCACAATGTTATCGACTATATCCTGAAGCCGATCAATGAAGAGGATCTGAACAATGCAATAGGAAAAGCCGTTGCAAATATAAATAAAAGCTCCGCGGGAACTCCCGGGAGCAAATATCCGAAGACCGAACCCGAACGGATAGTATCCTCCAAATCAATAGCGAAGGCCATCAAGCAGTATATAGATGAAAATTACTGCAAAGAAATCACTCTTACCTTATTCTCAGATAAATATCATTTTTCAAAGGAATATCTGACAAAGATTTTTAAAGAGCGCTATAATTGCGGCATTTATGAATACGCACTGAACATAAAAATGTCAAGGGCTAAGGAGCTTCTGAACAATATGGATATCCCGATCAATGAGGTTTCCCTGCGCCTCGGCTACAGCAACAGCAATTATTTCAGCAAGGCTTTCAAAAACTTCAACGGCTATTCTCCGACGGAGTATAGGGAGAAGATGAAATAAAAATTGTACTGGAGATTCTATCCGAGGCAGCAACTCTGAATGAGATTGCAGCCAAGTATGGAATCAGTCCTGTCGTGCTGAGCCGATGGAAACAAGAATTCCTCGAGAGAGCATCAGAAGTATTTAAGAAAGGGCCTTCTGATACAGAGAAGCAACTTGAGGAAAAAGATGATCACATCGCACAGCTTGAGCGTAAAGTAGGTCAGCACACCTATGAGGTGGACTGGCTCAAAAAAAATCTGAAGAAATTCTCGGACCCGACTGGAAGAAAAAGCCTCGTTGAGTTTGAGAATCCTAATATAAATATAAAGCGTCAGGCGGATCTGCTGTCAATCAATCGAACCAGTGTATATCGTGAAGCTCCTGCAGAAAAGTCAGTATCTGATGAAGCTCTGTTCATAATGCGCAGGATTGATGAAATCCATACTGCACATCCAACTTGGGGTTATTGGACTATCACTGATATTATTCGCAGGGATGATAAAATCCTTGTTAATCGCAAGAGAATCAGACGATTAATGCAGCATATGGGTGTACAAACAATCTATCCGAAGCCAAACCTGAGTAAAAGGTATCACGCACAGTACATACGTCCGTATCTGCTGAGAAATCTTGCAATATCCCGTCCTAATCAGGTTTGGGGTGTTGATATTACATATATCCGGATGAAAAAAGGATTCATGTATCTATTCGTCATCATTGATTGGTATAGCCGCTGCATCGTTGATTATGAACTATCTACAACCCTGGAGAAAACCTTTGTTATGAACTGCCTAAAAAGGGCATTAAGTAACCAAAACCTGAAATTATCAACAGTGATCAAGGAGGCCACTTTACAAACCCCGACTACTTGGAGCTCTTGGATGAAGCCGGGGTAAGAGTTTCCATGGACGGAAGGGGACATGCCCTTGATAATATACGCACCGAAAGGTTCTTCAGAACCTTGAAGTACGATCAGATTTATATAAACGAGTTTGAAACACCCGGGAACCTCAGAAAAGCACTTAATCAGTATATCCTGGAGTATAATACCTACAGACCACATATGTCACTTGGTGGACTTTGTCCATTACAAGTATATATCGGCAATGTTGTTTCCGTTGCCTGAACTTGCACATGCATACGTAGCGTAGTTACTATTCCTATAGGGTATGATCTGCGCATCCGGAATAATCGGGACTCCGTTAAATAAGCGTTTATGCCGCGAAAGCCTCTTTACAATGAGTATGCCATGTTAGGCTGTTAGCCAGGCATCAACATCCTTACAGAGCGTCACTCCCTGCTCGGCAATGGTGTATGCCGGCGATGCCTGAATACATGGCATGAGAGGCTCGTTGTAAAGAGGAACGTGGAATAAATGCGAGGGTATACAGGATTATTCAATAAATTCAAACACGAAAGGAGATTAACTTACAAAATCATACTTCGTGTCTTGACATTGGGGAGCATTATAATCCTTACCTTAGTGACACACTTTCCGGCATGCTAAGTTTATCATAAACTTCCTTAAGAGACAGGCCTGTTGCCATTGCTGTTTTCTCAATAACACAGATAATCACAGAGTTAAATCTTAGTGTTTGTTTTGAAGGGCTCAAGATGTGCTATGACTTGAGCATTCCAGTTAATTTCTTCTCGTATCTTTTCTTCAATACTATGAATCAATTTATGGGATTCCTCAACACTCATGTATGGCTCAGTCATAATGTGCATATCGATATGCAAATCATTTTCACTACCGCGACTCCTTATATTATGGGTATCCTTGACCTGCTCAAAACTAAGAGCAATATCTTTGATTTTTTCTGTATCAACAGCAGCTTTGTCAACCAACACATCACTATTATCCTTAAATATCTCACAAGCAGCAACAATTATGAAACCAGCTACAATCAGAGATGCTATTGGGTCAATAATTGGAGGCAATCCTATTTTGATACATATCAGAGTTACAAGTACCCCAACTGAAACATAAATATCACTTCTTGTATGCATAGAGTCTGATATTAAAATTTGACTACCAAGGCTTTTGCCTTTTTTATATTCAAATACACTCACGAATATATTTATGCAAAGTGTGGCTAGAAGCATCACTAGGCTCTCAAATGTAATGCTTGGTATTACTGGATTTATTATCTTATTTATTGCATCAATAATTATTTTTCCACCAATAAAGAAAAGCATGCCTGATATGAATAATCCTGTAAGTGTCTCAAACTTTCTGTGTCCATAAGGATGATCCTCATCAACTGGTTTGGATGCCAATCTTATTCCTATAAGACCTACTACATTGGAAGAACTATCAGTCAAAGAGTGAAATCCATCTGCGGTCATGCTTGCACTATAAATAATTGTGCCAATGAATATTTTCAGTACCGCTACTCCGAGATTCGCAAAAAGGATAATCCAGAGTACCTGCCTTACTTTTTTGTAAATTTCTATTGTCAAAATCATCTATCCCCTCAATGTTTTTTGCCCTGTACGATCTCTATCCTTCCAGTAATGCCTCAAAATATGGTTTAAAACTTTTGAAAGCAGGCATGTCAAGCTTATACTTTTCCCCTTCTTTTAAAATATCATAGTACATTGATCTCATCTCTTCAGGTGAACCTGACACATGACCCACAAACATTCTTCTCATTTCTTCAGAATTCAGCAGTTTTTGGGTAATGGGTACCAATAAAAAAAGCGGTAAATAATAATAACTTGTAGGTGCAATTTTTGATGGATTAATATCTTCAACTTTACATGTTTCAAATGCTTCCCTCATGGCAATATAAAACTGTTTGATTGTATCCTTTGTCCCTATACACAAAATCCTCATTTGGGTAGGTCTCATGGTTATACCCCCTTAATGATAATAAAAATACCTGTGGCACCATAATTTATTAATTATAGTCCCACAGGTATTCTTTCCTGCTGCCAGCTCTTCTGCCAGCCCAGCCCCACACACTTTTAAAAAATGTATCGCCTGCTCTATTTATATATATTTACTTAAGTTAATAATAGTTTATGCTAAATAGTTTAAATTTGTCAATGTTTTTTGTAATATTTTACATATTTTTTATATTCAGTGAGGCTTTGCACTTTCTTAACGCTTAGAACATACAATGATATAAAAGTCTATGAAAGGAATGAAAAATTTGAATAAAATGTATCCATGCCCATATTACATGAATAATAAAATGTATCCATGTCAATTCTGTATCAAAGCACTAAATCAAGAATATGACTTAGATAATCAATATAATCCATATTATTACGATACAGAAGATGATTCTTTTACAAAGATAAAGGATTATGGTCCAAAACCCTTTGTGGTTAATATTGAGGAGGTAACAAAAGAAAATAATACTTTTCGAACTGCATTATGGACAGGAGAGCATTTACAGCTCACTTTAATGAGTATCAAGGTTGGAGAAGATATCGGCTTGGAAATCCATCCTCATCTTGATCAATTCATTCGTATTGAAGAAGGTCAAGGACTTGTTAAAATGGGTGTTAGAAAAGATAAGCTAGATTTTCAACAAAAAGTCTATGATGACTATGCATTCATTATACCCGCTGGAACATGGCATAATCTAGTAAATACAGGTACTAAGCCTCTCAAATTATACTCTATTTATGCACCACCCCAGCATCCAAAAGGTACAGTTCATAAAACCAAAGCTGATGCAGAAGAGAACCATGCGGATACAGTTGCTCCTGTGAATCCACTTATTCCACCTTCTAAAACGAGCTTTACAACAAAAGAGGCTATGGCAATAGCTAAAACACTTGGTATTGATTTCAACAAAGTCAAGTTCGATATAGAACAATTCAGGATGGGGCTTGATACAGAACTGGAACATGGTAGAAAATATTATCCTACAAACGTAACGGGCGATGACCCGATTACAACAGGAAAAATTGCACTTGCCCATCTAACAGAATTCCCGGATTATTACACAAGATTAAAAAAGCTTGAAGAAGAAGCAAAGGCTTACTGGGCCACACAACTATAACTCCATAAACAGAGGTTGCTAGTTTGCACATGCACACAACTTTAAGTAACCTCTGTTTACAGCTATTATAATTTTGCAAATAACGAATATATCTTTTACGGTATAGTCTGTATTGTTTTAATATGTTTGCCTCCTGTATAAATATGGGTTGCACAAGAAATACAAGGGTCAAAAGACCGGATTGTTCTGCCTATTTCTATAGGATAATTAATATCCTTTATTGGTGTACCGATAAGCGCCTGCTCAGCAGTTCCTTTCATAGCACTGTTGCTTCGGGTTGAAAGGTTCCAAGCAATTTGAAATCAGGATTTGACCCATCAAGAAGCGATATAATATTTCCTGAACACCCAGTCAGCTCAAGCCACACAAGATTCTTTTTTCTCAAAACACCCTGTCTGATTTGTGTCTTGACAGTATCCACAAGACTTGTGGCTGTGTTGAGCCTTTCTTTATACTCAGGGCAGGTAAGGCTTCCATTACTCATTTCACACCAACTTTCCAACTACTTTTAATTTATTTAATATAGGCTGACCTGCATGACAGGAAGCAAATTCATTGGTTAGGTCATTGCCCGCCTTCAGACCAAAGTGTGTTGCAGCTGCCCAAGCAGCATTGTTTGTGACATCATAAACAGTACCGTTTACCGCAATATATGCCGGATTGCCGCCATTCCCATCATACTTGGATAGCTCTTGCAATGTAAATGTTGGTTGCAACGGCGTACGTGGCTCTACTTTAGGAGTGGCTTTCATAACAGTTTCAAGCTTGAGAATTTTATCTCTTAAATGATCCAGTATCAGATTTCTTGAATAAACACATGGAGTTACATATAATAAGTTTATATCATAGTTAATTTCCGCAATAATACGATCAAGGTTTTTGCCCGAAAAATCTCGCTCTCTCATGTTTTCCCCTCCAGCAATAAATTACTATATTCAATATATTCAGCAGGAGCCGTTTTGGTGATTACACAATTATTTGCTTAACATATCCTGGGAAGCATCTGACCTTCTAGTATTGGGATGATACGTTTACCCCCGATAAACGTATTCATATACACCATCCCGTGATATCCTGAAGTGAATCGCCCGATTATCTGAGCCTCGCTGCAGTTGTCAAGTGCTTTTAGTTGTCGAAGCACTTTCTCTCCGCAGCCTTTTTCAACTACAATCAGCATCCTTCCTTCGCAGGCAAGATATAAAGGATCAATTCCTAAAATATCACCAATGGCCTGCACTTCACTTTTTACTGGAACAGTCCGTTCATTAAGTTCTACATCCAACACCTGCTCTACAGCTTTTTCATTCAACGAAGTTGCGATACCGCCCCTAGTAGGATCTTTCATTAGCTTTACATGCTTAAGATTTTCACCCAAACCATTTATAAGAAAACACATAGGTGCACAGTCACTTTCCAGCTCTGTTTCAATACCCAGATCATATCTGTCTATAAGTATGGATATGCCATGCTCCGCAATACCACCTGTTATAATGATCTCATCTCCCGGTTCTACCCGATTGGGATTATAAATTTCTGACACTATACCTATTCCTGAAGTGTTGATGAAAAGGCCATCGGCGCTTCCTCTTTCCACTACCTTGGTATCGCCGGTTACGATTTTCGCACCAGTCTGTTTGCAAACATCACTCATGGATTTTGCGATAAGGTACAGCTTTTCAATACTGAAGCCTTCTTCTATGATAAAGCCGGCACTTAAAAATAATGGCATTGCACCAGCTGTTGCAAGGTCATTAATCGTACCACATATAGCCAATTTTCCTATGTTTCCTCCTCTAAAAAATAAGGGTTTTACAACAAAACTGTCAGTTGTATAAGCAAGTTGATTCTGCCTGGCTTCAAAGACGAAGGAATCGATCATTGTATTCGAGAGCGGATCATTAAAATATTGATAAAATACATTTCGAATTAGCCTCTGTGTATCGGCACCACCATCGCCATGAGAAAGCTTGATTTTCTCATCCATTTTTCCTATCCCCTCCATACCTGAAGTGCGCCGCACATGCGCCTTCCGAAGATACCATACATGGACCTAAGGGATGTTCCGGTGTGCAGCCTGACCCAAAAAGACTACATTGGTAAGGCAGTTTTAATCCCAAAAGGATTTCGCTGCAAAGACAGTTCACAGGGCTTGAGTATTGCTCTGCCTGTATTTTGAACCTCTTGACCGCATTCAGATGCTCATACTGATCATTCAGCACCAAGGCTGAATCCCTGATGGTGCCAATTCCTCTCCACACTCCGTCAGTTATATCAAATACTTCATTTATCATTCGTTGAGCTATCGTATTACCAGTGGAACTAACACACCGCTTATATAAATTCACAAACTCTATATGCCTTTTTCCACTAAGCTGCTCAAGCAGCAGACATATCCCTGCTGCTATATCTTGACCCTCAAAACCGCATACTACAGCAGGTACACCAAATTCCTCTGTGATAAATCTAAAATGTTCTGCTCCTTTGATCGATGCCACATGACCGGGGCAAATCATTGCATTGATTTTATTTCTCTCATCCTGCAGGATAAACCGGATAGCTGGCTCCATGCGTTTTAACGCTGTCAGAAAGAACAGATTATCAAGTCCTCTTGCACTTGCCAGCTTCACTGTCACCGCAATTAGCGGCGCTGTGGTTTCAAATCCCACTGCTACAAATACGACTAACTTATCTCTATTATTTGCAGCGATAGTTAGTGCATCTTCCGGTGAATAGACAACAGTTATTTTGGAGCCTTGCGCCTGTTTATCTGACAGGCTATTGTAAGTTCCTTTCACCTTCATCATATCTCCAAAGGTGACAAGAATCACATCTTCGATATCTGATATTGATATCGCTATATCTATATAAGATTCAGGGGTAACGCAAACAGGACAACCTGGTCCGGACAAAAGCAGTACTTCTTTTGGGAGCAAATACCTTATACCAGATTTTGAAATTGTACGTGTATGTGTTCCACAAACCTCCATAATACGAATACTCTGACCGGATATATCTTCAAAACCCCTATTTAAACGCTCTATGATTCTATTATCATTCATTTCCTGTACCCTCTAGCATTTCATAAAGAGTCTCATTTAAAAATCGAAAATATTCCATGTCTATTTTTTCAATAGCAAAGCCTGCATGAACCAATATGCAGTCACCTGGTATAGGAGAATCAATCAACTGAATATTTATCCTTTGCCGCACACCCATTGTTTCCGCCCATGCGTACATTTCATCAATGGTTACAATTCTTGCCGGAACTGCCAGACACATAATTCCCCTCCTTTGCCATTTGAGCTGCAGCTACTACTTGCCCAAAGGCAATCCCCCCGTCATTAGCTGGTATATTCATATTGTGATAAGTATTAAAGCCACACTCTTTTAGACCTCGCTTCATGTTTTTTAGCAGATAAGCGTTTTCAAACACACCACCACTTAAAACTATATTGTTAATGCCGCATCTGTTTCTTATATTACAAACACCTTCTATAGTAGCTTCACAAACTGTATTGTGGAATTTTGCTGATATATATGAAGCTGTCTTCTCATCCTTCACATCTCTTAAAATACCTGATAATATTTCCTCATATCCGATTTCTAACTTCTCTTCTTTTTCATCGATGGAATACGAATAAAAATCTGTTACATCAGGTTCTATTGCCCTTTCCAGTTCAATAGCTGCCTGAGCGTCATAAGTAATATGCGTTCTTCTCATGACAAGTGCAGATACACAGTCAAACAATCTTCCCATACTTGACGATTTGAAACAGTTAATATTATTACTGATTGCGCTTTCTATAGTTTTGACTTTTAAACTAGTAACACTGCTCAGAAACTCCTCACTGTCAACGCCTATAGAATATAAATAGGAGGCAGCTGATTTCCAAGGTTCTCTAATAGCACTATCCCCACCCTGCAAAGTTGCGTACTTCCAGTGCCCAACCCGCGAGAACTTACCCTTTGAACCAACAAGAAATTCCCCCCCCATATAGCTCCATCTGTTCCTAATCCTGTTCCATCATATATAATTCCTATTGCATCCTCTATCAGGCCATTTTCCGCCATGCAATCGGCCATATGCGCATGATGATGCTGTATAGCGATTCTTTCGGCAGACTGCTTCATAACACACTGTGTGGAAAGATATCCGGTATGCAAGTCATGTGCAATAATTTGCGGTTCTGCACCAAGCATTACTTTTATGTTCTTCATTACCTGAAGATATTCTTCGTATGAATTCATGTCATCTAGGTTGCCTAGATACTGCGTGGAATGGGCATAACCCTTATGCAATAGACATAGTGATGATTTTTGTTCTGCACCCATTGCCATAATTTCGCTGTCTGAATCTATCTGTAAGGTAGAAGGGGAATACCCTCTTGCACTTCTGCTTACCATTACTTCCTCATCAACAACCCGAACTACCGAATCATCTATTGGAGTAAGTATTTCTCTGTCATGTGCAAGGAAAAAATCCACTATATCATTGAGTTTTTCAAATGCCTCCCCATCCTTGTAGCATATAGGCATCCCACTGACATTTCCACTGGTCATAATAAGGTATTGAACTTCATCTTGAAAGAGTAGGTGATGTAGTGGTGTATAGGGGAGCATGACTCCAAGACTGTTAATCCCTGGAGCAATATTGTGAGGTAGCATTTCCGGAAATCTCTTTTCAAGCAGTACAATGGGCCTCTGTCTGCCTGTAAGTGTTTCTTCCTCTTTATCAGTTACCTTACAGATTAACTTGGCAGATTCTAGACTTGCTGCCATTATAGCCAATGGTCTGTCCGGTCTCCTTTTCCTTTTGCGCAGCAGGTCTATTGCTTTCTCATCCTGTGCATTACAGGCAATGTGATACCCACCAATCCCTTTAATACCAATCAATCTACCTTCATGAAGCAGTTGTTTGGCAGCTGCAAAAGGATTAATACTGTCTATTGGTCTACCTTTCCTGTCAAGCAGGGCAAGCTTTGGCCCGCAATCAGGACAGCAGTTTGTTTGGGCATGAAATCGCCTATTGTCGGGATTTTCATATTCACTCCTGCATGCAGGACACATTTCAAAGGCTGACATTGAAGTATTGGCCCTGTCGTAGGGTAGTGTCTTTATGATAGAGTATCTGGGACCACAAGATGTGCAGTTTGTAAAAGGATACGCATACCTTCGATTCATCTTATCCTGGATTTCCTTTATGCATTCATCACAAATCGCCGTATCAGGAGGGATAAATCCTTGAAGCTGGCTGTCTGTTGAACTACTGATAATGGAGAAACTATTGTATGCTTCATAACACTCATATTTAATCTTTATATTGTGTATTTTTGCACCAGAAGGCGGATTTTCCAGCAATGCTGATAGAAATTCCCGAATGTTTTTTTTGCTGCCTGCAATCTCCATGACTACAGTTGTACCCTTATTGCCTACCCATCCTCCTAGGTTGAGTTGTCTTGCTTCTTTATAAATATGAGGCCTCATTCCCACACCCTGAACAATACCAGTTATATGAACAGCGTACCTTTTCAAATCATTCATCTAAAGACTCACCTTCGATGCTCTTAATAACCGCATTGAGTTTGCCGACATCCTGCTTTTCAGCAATAATTACTGTCCAGTCGCCCAACAGGTTATTGCGTCGCTCGCTGAAATGTTCACGAAGACTGCTTTCACTGATATGGCTATCTCTATTAACAGCTATATTTACTTTATTTATTTTTAACATATTGCTTTCCCGGCAAAGCTTCAACAGTGCGTCATATATTCTTTCATTCAGAAAAGTATCGTGCATTTTATACCTCCTTTACAATTTCATAAATAATCCTCTCAATATCAAGACAAATGTCATTGAATTTGCCTTTCAGTGCTTCACTCAGCTCACATCCAAACCCGGCTTCTGCTATTTCAATTCCAATAAAGCAGCCTTTTAGTGGCTTTGAGTACAATCTCATCAAGTCAAAAACGCTCATATCATGCTGAGAGCTGGTTTCTCCATATGCAGTAACCGCTTCCTGCAACTTACATGAATGAACGCTTCCAGCTGCTCCTCCTGAATATGCAGCATCCAGAATAATAACAAAGTTATCTTCCTCTAGCTGGTGAAAGCAAAACTGAAAATCGGTTTCTCCTATAACAACTTCAATCCCCATTGATTCCAGTTTGTATCTTATGTTTTCCAGAACCGCTATAGCAATCCCGTCATCCATCATAAGCCTGTTTCCAATGCCTATAGCTTTTATCATGTCATAAAACAACCCCATCAAACTATTCTTGAGTTATTACACCACTAAATATATATGCTGATATTGACATGAAAATTTGAAAACCTTCAAAGAATAACCATAATATTCTTAGAGAGGATATGTTTTGTGACACTTTTTGAGAATCCTTTTGTGGTAAATGTTTCAACAAAGTGTATAACGAAGAGTTAGCTTAGCACTTCGAGTTGATGTCGCAGGAGAACTTGAGGTGACTATCGTATATGAGGCTCACGCAAAGGTAACGAATAATGAACGCGAAAAAAGGTTTGGAGGAAAAGATAATTTCCCTATACTCCCGCGGAATGTCTACACGAGATATCCATGACCAAATCAAAGATCTATACGGCATTGAAGTATCTGCCGAAATGGTCAGCAAAATCACAGAAAGGCTTGTGCCAGAGATTAAAGAATGGCAGAATAGGGCTCTTGAACCCATATACCCATTCATATTTATGAATGCCATACATTACAAGGTTAGAGAGGACGGACATATTCTAAACAGAGCTGCTTATGTGGTTTTAGGCATCGACCTGGAAGGCAATAAAGACATATTAGGCGTGTGGATAGGTGAAAACGAATCCTCAAAGTTTTGGCTTGGAGTATTGACGGAGCTTAAAAACAGAGGAGTACAAGATGTGCTGATATTCAACGCTGATGGATTGAGCGGCCTTAAGGAAGCCATACAGGCAGCATATCCGAAAGCAGAGATACAAAGGTGTATTATCCACCAGCTCAGGAATTCCTTTAAGTATGTATCCTACAAGCATCTTAAGGAATTTGCCAGGGATTTTAAAGGAGTATATACCGCTGTAAATGAAGAAGTAGCTTTAATGAAGCTGAGTGAAGTAAACAGCAAATGGGGAAAGCAGTACCCTTATGCTACAAAGAACTGGGAGGCTAATTGGGATGTTCTGAGCCCGTTCTTTAAATATCCTGAGGGTATCAGGAAGATAATTTATACAACTAACATAATCGAAAGCTTGCACCGGCAATTTAGAAAGGTAACAAAATCAAAGACAGTATTTCCGTCGGATTCAGCCTTGGAAAAAATGCTGTATTTATCGAGCCGGGATGTGCTCAAAAAATGGACCCAACGCTATCGGGATTGGGATCAAGTATTGAACCATCTTATGATAATGTTTTATGACCAGGTAACTCAGTACATTTAAGATACAATAAAATGATAAAAGGCCGGGAAATCAATACCCATGCCTTCTATCGGAGCTTTTCTATAATCTTGCCTATATAAATTATTGCCAGAACCGTCCAATTTCATACATAAAATTGAACGATTCTGGCAAAATAGAACCAATTAAATACGGGCGGATCTTGCTATGAAAGGATGTTATCCTTTCCTGCCCACAAAATTATTTACAGTCTCAGTCAAAATCATATCCAATTTCCTCGTAATCAGTAAACTTCTTCAAGCTGTTTTTTTCATACAAAACGACTGTTTTTCTCGATAATATTTCTGCACAATTAATGCATATAGGATTTAGTTTTCTTTTTTTCTCGCGAACTGTTATCTTTACTGTCACATCTTTCATATTCTTATTATCATAGTTTGTTAACTCATATCTGCAGTATACTTTTTTTAGGTTTCCAATCACCTCCTCTTTTTCTAATACCATAATTTCACAATCTGAAAAAATACCAGATTTATATGAATTTATCTCTTTATCTGGGTAATGAATTTTTAATAACTTTTGAAACTTATAATCACTTATTTTCAATAAAACAAATAAATGAATAGGTGCCAGGGAAACCGCTGAAAAAGGGCTATAAAAACGAGACTTTCCCTTGGTATGGATTAATATTCATTGGATATTCACCCATTTACCTTTATATGGTAATACGCCTGCGACTATCACTCATATATTACAAATTATAGCCCTTTGTAGATACATTTTCTAACGATTTCATTAAAGAATTCATCGAAACTTTCTTCTCCCATTCTGTTAGTTCTAAATTGGCTGATTGTTGTATCGTCAGGAACCTCATCATCTAAAGATAAGCCCAAGAACCAACGGAATGCAATATCTGTCTGAATTCGCTTTACAACCTTTTTATCTGAAAGAGTATACAGGAATTCCAATAGACAGATTTTAAGCATCATTACCGGGTCTTCAGAGGCTCTGCCTATATCACTGTATTTGTCTTTTACAATGTCATAAACAAATGAAAAATCTATGATTGAATCTATCAAAACAAGCAAATGATCTTCAGGTATTAATCGTTTAAATATCATATGGGTGAATACATCAATTTGTGGATTATTCTTTCCTAACACAACGCCCAACCTCCGTATTTTCAATGCTTTACATGCTCTTATTATACCATATTGAGTATTGAAACCGAAGCAATTTATGGAAATGCATAAGGGGTTAAGCTTCCTCAACCCCCTAATTGTATAATTATTTTTTGTTTGGTATATTTATTCTATAACTTTAGTTTTTCAGCGGTTTCCCAGGTGCACAGGTTATTAGATTATCGAAATCTACAAGTTCAATAACCTAATAACCTTAGAGCCTGGCACTTATAATTCTTCAGTCTGTGCTTGCATATCAACTATTTCTTCTTTTGCCGATTTATCTTTGATCAGGGAAGCTGCCGTAGCTAATAAGGCAACCATACTAAATGAATGGCGTGATTTTACTGCAGCGCTACAAACCTAAATTCAATTATTGCAGTACCGAGGTATTTGACCGCTTGCTACCATGGACAGAAGATATGCCTGCAGTATGCAAGCTTGATGAGAAGTCTTAAAAGCATGAGTCCCATTTACGAGAATTATCTCATAGATGGGACTTCTTATATGTTTGCTGTTTTTGGCGGATAAAAATTACAGCCTTATTGTATTAATAATCTATTTATAAATAAATGTTTCTATATCAACCCTGACTTCTGCAATAGTCTTCTCACTATTACTGCCACCTCTGCTCTTGTCATTTCATCCTTCGGTGCAAGTGCTTTTCCGCTCTTGCCTGTTACTATGCCCGTCTTTACACATGCAGCCACACTATCCTTTGCCCATTCGGCAGATTGCTCCGAATCTCTGAACCCGGCTAGCAGAGTTTCCAACTCACCGGCTTTCAGCTCTGCTTTTAGTCCGGTAAGATTCATTGCTCTTGCTATCATTGTCATAGCCTCTTCTCGGGTGATTTTGTCCATAGGCAGGAATTCTCCGTTTCCATTACCTGATACTATCCCATATTCATAGGCTATGGATACCCCGTCGTAATACCATGCTTCCTTTGTTACATCGTCAAATACAGCCCTGCCCGTACCGGGTCGCATAAGACCCAGAGCCTTAATCACTACGGCTGTAAACTCTGCTTTGGTTATACCTCTGTCAGGCTCAAAGCTGTCGTTTCCAACACCGTCTATAACCAGCCTTGATCCCATATCATTCACTGCTGCTTTTGCCCAATGGTTCTCAACATCCTTAAAGGCCTTTGGACTCCATATTACTGAATAGGTACTGTTTGTAAGGCTGTTGATTTTCGCATAATACTTCCCATCAATCACAATTATAGTTGTAGGTACATGGGAAAAGGTTCCATCATCATTCAATACTATACCTGTGGTAATCTTAGCTGGATCCACACCTTCAGGTATTGCCACCATCCTCTCGACATATCCGTTGAACTTCGATACTTCCACCGTTTTGTCCCCGCTTGTGCAGGATATTTCAAACTGTACCGGCTTTACGATTACCTGATAGTTGTTTTTACTTGCGGTATCCTCCACTATCCTGATTGTATCCTGAGGAGGTTCCGATACCCTTATATTTACCTTTATGTCCTTAAGTTCTACCTGTGTTCCGATCTGTTCCGACACATTATCTATGTTTATCTGGGCTGCAGGCAGTGTATAGGTGACGCTTGCAGTTTTGATTTCCAGCACTGCCTCTTTTGTCTCCATGTTCTTCACTGTCTGCCCGTTCAGCTGCCCAACCACAACATTCGCACCATTATTCACAGGTATGCTGACAACCGTTTTGTATCCTTCAGCCTGCAGTTTTTCCTCTACTTTTTTATCATCTATGGTTACTATTGTAACAATCTTGCCGTTCTGTACCGTAGTGGTTGCTGTGGCAGCTGTTTCTGTTTTTCCGTTAACAAGTATATCTGCTCCTGCTCCTTCGGTACTGCCGGGGACGGACGGCGAAGCCGGGGTATTATTGTTTGCAGGAGGTATATCAGTTGTGTCTTCATCTTCTCTGTCGTCATCGTCGTCGTTGTAATCGTACGCCCTGCTTATAGTTATTGTGTAGGTTTTTTTGGTTACTCCGTCCTGGGCGGTGACTTCAACGGTAATTGTGTTGCTTCCCGTAATTAAGTTTATTGTGGTATTCTCTCCAGCCGGAATATTTCCGTTGATCTTCAGTTCAGCCGTTGGATCTGCAGTTCTTGGAGTAAGAACAATACTCGCTGTTGCATAGCTAACACTGCTGGTATAGCTTCTCTCACCGCTTCTGAATGATGGAGACAATACTGCTCCGCTTATTGTAAGCTCTGATAGATCTGCATTCATTGAGGGCTCCAGCTTTAATACGGTTATATCAAATTCCTTTGTAAAGCCTATTCCTCCACCATAAACGCTGGCAGTTACGGTCAGGTCCGCATTTTCCTGGGAAAACGCCGGTCTTGTTACAATACCCGTAATGTCTACCACAAGATTGTTACTGGATTCCCAGGATATATTGGATCTATATACAGCTCCTGTAACTGTCAGGTTGAGATTCTCCGTCACACTGTTGTGGAAGTCGTTTTCACCCTTTATGCTATCCCAGGTTAACATATTAAGATCAACAGCCGCCTTCTCACTGTTAGTCATAACATATGCAGGTACTGTTATTTTCAGGGCAGTACTTGTATTGCCCGCTTCGTCTTTTACCTTTATATAAATGTCTTTCGCTCCCGGTGTAAGGGTCGGTGTAAAGGTAATCTGACCGGCTCCGCAGGCATGTCCTGCTATGTTTGTATTGATGGCCGGCTCAGGGTCTCCCTCCTCAACCGTCACAAAATAATATTGCCCTGCTTCACTGGTGATGAATTTCAGCGTTGCGCCGTTATGGCTTGTACGAACTGCCATTACTGCTGAAAGTGTCGGTTTAGTGGTATCCATGAAGGTCACTATAGTTCCCGGAGAAGCATTGGACGCATTATGAGTCGGCGTTGCCTTTAGCCTTGCATTAATCGTATACTCCGCTGCATGGCTGAGTCCTGTGAAATTGACTCCCGTCTGCCAATTTGCCCCGCCGTCCCTGCTGTATTCATATGCGGAACCTACCGGCGCAGTAACTGTTATGCTTTCTGCCGTCACAACACATTCTGGAGCAGCAGGCGCCGCCTGTGCTGCCTTCGTATAGGTTACACTGAACTGTGCCGTTTTTCCCAGGTATGTCACGGTGACAGTCCTTTCGCCTATTGCCGGCTCGGCTGCTATCGTATACATGGATGGTGTCAGGGGTACAGTTGACGCAGAGCTGTCATTATATACCGCCGTTACTACACTGCCGTCGGGCTCAAATGCCTGGCCGTATTCATAGGTAAGCTTCAGGGGCAATGTTGTAACCGATATGCTTTGTACTTGTTTTGTAATAGATGCTGTTACAGTCGCTGAAGCAGTGCTAAGGGTATAGTTGCCCGCATCCGCTCCTTCAAGCGTTACGTTCGTTATGTTTACCGTCTTGCCGGAACCTACCGCTGCATCAGCAAACTCGAATGTACCGCTCGCTGTAACTGTATCATCCCCGATTACACCTGTAAGTATAATCATACCTGTTGCCGCAGTATTTCCATCATACACCTTGTCATCTGCGATTGCCGTAAAAGCTATTGTCTTTGGTATTACTTCCGCATTTGCGGCGGCTGTTGCATTTACAGTGTAGTTGTCCGCCTTTGCTCCGCTTAACGTGATGCCTGTCACATTTACTGTCTTTCCTATTCCTGCATCAGCACTTTCGAAGGCAAAGGTACCGCTTGCCGTTACATCGTCAGCCCCTTCTATCCCTGCCAGGTTTATTGTACCTGCTGCTGCCGTTGTTCCGTCATAGGTTTTGCTGTTAGCCGCTGCTGTTGCTGTCAGTGCTTTTTTATCTACGGTTAGTGTACAGGCCTTATTAGCTTCATTGTAGTTCGTATCAGCGGCTTTAGTTGCAGTCAATGTAGTCGTACCTGCTTTCAGTATGGTCACGTTTCCTGTTGCTTCGTTTATCGTCGCTACCGTAGGATCGCTTGAAGCATAACTGAATGCTCCGGTTCCACTTCCTCCGCTCGCTGTATATTCGAAATCGGCATCGCCGTATGTCTTGGTAACATTATCATATATTATGACTGACTGGTCTGTTTTGTTTGCAGTAAGTGTACAGGTGGCACTTGCTTCATTGTAGTTCGTATCACCTGCTTTTGTTACGGTCAGTGTAGTCGTGCCTGCCTTCAGGATAGTAACGCTTCCCGTTGCTGCCTCTATCGTCGCTACAGTAGGATCGCTTGACGTATAACTAAATAATCCCGTTCCGCTTCCTCCGTTCGCTGTATGTATAAACGGTTCTTCACCATAGGCCTTGACAATATTGCTATAGGTAATGGCAGCTTGATCTGCTTTGTTTACAGTAAGTGTACAGGTGGCACTTGCTTCATTGTAGTTCGTATCACCTGCTTTTGTTACGGTCAGTGTAGTCGTGCCTGCCTTCAGGATGGTCACATTTCCTGTTGCCGCCTCTATCGTCGCTACAGTAGGATCGCTTGACGTATAACTAAATAATCCCGTTCCGCTTCCTCCGCCTCCTGTATGGCCAAAATCGCCATTGCCATACGTCTTGGATATATTGCTATAGGTAACGGCAGCCTGGTCTGCTTTACTTATATCAGCTGTTGCAGTTGCAGCTGCATTTACTGTGTAGTTCCCCGCCTTTGCTCCGGCAAGAGTGATGCCCGTCACATTCACTGTCTTTCCTATCCCGGCATCGGCACTTTCGAAGGCAAAGGTGCCGCTTGCCGTTACATCGTCAGCCCCTTCTATCCCTGCCAGGCTTATTGTACCTGTTGCTGCCGTTGTTCCGTCATAAGGCTTGCTGTTAGGCGCTGCTTCCGCTGTCAAAGCTTTCTTATCTACAGTCAGTATACAGGTCTTATTTGCTTCATTGTAGTTCGTATCAGCGGCTTTAGTTGCCGTCAATGTCGTTATACCTGCTTTCAGGATTGTCACGCTTCCTGTTGTTACGTTTACCGTAGCAACTTCAGGATCGCTTGAAGCATAGCTAAAGTCTCCGGTTCCGCTTCCTCCTTCAGCTGTATATGTGAATGGTTCATCGCCATAGACCTTGGTTACGTCGCTGTAGGTAATGGCAGCCTGTGCTGCTTTGTTTACAGTAAGTGTGCAGGTGGCACTTGCTTCATTGTAGTTTTCATCAGCGGACCTGGTTGCCGTCAATGTCGTTATATCTGCTTTCAGGACTGTCACGCTTCCTGTTGTTACGTTTACCGTAGCAACTTCGGGATCGCTTGAAGCATAGCTGAATACTCCGGTTCCGCTTCCTCCTTCAGCTGTATGAGTAAACGGTTCATCACCGTAGGTCTTGCTAATATTGCTATATGAAATGGCAGCCTGTCCTGCTTTGTTTACGGTAAGTGTGCAGGTAGCACTTGCTGCATTGTAGTTCTCATCAGCAGCTTTAGTCGCTGTTAACGTAGTCGTGCCTGCTTTGAGAATAGTTACGCTTCCTGTAGAAGCATCTATTGTCGCTACAGCAGGGTCGCTTGAAGCATAGCTAAAGTCTCCGGTTCCGCTTCCTCCTGTTGCTTTATGGTCGAAATTGGCATCGCCGTATGTCTTTGTCACATTATTATAGGTAATGACAGCCTGTCCTGCTTTGTTTACAGTAAGTATACAAGTGTCACTTGCTGCATTGTAGTTTGCATCAGCGGCCCTGGTTGCTGTCAATGTAGTCATACCCGCTTTAAGGATGGTCACATTTCCTGTTGTTTCGTTAATTGTTGCTACCGTAGTATCACTTGATGTATAACTAAATAATCCCGTTCCGCTTCCTCCTGTGGCTGTATGGCCAAAATCGGCATCACCATACGTCTTGGATATATTGCTATAGGTAACGGCAGCTTGGTCTGCTTTACTTATATCAGCTGTTGCAGTTGCAGCTGCATTTACTGTGTAGTTGCCCGCTTTTGCTCCGTTTAACGTGATGCCTGTCACATTCACTGTCTTTCCTGCCCCGGCATCAGCACTTTCGAAAGCAAAGGTACCGCTTGCGGTTACGTCGTCAGCCCCTTCTATCCCTGCCAGGCTTATTGTACCTGTTGCCGTTGTATTACCGTCATAGGTCTTGCTGTCTGCCGCTGCTGTTGCTGTCAAAGCTTTTTTATCTACAGTCAGTATACAGGTCTTATTTGCTGCATTGTAGTTCTCATCAGCGGCCTTGGTTGCCGTCAATGTCGTCATACCTGCTTTCAGGATGGTCACATATCCAGTTGATTCATTTATTGTTGCTACTTCAAGGTTGCTTGAAGCATAGCTGAAGGCTCCGGTTCCGCTTCCTCCTTCAGCTGTATATGTGAATGGTTCATCGCCATAGACCTTGGTTACGGCGCTATAGGTAATGGCAGCCTGTGCTGCTTTGTTTACGGTAAGTATGCAGGCAGCACCTGCCTCATTGTAATTCGTATCACCTGCCTTGATCACTGACAATGTCGTCATGCCTGCTTTTAGAATAGTCACGCTTCCTGTAGAAGCATCTATTGTCGCTACAGCAGGGTCGCTTGAAGCATAGTTGAATGCTCCACCTCCGCTTCCTCCTTCAGCTGTATGGGTAAAGCCGGCAGCCCCGTATGTCTTGGTAATATCATTATATGTAATGGCGGCCTGGTTTGCTTTGTTTATATCAGCCGCTGCGGTCGTACTTGCATTTACTGTGTAGTTGTCTGCTTTTGCTCCGGAAAGGGTGATGCCCGTCACATTGACTGTCTTTCCTATCCCGGCATCGGCACTTTGGAAAGCAAAGGTGCCGCTTGCCATTACTTCGTCAGCTCCGACTTTTCCAGCCAGACTTATTGTACCTGTTGCTGCCGTTGTTCCGTCATAGGTCTTGCTGTCTGCAGCAGCTTCCGCTGTCAAAGTTTTCTTGTCTACGGTTAGTGTGCATGTGGCACTTGCTTCATTGTAATTTTCATCAGCCGCTTTGGTTGCAGTCAATGTCGTCGTACCGGCTTTTAATATGGTCACTTCTCCAGTTGATTCATTTATTGCTGCTACCGTAGGATCGCCTGAAGCATAACTGAATGCTATGTCTTCGCTTCCTCCTGTGGCTGCATGGATAAAATCAGCATCTCCATATGTCTTAGTAATACTATTGTATGTTATGGCAGCCTGGTCCTGTTTTCCTCCGATAACATTGACTGTGACAGTAAATTCTTTAACTTCGCCCGTATCCACATTGCAAAGCGTTGCAGTAAATGTATATAAACCACCCTCGGTTGCTAAAAAATATATTTTTTCATCAAGCACCCATCCAAGCGTATTGCCAACGTTACCGTAAGCCACCTCGACAATCGGATTATCCCAATACAAACGTGCATTATTATTTGGGCGTGAGAACCCTCCTGTATAATATGTGCCCTCTAATGCACTATTATATAAATCAACGCCAAAAATGTAATTAAGAGGCATAGGATAATAAGCATCAACCGGAGTCTCCCATGCATAGGAATAGGATATTAATGGTGTACATACAATCAGGCTTATTGACAATGTCAGAATAAAAACCAGTCTCCGCATTCTTTTCACTTTGTTTTCTCTCATCAGTCTTCCCCCTTACAGTCTTTACCGCAAATTTGAACAAATAAATCATAAGAATATGCATTCCTATCTATATAGAATACGCCGGCAAGCAGCTAATTAAAGATTCAGATAAGCCTTTGGCGTATTCTATAAATCAAGGAAACATTTTAGGATATCCGAAATATATTTATCAAATGTGTATCCTAAAATGCATAAACCATGGCATTTTAACATATAGGTTCATTTATGCTTAAATCCGGTCTCTATTTGGCAGTTACTGTAATTTCAATAACCATCACCCACTTTTTGATGTTTTCAAATATAATTATATCACTTAAATGTCAGTTTTTGTGATAAAATCTGACATAATATGCTATTTTTTTAACTGTAATTTTTAAACAGTAAATAGATATGTCATGAAAAAACTTACCATTAAGATTTATGGTGCCTGGGAAAACTCCGAAAAAAGGCCAATAAAATCATGATTTTCCCCGCACTTGAATTATTATTCAGTTGCTTTTTTCAATAACTACATTTATACGGTAAGATATTTACGGTTATCCACAAAAATTTGAAATTACAGCATCTCCTTGAGCCC
>DASPLL010000027.1:0-10596 GCA_035627615.1 Clostridia bacterium
AAAGCCAGGATACTTTCCCCATAGCCAGTGCAATACTGACCGCGGTTTCGTGCTATGGAATTATCCAACCAAAGGCAGCCGAGTGAATACCTTTCGGTTGCTTTTTTCATGCCTTTGCTCGGATAATTCTCTATTCATAATGCGTGCTTTGCTGAGCTTCTAATTATAGGCACAATTACTCTTTTACCAAAAGCTGCATACAAGCTTATTAAATGTATTAAATGTAAATTTCAATTGATGCCTTACAAATTCCTCCTACAAAAACATAATATTTCTTATAATTCGTCCGCATTATTCGACTTTATTCGCAATTCATTATATCCGGTTGGCTGCTTATCTCCAATCTATGAATCGTAATAAAAAGAGAACCTGATTGCCTTATGAACAACAAGGTTCTCATCACCTTCCCGGGTGGGAAAAAGCTTTATATATACAGAAAAGCAACCAACAAATGCTATTGTTAAGGGCTTGTTGGTTGCTTTCACTATTATTATTCAGAATTGGCGTATTACGTGTCAGTCTGTCAATTTATCAACTTATTTTCTATTAACAGTCTCAAATTGAAATTCTCATATGTTCAGATGCAAGTATGCAAAATCACCTAAAGCAATAGGCATAATAACCAATTTAATCACTGGTCAAATAGATTACACTTTCCCTACCTTTTGCTAATAATATCATCTTTTTTTCACTTTTATACTCTTCTGCACTTACCATAACAACAACGAGTATTGGAATTAGAGGCTTATAAAGGTACGGGCCTTTAGCCCCGGTGCCAGGCTGCCCTTCTAGCGTAATTTCAGGAAACATCGTAATTTGGGGTTCATATATATAATTTTTTGTTGTTTTGTCAAATACCTTAACCATTGCATATCTGTTATCAAAAATAATATAAAAAATACTCGCAATAACAATTACAATAATTACAGTTAGCAGCTTTTTCCTCATATATCAGATCACCTTCCATCTGCCTCATAGTATCCTTTAGCTCTGTTCCCTGTATTCAATTCAATCTCCCGAATTCTCCATTGCCATCATAAGGAAACCGCAGAAAGCTCCGTTATCGATCTGCAGCGAAGCACTGACTTCCTTTTTTATCCAGTTGATTTGTTCCCGGTAAGCTCGGTAGAATTCATGAGTCGGCTTGGGGCTGTATCTGAGTCCCTCCAACTCAAAGTATTCAATAACTCCTTTAGCTGTGGGCGGTTTGATGAAAACCTCCTTATCCGATGAAGAATTTCATAATATAGGCTAAATTCAATTAATAGAATGTGATTTATGCAACTCAATAACTACTATCCTTCATAAAATTACATAAAAAATGGTTTTTGCACTGAAATCATAGATATTATTAAACTTTCTGGCAATTCATTAACTTAGCATCTGATAGGATTTTGATAATACTATCTCGCTGTTCTTCCTTCATGGGGAGTAAAGGTTTTCTAGGATACCCAGCACAATATCCAAACAAATTGCATACATACTTTAACCCAGGTACACCATATGTAGCAGTAACAGCATTATTTACAGGAAACATCCTCAAGTAGGTTTCAACAGCTTTTTCGTGGTCACCATCATCATAGCATTTTTGTACTTGGGCGCATTCATCAGGAGCACAGTTCGCAAGTGCCATTATTCCAGCTTTTATTCCTATTGTTAATGCCGGATACCAAGCCCCGGCAGTACCAACCATGAGATTAAAATCATCAAGTACTACGCTTTTGAATTTAACTAGTTGGCTTATGTCCCCGTTGCTATCCTTCATACCTGCTATGTTAGGATACTTGCTAAGTTCCTTAACTGCATTAACAGATATATTATAATGAGTGAACTTTGTCACATTGTATATAAATACTGGTATACTTGAATTATCTGCTACCTCTTTAAAAAATGTTATTATTGCTTCATCATTCATACTGCTTCCATAGTAACAAGGTGTTAACACCAATGCGGCATGTGCCCCAAGCTTAGCAGCTTTATTTGTTAGTTCTATTGTTCCACGAGTTGACTCCATACCTGTACCTGCAAATATGATTCTATCATTTTTGGCATACTTTACAGTGAGTTCAATTAATTTTAATTTTTCTTCTTCATTAAGATAAGCTGCCTCACTATTGGAGCCAAGTACTAAATATCCTGCAAGATTGGTATTATTCCATTTCTCAATATTTTTTACATGAGCATCGTAGTCAACATCACCATCTTTTGTAAATGGAGTAATCATTGGTGGCAATACGCCTTTAACTTTAATTTTTTCCACTTGAATCCTCCTCAACTTTCTTTAAATTAAGTACCAGTTGTCAACTTATCAACTTATTTTCTTCCAGCTGCCTGATTCAGTCTCTCGTCAGGTAGACTACACTTTCCCTGCCTTTCATCAATAATATTATCTTTTTTTCACTTTTATACCCAGCCGCACTTACATTAACAGTAACCAGCAGTGGAATTATAGGCTTATAAAGATAAGGACCTGCAGCACCGGTACCGGGTTGCCCTTCTAACGTAATCTCAGGAAACATCGTAATTTGGGGCTCATATATATAATTTTTCGTAGTTTTGTCAAATACCTTAACCATTGCATATCTGTTATCAAAAACACTATAAAGAATACCTGCAATAACAATTACAATAATTACAGATAATAGCTTTTTCCTCATATATCAGATCACCTTCCATCCGCCTCATAGTATCCTTTAGCTCTGTTCCCTGCATTCAATTCAATCTCCCGAATTCTCCATCGCCATCATAAGGAAACCGCAGAAAGCTCCATTATCGACCTGCAGCGAAGAACTGACTTCCTTTTTTATCTGTTTTATCTGTTCCCGGTAAGCCCTGTAAAATTCATAGGTCAGCTTTGGACTGTACTTGAGCCCCTCCAGCTCAAAGTACTCAATGACGCCTTTTGCAGTGGTTGGTTTGATGAAAACCTCCGTAAGCGACCTGTAATAAAAGGGGCATACTGTTAACAACGGCCATTTGGCTAATTTATATTCATTGAGCAGGTCAACCATCAGCCTGAAGCCGGCCTCCTGATCCCCATGCAGAAATTCCCTCAGTCCGTGGGATAGGCGTTCTTTTTCATCGTCGTTGACGGCTGCAGCCAGATCCCTGAACCCGGGCTTTTCAAAAACCGAGACCAAAGAGGACTGGCTGACAATCTTTTTCATGGAATCAACTATACCGGCGGGATTTTCAAAATTCTCAGCCTTGAAGCTGTCCTGTGCCAGCTTGTTCATTTTCTCCACTTTATGCTTCCTGGCAATCTCCAGCAGCACCGGATCGGAAAAGCCCCCGGGATACCGCGCGAGAAACCTTTCTTCAGCTTCTTTAAGCTTTGTTCTGTTCATGACTTCTATTCCTCCATTTATCTATAAGTATCAAGTACATAAGAATTCTAAATATAATTTCAATTGATGACACACAAATTCCTTCCTGATAACCATAATATTCCTTATCATTTTCCCGCATTATTCGACTTATTTAGTTACGTGCTCAAAGCAGCCAGTTACATTCATAATGCGGAAAGGGCCATCGCTTCTGCCTGCTCTTTATATATCCTGTTTAATGCAAAAGGGACAGGGTACCTGTCCCTTTGTCCCTTATCGAACCAGCAGCTCCAGCAGCCTGCTTTTGAAAAGCTTGCTGTCGAGAGTCTTGCTGACCACGGCATTAGGAGTATTTCCGGCAAACCTGTCGGAAATGGCGAGCTTGCGGCCGTCATTTATTATAACCTGTCCATAAGCCGCTTCCTCGATTGTACATGTGTAGCAGAAGCACTCCCTGGCTTCAAGGACTGTTTCAGGCCACAGCGCGACCCCCATGGCAACAGCGTCGGGCAAATCTATCATATAATCCCCGCTCCTCTGCAAATTGTAATTTAAAAGCTCCCTGTTGCACTTTACGGAAAATTCGGCCGCCTTGTTGCCGCTGCTCAGGAGGTATTCTATTTCGGATCTGTTAAGCGCCGCTTCTCCCAGACACATGTCAAAGCCGATAATTGTAAGGGGTATACCAGAATTCAGCATAATGCCATAGGCCTCCGCATCCACATATACATTAAACTCCGCCACGGGCGTAGTGTTTCCCGGGCCGAATCCGCTCGTCCCCATAGAGTAAATATGCCTGACTTTTTTCATTGTGTCCGGCGCTTTTAAAATGGCAAGGGCTATATTGGTTGCAGGGCCAAGAGTGACAAGCTCGACCTCTCCGGGATTGTTTTCCACTATGTCCAGAATAGCATCGACAGCATGTTTTTTTTCAACTCTTAAGTTCGGATTTATCAACCCGCAGTCTCCCATCCCGTCATTTCCATGGACATTAACTGCGTTACCAGCTCGCGGAACAAAGGCTTTGCCGCTCCGGCAAAAACCGGCGGTTGTTCCGCATTTGTTACCTCTATGGTCATCAGTGCATTTTTTGTGGCATATTGAAGGGGGACATTTCCGCAGACCATAGTCACCGCTTCCACTTTCACTTCACCTGATTTCAAGGCCATGATCAGAGCTACCGCGTCATCACTGCCGGTATCGGTGTCAATAATCAGCTTCCTCATAAATACCTCCTGGATCGATATAGTTTTGTAACAGGCTGCCTTGCAGCTGTTCCTGATTTTGACACCAGTATAAGGTATGGTCTATACTATGTATAGGTCAAATGACCCAAAATCAAAATATATACTCATGATAAAATTGGGGGCCTGGATGTCTTGACCAAGCAGAAGCTGTCTGAGGAGGTGTGCACGCCGATCAGAAGCCTGAACCGGTCTATCAGAGAGTGTATTGAGGAAGGCTTCATCACATATAAGGACAAAAGCTTCCATATTGCTGATAGGACCAAGCTGGAGGAGCATTCAAAAGTATTTATCTGCTGAAGAGGCTGTATGAGAGCATGCCGCATAAACGGCATACGGCTTCAGAGTAAATAATAGTTGAATTGACCCGATTGCGTATGCTATAATTGCTATAAATTTCATAGTAACGGATGAAGGTGGCAGGAGGAATAACTCTCACTGCTATTGGACGTACCTCTGGAGAGACTCATCAGAGCACCGAAGGGGAAAGCCGGAAACGGCGAAACTCTCAGGTAAAAGGACAGGGGATTTTGTTGTGACAATTATTTCACTTTTAAAATCCATTTTCAGAGGCTAAATTATCTAAAATTTAGCCTCTATTGTTTTCTCCAGAGCAGAAAAATAGAAAGAAGGGAAAAAAACATGAGAGCATTTGTGACCGTTATCGGTGGTGATAAGGTCGGCATTATTTATGGTGTTACCGCCGTATTCAAAGAAACCAATGTCAATGTTCTGGACATGAACCAAACCATCATGGGCGGCGTCTTTACCATGATCGTACTGGTGGATCTGGAGAAAATGAATACAGATTTCCAGGACCTGAAGGATAAACTGGAGGAAGCAGGGCGGCAGCTGGCAGTCTCTATAAGGATTCAGCGGGAAGATATTTTTAATTCCATGCACAAAATTTGATCCGGAGGATAACTTATATGATTAATTTTCAAAACATCATGGAAACCATCACAATGATCGATAAAGAAAAACTGGATATACGGACCATAACCATGGGCATATCCCTTCTGGATTGCTGCGATGGTGACGGAGCCGGCTCCAGGAGAAAAATCTATGATAAAATTACACGCTATGCCGAAAATCTGGTCAAAGTCGGTGACGATATCGAAACGGAATTCGGTATCCCCATTATCAATAAGCGGGTCTCCGTCACGCCCATTTCGCTGGTTGCACAGGCATACGGCGATAATAACTATGTTGCTTTTGCCGAAATACTGGATAAAGCGGCCGATACTGTCGGCATCAACTTCATCGGGGGATTCTCCGCCCTTGTTCAGAAGGGTTATTCAAAGGGAGACCGTATACTTCTGGATTCCATACCTGAGGCTCTGGCTGCCACAAAAAAGGTATGCTCCTCCGTCAATGTGGGATGCACAAAATCAGGCATCAATATGAATGCAGTCCGGGATATGGGTGAGATCATCAAAAAAACCGCATGGCTTACAAGGGAGCAAGAAAGCATCGGCTGCGCAAAGCTGGTGGTCTTTGCAAACGCTGTGGAGGATAACCCCTTTATGGCAGGGGCCTTCCATGGTACCGGAGAAGCTGAATGCGTCATCAACGTCGGTGTCAGCGGACCAGGCGTAGTTAAGGCCGCCCTGGAAAGCTTGAGAGGAGAAAGCTTTGATGTAGTTGCGGAGACCATCAAACGGACTGCATTCAAAATTACAAGAGTCGGGCAGCTGATTGCCCACGAGGCCTCCGCCCGCTTGAGAGTTCCCTTCGGCATCGTCGACCTGTCCCTGGCGCCGACACCGGCAGTGGGCGACAGCGTGGCCCGCATCCTGGAGGAGATGGGCTTGGAAGCTTGCGGATGCCATGGTACCACAGCCGCTCTGGCGCTCTTGAACGACGCCGTGAAAAAGGGCGGCGTCATGGCCTCCTGCCATGTGGGCGGGCTCAGCGGCGCCTTCATTCCAGTCAGCGAAGACGAGGGAATGATCGAAGCCGTCGGCAGCGGCGCCCTGAGTCTGGAAAAGCTGGAGGCCATGACATGTGTATGCTCTGTCGGCCTTGACATGATCGCCGTCCCCGGCGATACGCCGGCCTCAACACTGTCTGCCATCATTGCAGATGAAGCCGCCATCGGTGTAATAAACAATAAAACCACCGGAGTCCGCATCATCCCCGTATATGGCAAGACAGTGGGTGATCAGGCCGAGTTCGGCGGCCTCCTGGGAAGAGCTCCGATCATACCGGTAAACCGGTATTCCAGCGAAGCTTTTATCAGCCGCGGCGGCAGGATACCTGCGCCTATCCACAGCTTTAAGAATTAGCTGAAGGGAGGCAGGTGTCCCGCCTCCCCTTTTCAAGCACTGGCAGCCTACTGAAAGATTTTCACTTCCTTTGCCCTGCAGCAGGCCTTTATATCGTTTATGGTCCGTTCAAACATCCCGGCAAATCTGCCGCCGGCTTCAACAGTTACCTCATCTATTTCCGTTTTCATCGACAGGGCGTTTTCCGTCTTGTATTTCCTTACCCCGGCAATAATGTCCTTCAGCTTCTCTCCAAACTCTATGATTTCATCGTCAATTGAAGCAGCTTTTTCCCATTGTGTTTTGTGTATGGAGATGCAGCCCTCCTTCTGTCTGAAAAATTCCTGGTAGATGTACTCAGTAATATGCGGAACATAAATCGCATACAGCTTCAGAGTATTTAGCATGCAGTAATACAGCGCGTATTGCGCCGCCCGGCGCTCCTTGTATCCATGCAGCTCAGGCCGGTACAGGCGCTCCTTGACGATTTCCAGGTAATAGTCGCACAGGTCTTTCCAGAAGAAGTCATCAATTTCATGCCTTGCCGAACCGATTTCATACTGGTCCAGAAGCTTAGCCACCCCAAGGGCAGTCTGCCTGCAGCGCTCTATTATCCATCTGTCGACAGGCATCAGCTCTATATCAGCCTTCAGGTCAATATCATGGAAATGAGATATTGCGAATTTTGATGCATTCCACAGCTTAATAATAAACCTTTTGGCAATACTCAATTCTTCTGTTGAGAAAAAGGTGTCCGTCCCAAGCCTGGAATTGGCAGCCCAATACCTTATGACATCCGCAGAGTGGTTTTCAATCAGAGCAGAGGGTGACAGCCCGGAATTGCCCTTCGATTTACTGATTTTCTGTCCTTTTTTTGCGAGAACGAATCCGCATATCATTATATCCTTCCATGGAATTTCACCGGTATGGTAAAGGCTCTTGACTATGGTGTAAAATGCCCATGTGCGGATTATCTCATGGGCCTGCGTCCGCATGTTCATCGGCAGGAGCCTGTCGCTCATGTCGCCGGCTTCCTCCCATTTTGCATTTATCTGCGGCGTAACCGATGAAGTAGCCCATGTATCAAGCACCGAGCTTTCCGGTATAAATTCGCTGCACCCGCAGGAGCATGGCTCGCCGGGGCTGGTTTCCAGAGGGTTTACAGGCAGCATTTCCTCCCTTGCGGCTGTGACCTTGCCGCAGTGCTTACAATACCAGACCGGAATGGGAACGCCGAAATATCTCTGCCGGGAAATGCACCAGTCCCATTTCAGGTTTTCAACCCAGGTCGTATACCTGTTTTTCATATAGGCAGGATACCAGTTGATCTTATCGGCGGCTTTCAGATACAGTTCCTTGTTTGAGAGAATGTCGATATACCACTGCTTTGACGGTATGATCTCTATCTCTTTTCCGCACCGTTCGTGGACTGCAACAGTATGGGTCATAGCCTTTGAATCAATGAGCAGACCGCTATCCGAGAGGAGTTTGATTATTTCCTTTCTTGCCGCCGTGACCTTCAGCCCTCCGATAAACGGAACGCCTTCATCTATCCTTCCGTCTGGCAGGATCACCTTCCTGTAAGGCAGGCTGTGTTTTTCGCACCATTCAACATCAGTACTGTCTCCGAAAGTGGCGCACATAACGACGCCCGTGCCCTTGTCAATGCCGGCCTTTTCATCTGAAAGTATGGGGATAGGATAATCGTATAAAGGAACAGCCGCAGTCCTGCCAATATACTTCTTATACCTGTCATCCTCCGGATTTACAAACAGGCAGACACACCCATAGAGCAGTTCCGGTCTTGTTGTAGCGACAATAAGCTTTTCTTCGCCTACCATGAATTGAATATAATTGAAGTCAGTGTCTTTATCAATCGTATCCAGCTCAGCCTGGGCTATTGAGGTCTGACATTCCGTGCACCACAAAACCGGCGACTCCTTCATATATGCCTTTCCCGCTTTGAAAAGCCTGATAAAGGATTTCTGGGATATACGCTGAACCCTGGGATTTATCGTCTCATACTGCATTGACCAGTCGACTGAAAAGCCCAGGCTCTGCCATAGGTCTTTGAATTCCTTTTCATATTTTTCAGTAGTGGTGATACACTTCGCAATAAATTCACTTCTGGGCAGGTTCTTTGCAATAGTGCCCTCATCCTTTTCTACAAGCCTTTCAGTCGGCAAACCGTTATCATCAAAACCGAAGGGATAAAAGACATTATAGCCCTGCATGCGCTTAAAACGTGCAATCATCTCTGCCTGTGTATATGAAAAAATATGTCCGATATGCAGGCTGCCGCTTACAGTTGGCGGCGGCGTATCAATAGAATAGATCTCTTTTGGGCTATCAACATCAAAGCTATAGATGTTGTTCTCTTTCCAAAAGTCTTGCATCTCCTTTTCCACTTGTCTGAAATCATAATTTTTCTGCATGGTAATACCTCCTTAAATTTTCGAACACAAAACAAAAAGTCCGCCTGGAGCTCAAATGCTTAGCTCAGGGCGAACTGTATGCGTCCGTGGTACCACCTAATTTCAGATATGATTATCTGCACTCTGCCAATACAGGACAATTTCTTATCCGAAATCCTCCGATATCGCTTTCCTTTTAACGGTGGAAATTTCCGTTGAAGCCTACTAAGACTACATCCTTTCGGTTCACAGCTCAAAGGCTACTTCCATACTTCCCTCACGAAGATTTGCACCGACCATCTTCTCTCTACAGCTCAGGAGAGTATGTACTCCTCCTTGTCAACGCTATTTTGTTTGTGTCCGTTTACAATACAATAGTTTATTATTTACAAAAAGTCAAGAAATATTCACTCTTTTTCCAATTTCATAGCACTGTTTTATTTTGTAATTTATTCCTTTGTTTAACAATTAAGAAATTTTAGCTTATAGTATATTTAAAGCTGCTTCCTCATAGTAATTACAGGGAGGGGAATTAAATGAACCTGAAATATTGGCATATTGCCGGAGCTATCTTCACCTTGGTTATTGGAACACTTCTGCATTTCACATATGAATGGTCCAATGAAAACACGTTAGTCGGGATCTTCAGCGCAGTTAATGAAAGTACCTGGGAGCACTTAAAGCTGTTGTTCACTCCGGTGCTTCTGTTTGCTGCCGTAGAATATTGCAGTTATGGAAAGTATATTCCCAACTTTGTCCCTGTAAAGGCTTTGTCTATCCTGCTGGGTATGAGCACCATCGTAATTTCTTTCTATACTTATACCGGTATCATAGGACAGAATTTCCTCTGGGCAGATATTAGCACTTTCATTTTAGGAGTCCTTGCAGCATATTGGTTCAGCATCAAATATCTGCGAACCGGAGCTTTTACCTCAGAGTGTGCCATCCGACTGGGATGGTTAGGATTGCTTCTTTTATTCCTGTGCTTTGCATTTTTCACGTTTATTCCACCCCGTATCGAACTGTTCCTGGATCCTGTATCCGGTACTTACGGCATATAGATACCCATATAATGCAAAAAGGGATAAGGTGCTGTCCCAATGTCCCTGACTCATATCATCGGATTTAACTGTTCCTTGTATTCTTCACAGACTTTCCCTGGTTCTCTTTTACTCTGAATTCAACAATTCTTCTGATCAGGTCCAACGGTAATGGCTGATCCATGGGGAACTGCACCGATCCTTTCCCCATTTTATAAACTTTAAGCTCCTGCTTGAATGCTTCAATGCCGCTGGGTATAGGATAAAAGCCGATATGGTCCTTAAATGCCGCAAAATGCACCAGG
>DASPLL010000028.1:0-61095 GCA_035627615.1 Clostridia bacterium
AGCAGATGTTTATTCTAATAAACCGTCGATATGAAGCTATGAGACCAACAATAACAACTACAAATTGTACAGGCCAAGAGCTGGCAGACCGCATTGGCGAAAGAAGTGCATCCCGGCTACTTGAGATATCTAAGGTAATAAACATTAATGCGCCGGATTATAGGCTGAGGTCAAATAAATAAAATCAGGAGGGTAAAAGAATGAACGGAAAAGTCACAATAGACGGCTATTATAGAGGCTATTATGAAATCCACACGCATGGAGCACAAGCAGATCCAGAAGCAATATGCAGCCTTACTATGCGGATTGACCGTAATGTCGAAGCGTTGGAGTTGCTGGAGATTATGAAAAACTCAGTGCAAAGGTCTATCAATGCAGAAAATGACGAGATGATCAGAAAAATGCTGAATAAACCAGAATGTGAAGGCATTGAAGCCATACATAACAAGTCCCTCAAGGAAAGCATAAACAGGAACTTAGAAGAGGCAGGATTGGCACCGCTTCCGGATAATGTGCTTGATTGCATTTTGGATGAAATCGAATTCCAGAGGGCTTCTGAATGTACGGGTTAAAAAAAATAGAGCAGGCATACCACTCACCCGCTCCCCCTGATATTTCCCAATAATATTATAGGCGAGGAGTGGTGGGAATGCAAGATTATATTCGTGATCATGAGGTTGAGCAGTTGTTAAGTCTTTACCATGATTTACACGGTATGGCGCAGAGCATAAAAATCCAAATGAGCGGTCTGGAAAGCTCCAAAGCTACTGACGATGATATCGAAGCTATGGCATTAAAACATTCAACAATTGATGATATACCGGGTTACTCTAAAGGCGCAGCAAGTGATCGGACCGCCAAAGTTGCTCTTTCTTATGAAAAGTCGTTAAACCTCGAAACAAAAAAGGCTATGGAAGAACTTCAATGGGAACTGCAGCTTGTAGAAGCAATTATCGCAAAGTTGGAAATATCTTTGGCTGTGCTTTCCCCGGTTCATAAGGATATAGTAATGTATCGGTATTGCAAAGACATGAGATGGGGTGAAATTGATAGCATTATTAATAAATCGGAGTATTTATTTTCCATTTCAGCAATGAAGAGCCGGTGCAAGGAAGGAGTTGAGCGCATAACAAAAGTATGCCGAATTTCAATAACTGAATTCCGGTCCGTAATGAAACTGTTTTACACAGAAGAGAAAGGGGATGAATAAACCATATGGATTCGTTATTTAGAGGCTACAAAATAAGTAAAATGCCTGGGATTTTATCCATGAATAATGCTGAGATAAGAAATCTTGAAGTTAAAATGGATCGCGAAGATATTTTAGAATTCTTGAACGGCCGGGAGCTTTATATCATGGAATGTAACATTGATGAAATCGAGAAAATCGATATTTCGGAGATCGTCGAAGCTTTATTTTTATACCATGAGCAAATCAAAGAATATGGTCTGGATGATTATATTGAATTCCTTCAGCGTGAAGGCCGGTTCAGTGCTTTTGAAAACGAAGCTGCCAGGATAGTGGCAGGGCTTGAATGCGATCCGTCGAAGATACGTGACATGCCGGAAAATATTCTGCGCACGTGGATTATTGAATATTTAGAGATGTTAACAAGGGAGCGAAGAAAAAATGAGCGATCAGTTATATCAAGGCACAGACATGGCGGAATTGGATGGTAGTAAGTCTGTTACATATGTGATTGCGAAGAGCTCCATCGAAGAATTTGAAATCGTCCCATAGACCGCTTGTTTATAGCCGAAGGGGCGGGTATTAAAGAAAGGTGGTGGATGAATATGAGAGAGAGGGAGTTGAATAGATTCTGGGAGCGCGAAGAGCCGGAGATTTTTGAAGCGTATGGCTTACAATTTAAGCTCTACAGGCTCGCAGGCAAGCTGCAAATACGGCGATTTCACATACATGGTCAATTCGAGGGCATCACGCTTGACCGGCGCGCAATCCCACCAGAAGCAGCGCAACTAGTGAAAACATTCATTAATTTAAGCAAAGAAAAGGAGATGAAGAAATGATAATCATACCGGAAAAATCGCCAGAACTGGCTGCAACCAGAATTTATAACGGATGGATAGACTTGCTGACCGAGCATGAGAAAACCAATGAAAGGCGGAAAAAACTCTATCAGTCGCCTATACCGTGGCCGGAAATCGATATTAAGGACATGGTTGAAAGAACTAAGAACCTGGCCCGCGAATATTATCAAGCAAAAACATCCAACGGGCAGAAAGTACAAGGCGACGCTGCCGTCTGGGAGACTGAGGCAATCGCGCGGTTGAAACGCGACCTCCTGCACTATCTCCGGGAAGAAGAAGACGCCGAACTAAAGCACCAGATCGAAGTGCAGGTATGGTCCTACTGGCCGGATACAGCCCCGCCCCCGGACTTAAACCCGGAACAAACGAAAAAACTGCTGGAATTGCAAGGCCGCGCCGATGAATTGCAGGAGAGCTTAATGCAGACGGTCATAAACACCCTTGACGAATTGGCCGGCATAGTGACGGAGGAAATTGAAACCATAAAAAACACATCTGCCGCCAGCATGAGACTAATGTACAATCAAGCAAGTTGGTTTAAATTAGCTTTAGTAATGCTTATAAATGAACACGGTGCGGGGCCTAACCCACTTAAAAGTTCAAGACAGTCGAAGCCTCGCGGATGGAGGGACAAATAATGACTATTACCGAAACGGCAAGGGAAATCAGGAGCTTGTACGGTCGCTCATGCGAAGTAAAAGCGAAATGGGATTATTTAGTAACGGAACTGAACAATGCAAGCCTAGAAGATAGGAAGGATCAGTTCAATTTTTATTTTGAAAATGCTGCTAAATTTGAAGATTCAATGCGGGTAAATATCGACAGGCTGAAAAAGGACGGGAACATCACTAAAGATATACTCCTCGATGCTCTCGTTGAAGCCGGGAAAATGTTGAATCCTGAGATATGGGATTGCTTGTATAAGCGTGTATGTGCTAAATTCTGCCCTGACCTGCATAGTAAAATGACCTATTGAGGGGAGGCCTGACGCATGAAGCTTTTTGAGGCTGCAAAGCTACACATTAGGCCGGGCTCCACGGCATATGATGACATGCTGATGCTTGACTTAATTGACAGGTTGACGCAAACAGACGATAAGCAACAGCAGAAGAGGAATCGCAGGGAGAAAAAGCAGAAGGCCAGGGATGCCAGATTTAAGCGATGTAGGTCGGAACATATTATCGGATAAGTGCATAATGAAAAGCACAAATCTGACGTTGATAAATGCTTTTAAGGTGTGGAAGGGAGGTTCATATATGCCTTTATGGAACGTATCCAGCAAAAGCGGTCTAACTTATTTGGTAAATGCACAAAGATTGAAATTAGTGAATGACAGCAGAAGTAATAATCCCTTTAATCAAGTATTCATGAAGACGAATAAGCCCATGAAAAAGGGCAAAAGGAGGAAATGATTATGCTCTTAAACCTTGATAATCAGATCATTGACTTAAAAGGAAGCCCGCTCCCCGTTAAGCTCAGTGATATACTCGCAAACATGCTAGCTATGTCTACTACCGGTTCCCCTGCAAAGATGATAACCTGGGCGGTGAATCTCACAAATGACGGAGAAATTGAAGTAGACAAAGCGGATCTTAAATTTCTTAAAAACTTTATAGAGCAGCACCCAGGAGCTACAAACTTAGTAAAATCACAGCTGCTTGAAAGGATAGAAAAACTGGAAGAAACCGATAGGAGATGATGGAATGATTCCTATTGAACATATAGAAGTTAAGACGGCAGCCGGTAAATGTGCTGCCTTCCTCTCTCCTAAAACTGACGGGCTGAAAGAGTGCTTTTCTGATACAAGACTGAACGGTGAATCGACACTTGAATTCCTTATTCCGGCCAATTCAGAAAAAATAGTAGAACTTACCCCTGAATGTCAGATATGGACTACTGAGAGAGTATACACATTGCTCAAAGATGAGGCTGTCGATACTATAAGGGATAAGAAAAATACTTTATGGTCAAAATTCATGGCTGCAGAGCGATGGGCTGAATTGGACAGCGAATATCCTGAGCCGTATATCACTAACGACCCCCTTATCCCTAGTCCTTCCGACCTCGCGGTAATAATCGTCGGTGGCGGCTCTGACCTCTCAGGAGGGCTCTATGCTGTCGGTAGTGCTGCTCATGCTCTCTATGCCGTCTTAGATGGCTCAGAATGGTCTATAGGCACTGTGGATATAACTGGAACCCATGACCTCGAAATGGAAAAGGTGAGCCGCCTGCAACTTATTAAGGAGATACAGAACATATGGGGCGGGTACCTTGTATGGAATAGCGTCAACAGGACCGTCAGCCTTCGCTCGGAGAACATATGGCAGAACTATACCGGCTTTCAGATACGCTACAAGAAGAACTTACAGCATATCACCAGGACGCAGAGCAATAGGCTTGTGACGAAGTTGTATCCTTTCGGGCATGAGGACCTTGATATCGCCTCTGTAAACGGCGGTGTAAAGTATCTGACGAATAATGCCTTTAGCCCATATGAATATATCGGCATCTATAAGAACCAGGACATATATAATGCGCAAGAGCTCAAGGATAAGGCTACGGCTGAACTTGCCCTTATATGTCGCCCAAGGTATAGATACAGCGTGAAGATGGTCGATCTCCGTACTCTTCCGGAATACTCGCATGAGGACTTTACCGTCGGCGATATGGCAGATGTGATTGATCCGGACGCAGCACCCGACAGCCCGCACATAAGGATAATCAGACATAAGTACAACCTGTTCCAGCCGTGGAAGTGTGACATAGAGCTGGGCGACCCGCAGGAAAGGTTTCAGGAGAAGATTAAGGCTGCATTCGATACAACCGGCTTTGTCGATACGAAATTCAAGGGAAACGGTCAGATAAGCGGATATTATATTGAGGATTTGACTATTGAGGATGCGAAGATAAAGAATCTCTCGGCAGAAAAGATTAAAGCTGATACTGTGCTTGTGAACATCAGAATGTCTGTCGGCTCCGGGGATAACATTTTCAAGGTGGATTCAAACGGAATATATCTTGGAGATGCTACTTTTGCCAATGCTCCCTTTTCTGTGGATATGGCAGGGAGTCTCATTGCGGAAAATGCTACTATATTGGGAACGTTCAAGACAGCTCAAAGCGGTGCAAGAATAGAGTTAACTGATAACGGTATAAAAAGTTATATAACGGGAACGACAGAACAAGGATTCTTCTGTGAGCCATCTTCGATTTATGCTAAGTTTGGCATGAAGTATGCCGGTAGTGAATTATACTCTGTTAATAGACTTAATGATGGATCTGTTTCAATGGAAACACATAACCATTGGCTTTTACTAAGTGATGGGTATAATGCTTGGGCATATCAAGACTGGACATTTGAGCAAGATGTACAGTTCAATAATGATGTACTTGGAGTTGGAACTCAATTATCATATAACAGCTCAACTGGTGTGCTAAAATTGCTTGATAGCCAAGGTAATGAGCTAGATTCAGTAACTATATAACAAAAGGAGTTCTATATTTGAACTCCTTTTGTTATTGAAGTTATTAACTATTTCAATAACGGTAAAATAGTATTGCAATAATAATCATAATCAATGTAATAGGTGCCTTCAATAATTTGAAGATTATCGAGTATTACCTGATCATTTTTCATTAATTTATGCTCACCAGTAATCATATTAGTGATAAGCTGATATTCAGTATCACGGTATCTAGTCCTGAACCTTCCTGTATTTATAACAAATTGACCAGTTAAATCATAAATCCTGGCTTCTATACCATCAGGTGTAAGTTTTACCTTATTATCCGTTTGTGTAATCACAGTATCCATAGTTGCAACCTCGCTTTCAAGCATGCTAATCTCAATCTGCTTTGTAACCTCATTAAGTTTTGCAGTTCCACCTACAAGTTTCACCATATCGCCAAGGGAGAGAAAAGTACGGCCGTTTACATTATAGGCCTCGACTTCTACCGGCTGTCCGTTTAATAGTATCGGGTAAGGATTAAGTAATACCGATATCCCTTCCGCAAAGCCAGTAATAAATATTGCTGACAACAGTATCAAGCAGGTTAAGAATCCGGCTATGAACTGTTTGTTCCTCATCATTCGATCCGCCTCCAAAATAATAATATATTCTGCTAATTCCATTATATACCTTTTGGATGAAAATATACAGAGTCTTCAGGAGAGTGTTGATTTTATACCTGGGGTGGATTGCCCCCAGGTTTTATTTTTTTGATAACTATCGGAAGCATTGAAAATACTCGCTTATAACATATGGTTGTATATGACATGTGTCGTTTTCTGGACATATGGAATCGGTATACGAACCCCAAAAAGGTATACTGTACTTTACCTTTTACCCTGTAGCATATCAAATATATGCTCACCTGTTGAGGACTATTGGCCTGATTTTTCGCAATTTATGGGGTATATCGGAAATCTCCGAAATACCTTCATTTTATTGGCTTTGACATGGTTTTTTATCGGTTCTACTTCTCTATATCTCTATATAGCTCTCATATGGCTCTTGAAGCAGGGGGGTGGGATGGACGGGTATACCGCCCCAAATCACATTGTAATGCTTGTGGCCGTATGGCTGATATGTATTGAATCATGTAAATTGCCTTATATACAGTTATCGGGAGTGAGCGAAATATAAACGGTTCTGAAAAAAACAGAATAAGTATGACATGGATAAGGTGTTGATATTGCAAGTATTGAAAGGAATTGAATATTTAACGGTGAGTATTTTAGTGATATTACTTTATAAATGGGTGCCTATAGGAGGGGAATATTTTTACGGGAAGGAACTGTGTCAAACCAAAAACGAAGGTCCCCCCGGGGGTCTCCGGCAATAAAAAAAGGCAGCCAAAACAGAGTAAATCAGCCTTATAAAGAGCATATAAAAACAGCGTAAAGCCTTGTAACCATTGCAATTGCTAGATTGTTGATTGCACGAAAGATTTGTTTCGCGCAATGTGCAAGAAGTTGCATAGATTGAGATAGATCAGGGGAAAGCACACTGAGAAAGATTTACAATTGAGAATCGTTTACATTAAGAGGGCTTTATTTCTCGCATTGAGATACTGTTTATAAGCCACATCTACACATAATACCCATAAATATTAGCATACTGTTATCTCTATCTAATATTCGCTTATACTATCTACCAATCAACTATTATAAAATATTTTTAATTTATTTATACGTAATCTATAAGCATTGATATTGATTGACTTAAGAGCAGTATATAGATAATAAGGTAATACCGAATTTTATATTTTCGGTACTATTATGTATTATTAAGTCAACTACAGTATAATAAGGATATATACAGATATATATTATTGTGGTAAGATATTCCTAGAGGAGGTGATACACTTTTGGGTAATGAAGTTCCAGCTATCTTGACTGTCAAGCAATGCGCTGAATACTTGCAAGTGAGTGAGCAAACGGTAAGGAGGATGATAGAACGAAAAACTCTAAAGGCTTCAAAGGTAGGCGATACTTGGCGAATACAAAAGCAGGATATACACGAGTATTTGAATCAGAACAGCAACAAATAACGAAACCGGGAACCCTCTTACGCCGCTAAACTTAGGAGGATACCCGGCACCAGTAACCACCCTTGACGGATGGCCCGCTTCAATTATCGCATATCGGCGGGCCTTCTTCAAGAAAAACAAATGAAAATTGAAGGGGGATATATTTCATGAAAAAAACTAATAGTGTTAAGCTTGAACTCAGTGAGGATTCATTGGCAGATGTATTCAGGGCGCGCGACAATGATCCCAAGTATAAGCAAGCAGTAGAAAATTTAAAGAGCGCCATAGAATCAGTGACAGAATCAAAAAAGGACCTCGTAAAAATTGACGATGCTGCCATTCACATGGAAACAATAGCATGCGACATAACATATAGAAAAGCTTTTAGCGATGGGATGAATTTCGTTCTGAACGCTATGGCTGGAAAGGATGTAATTGAGATATGAGTCCTAATTCAAGTACTGACACGGAGCTTCTCAGTGATTCCAGAGCAGAAGCCATCATGGAAGCCTTATCCGAAAATCCAGAATATGTCGGCTATTTCAAGAGGATAGATGATCGACTAAACCAGCTTATCAAAATAGTGCCGAAGGAATCCCGTGGCGCACTCTATGAAATTGAAACAGCCCTGGGTAATGTTGTGAGCATTGCCAATGAATATGCATATAGTCGGGGCCTCCATGACGGCATGAGCCTGGCAAAGCAGACTACCTCACAGAGGAAACCAAGCTATTTCATTCTGGAGGTAGAGAGCCGTCGGAAAGATGTACATAAGCCGTATGGAGGAAGAACCGGCTGGCTGTACAAACTTGTAAAGACATTGCGAGAATACACTGACGAAGCAGAAGCGGATCAGGACCTGGACAGACTGAGATCAGGCGAAATACCGGAAGAGGATATAATCTGGAAGAGGAAAAAGAAATAAGATAGCATGGGAAGCGGCGAAATCCGCTTCTCTGATTTTATTTTTGAATAATATTTTACCAATATTTGTGCATAATACTGGTGAGGTGATGAGTCGTGGGAGAAATAATTGGGTATTTAAATTACTTGGTTCTTGCATTGATAATATTAAAGGTTACGGACAAGGGGATATATTATTTAAATTCATTTCGGTATTTGAAGGTTGAAAAAGAAAAGCTCAAAATAGAAAAGCTTAAGGCCCAGACAGAGCTATTAAAAATAGTGCGAAAAGAAGAATTTCTGAAGCTAAAGAATCAGAAAGTAAATGGATTGGATGCATTCGAGGTATATTGCGGTAATCTACTTTCCTTAATGGGATTTACAGATATCGAAGTTACGGAACTTGTTGCAGACGGAGGAAAGGATATAATTGCTGTTAAAAATGGAGAAAAGTATTATACTGAATGCAAGCTTTGGGATTGGTCAATTGAGAATCATCATGTTGGGAGGCCAGATGTTCAGAAACTTGTAGGTGCTATGGTAAAGGATGGCATAAAAAGAGGCTTGTTTATTACTTCTACTTATTTTTCAAATGAAGCTATTGAGTATGCAAGTGGTTTGCCTAAAGATTTACAGATTGAATTGATTGACGGAGATAAGCTAGTAAGCACACTTGAAAATCTTCGAAAGGAATGGGTACCTATACTTATTGACAGCGTTGTTTTGGAATGAACTAATGTTCAAATAAGAGTCACATAAAACTATCTAATAGTAGTTGCAAGGATAGAAAGAAAGGGTATATGCCTTATGGTTATTCCCTTTTCTTATTTTTTGTCATATGTAACAAAATGAACGCATAGTAATAATATTATATCAGAGTAACAAATATCAGGGGGTGACACATGGGCGAAGAAAAATTTCTTACTACAGAAGAACTGTGCAAGCTATTCCGTGTAACTCGAACCACTATGCTCCGATGGAGAAATGAGGGCATGCCTTATCACGGAAAAGGGAAGGTCCTTCGCTACAAATTATCTGAAGTGGAAGAATGGTTGAAAGGCCAAACCCAAAAGTAACAAGGAAGCCGTTTTAAATCTTGGCGGATCGCACGGCTCCCTTATCCAACAACACCTTTTCAGGAAGTTGTCAACTTTATTTTACCATAGCATAGAATCGGAATTCAATCTCCTGAATGGGTGCTGATCATTTATTCAAGGAGGTTTTATTATGTTGGACAAATTTGACCTTGTAATTATTGAACTTGGCCGGAAGCTGCTGTATATGCTGCCGTACTCCGCTGTTGATATATTCGGGATGCCTGTAGGGGAGTATGCATATTTGCTTACTGCTATTGCAATTATCGGAGAGGCTTTTGTGATGTACGCTGGAAGGAAGGTGCGCCGATGATTTTACAGTTGGCAATCATAGGAGGCTGCATTTGGACTATTGATCGGTTATGGGATCATGATCGGCGCTGGATAAAGCGAACATGGAAAAGGACTATGGAAGAAAACAATCTCATGAATGACAAAGGCAGTACTTACAACATAGCCAGGATAAACCCGGCTGAATACGGCTTTCTGCTTATTGTCAGTATGCCTCCTGGATATAGCTTCAAGGAGCTGAACGATAAAAAAGAAATTCTGGAGAGCAGCCTTAAAGGTGTTGTCGAGATGGAGCACGACCTTTTTAACGGATGGATCACTATGAGGCTGGTAAAGAATCCTCTTAAGGATTTGCACTTTGAACCGGTTAAAACAAGGCCAAATGAGTTATATTTGGGGTATACCTACTATGAGCACATTATCGCAGACATGAATGTGTATCCGCATTTACTCATTGCCGGTATTAACGGATCAGGAAAGACACGAGGACTGTATACTATTCTGACGAACCTTCTCCACAATCATACTGTGGAAGAAATAGAAATCTATATGTCCCAGATCGGGAAAACAGACTTGCTGATATATAGGGACTGCCCGCAGGTCCGGAAGTTTGCCCGGAGTCCGGAGGACTCACTTAAAATGTACCGGTACCTATACGGAGAAATGAAGCGGCGCGAGAAGGTCATTGAAGGACTTATGAAACAGGGAACATACAATATCGAAGACTACAACAGACGGCACAAGGAAGCTCTGCGATATATTTATGTGGTATCGGATGAATTCAGCCTTTACATGCCGGATGCGACCGACTCAAGGGCTGAAAAGGATCTCAAAGAGGAATGTCTGGATACTCTGAAAAAGCTTATAAAACTAGGCCGCGCATACGGTATATTTGTTATAATGTCCCTGCAAAAGACTACTAATGATCAAATGCCGCAGCTTCTAAAATCCCAGGTTAATTGCAAAATGACCTTTCGGCAGACCGATGTATATAGCAGCCGGAATATTATTGATAATGACGATGCACTTACGCTGCAAAAGAGGGAGGCAATACTGATAAGCGATAGAAGGTATAGGGTCAAGACACCATTTATTGACGATATGCTTATAAAAAAATATCTGCTTAATGCTGCTGGTGTAACTGAGGAAAGAAAATCTATTGTAGATCTTCATGTAAAGCTGCATACTGTGAAAGAGGAAGACGGGGTGATACGTCGTGCTAACGGATAAGGATATTCAAGTTTTACGCTTTGTTTCTGAGCATGGAGGAATTACGATCAATCAGGCATATAAGCTTTTCTGGAAAGATGCTGCATATGGTAAGGATCTGGCCAGAAAGAGGCTTAAGCATTTAGCGGATACTGGAGCCTTGAAATATACTGAATTAGCGCAAAGCACATCAAATGAGCGCGTATATTACAGTACAAAGCCTTACAGCACACATGCATTATATTTGCTGGACTTTTACTCTAACATGGTATTCTATGGAGCGGAGGTATTGGACTTCAGGAAGGAAGTAGCATTCTCTAAAATGCGATCGGATTGTCTGATCAAGTATAACTATAAGGGGGGGACCTATATATCATTTGTGGAGATTGTAATAACGAATAAAGTTAACTATGGGAACTATGAGAGCTTGAAGGAATCCGGGCAGCTTCAGGAAGAGCATGGAGTATTCCCGGGAATAGTAATAATATCGAATGTGCCTCAAAGGTACCAGGGGAGAAAACTAAATGTGAAATATTTGGAATATCGACAAAAAGATTTTGTACGCTTGATACTACCTTAAAGGATACTCGTAGCAGTACTGGGAGTAGTACTATTCTACAGTACTGGGAAAAGTATAATTTTATTGGCTTTCAGGGCTTGAAAAGCATAGAAAGTTGCAGAGCTTGTAATATAGGTGATATATATGCTTTCTTTGCTTTTTTTATTTTTCCTTTCGGCTCCGCATCAATCGTCGCTGCCCACCGCCGGTGCCGTTGCTAGCTGCAGGCTCGACTTGTCGCCTCAGAAAAGATAATCAGTATGGAAATTTCATACATAAAGTTAGGTAATAATGGAAAATATAGAAAAAAGCGAGGTGAAAACAATGAAGTGCAAGATATTTTGTACAAAGAACACAAAACATCCCCCATACCTAAAACTTAAAGGTTTTTGCGCGGAAAACAAGATCAAACAGACGGAAATTGCCAAGTTGCTTAAGTTAAGCCCCGTAACCGTAAACAAGAAAATAAATGGTTCGCTTGATTTTATGGTTCGGGAGGCAGACGCATTTTGCGAAGAATATAACTGCAGCATGGATCTTTTTTCTACCCGTAAGTTTTATAATAACAATAGTATTGCTCAAAATGCTTGTCGGATATCCTGATGGAATTTCAAACCTGTCTCAATTTTTTTTATTTAGCTTGCTTGAATGCACCTCAAATGGGGTGCATTTTCATGCTCGAAAGTCGGTGATGCATATAAGAGCTTAGTAAACATAAAATTAAAACGACGCGTTTAAATGCCCCAGGATTGATTGAGGGGTATAGGAGTATTACCGAGGGCGATTTATTGGCAGGAAGGTGGCAAAGCGCGTGAATGGAGATTGGAATTGTACATGTGATATGCAATTAAATAATATGGAGACTATTCGAAATATAAAATGTTGAAAATGCTAAAGCAACAGCATATTATCTGGGGACTATTTGGGGACTAAAATTGCAGAAAGCCACCAGAAACGACAATAAAGCGCCAGAGGAATTATATGATAAAACAAGCATTACCAAGGCTTGACTAAAGATACTTTAGTTTACCATAAGTATTGTTTCGGTTTCCTAAACCGCAGGTCGGGGGTTCGACTCCCTCTAGGTGCACCATATATGAAATTAGGCACTGCAAAAGATTGCAGTGTTTTTTGTTTAATACTTGTTTTATGCGCCAAACGTGCACCAATCATAAAATATGAAAAGATCAGAATTAAATTATTCTTTGCTCTGACCTTTTTCATTACTTTTCTTATGCTTATTTAATCCATACATATTAATCATTGGTAACTTAATTGGGGGGGTGATTCCTGATGTCGCAGAAACAGATAAAAGATACGAATGACATTGATAATGAACTTCAGACCAAAGCGTATGGAATTGGGCAGAGAGCGTTTTTGGTATTAAAATAAAGAGGAGAAATTCAATTGGTGAAAAATCAGTAAAGCTACGGAAGCAAATCTTGATCACAGACATAGCTGTTTTTTTTAATGAGTTTAAGATATTTATGAGTATAATAATCCGCCAAGGAGCTAACAGCTTCAAGCGGCATTATTTTTGTCCGCTCAAGGCACGTGAGTGTATAGTTCTGATTTTGAGTTAACTAATCAATTTCATTTTTATAAGATAATTCATGAAGTTTCTAAGGCAGATATTCCAGATGCTCGCGTAAACAAGTGAAAATGAGAAAAAAATTAAAAAGGTTAAAGGAGTTGATAACGAACTGGTTAAATCTACAAACGCTGAAATACCTACTATATAAGTTAGAAATATCATGCCAAGAGATAATGCTATGCTTGAAAATAATATAGAAATTAGTATCCCCTTCCTATATAGCAATGCTCCGATAACGATACCTAGTAGCCCTGTGGTAAAAAGCAGGATTATTGTCTCCTGCGCACTAACTATAGCAAGAATTAATGCGGAAGAAAAAAATACGGCCAAACCAAGAGAAATATTAGAAACAGCAGCTATCGCAATAGGTAGTGTACTTAATGGACTTAAGGCCAACCCAATCGCGGGTAAAAATACAGGTGCTGATTGGAATAGTACAGCTAATGCTGTTAATATGCCTCCAATACAAATAAACCTGCCTATATTCATTTTTTTCAATTTAAATACCCCCTATCAGGTGCTACTAGTATTATAGAATACTGATTGATGCGCGCATATTTCTGTATAAGCACTGAAGGCATATCTTCTTAATATACCTCCAGTAAACGCTTTCATCATTTACATCGAATCAGTTTCAAAATTGACGAGGGAACATGATTACTCTCTCTTGTTTGTTTTATATTTCGATTCAATAAATCCTGGAAAGGGATTTATCTGGTATAAAGTCAAATTTTATAGTTATGAATCATGGAACAATTTCAAAAACAGTACCTTGGTTAAAATCAGCCACTTTCATAGAGCCATAAACCCCTAAATATAGTCTGCTTTGATCCAGATTCGTTCCCAAACTGACATAATAAGCTGATAGAGGCCCAAAATCATAATCGGTTTCAATAACACTAAAATCATTCAGCTTACAATCTGTTCTTACCCTGGTATAAGCTAAAACCCCTCTAGCGGTCGATTGAGATTCTTCATCCCGGGCAAGATCGGTAAACACAACGCTTCCTGTTAAATCGGGGATTCCATTCCCCATATATGCCTGAACTCCTGTAAGTGCAGTTGCTCCAAACTTATCGGGCCGGGGATCTTTATGAAAGTAACTGGTTAGAGGCTGAAGACGCCGCACTGAAGTTTTTACTGCTTCATCGTAATAAGCAATTGTTTTCTCATCCAAAGCCGGATTTGCAGAGCAGCCCCTTATAATCGAAGCAGGAAAAGCACCTTCCCACCCTCGCCAGCCGAAGTTAATAAGTCCTTCCCGGTCAGGTTCGGATTTTGTTAAAGAAGCTTGAATAAGCTGAGTAACCGGTATTGGTTTATAATGAACAAATGAAAAAATAGACTCTACCAGATCCTGTCCGACATTTCCGACATATTTGATATACTGATTATAAAACCTTTGAAATGAAATACCGGGTATATTGCGAACCCCTTTGGCAATTACCGTAAGCGTTTCCTGAATAGGTGCGGGGAGTTCATTAAAACGTGTGACTGCGTGTGGATTATAGATAAATGTATTCTTAACCACATTAATTTCAATTATTTTACCGGCAATTTCCATATCATCCTGGCTTAAATTAAATGGATCATAGCCAGACCCGCCATCTCCGGTTGTTAAAACAAGTTTTCCTGTTTCGGGTGAAAAGTTTAAGCTATTGACACCATTATGATTAAGAAACGGTCTTCGTAGATTAAGTAATGTCCTCCGTTTTTGAGGCTGACCATTCGATTGTAAAATCCATTCTTCAACTGTATCGATATGATCATATTGAATTTCTCTATTTATCCACTTCAGGTTTAAGGTTCCGGGATCACAAGGGTCAGGCATAAAAGCTTCAGGAAGAGCACCTGGACCTTGTGTTCCAGCTACCGAATAATGAATATAAAACAGACCGTTATGATAAAATTCGGGATGAAACGCAAGCCCCAGCAATCCCCGTTCATCATATCCACCACCGGAAACACCCAGTTTTATGATTCGCGGGCGAATATCTAAAAAAGTCCTTACAACTCCGTTTCCTATGTAAAAGATCTCTCCTGCCTGGGTTGCAATAAATAATCTTTCGATTGAGTCACCCGGAAGTATGGCTGTTTTCAAAACAGTGGGTAAATTTATCTTGCTAACAATGGGTCGTAAACTAACTTTAACTTTTTTCAACTGACTTTACACTCCTTTTTATTGTTTTCTTTTATAACGAGGCGAAAAGATATCCCGTATTCTTTAAGCGGTCGAGTTCCTTTGCTTAAAGGATATGATTAAAACTGTTCTATTAGTACCAAATTGGGGCCGGGGAATCTGATGATGCATTACACCATTTTCTGCACCAGCATCGGAGGAGTCCGGGGCGGTCATTGGGGACGTGCCTGTTTTTGCAGGTAGTGACAGGGAAACCGCAGTTTCTATTCCTAAACCGCAGGTCGGGGATCGGACCCCCTCTAGGTGCACCATATATGAGATGTGATACTGCAAGAGATTGCAGTATTTTTTGTTTATAATTATTTACATAATATGCTATAATTTTCTTGTAAGTAAGCTGTATATCAGAATTATGACGCTTCATTATGCAATATGTTTTATTATGGTTTTAAGAGAAATTTTTAGATGATTTTTGAATTCACAAATATTACAGGGAGGGGTTAGATGCTGCAGCAAAATTTGTATTCCTATAGTTTTGATGATGGTGAGCATATAGAGTTCAGATTGCTTTCAAGTAATGATTCAATTGAAGAATTGACACAGCTTCTTCATAAATCCTATAAGGTTTTAGCTGACATGGGGCTTAAGTATGTAGCAGCTGCGCAGGATAGCAGCATAACATTAAGCAGGACAAGCCAGGCTTACAAGTGTTATATAGGTATACATAAGAATATGATAGTTTCAACTATATCCCTGTATAGTCCAAAGCCTTCGGACAACAGCAGCTGGTACAACAAGGATTTTGTAGCCAAGTTCGGACAATTTGCCGTTGCACCTGAATTGCAGAGATACGGGATCGGCGGTAAAATGCTGGATATTGTTGAAGAAGAGGCCAGGAGGATAAATGGTGTGAGGGAGCTTGCACTGGATACGGCAGAAACAGCATATCATTTGATTGGGTTTTACAAAAAAAGAGGGTACAGATATGTAGAAACTATCAAATGGGATGTAACAAATTACAGGAGCGTAGTATTGAGCAAGCCGCTATGATCCAGGTGCTGGATGCCGCATATCTGTAGCCCGGCACCCTCTTAAGTCAATAAAAAATAGCAGGCTGGATATGGCATTATTTGTTGAACTAATTATTTTTCCACTGAGATTTTAAATAGTTATTACGGCGAAGATATGCAAAAATACAGTTTATCCCTCGAAGAAATATTAGATTTTGAAAAAATAAGAGTTGATTATAAAAAAATGCCAATGCAGAAGAATATAAAAAAATGCTTTACATGCACAGCTGGAAAGTATTCATTTTTCATTTCTTCTTTGTTTCAAATAAGGCCGTGCTTTCTGTTTAGGGAGAAGGAGTTTATGTTTGATGCCGGGGCAGGAAATATGCAGGATAGCATTAATGAGCTAAAACAAACTATAGCCAGGTATAGGAGTAAGAATATAAAAAATTGTGATTACTGTGAGTCATATAAATTGTGCAATATGTGTACTGCAAGAGCACATCCGGTAAGAGATGCAACAGGTAAAATCACAGATTTCGAGGCGTCAAGTGAGCATTGTATGTTTGTAACAAAAAAGCATGAATTATTAAAGTATGATAATGCAGTTGGGTGTCGGTCCGCCCGGCATCTTACCTCTAAGCTATGGAAAGGCTGTGCAATAGAAGGAATATTTAAAAATATAGAGAATAATTTCCGATAGTGAAGCTTGTTTAGATATTTTATAGCTAAACGGTAATAAGCCGGAATTATATATGAGTTTTCATGTGTATGGAAAATAGGGGGAGTTTCATGGAGTCTAAGCGTTCGGTATTAATAGTTGCCTATCAAAGGAATACGTTGAAGAGACTAGTAAAACAGCTTCAGGAAATAGGATTTCAAAATTACTTTAATATTGACGGCCGCACGGTAGACGAGCTGTTTTTATCTACTGCAAAGGGATATAACCTGATCGTCTTATCAAGCAAGGTTATTTTACCGATGGTTAAGCCTTACCTGACAAAGGAGATTCCCTATATAATTGCTAAAAGAACCATCGACTATGCCAATATTCAAGAGCTCCTTGCCATTCCAAAGGGTATGAGAATATTATTGGTAAGTGATCTGAAGGAAGCCTCTGAGGAAACGATTGTGACTTTGAAGGAAGCCGGGATAAACTATGATTTTGTCCCATACTATCCGGGAGCATCCTATGACAGCAGCATCAGAATAGCTGTTACCCTAGGGGAACCCCAACTGGTACCCGACAGTATCGAAAGAGTCATTGATATTGGTAACCGTGTAATTGATATTTCAACTATTATAGAAATTTTGAATCAATTTAAAGCAGCTAATTATACATTTAATCAATTGACTGCGAGATTTATGCAATCTCTGGTTTACATAACGGAGAAATTAAGTGATGAAATATTCCAGTCGAATTTTCTGAGAAAAACCTTGGAGGAAATTATAAACAGCATCGATGATTCGGTTCTGGTATTTTCAAAGGAAGGGATAATCAAAGCCGCTAATCAAAAAGCCCTGAATCTGTTGGAACTGTCCAATGAAAGTGTATTGGGAAAGGGAGCCTATGAAATATTTAATAATGCTTTCGTCGAAAAGCTTCGTGATTTGCAAATAGACGAGGATAATTTTGTTGAATATAATCAAGTAGTATACTACATAAGAAAGAAAAGGATACTTATAGAGAATAATTTATTCGGATTCCTGTATTTATTTGTAAAGGCTGATGAAATACAGAAGATAGAGTATAACTACAGGTTGAAAACCCAGAGGAAGAATCTGGTTGCAAGATATACCTTCAAGGATCTCAAAACCCAAAATGCTTCGGTGTTGGAGCTTATAAGGATAGCTCAAAAATTAGCCAGGAGCTCTTCTACAATATTAATACTCGGAGAAACAGGTACAGGAAAGGAAATATTAGCTCAGGCCATCCATAATGACTCACCAAGAAGCAAATACCCATTCATTGGGGTTAATTTTGCTGCAATCTCTGAGAGCTTGATGGAAAGTGAGCTTTTCGGATATGAAGAAGGGGCATTTACAGGAGCTAAAAAAGGCGGGCATATGGGACTTTTTGAGCAAGCTCACAAGGGCACTATTTTTTTTGATGAAATTGGAGATGCTTCCATGATGATTCAAAACCGCCTCCTGAGGGTGCTCCAGGAAAAGCAGATGATGCGTGTCGGAGGCGATAGCATTATCACTCTGGATGTTAGAATAATTGCCGCAACCAATAAAAACCTCCTTGAAATGGTCAAAGAGGGCACTTTCCGTGAAGACCTCTATTATCGTCTGAATGTTTTGCCGCTATACCTCATTCCTCTCAGGAAAAGGGTTGAAGATATACCTCTTCTCATAGACATGTATATTGGCGAACTTGTGGAAAAGCTAAGCCGGGAGCCCTTCTGCCTGTCAAAGACAGCTCTAAAGGCAATGTTGGAATATGATTGGCCGGGAAATATCCGTGAGTTGGAAAATGTAATAGAATATTTGGCTCATATTGCTGATTCGATAGTGCTTAGAGAACAGCTTCCCTTCTTAAACACAAGATATGCCTTTACAGGAATAAATAGTGGAAATATCGATAATTACGAAGAAAAGCTAAGGGAATTTGAAGGAAAAGGCTTTCTTGCAGGTATGATGGAGATTCTTTCGTATCTGGCAGGAGAAGGGCGTCCATCCTCCGGAAGGCATGCAATACTGCGGCATATGAGGCAAGTCGGTATTATGATGACTGAGCAGCAATTAAGATATCGTCAGGAGTTATTAAGTAATGAGGAATATATTATTACTGAACGAGGCCGCAAAGGAAGCTCAATTTCGGCAAAAGGTCATTCTCTTCTGGACTACTATAAGGAACATTATATTTAGACATTGAGAAAAGCAGCTGTCAGCTGCTTTTCTCAATGTCCGTATTAGCAAGTTCATACATGGCCCTGGCATATATTGCAGTTGCCTTAATCAAATCCTCAATCTCAATATGCTCATCATTCCTGTGGGCTGTAGCCTCTTTTCCGGGGAAAACGGGACCGAAGGCAACACAGCGATCCATAAGACCGGCATAAGTATTTCCTCCGGTGGATAAAAGAACAGGCACTTCGCCGGTTTCTTCATAGTATACCTTCTGCAGGGTCTTGACTATTGAGTGGCCGCTTTCGACATAATGGGGCTTCTTTTCCCTGATCTCACTTGTTTCAAAGCTGGAGGCCTCAGCTGCAGATATAATGTTTTCAATGGTACGCAGATAATGGGTTGTTACAGGAAATCTTATATTTAATTGAATATATCCTCCATTATTCTCTTCATATCTTAGGATCCCGGCATTGACCGTCAGGGGGCCTGTTATATCATCTGAATAATCTATTCCAAGGGCTTTTCCATAAAAATCATTATACAGATATTTGTTTATAAAGTTAATATAATTATGATCCTGGGGATGTAACAGAAAGGATTTCAAGAAGTCAGCCATTAGCAAACCGGCATTTACCCCCTTATGAGGTTCCATGCTATGGGCGGATTTTCCTTTGATTGTTAGAGTTAATTCATTATTAGCGATATTAAAAGAGTTTTCCAGATTCCTTCCGGTGCAATAAGCTTTAAAGCTTTCAAGAATGTGTGTTATATCATTTCCCTTTATAGCAGCGTGAGCCCTGTCCGGAACCATATTCGCCCTGTCTCCTGAGGTAAAACTGATAAGCTTGAAATTATAATTACTACCGCTATAGTCTTCTGTATTCTTTATCTGGGAAAGCTTCACATTGATCTGACCCTTTTCTGCGTTGATTATCGGAAAGTCTGCATCGGGACTGAAGGCAGCAATAGGCAGAGGTTCTTTTTCGATATATTTCTTGATTCCTCTCATTCCGCTTTCCTCATCGGTGCCAAAGATTATTCTGATTCTATGCTTTAAGGGCAGCCCTAGGCCCTTGATGATTTTTAAGCCATAAAAAGCAGCTATGGTAGGTCCCTTGTCATCAATAGCTCCTCTCCCGTACAGCTTACCGTCCCTTATAGCCGGTTCAAAGGGTGGGGATATCCAATCGCCTGTTGCAGGGACCACATCCAGATGGCATAGTACGCCTATATAGTCTTCGCTTGATCCGTATTCGGCCAGCCCTGCATAACCTTCAATATTTTTTGTTGTAAAACCTGCATCTGATGAAAGACTGAGCATATATTCAAGGGCCTGGCCTATATTTTCGCCCATAGGTCTGTTTTCGAAAGCAGACTCTAAATCCTTTACACTTTCTATCCTAAGTAAGGTTTTTAGATCTTCGATTAAAGCTTCTTTTCTTAATAATGCCTCTTCATACCATTTAATCTGCTTCAACTATAATCCCTCCAATTCGGCGTTTTGCGGAAAATATACATACTTATTATTCAAATTCCGCAAAACGATTTCCATGATCGTTATTGAATTCGCACTATACCCGCGAGGAATACTTATATGCGTTCAATCTTGTAAGATATATTAAACAGTAATGCAAGGGCCGTGCCATGATTACATTTTTTTAAGAAGTTTAATAGGTGTCAGGATTAAGTAGCGGCTATCGGGTTCCAGACTAAATGTTATAACATGAATGCCGTAAAATAATAAAAAATTGGTTCAACCAAATATGGGGCGGTATAGCTATAATAAACAAATTGGGTTACCCAATTTGTTTATTATATTCTGAATAGTTAGAACTATATGGAAAATTTCAAATAGATTTGTACTCAAGAGCCGGATTTTTCACTATATATGAACTTAATCTAAAAACAAATGTTGTTTCCTGCACTGGTTGGCACGACAGTTGCATATATGATTCGGACATAAAATATTTTTTCATAAAGGTATGAAAAATTAAAGGGGGAATAATTTTGAAAAACAGACGGATGGTTAAATTACTGGCATTATTACTGGTGCTCAACCTCTTCCTGGTCGGATGCGGAAGCTTTACCGACAAACCGGCTTCGTCAGATACCAGTGCTGCCGGCGAAACAGAAGTCCAGGAAGCGGAAAAGGTATTAAGGCTTAGCTTTGACAATGACATACCGGATCTGAACCAAACAACAACGACGGATACAATTTCCTTTACAATTCTGAACAACGTTGAAGAGGGCTTGTTCCGTTTAGACGGACAAAACAAGCCTCAGCCTGCTATGGCAAAGGGTGTGGAAGTCTCCGAAGATGGATTGACTTATACATTTACTCTTCGTGATGATATTAAGTGGAGTAATGGGGAACCTGTAACTTCAAAGGATTTCAAATACGGATGGCTCCGCGGCTTAAATCCGGAAACCTCAGGAAGCTATTCGTTTATTATAGCTGATTATGTTGTCGGCGCTCAGGAGTTCGTAGATGGAACAGGGAAGGCTGAAAATGTCAAGATTGATGCTACGGACGACAAGACTCTTGTAGTTCAGATAAAACAGCCTACTCCATATTTCGTAAGTTTAACGGCTTTTCCGCTTTACTTTCCGTTAAATGAGAAGTTCATAAATGAAAAGGGTGAAAATTACGCATTAAGTGCCGAGGGACTTGTATACAACGGACCGTTTATGCTGACTGAATTTAATCCTGCAGAGGGTGTAGTAATGGTTAAGAACCCAAATTACTGGGATAAGGACAATGTGAAGGTTGATAAGCTTGATATCAAGGTTATCAAGGAACAGGGCACCGCTTTAAATCTATATCAGTCAGGAGATCTGGATATGGCTCCGCTGTCCTCTTCCGATGTCAATAACTTTAAGGATACTCCGGAATTCAAGGCATATACGAATTTCCGCTCATACTATATTCAGTTTAATTTACATAACGAAGCAATTGCGAACAAGAATATACGTAAAGCTATACAATTAGCGGTAGACCCCGAAGTATTGACGAAAAATGTACTTAACGACGGTTCAGAAGCAGCTACAGGACTAATACCTACCGGAATGGCAGGCAGCGGGGTAACCTTCAGGGAGGCCCAGGGAGATCTTATATTACCGGATATTGAAAAAGCCAAGGAGCTTTGGAATAAAGGTGCGGCCGAACTTGGAAAGAATCCGCAGCTTGAACTGTTAACCGCAGACGACCAGGTTTCAAAGGACTGCGGAACATTTATCCAGAGCCAGCTTAAGCAAAACCTCGGCATAGATATTACCCTTGTAACACAGCCATACAGCGGACGTTTACAGACAATGAGGGACGACAAATATCAAATGGTTGTATCTGCCTGGGGAGCCGACTATAATGATCCGATGACCTATATCGCTTTGTGGGCAGCGCCTGTAAAGCCTTTCCGCGGCAACTTCTCCAATGAAAGGTATGATCAATTGGTAGCCGGTGCAAAGATAGAGGTGGATGCGGCAAAGCGTATGGAAATGCTGCTTGAAGCTGAAAAAATCCTTATGGGTGAAGAAGCAATTCTGGCACCGTTATACTATCAGGGTAAGGCATTCGCATTAAAAGAGCATGTCGATGGATTAGTATATCATCCCTATGGAGTGACATGGGACTTTAAGTGGGTATCTATTAAATAATAGATAGAAAAAAGAAGCGTCCTGTATTATCAGGGCTCTTCTTTTTCATCCCGTTACCAGGTATACGGATTGGTAACGGAACTTTATAGGGGGTGTATAAATGAGACGGTATATAGCAACCAGATTGATATACGGCTTTATTACTCTATTTATTATAGCCACAGCAACCTTCTTCCTGATGAAGCAGCTTCCGGGCTCACCCTTCGACATGGAAAAGCTTGATCAGTTATCTGACCAAGCAAGGGAGCAGATGTTCGAAAAATATGGTTTGAACGATCCGTTGATAGTCCAATATGGCAAGTATATGGCCAATCTCTCCAGGGGAGATTTCGGCACATCCTTTTATTATAAAGGGCGGTCTGTCAACAATATCATAGCTGAAAGGATAGGTCCTTCAGCCCTGCTGGGGATCCAGGCAATCATACTGGGGATAACCCTCGGGCTGTCGCTGGGTATCGTATCTGCCTTAAGGCATAATACCATCTGGGACTATATAATGATGATAATTGCAGTATTGGGTATATCTATTCCCAATTTTGTATTTGCTGCTTTAATGCAGTACTACTTTGGCGTTAAATGGGGACTTTTACCTGTTGCTTACTGGAACGATTATTCAAATTCCATAATGCCTTCCCTTGCCCTGGCGGCCGGGGTTGTAGCAGTTATTGCCAGGTTCATGAGGACGGAAATGATGGAGGTTGTTCAGCAGGATTTTATGGTAACTGCTGAAGCTAAAGGAATCAGCGGGTTGGATATTGTACTTAAGCATGCTATCAGAAATGCATTAATACCTGTAATCACAATCCTTGGGCCATTGACTATCAACATTATTACAGGAAGCCTCGTTATTGAAAGTATTTTTGCAGTGCCCGGCCTTGGAAGCTTGTTTGTCGAATCGATTAAGGTAAATGATTATTCTACTGTTATGGGTGTCACAATTTTTTACAGCTTCTTGTTTGTAACTTCTGTATTAATTGTGGATATATTATATGGATTAGTTGACCCGAGAATCAGGCTGTCTGAAGAAAAGGAGTGATACAATGGCGGATATGGAAAAACTGGTCTTGGACGATATGTTTGTACCTGCAAAAATTTCTACAGGGGAAAATGAAAAGATAAACAGGCCTGTATCCAGTTTCTGGAAGGACAGCTGGAGGTCTTTGTTAAAGCATAGAACTGCTTCCGTAAGTTTGTTTGTAATCCTGATCATCATGTTTTTTGCTTTAGCAGGGCCATATATGAGTGAATATAAATATTATGAAACTAATTTTGAAGAAACTTACAAGGCTCCCAACGGCACACATTGGTTCGGAACGGATAAATTTGGGCGTGACCAGTGGACAAGAGTCTGGCAGGGTACAAGAATATCAATATATATTGCCTTGCTGGCTGCTACGTTGGATTTATTGATCGGTGTTACCTTCGGGGCTGTTTCCGGTTACTTCGGCGGGAAAATAGACAGTATAATGCAGAGAATCATTGAAGTACTTGTCGGTATACCAAGGCTGATTGTTGTAATACTGCTCATGATGTTTATGAAGCCTGGGATTTTGACAATCACCATTGCCATGGTATTTACCGGCTGGGTAAGCATGGCCAGAATTGTGAGGGGGCAAATCCTCAAATTAAAGGGGATGGAATATGTCCTGGCTGCCAGAGCTCTGGGAGCAAGCAATTTTGATATTATTTTCAAACAGCTGTTTCCCAATATGCTGGGAATTATTATAGTAAACATGATGTTTACCATTCCGTCAGCCATATTTACAGAGGCCTTCCTGAGCTTTATAGGCCTGGGGCTGCAAGAGCCTCTGGCTTCATTGGGCGTATTGATTAATGACGGATATCAGTCTATGCGCAATCAATTTTACCTTTTACTTTATCCGGCAATTGTAATTATTTTTCTGATGATAGGCTTTAATATATTAAGCGACGGTCTTAGGGATGCTTTTGACCCGAGAATGCGCAAATAGAAAGGAGGGGCTGAAGATGGAAAAAATACTTGAAGTAAGGAACCTGAGTGTATCATTTGATACCTATGCAGGTGAAGTACAGGCAGTACGGGACATTTCATTCGACGTGGACAAGGGGCAGTGTGTCGCAATCGTAGGAGAATCAGGATGCGGGAAATCAATCACCTCCAAAGCCATTATCGGGCTAAATCCGTCTCCTCCGGCCAGGTTGAAAAAAGGGTCAAGCATTAAATTCAAGGGTAAGGAGTTAACCACCTTATCAAAAAAGGAGATAAGAAAGGTCAGAGGACAGGAAATCGGAATGATATTTCAAGACCCTATGACCTCGCTAAATCCTACTATGACCGTAGGATATCAGATATGTGAAGGCTTTATGAAGCATCAGGGTATGAAGAAAAAAGAAGCCGTGGAGCATGCAATAAAGATGTTGGAGCTGGTTGGCATACCTGACCCTATAAAGGTGGCCAAAAAATATCCCCATCAGCTTAGCGGCGGAATGAAACAAAGGATTATTATCGCCATTGCACTTTCGGGATCACCTGAACTGTTGATTGCCGATGAACCTACAACAGCTCTTGATGTTACAATACAAGCACAGATATTGGCACTGCTGAAGGGTTTGCAGGAAAAACTTGCGACGTCAATTATATTGATTACCCATGATCTGGGAGTGGTAGCCGGTATGGCACAGAAAGTAATTGTTGTTTATGCCGGTAAAATTATGGAAACCGGGGTTCTTGACGATTTATACTATAACCCGCAGCATCCCTATACCCGTGGCTTACTGAATTCGATAGCAAGGCTTGACATTGAGGAGGATGCAATGCTGGAGCCTATAAGGGGAACACCCCCTGACCTGTTGGATCCTCCTGGGGGCTGCCCTTTTGCATCCAGGTGCACCCATGCTATGGAAGTATGCGTGCAGGTTATGCCGCCTTATACCGAAGTGAATCCCGGACATAAGGTTGCCTGCTGGCTGCAGGATCCGAGGGCTCAAAGGCTTGAAAACCTGTCCGGGGAGGTGAATGGAATATGATAAATGGCGAAACTATACTGGAGGTTAAGAATCTCAAGAAATATTTCAGCCAGGGTAAGAATACCGTTAAGGCTGTTGACGGAGTAAGCTTTTCAATCAGAAAGGGAGAGATCCTGGGCCTGGTAGGAGAATCAGGGTGTGGAAAATCCACTACGGGAAGGACGATAATTAACCTGTATACGGCTAATGGCGGAGAGGTTATATTTAAAGGCAGGAATGTTCAAAATCTGGCGGGAGACGAAAGGAAAAAATTCAACCGTGAGATACAGATGATATTCCAGGATCCGTATTCATCACTGAATCCCAGAATGACAGTCATGGATATTATTGCTCATGGTATAGACATACATGGCCTTGCCAGGGGCAAGGAGCGTCAGGAGAGAGTTTTCAACCTTCTGGAAACAGTGGGACTTAATAAGGAACATGCCAATAGGTTTCCCCATGAATTTTCAGGCGGTCAGCGTCAAAGGATAGGAATTGCACGTGCCTTGGCGGTTGAACCTGAATTTATAATAGCGGATGAACCGATTTCTGCATTGGATGTATCCATCCAGGCACAGGTAGTCAATCTGATGAAGGAGCTTCAAAAAAACCATGATATAACATACTTGTTTATAGCCCATGATTTATCAATGGTAAAACACATTTCCGACAGGGTCGGGGTGATGTATCTTGGTAACATGATGGAGATAGCTCCGAGCTCAGATTTTTATAAAAACCCACTGCATCCTTATTCAAAGGCATTGTTATCTGCCATACCGATTTCGGATCCTAAGGTTGAGCTTACCCGAAAGAGGATTATTCTTGAGGGGGATGTTCCAAGCCCGATGAATCCTCCCACCGGCTGTGCCTTTCACACCCGGTGTCCGGCGGCGATACCCCAATGCAGAGAGGTCCGTCCCAGCCTAAAGGAAATAGAAAAGGATCATATGGTAGCATGTCATTTATACTAGCTGTATATAGCAGGAAAAACACAATTGAATGAGGAGGAAAACTATGAATGAACCTGGGGTTAATGTTTATCGTGACGGTTATATAGAAAGTCAGCATCATATACATATTGCTGTTGTAGACAGAAGGAGAGAGCTTCTTTACTCTTTTGGGGATCCGACCCACGCTACCTTTGCCCGTTCTTCCATGAAGCCGATACAGGCAATTCCCATAATCGGAACAGGTACTGCAGATGCTTTCAAGCTGGAAACTGAGGATATTGCCGTGATGTGTGCCTCCCATAATGGAGAGCCCATACATCGCTCGAGGATCCTGTCAATTCTGGAAAGGGTCGGGAAGACTGAAAGCGCTTTAAAATGCGGGACCCATATTCCAAGGGATCTGGATAGCTATAAAGCGTTAATAAAAGATGGAAAAGACCTGTCTCCTGTTTTTAGCAACTGTTCAGGCAAGCATTCCGGAATGATTGCTACTGCTGTTCACTTAAAGGAAGATCTGGATAATTATTATCAACTGGGTCATCCTGTTCAGCAGAGAATCCTCGATACTATATCGGAGCTTCTTTGTTATCCCAAAGATAAAATTGGTATAGGAATAGATGGTTGCGGTGTACCTGTCCATCAGCTCCCACTAAACTATATTGCCCTTGGATTTGCACATTTGGCTGATCCTGACGGGGTTGAAGACAGCAAGCACTCTCAGGCACTCAAAACCATAAGGAATGCTATGATGGCTCATCCTGAGCTTGTTGCAGGGAAGGACCGTTTCGATACTGACGTAATGAGGGCATTTAAGGGCAGGCTCGTATCCAAGTCAGGAGCGGAAGGTGTACAATGCATCGGAGATCTGGAAACCGGACTGGGTATTGCAATAAAAGCTGAAGATGGGAACGGACGTGCTGTGATGGTGGCAATGATGGAGGTGCTCAGACAGTTAGGCATTGGCAATGGGGAAATCTACAAAGAGCTTTCAAACTATGTAGAAACTCCGATAAAGAACATGAAAAAGGAAATCATCGGAATGATTAAGCCGGCCTTTACATTAAAGAAGCATTAATAATCATATAACAGCTTGTCGGCATATCAATTTTACGGTATAAACCCCGGGAACTCTCCCGGGGTTTTATCCTTATTTGCTTTTCAACAGGTGTGGTGCTGCTATAAAATAAAATGATTATTGACATATGTCGAAAAAGAGAACTATAATAGAAATTGGCATATGACAATAACTGAAAAGAGGTGAATTAAATATGCCAAGACCAAGAAAATGGAGAAAAGTGTGCTGCCTGCCGCAAAGCGACCGTTTCGGGCCGCTTAACGTATCAGTTGATCAGGAGTGTTTCGAGACTATGACTATTGATGAGTATGAAACGATACGCTTGATCGACCTGGAGGAGTTTACACAGGAGGAATGTGCAAAGCAGATGAATATCGCACGTACAACAGTCCAGGGCATTTATAATACAGCCAGAAGAAAGCTTGCAGAGTCTCTGGTCAATGGAAAAGTATTGAGAATAGAGGGCGGAGATTACCGGCTTTGTGACGGGCTTGAAAAATCATGTGGCTGCGGCGGCTGCAGAAAGCATAGATTCGGCAGAGAAGCTAAAGATAACAAATAAATTTGAACAAGTAAGGAGATAGAAAAAATGAGTGAAAATTGTAACCAGAATTGTAGTGCATGCAGTGAGGAATGTGCTGAAAGAAAAGAAGAAAAAATCGATTTTTCCGAGAAACCCCATGAGTTGAGCAACATTAAAAAAGTTATCGGGGTTTTAAGCGGAAAAGGAGGGGTCGGCAAATCTCTGGTAACCTCAATGCTGGCGGTAATGATGAAAAGGAGAGGGTTTAAGACGGCTATTCTCGATGCAGACATAACAGGGCCGTCAATACCTAAAGCCTTTGGCATCAAAGAGAAAGCAATGGGTAATGACCTGGGGCTTTTCCCTGTAAGAAGTAAAACAGGCATAGATATTATGTCAATTAACCTGCTTTTGGAAAATGACACTGAGCCTGTGGTATGGAGAGGCCCGCTTATTGGCGGAACGGTAAAGCAGTTCTGGACAGAGGTAATATGGAAAGATGTGGACTTTATGTTTATCGATATGCCGCCGGGAACAGGGGATGTGCCGCTTACTGTATTCCAATCCATTGCTGTTGACGGAATTATCATTGTGACCTCACCGCAGGAGTTGGTTTCAATGATAGTATCCAAGGCGGTAAGAATGGCGGAAATGACGAACATACCGATCATCGGACTGGTTGAGAACATGTCATATTTCAAATGTCCGGACTGTGGCAAAGAGCACAAGATATTTGGCGAAAGCCATATCGAGGATATAGCTCAGAAGCATAATATCGACGTTCTGGGAAAGCTGCCTATCGATCCCAGGATTGCAGCAGCCTGCGACATGGGAATGATTGAACTTTTTGAAGGCGATTGGCTTGATAATTTAGCGGAAAAATTGGAAAGGATGGAGGAGAAAGAGTGAGAATTGCAGTAGCAGGTGACAATGGCATGGTAACAGAGCACTTCGGACATTGTGAAAGCTTCAGCATCTTTGATGCGGAAAACAACCGGATTGTTAAGAGTGAGTCTATAGCTAACCCCGGGCATAAACCCGGGTTCTTACCCAACTTCCTGAACGATATGGGAGTTAATGTAATAATTTCAGGAGGAATGGGTGGAGGAGCAGCAGAAATATTCAATGAAAAGGGTATAGAAGTGATAACAGGGGCAAGGGGAAATGCAAAAACTGCAGCAGAACAATATCTGCAGGGCATGCTCAGATCCACAGGCTCAATTTGTCATGAGCACCAGCATCATGACGAATGCGGAGGCTGAAGAGTAGAAATAAAAGGGGGAGTATCAATGGGCAGAGGAACAATATACTCCATATCCGTCTTGACGGTCTGGATTTATCCGGTATGACAGTTGGAAGCAAAATCAGTTTGGGTGAGGGTGTTATCCTGGAGGTGACGCAGATCGGTAAGGAGGATCATCCCAGTATAGTGAACAGAACATATGGTGTAAGCCTTCTGCCGGGTGAAGGACTGTTCTGCAAAGTTATCAAGGGTGGCTGAATAAAAAAGGGTGATTCTGCAGAAATACATATTTAATATAAAATATTCATTAAAAAACTCCAGTTAAAACTGGAGTTTTTTTAATCATATGCCTTACGCATTTCCTCATCACAGATAACATCTTTTATTATTTCCTGCCATTCTTTTGCATTCCAAGTATTGAGACTGCTGTGAGTATTATAATAGTTCTGCGGAATTGGGTGAGTTCCTATCACTGTATCCAATCCGAATTTTTCTTTAATGTACTTTTTGAAATAGTTAATTCTGGGGCAAGGTGGGTATCCGACCACAAGTCCTGTTGCAAGGTGTATTACCTGAGCTCCATTTTTCTTCATTTCGGCCGGAGCATACTCCACGTTGCCGCCAGGGCAACCTGCACACGTAGTATAGCCTACAAGCTCAACCTCTTTGTCCTTGTACAAGCTGAAGGCCCCTTCCCTGTTTCTTAGTGACCGGAGACACTTTCCTCCCGCACAATTATGATACCGGTTGCATATTATTATGCCGACCTTTACCTTGTCTTCCAATTCATAGCCCCCTTTTAAAAAAAATCTACGCTCTAAACCTATCTTCATTGTACTTTTAAAAAATGGTTATTGTCAAGTGCCAATAACCATACGCTGCCATATCAATTACGGGAATGCCACTCTCAATGTGCGTATTAAGCCATGTACTTTAATGTATAAGGCGTATAATAGGCTTTCACATTTTTAGGCATAAGGTTATTGACATATGCCGGAAATAATATTACAATTAATTATGAGCATAAGCCAAAAACTATATGTAGAATAGTAAGGAAGGATGATTTTATGAAAGTATGTGTTTCGTCAAATGGCAATTCAGGTGATAGTGTCCTGGACCCAAGGTTTGGAAGGGCAGCTTATTTTATTATTGCAGAAGAAACTATGGAGCTTGAAACAATTGTTAACTCTGCGGCAGCCTCCGGCGGGGGAGCGGGTATTACTTCCGGACAGCTTATGGTTGACAAGGGTGTAGAAGCTGTAATAACTGGTAACGCAGGACCAAATGCCATGAACATTTTGAAAACTGCAAATATTGAAGTATATCGTGGAGAACCTGTATGGACCAAGGTAAATATTGAACAATTAAAGAAGGGCCGGCTTGAAAAAATAAATACAACGGTACCTTCCCATTCCGGAATGGGAAGGTAGGGGATAAATTTATTATGGAGGTATGGATACGCGTATAGCAATTTCTAGTGACGGAAACTATGTTTCCTCACATTTTGGAAGATGTCCGTTCTATACTCTGGTTGATATTGAAGGCAATAAGACAGTTAAAAAACTTGAGATAGGGAATCCGAGGCATTCACCGGGCATAATTCCGCAATATTTACATAATAAAGGAGCTGATATGATCGTTTGTGGGGGCATGGGGCAAGAGCATCAACTCTGTTTGAGGATTTGGGTATACAGGTGATTGCCGGAGTAAACGGCAGCATTGATGAAGTCATACAAAAGCTTGAAAAGGGTGCGCTTAAAGGTGGGGAAAGTCTATGCACCCCGGGCGCAGGAAGAGGCTACGGAGTTGAGAAGACTGTTTGTGACCATCCCCATGAAGATTGATATCTAGCTTGACAGAAAGTGAATTCATAGTGAAGGGATTGAATTAGCTTGCTTAATCAGGCTTATCGCTTGCTTAAGGATTGTAATCTGAGGATTACCCCCCAAAGAAAAGCGATACTTCAGATTCTTGATGATTTTGGAGGTCATCATCTTGAAATTGAAAGTATATATGAGTTTCTTGTTACTAAAGGAAATAGAAGAATAGGGCTTGCGACTGTTTACAGAACTATGGAACTGTTTGAAAAAATAGGTCTGGTTTCAAGATTGTCTATGGAGAAATCACCTGCACAGTACGAATTGGTTATATATGACAAACCGAAGCATCATCATCTGGTTTGCTTGAAGTGCGGGCAAGTGCAGGAAATTGACGATAGAATTACTGAGGAATTCAAGAACCGCATCATTAAGGAAAAGAAGTTTGAAGTTGCTGACAAACCAATGAAAATATACGGATACTGTGATAGATGCAGAGAAGAGTCAGAATACCGTGATTGGTAAAATTCGCAAGAGAAGAGTTAACATATGGGATTGGGACCGATGACAGGAAGAGGTCTAGGTATTTGCGCAGGTATTTATACAGGCATTGCAGCACTCAGATATATTAACCGGGGAATAGGCTGTGAGATGGGCTTTGGTAGAGGCCGGGGCTTCAGAAGGATACCATATGTTAATGGTATGCAGGGATGGGGGTACCCGGGATATGCTGCATATAATGCAACCTTTAGATCTGCAGCAGATGAAAAGGATTATCTGAATAACCAGGCAGAACTGCTGCAAAATCAACTGCAGCAGGTTGAAAAGCGTCTGAAGGAGATCAATGGAGATACTGAATAATGAAAATCTCTACCGGTGTATGCAGGAGACAGGAAAAAACCTGCCTCCTTTCCTTTAGCCTAAATATTCTGCTTTTAATCATACTGGAATAATGATAATATATAGTTGATATATAAACATAATAATATTAATTATGTAAATTGTTTCAAGGCAGTAGTTTGAATTTCGATGATAGTGACTGGAAGCCGGTAACATGATAAACTGCTAGTTAAGGGTTTTATGTCCTATCTGGAAAGGGGAATGAAAAGCTTGGCGAGACCGACGAAGTGGAGAAAAGTTGAATTTATACCCAATATACAGTATTTTGCTCCATCAGATATAGATGCTGCTGCATTGCAGGAAAACGTTCTCAGAATTGAGGAGCTTGAGGCAATACGTCTCAAGGATCTTGAAGGTATGGAGCAGGAAGATTGTGCCGATAAAATGGAGGTGTCACGGCAAACTTTTCAACGTGTTTTGAACGTCGCAAGAGAGAAGATTGCTGACAGTCTTGTAAATGGAAAGGCTATCAGGATTGAAGGCGGCAATTACACACGTAATATCTGCCCTGTTAAGTGCCTGGATTGCGGAAAGCAATGGAGCGAGAGCTACGAGAATTTTGAGAAGATTCTGAATGGTGATTTTAATTGTCCTGAATGCAATTCTAAAAGAATCGTATGCTTCCGCAGTGAGAAAAAGAAATTCTGCAGGCGCAATTGCTGGAGACATGGTGAAGAATAAATTTCTATAAGGCTTCCTTGGTTGTTAAAATGCTTCAATGGAAGCCTTTTTTATTTTTTGAATGTGAGTAATGAACATGCTTACATAAAATTAATGAAATACAATCGGGAACTGCCATGAATTGATAATTATTGACATATGCCCAAAATAATAGTAAGATTTAATTGTGCAAAATATATGAGCATAAGCCCTTAATACGTACTGCAATATGAGTATACGGACTTATACTAGGAGGTTAAAGATGAAAATAGCTGTTTTAAGTGGAAAAGGAGGAACAGGTAAAACGACTGTTTCTGCAAGTCTGACAGCAGCATTGGCAAATTGTCAGTACATAGATTGTGATGTGGAAGAGCCTAACGGAGCAATATTCTTAAAACCGGATCTGCAGAAGAGTTCCGAAGTAAGAGTGCCGGTACCGGAAGCTGACATGGCAAGATGTGATGGCTGTGGCCGCTGTGCGGAGGTATGCCGATTTAACGCAATTGCTGTGGTAAGGGGCAGGGTTCTAGTATTTCCCGAAATCTGCCATCACTGCGGAGCATGTATTATTGCCTGTCCTAAGAATGCAATAACTGAAACGGAAAGGACCATAGGGGTTGTTGAGGCTGACGGTGATGATACATTTCTCCAGGGAAAGCTTAATATTGGGGAACCCATAAGTATTCCTATCATAAAGGCTTTAAAAAAGCGCATGAAAAAGGATAATACTGTAGTACTTGACTGTTCACCCGGAGCTTCATGTACGGTAGTTCAGTCGATTGAGGGCTGTGATTATTGCATACTGGTAACAGAGCCTACACCTTTCGGACTGCATGACCTCAGGATCGCCGTACAGCTTGTAAGAAAGCTGGGAATAGCTTTTGGAATAGTATTGAATAAAGCATCTGACAGCAGCCGGCTGATACATGATTTCTGCAGGATTGAGAATATAGAGATTTTAATGGAAATACCTTATTCCAGGGATATTGCCGAGGCTTATTCAAGGGGCGTCCTTCCTGTGCATAATGATAGTTTATGGATTGATAGCTTTAAAAAGCTGTATGAGACAATTGAAAGGAGTATCTGTAAATGAAGCAGATTGTATTTATAAGTGGAAAAGGTGGGACAGGAAAGAGTACTATGGTTTCAACACTAAGCATACTTGTCCGGAATAAAATGCTTGCAGATTGTGATGTCGATGCACCAAATTTGCATATCCTTTTAAAAGGCAAGGTCCTGAAAAAGGACGATTATTTCGGTGCTAAGGAAGCTGTGATCGATCAATCGGTTTGCATAAGCTGCGGCTTATGCAGGGAAACCTGCAGATTTGAAGCTATCAGTGAAGACTTTAAGATTATGCCTGTGAAATGCGAAGGCTGCGGTGCATGTACCCTTGTATGTCCCCGGGAAGCTATTCGGCTGGAGGAAGTCAAGACGGGAGAGACCTTTGTATCCAGTACCCCAAGAGGGGCCTTTTCCCATGCGCAGCTTGACATTGGCGCTGAAGGTTCAGGAAAGCTTGTAACAGAAGTACGGAAGAATATAAATGATTATAAGAGGAATGAACAGTGGGTGCTAATTGACGGTTCTCCCGGGATAGGGTGTGAAGTCATTGCATCCATTACGGGGACAGATGCGGTGGTTGCAGTTTGTGAGCCTACTAAATCCGGTCAAAGTGATCTGGAAAGGGTTCTGGGTGTGGCAAAGCATTTTGGGATACCCGCATTTGTATGCATAAACAAGTATGACCTGAACAGGGAAGTGACTTCAGAGATAGAGGAGTTTTGCAGGAGCGGCGGATACCCTGTTATTGGGAAGATACCCTTTGACCCGTCTGTCGTAAAAGCTCTGCGGGAGTTTAAGACTCCGGTTGAAGCGGACAATCATGCCATAACCAATGAGATAAGAAAAGTATGGATGAGGCTTACTGTTGAATTAAATAAGCCTGAAGGAGGCTTATTAATGTAAAGCCCCGTTTTATTCCTTTTTCACCCTTATATAATTTCTTCCCCACAGGCACAGCTCGGTCAGAACCTTTTCCAGGGACCTGCCCCTTTCAGTAAGCGAGTATTCCACTTTCGGCGGAACTTCCGCATAGGCAACCCTTTGGACAAGTCCGTCCGCTTCAAGGGCTTTCAATTCCTGAGCAAAGACTTTGTGGCTTATATAGGGTATGGACCTTTTCAACTGACCATACCGGACCAGCTGTTTTTTCATGATGTGCCACAGTATGATTGCCCGCCATTTACTTCCTATCACTGTCATTGTAAAGCCTATTGAGCACTCAAAATGCTTTTGCCTTTTCTCCTGATCCGGAAACTCTTCGGAGTTCTTTTTATGCATTTTTCATTATCCTTTCTTACCTATTGGTTAGTAACTAAGTAAAAAGTGCATACTTGAAACCTGATGCCACCCTCGTATAATGAAATTGTATAGCAGGCTTGAAGCATAAGCAACAAGTAATTTTCTGACTAACCTGGTACGCAGCACAAGAATTAGAGGAGGGTAAACATGATGAAGAAATACCGTCTTTATCAGATTGACTCATTTACAAATGAAAGGTTTAGGGGTAATCCGGCAGGAGTAATCACAAATGCCGATGGCTTGACTGAGAGCCAGATGCAAAAGATCGCAAGAGAGCTTAATAACTCAGAGACAGCATTTGTTTTTTCTTCGGATACCGGAGATTATGATGTCTATGTGCGTTATTTCACTCCGGCAAAGGAGGTGCCGATCTGCGGCCATGCGACTATAGCCGCGCATTATGCGAGAGCTGCAGAAAAAAACATGGACACTTGCCGGGTGTTTCAGAAATCAGGAGCTGGAATCCTTCCGGTGGATATAATACGGGATAGGGACAATTACAAAATTGTAATGACACAGGGGAAGATTGAATTCGGAGACCTGATCGAAGGGGAGAACAGGCGGGTATTGCTGGAGGCTCTGAAAATGACTGAAGAAGCTTTGGATAAGAACTGTGCTGTCCAAATAGTATCGACAGGACATTCAAAGGTCATGATCGGCATAAAAAGTAAAAAGGTACTGAACAAGCTTGAGCCAAACCTTAGTATGCTTTCTGAATTAAGTAAAATAATAAAATGCAATGGATATTATGTCTTTACATTTGATACCGGAGACAAGGATATATTGGTATGCGGCAGAATGTTCGCCCCTGCAATAGGAATAAACGAGGACCCGGTCACGGGTAATGCCAACGGCCCCCTGGGGGCGTACCTTGTGTACCATAGTTTGGTGGAGCATGACGGACATAGGCTTGTCTTCAATGGTAAGCAGGGGGAGGCTATTGGCAGGACCGGTATAGTCAAGGTTGAGGTTGATATAGCGGATATGCAGCCGGAAGAAGTAAGGATAAGTGGAGAAGCAGTTATAGTTTTTCAATCGGAGTTGACGATGTAACGATCGAATTGTTTTTGTTTTGTAATATTACCGGCATTGCCAATACAAGGAAAAACATAGTAAAATACAAGTAGCTATACTGATGACAGTATAGACAATCAGACCAGGGAGGTGAAATTAATGAAAATATCTGTCTGTGAGAAGACAAAGAGTATCATAGCCAAGGAGGTTTTCATTAGTGGATTACAAAAATGGGAAGGAGATACTCCCATCTGAATTGCTTGAACAATTGCAGGAATATGTTCAAGGTAATCTGGTTTATATCCCTAAAAAGGAAGAAAACAGGACCGGCTGGGGTGAAGGCAACGGAGCAAGAACAGCTATACGGCACAGGAATTATGAGATTTGCGAAGCTCATAAAAATGGAGTGAAAATTGCAGAGCTTGCAGCAATATTCTGCCTGTCTGAGGACAGCATCAGGAAAATACTGCGTGCAGTCAGGAAAGAATTATTATAATTAACATTTCCCTGTTAATGTAAACCGTTATATGCGATAATAAACTCGACCGGTTAGTATATATGAAAGGGGCTGATCTTTTAAAATGTTCAATAAGGTGATTAATTACTAGTAAACTATGGGGAGGTGTTTATATACCTCCCCATAATAATTTTTTAGAAACGTGGCCATGGGGGCCAAGAGGACGTAACAAATGTCTTCTTTGTCATGCCCCGCAGCGACCAGGCAAAACGTCCCCATGGCTCCTACCCATGGCTCTTCCCATGGCTCTTTATGCCAATCTATACTCCTTCCAATCCAATTCTATGATCTCTTTAAATACTGTCGATAAAACATCATAAAATGCCATTCGTATGATAAAAAGCGCCATTTATCGACAATGCAATTACATATATATGAATACATGGTAAAATATTCTATGCGGTTTCGGGCTGTATACAAAAATTGCAGCTTATTATCGGATTTTTGTATTTCAACAAGCCCTATTATTTTTTGAAAGGGGAGAAAGAATTGGGGAAAAGATTGAATAAATTATCAGTAATACTGCTTGCACTGGTATTAGTATTGTCTCAGATGCTGGCAGTGTTTGCGGACAATGAGGCAGATCCCGGTTTTGGCAGTGCTGGTTCCAGGGATGAAATCAGAAATTCTGTCAGCGAAAATCATAAAAAGGTCCTGGATACGGTAAGGACTGATATGATACGGGACCGGAAGACAGACAGCCTTATGAAGGCGGCTGAAGGAAGTGAGGAAGCGTTTGATTCTGATACGGCTTCCACGCAGGTTGAAAATGGGGGAATCATACCAGGGCAGATCATTGTTAAATATAAAGCCGGTACCTCACTCCAGGCAAAAAGTGCGCTGAATTCAAAAGTATCTGCAGTTACTTCAAAAGCATTTTCCAAGCTTGACATTGTCAGGCTGGAGCTGCCGAAGGGCATGGATGTGGACAGTGCAATAGGCAAGCTTAAGGATGACCCAAATGTTGAATATGCAGAACCCGTATATGTAAGGAAAGCATCGGCATTAAGCAGTGCCGGCAGCATGTCTGTAGTTGATTCCGTTTATGGCGATGATCCTTTCTATACCCAGGGCTGGCAGTGGGGCCTGGAAGCTATTGACATGGAAGACATATGGAGAAATGTAGATCAGGAAGAATTGTCAAAGATCAAAATTGCGATTATAGATACCGGTGTTGATAAGAGTCATCCGGAGTTTGTGGGCAATTTCCTTCCGGGTTATGACTTTATTGATGTTGATTATGATCCCGATGATGAGAACGGTCATGGTACACATGTAGCCGGTATAGCGGCGGCGGCTCATAATGACAGTGGTATGACCGGTATGGCAAGCGGCGTAAAAATAATGCCTGTAAGGGTATTGGACAAGGACGGTTACGGAAGTACTGTTACTGTAATCAATGGAATACTCTATGCGGTCAATAACGGCGCCAGGGTCATAAACCTTAGCTTGGGAAGCCGACAGAGCAGCATAGCGGAAGAAGAAGTTATAGAATATGCTATAAGTCGCGGGGTTACCGTAATAGCAGCTGCAGGTAACGATCATGGCGGCAGTGTTAACTATCCTGCAGCATATGAGGATGTAATTGCAGTAGGGGCTGTGGATTGGGATGCGGCAACTGAGGAATTCTTCATTGCTGATTTTTCAAATGCAGAAGAAGAGCTTGACATTCTCGCCCCAGGGGTTGGAATATTGAGCACAGTACCTGAAGCTCTGGATACTCCTGAGAATAATGTAGAAAATGATACGGGAGATATGAATGAGGACGGATATATGCTTATGGACGGCACATCCATGGCTGCTCCCTTTGTTTCCGGTATGGCGGCAATGCTGCTTGCGAATCCTTCAGACTGGGAATGTGATACCGTGTTGGAAGAAATGCAACACAGAGGTCATAGTTTCCACGGATCAGTATACAATGAAGCTGAAGAAGAAGATGTAGAGGTAAACTCATATGTACTGAACGGCAGCGGAAATAACAAGGATGAGTTCAGCTTCAGAAGAGCAGAGCTGTCATACATACATAAGAATCCTGCTACTGATGCTTATGAATTCAGGTTATCCTTTGAGAGCCACAGGGATACTGTCGCTGAAGAGGTTTACGGCACCTTTGAACTGTTGGCAAGGGAGTTTGAATATACTGATGAATTCGAATGGGTCTCAGGGCCGGTAAAGGCGGGCGACATACTTGTAGATGATGGTATAGGATACTCAGGGGAGATTACTATAGGCGGCGACAATAACAATTATATGTATTATTTGGAGGCGCCGGACGGTTATATTGACCCTGATCCTATCTGCATAACCCGGGATGGGAATAATGCCTTTGAGGATGCTTCAGTGCTTGAGCTTAATGTGGAGGCTAACGCATCAATTGCAACCAGGGTAGACAAGGACTACTTTACATTTACAGTAGCACAGCAGGGCAAATATAGGATACAAACCAGGGGAGGGCTTGATACATACGGTACTCTGTATGATGGGGACAAAAATGTCATTGCTCAGAATGATGACGGTGGTTCCGATTTAAATTTCGGAATGGGTATGGATTATGTGAATGAACCTTTAATACTGGAGCCGGGTACATATTATGTGAGGGTCGGAGCATATGCCGGTTCGACAGGTGACTATAGAGTAATTGTAGACCAGATTGGAGCCATAACCGGTACAATATCCCTTCCTGATGGCAATGCAGGGGAAGATATTGATGTGGAAATGTGGCTTATCGCTGTTGATACTGATACACAGGAATTTGGCTATGTAGATTATGTCGAAATAACAATCGAAGAAGGAAAATCATCTGCAACCTATGAGCTTCTAGCATCATGTGAGTATTCTGATTTTGTTGTAGAATATTATGCTTACACTGTTGACTATGTTGCCACCGGTTATTATCATGAAGACGGTGCAGTTGCTTTGTTTGAAGATGCCGGTTATGTAGCTGCAGGAGAAAGTAACGTCAATATGACTATGATTTCCCTGGATGCGATGGAGGATAATGAGAGGAACACCTTTATTGAAGCAGACCAAGGGAGCCCTTTGCAGTTAGGCGTAAGCGGAATGCAAAGCGGTACCGTGCATTATGACGGAGATGTGGATTATTTCCGGATAGACATAGAAGAGGACGGTAAATACATAATAGGTTCGGGGACGGAAGAAGACGGCGGAACAGAGATGTACTACGGATTCTTGCGCAGCAGTGACGGAGAATATGCAAATGAAATAGGGTATGCTGAAAGACAAGACGGGGAAAGTATATACAGATTCAGCTTGTATGAATTGGAAGGAGGCAATACCTACTATTACGGTGCTTATGGCGGCTCCAGCTATCCATTTTTCACCTTTGATTATGACGTTGCGGCTTATAAGGCATCAAATATATCAGGAAGAATATCCCTTCCGGGCAACGCCACTCTTTCTGAGTATACAAGAATAGCTGTTACGGCAAAAAGCACGCAGGGAATAGTATATACAGACGAATACAGTATCAGAAGTGGTGAAAACGGCGTCGATTACAGCCTGGGAGTATTGCCGGCCAGCGGATATGTCATAAGCTATTCCATAGAAGATGACTACTACGATGATGAACTGCTGGGATACAGCAAGGAGGGATACTATTCCAGCAGGGGTACAAGGGCAGATATAGCTTCTGCTACGGCAGTAAATGCCAACAGTGATGTCAGCATCAATCTCCAGCTCATACCCATAACCGATACGGAAGGTGACAGCATAGGAAATGCCAAGCATATAAGCATCGATACTCCTATAAAGGGAAGGATAAATGACAGGGACGATGTGGACTGCTTTTCGTTTACAGTACCACAGGGCGGCGGATACTATGATATAGATATTGACTCTGATGAATATATAGCTATGTATCTGTATGATGGTTCGGACTGGATATTGTATGATGAAAGATATAGTTCATTGATTCATAGTTCTCTTGGTGAGGGCACCAATTATATAAAGTTGCATGCGGAGGATAATTATTTCGGAGATTATTCTTTAAAGGTAATCAGTCTGCAGCCTATGGCAAAGGAAGTTAAAATATCAGGCACTGCAAAGGTAGGCTACACCCTTACAGGAACATACATATACTTTGATGCGCAGGGTCATACAGAATCAGGCACAACCTTCAAATGGCTGAAAAGCACTACTAGCAACGGGACATATACGGCAATCCCGGGAGCAACTGCAAAAACCTATAACCTGACCCAGGATGACCAAGGAAAATATATTAAGTTTGAGGTTACACCGAGAGCCAGTGATGATCCAATGATAGGAAATTCTGTAACAAGTAATTGTGTAGGGCCTGTAGAAGCTGCCTCATCGGGTAATAACAATAATAAACCCGGCGGAGGCGGCGGAGGAGGCGGCGGAGGCGGCGGCGGCACCCCGGCAGATACACAGGCAGATACCGCAGCCAATAATACAAGCAGCCAGCAGACCGGAGCAGGTACCGCAACAGTAAAAAAGGGAGCCGATGGGAAAACCTCCGTAGAGGTAAAGGTTGACGGCAGTAAATTAATCAGTGCGTTGACCACGGCAGGAAGTGCACCGGTAGCAATTGATGCCAGCACAGCAGCGCAGCAGGATAACCTGAAGGTGAATATTCCTTCCGATATATTCTCCAAGGCGGCGGAAGGACAGAAACCCGTAGTGGTGAACTCCAACAACGTGAACCTGACTATTGACCCCGGGACCTTTATCGCAGGAAATCTCAAGGGAGAGGTCCAGCTTGGAGTATCACAGCTCTCCCCTGACAGCATCAAGGACATAATAGACAAGAAGGATAGTGAAGCTGATGAGGTTTCCCTCGTATTCGATTTCGATCTGTCCATAGGTGGCAAGAATGTGACGGATTTCAACAAGCCTATGACGATCACCGTTAAGTTTGATGCATCAAAGGTTACTGACCTGAGCAAGGTTGGAGTATACTACTATAATGAAAAGGACGGTAAATGGGAGTATGTAGGCGGGAAGGCGAACCCCGACGGAACGATCACCTTCACAGTGGACCATTTCTCTAAATTTACCGTAATGGAATACAGCAAGACCTTTGCTGATATTGCAGGCCACTGGGCCAAGGCCGATATTGAGCTTCTTGCGTCAAAGCATATTGCCAGAGGACAGAGCACAAACATATTCGCACCTAATGCCAACATAACAAGAGCCGCTTTTGCATCGATGATTTCAAAAGGTCTCAAGCTCAAAGCGGTATATACCGGTAAGGTATTCCGCGATGTAGAGACAGACGCCTGGTACAAGGGTGATGTTGACAATGCATATGCAGCACGTATTATAGGGGGAGTGAGCAGCGAAGACTTTGCCCCCGATGCAGAAATCACAAGAGAACAAATGGCCACTATGCTGATAAGAGCCTGGGAGCATGAAACGGGACTTAAAGCAGAACTGGCAATTGATGCAACGAAGGTGAAGTTTACTGATGAAAGTGAAATAGCAGGCTGGGCCAAGAGCAATGTATTCCTGGCCAGTGCATCAGGGCTGGTAACAGGCAGCCCTGACGGCAGCTACGATCCTAAAGGAAAGATGACAAAAGCACAGGCAGCAGCGGTAATCAGGAGACTGATGGAGAAGTTGAACAGACTATAAGAGAGTATCAGGCGCAAGTGTGCCGGACTATAGACAGGGTACAGCCTTTACGGTAGAATATGTAATACACATATTTTAAGCGTAGAGGCTGTTTTTTATAACGAGTAGGAAAGTATAAATTTCTTTAGTGTACCACTTTCCGTCAACGAGTTTCAAAAAAGGCTTCCTTGGTTGTTAAAATACTTCAATGGAAGCCTTTTTTATTAGGAACATGGAGGAAACAACCGGACTACCCATGGAAACCGGTTTCTATTTTGCGAAAAAATTATCAAATTCAGCAGCAGCCAATAATTTGTTGTGACTTGTCGAAAAGGATGTTTTAGCCAAGTTATTTATAAATATTTAGCATATATAGTAGATGTGTATTACTGGATTATGTTGATATACCTACGATTTAGGGCATATGAAATCCTATTAACAGAAAATTCTAAAATTCCATTGAAAACCCTGTAGGTTTATGATATATTTAAAGTGGAAATAGAAAGCGGTTTCTATAATTCTGTAAATATTATAGGAAGAGGTGGGAAATTAATGAAGAAGACTATCGCTTTAGCCTTGGTATGCCTGATGATAGCAGGTTTGCTTGCAGGCTGCGCACCAGCTGCTCCGTCAGCATCAGAGGCTCCGGCTGCAACACCTGAAGCACAGGCAGCTCAGTCGGCCGAACCTAAGGTGCTTAAGATCTGGTCCTTTACGGACGAAGTGAAAACAATGGCGATTGCCTTCCAGGGAAAGCACCCTGAGATTAAGGTTGAGTACACAATGATTCCTATGACAAATGGTGAGTTCCAGACAAAACTCAAATCAGCCCTTCAGTCCGGGGATCTGCCGGATGTTGTCTCCCTTGAGGCGTCCTTCGTGAGGGAATATGTAGAAAGTGATTTTCTTGCAGATGCCAGCGACCTGCTGCCATTGGCAAAGGAGCTTGACACATATCAGTTCACAATTGATGTCGGTACATATGAAGGCGTAACAAAGGCCTATTCCTATCAGGCGACACCCGGTGCCCTGTTCTACAGGAGAAGCCTGGCAAAAGAATACTTCGGTACGGATGACCCGGCAGCCATTCAGGAGCTGCTTTCCGACATGTCCAAGTTCGAGGCTGCTGCTAAAGTAGTCAAGGAAAAGTCCAAAGGCAATACCTATATGGTATGTTCCACAGGTGATTTTCAGAATCTGTTCTTTGCAAACCGCAAGCAGCCCTGGGTAGTGGATGGGAAGCTTGTTATAGACCCGATGGTCGACACATTGTTTGAGACTGCAAAATCCTTCCGCCAGAACGGTTATGAAGCTCAGGCCAATCAGTGGCAGGAGGGCTGGTTTGCAGGTATGAACGACTCACTGGTGGATGCAAAAGGTAATCTGAAGCAGGTGTTCTGCTATCTGGTGCCAACCTGGGGCCTTCCATATGTGTTGATGCCCAACTCGGCACCAAAGGAAGTAAAGGTTGAAGGTTCGGACACAGTTAAAAATGTAGGCAAGGATACAGCCGGTGACTGGGCATGTATCAGCGGGCCAATGCCTTATCAGTGGGGCGGCACCTGGGTAGGAGCAATGGATGGCGCCAAGAATATGGATACTGCAAAGGAATTCATGAAATTCGTGGCATTGGATAGTGAAAACCTCAAAGCCTGGGCACTCGGAACATATACAAATGACTACCTGAAAAAGATCGATCCGACGGTAGGGGATAAGCTTTCCCAGGGGCCTGGCGACTTCATATCCAGCCAGAAGGTAGTCAATGAGATCATCAGCCAGTTTGATGACGCATCAACCAGTAAATTCCTTGCGGGGCAGAACTCCTATAAAGGTTTTGCTGTAGCGGCTCCCAATGTCAGCCTTAAGCTGCTGCAAGCATCGGATGATGCTATTCAGAGATCCCTTAATGACCCCCTTAACAATTATGCTTCAAATAAAGCAACGAAGGAAGAGGCATTGAATCAGTTCAAGGATGCAGTAAGAAGTGCCCTGCCGGATATCATTGTAGAATAATTAAAGGTACAGAGCGTTCCAAACGACAAAATCTGCGGTGCGGATTATCTACCGCAGATTTTGTTCTTCTATATAACAAATTTCAAATAAGAAAGGATGTATCTGCCTTGATAGTGAACGCTAAAAGCACTAAAAAGCGAAGCAGTAAACTGAATAAGAACTATTACGGCTACCTTTTTACTGCGCCGTTTATTATTGGATTTCTTCTTTTCAGTCTTTATCCTCTGCTTTATACCTTCTACCTGAGCTTTACAGATATGACACTGATGAGCAGAAGCCATAAAATAGTCGGGATGGGCAACTTTGTAAAACTGTTTTCCGAAAAGTTCTTTCTGCAGTCCTTTTTAAATACCTGGAGCCTCTGGCTTTCGAACTTCATTCCACAGCTCGGCATTGCCATGCTTTTAGCCGTATGGTTTACCAGTACACGTCTGAAGATAAGATATGTTGGTATATGGCGTACATTCTATTATCTGCCTAACCTTTTGATGCCTGCTACTATTGCTGTACTTTTCTTCAACTTTTTCTCCCTATACGGGCCGGTCAATCAGATTACAGTACGTGCAGGCATCATGAATGATGCGATTGATTTTTTTCGGAGCAGCGGTTGGACGCAGTCCATCCTTGTGTATGTTCAATGGTGGATGTGGTTCGGCTCCACACTTATCATACTGATGGCAGGGATGACCTCCATATCCCCGACGCTTTATGAAGCTGCCATGGTTGACGGAGCTTCTTCGGCGCAGATGTTTACACATATTACACTGCCGCTTCTGAAGCCGGTGCTTGTCTATACTCTGGTAACTTCTCTGGTAGGCGGTATGCAGATGTTCGACATTCCATACATGCTTACTGACGGGCGAGGGTCTCCAAATGGTGCAATAATGACTATGAACGTATTGATGTACATGAAGTTCTCAAGCAATAAGGGGCATATCGGGGCTGCAGCTGCAGTGGGGACGATTATCTTTATCATAACCTGCGTGGTATCTCTGCTGATATTCAGACTACTCAGGGACAGGGACAGTATTGAGGAAGGGAAAATAGCCAGGAGGTTGAAAGGGGGAGCAAAGCATGAGTTATGGTCTTAAAACCCGGATATACCGCTTTTTAATATACATTGTACTTATTGTATTGCTTGCCATGTGTGTTTTGCCTATCTGGATCATGCTTGTAAACGGAACCCGTACAACTGCTGCGATCCAGCAGGGTATCAGCCTGCTGCCCGGACGAAATGCGCAAGTAAACTGGAGCAACCTGACCGGGAGGGGCTTTACCATTGCCAGAGGACTTTTAAACAGCACCTTTATTTCAGTATCCGTTACGGTGCTGACTGTATATTTCTCCATGATGTTTGCTTATGCAATGCATGTATATGACTTCGCCTACAAGAAATTCCTGTATGGTTTCATAATCCTGCTGGTTATGGTGCCGACACAAATCGGGGTTATAGGCTTTTATCGCTACATGTCCTATTTAAAGCTTACTAATTCCTTTATTCCACTGATCCTGCCGGCAATTGCGGCTCCAAGCTCGGTGTTTTTTGCCAAGCAGTACCTGGAGTCGGCGATAGTAAAGGATCTGATAGATTCGGCGAGAATTGACGGCTGCAGTGAACTGAAGATATTCCACAGCATAATGCTTCCAATAGCAAAACCCGGTGCATTTACCATGGGGATCTTTGCTTTCGTCGGATCATGGAATAGCTTCCTTACTCCCTTCATAATGATCTCAAAAATGGACATGTACACTCTGCCAATGCTGGTGCAGACCTTGCGAGGAGACACCTATCGGACGGAATACGGAAGTATTTATCTTGGACTTGCTATATCCGTTGTTCCGATTCTCATAGTTTATGCAATATTCTCCAAGTATATAGTACAGGGCATCGCCATGGGCGCAGTAAAGGAATAGTAACTTATTATGTATAGGTGGTGGTTGATTTGATAAAAAACCCTGTGCTTACAGGTTTTCATCCGGACCCGAGTATGATATGTGTTGATGGAACCTTTTATATTGCAAATTCTACATTTGAATATTTTCCGGGAGTGTCTGTTTCTGCTTCGAAGGATCTGGCAAATTGGGAGACTGTTGCTTATCCGCTGGACACCGTCAAGCTGTTGGATATGAGAGGCAATGCCAAGTCAGCAGGGATCTGGGCTCCCTGCCTGAGCTTCCATGACGGTTCTTTCTATCTGGTGTACACAAATGTAAAAAACTGGACTTATGGTCCTTTCAAGGATACACCCAATTATGTGATTAAGGCCGCATCTGTGGAAGGTCCGTGGAGTGAGCCGGTGTTCCTGAACTGCTCCGGTTTTGACCCGTCGCTTTTCCATGATGAAGACGGAAGAAAATACATACTGAACATGGAGTGGGATTACAGGAAAAAGGGCAAAGAGCAATTCAGCGGAATTTTACTGACCGAGGTAGACCCGGAGACACTGAAGCCTGTCTCGGAACCGAAGAATATATTCAAGGGTTCTGAAAGAGGCATGGTAGAAGGTCCGCATATATACAAGGCCAATGGATACTACTATCTGATCACTGCTGAAGGGGGCACCGCCTATGAGCATGCAATGACTGTCGCCCGCTCGAAGCATATAGGAGGGCCTTACGAGCTGCATCCCGATACTCATCTGGTAAGCACAAAGGATGCGCCGGAAGCTTATATAAAAAAGACCGGTCACGGCAGTCTCTGCCAGGCACCTGACGGAAGATGGTGGGCTGCTTTTCTATGCGGGCGGCCTTTGGATGAAAGCATGAGATGTCCTCTGGGACGGGAGACCTCCATTTCAGAGGTTATATGGAAGGATAACTGGCCGTACCTGAGAGATGGCGGCATCATACCGCCTGAAGTCTTTGAAGGTTATGGTGAAAAGCGTGAGCAGAAGCTTTATACCTACAATTTTTCTGAAGCGGCCTTTAAGCTGGATTTTATGTCCTTAAGGGTGCCTGCCCGTTATGAACTGCTTAAGGATGGAAGGCTGCGCCTCTATGGGGGGGATTCACTCCAGTCGCTTCATGATCAGAATATGCTGGTAAGACGTCAAACTGACTTCTGTTTTGAAGCAGAGACCTGCCTCACTTTGCCTTTTAAACATTTCCAAAGGATGGCCGGTCTGTTATACCGCTATGATGAGGAGACCCAATATTATCTGAGGGTTGCCTATAATGAAGAAAAAGGGGAACAATGCGTAGGCCTTTTGTGCTTTGACAAAAACAGATTCTCAATGCCCCTTGAAGAGAATGAAATGCCAGTAGGAAATGGGAAGGTTTATCTGAGATTGACAGTAAAAAACCGTATCGGGGAGTTCTCTTACGCTGGGGAAGATCAAAAATGGCATGTTATCCCTTACTCTATTGACGTAAGCACTTTATCTGATGACTATGCGACCCCCATGGGCTTTACCAGTGCTTTTATCGGGATGAGCTGCCAGGATATGGCTGACGGAAGCGGGTATGCGGACTTTGATTATTTCACTTACAAGGTGCTTGATTGAATAACCCACAAATATGCGTTATAATGGAAAAAATTGAGTAACTGAGGAGCGGAAAAATGGTAACAATATACGACATTGCCAAAATGGTAGGCTGTGCCCCGTCGACTGTTTCAAAAGCCTTTAATAACTATAACGGCGTGAATAAAAAGACCTATCAGAAAATAATGGAAACGGCTGAAAGCCTGGGTTATACCATGAACAACAGTGCAAGGGCACTGGCAACGAAAAAGACATGGCTTATAGGTGTCCTTTTCTGTGAAGATGCCGGCACCGGTATTGCCCACCAGCATTACAGCACAATATTACAGGGCTTCAGGAGCAGAGCCGGCGAATGCGGCTATGATGTGGTGTTTTTAAACAAGCGGTTCGGAAATAAGGAAGCCTCCTTTCTTGAGCATTGTATTTACAGGGGTGTAGACGGTGTACTTATAGCAGTAGGAGCTAAGTATGAGCATGAAATAAGGGATGTTCTTGAAAGTGACATAAAAAGGGTATCGGTAGAGTCAATGTATAAAAAGACGCCTCTTGTTGTGTCGGATAATAAAATGGGCAGCATGCAAGCCCTTGAATACCTGTATTTTCTTGGACACCGGAAAATTGCACATATTGCCTGCCCGTTATGGAGTGTAGCGGGCAATGAACGTTATGAAGCATATAAGGAATTTCTGAAGCTTAAGGGACTTGAGGAGAATCCTAAATACATAGTTGAAACCGGGAGCTATGCCTTTGAAGAGGGAAGTAAAGCTGCTGCCGAGCTTATACAGCGCTGCTGGGGTGATCTGCCGACAGCAGTCTATGCCGGTTATGATGATATAGCCTGGACAGCTATGACAACATTTCAGGCCCATGGCTTCAGAGTCCCGGATGATATATCCATTGTCGGCTTCGATGATGTGACGGTGTCTGCTTATACGACCCCGACGATGACAACAGTATCCCAGGATAGGATCGCAATCGGGCAGAAGGCGGCGGATGTATTGATTCAGTCAATTGAGAATAGAGAGATGGACGCTCCTGCAGAGCTTCGTGTACCCACAAAGCTGATTGTACGGAATAGTTGTGTTCGTATTATGTGATGAATTGGGAGGAACTGAATGGATGAAGTTTGACAAGAGCTTTATTTTTGGAGTAGCAACTGCAGCTTATCAAATTGAGGGTGCATTTAATGAGGATGGTAGAACGGCCTCCATCTGGGACACCTTTTCAAAGACGGAAGGAAAGGTGTACAACATGGAAAATGGTGATATAGCCTGTGACCATTATCACCGATATAAAGAGGATGTTAAGATCATCAAGGAGCTGGGTGCAGACTGCTACAGGCTTTCCATCTCCTGGCCGAGAATATTTCCGGAGCATGGTAGATACAATCCATCAGGTATGGCTTTTTACAAAGAGCTTCTGACAGAGCTTAAACAGAACGGTATAAAAACAGCAGTTACTTTATACCATTGGGATCTGCCCCAATGGGCGCAGTCCATCGGCGGATGGGAAGCAAGGGAAAGTGCTGATTGGTTCCTGAGCTTTGCAAGGCAGTGCTTTACAGAGCTGGATGACCTGGTGGATATGTGGATCACCCATAATGAGCCCTGGTGTGCCGCAATATTATCCAATGCCATGGGAGTTCACGCTCCGGGGAAGAAGAATATTGCCGCAGCACTCAAAGTCGGGCATCATATATTGCTTTCCCATGGAATGGCGGTAAGGTTATACAGGGAGCTGCACCTCAAAAAACCCATCGGCATTACACTGAACCTCACACCGGCATATGCTGCGGGTAATAGCTTCGCAGACATACTGGCTGCTTCGAATCATGACGGCACTTCCAACAGATGGTTCCTGGAGCCGCTTTTTAAAGGTTCATATCCTTTTGATATTGCAAACCTGTATGCTGCGAGGGTTGGAAATTTTGATTTTATTAAGGAAGGCGATTTTGACGTAATAACTGAGAAGTGTGATTTCCTGGGGATCAACTATTACACCCGTTCCCTGGTGGAATTCGATCCAATGTCACTGACACTCACTTCAGGAGCCTGTTCTTCCAGCCCAAAAACAGACATGGGCTGGGATATAACCCCCGAAAGTCTTATTGATATGGTCAAAATAGTAAGGGAGAGGTATACCAGCCTGCCTGTTTATATTACGGAAAACGGCTCAGCATGGCCGGACATTCCGGAGGATGGATGTATTCATGATAAAAACAGAATAGATTACCTGGACAGCCATCTGAAAGCGGTTGCCAAAATGAATGAGATGGGTTTGAATATTGCAGGTTATTTCTGCTGGTCTTTAATGGATAATTTCGAATGGTCCTTTGGCTATTCAAAGAGGTTCGGAATAGTATATGTCGATTATGAAACACAGGCAAGGATAAAAAAGGACAGCTTTTATAGATACAGGCAGATAATACAGGAAAGGAAGCTTTAAAGGACAGTGTATACATGATAGAAAAGGAGATATGTCGATGGACGAGTTTTTTAAATCAATAAAAAAGATCAAATATGAGGGACCTGGAACGGATAACCCTCTGGCATTCCGTTATTATAACCCTGATGAAATAGTCGGCGGCAGGACCATGCGTGAGCAGCTCCGCTTTGCCATGAGCTACTGGCATACACTATGCGGCGAGGGTAAGGACATGTTTGGAAGCGGTACCATGGATAAAGGCTTTGGTGGAAGCAGCCCCGTTGAAATATACAGGAACAAGGCCTATGCGGCTTTTGAACTTATGGATAAACTGGATATCGATTTTTTCTGTTTTCATGACAGGGATATCGCACCGGAATATGCGACCTTGAAGGAAACAAATACTGCTCTGGATGAAATTACTGTGCTGCTGAGGGACCTGATGAAGCAGTACGGTAAGAAGCTGCTCTGGGGAACGGCCAATAACTTCAACAATCCCCGCTATATGCACGGTGCAGCTACCTCCTGCAGCGTGGATGTATTTGCCTTTGCAGGAGCGCAGATAAAAAAGGCCCTGGAGATAACAACTGAGCTTGGCGGCTCAGGCTATGTGTTCTGGGGCGGCAGGGAAGGCTACGAGACTCTGCTGAATACAGACATGGGCTTTGAGCTTGACAATATGGCCAGGATGATGCGGATGGCGGTAGCTTATGGACGCTCCATCGGCTTCAGGGGAGATTTCTATATTGAGCCTAAACCCAAGGAGCCTACCAAGCACCAGTACGATTTTGATGTTTCGACAGTATTGGGATTCCTGAGAAAATACGACCTCGATAAGGATTTTAAAATGAATATTGAAGCAAATCATGCAACACTGGCACAGCATACCTTCCAGCATGAGCTGAGAGTTGCAAGGGAAAATGCTTGCTTCGGCTCCATTGATGCCAACCAGGGAGATTTGCTGCTGGGCTGGGATACCGATCAATTCCCGACCAATATATATGACACAGCCATGTGTATGTATGAGGTACTTAAGGCAGGGGGCTTTACAAAAGGCGGCCTCAATTTCGATGCTAAGACTCGCAGAGGCTCCTATCAGCCTGATGATATCTTTTATGCCTACATAGCGGGCATGGACGCTTTTGCAATGGGTTTGAAGATCGCAGACAGGCTTATTGCAGACGGCAGGATCGACAGGTTCATTGAAGAGAGATATTCCAGCTATAAGACAGGCATAGGCGCCGATATCGTTGCAGGAAGAGCTACGCTGGCCGATCTGGAGAAGCATGCTTTGCTGCTGGGGGATGTAAAGGATCTGAAGAGCGGAAGGCAGGAGTATCTGGAGAATATTGTGAATTCAGTCATGTTCGGATAGATAAATTTGCAGCATGGATTTGGACTATAACGAAAGCCTGCAGTATTATTTTAGTGCTGCAGGCTTAATATTTGTTTTGATTGCGGCCTATTGCGGATTCAAAAAACTTTTTTTGAAATTTTACTGGAGCAATATGGTATATATGGCTTAAAAGCATAGCCGCAATAATATTGACAATGTAATGATTAAAGTGATAATATATCAAGGTAAACCGCAAAATAATGATATAATATAAATATTAACGCGGGTAAAAATATGGAAAAAATTTTCATGCAAAAAGCTTTGGAAGAAGCGCAAAAGGCTTTTGACAAGGATGAAGTTCCTGTCGGTGCCGTAATAGTCAGAAATGGCGAAATAGTAGCAGCGGCACATAACTGCAGGGAGTTGTCCAAGGATGCAACGGCTCATGCCGAAATGCTTGCCATAAGGGAAGCCTGTGAGGCACTCGGTGGCTGGCGTCTGCTTGACTGTGACATGTATGTCACACTGGAGCCTTGTACGATGTGCAGCGGCGCGATAATGCACGCCAGGATAGAAAGGCTCTATATAGGCGCCATGGATCCGAAAGGCGGCGCAGCAGGCTCGATACTCAACCTGTTTGAGGATTACCATTTTAATCACAGGACAGAGGTAACAAAAGGCATTCTGGAGAATGAATGCAGCCAGATATTAAAAGATTTTTTTAAAAGAAAACGATAAACACGGAGAGGTGTCCGAGTGGTCGAAGGTCCATGACTCGAAATAATAATTTCATAGCGTCAAAGGTCACAATTTAACATGGAAGAGTATCGAAGTGGTTGTAACGGCCCTGACTCGAAATCAGGTTGTCACGAAAGTGGCACGAGGGTTCGAATCCCTCCTCTTCCGCCATACAGACTATGCGAACCCGCATGAACACTGAGTTTATGCGGGTTTTTTTCATGCCCTTTTCATGTTGGAAAAATAACTTATTTCTCGAATTGTTATCAATGTTATCCAAATTGTTATCAAAATACATCCTTTTTATTCCATATGCGAAGTAGCCATTATTATAAATTGTTGTAAAAATGTTATCAAACTGTGCGGACAGCTATAAAAGGCTATGGAAAGAAATAAAGAAAAATGTGTGAATATAAAGGAGGCAAAGATCATGAACGAAAATAACATAAACTATGATGCCCTTATAAAGAAGGGTATTCTCAGGTCCAGAAATGAAATCAGCCAGGACAAAATCAACCTCATATCCGGGGCCACGACCGCCCCATTGATTGAAACACTCTGGACATTCTCTGGATCCAATAGTGAAGCTATAAACAGAATTTCAAGCATTTTTAATAAGCTATACAGTGAGAACCGGGGAAACGAAATGCTGGACATCATGCGAATTCTATATGATGTTGTAGGCATGGAATTTTCGGAGGATGTGGATCTGCTGGTAACTCATTCGGGGGCTAGGCAATACTTCCTGTTTTCCTTCCTGCTGGACATGGATGATTGTATGCAGGACTTTATAGCGGAAGAAGCAAGAATATAAAGCAAATGTAAATGATAATCACTTGTTCAGCATTTCAACAGCCTCAACTAAATGCTTATAAGCAAACAAGTCCATTTTCTTAATGTAGCCAAGTTTTTTGAACTCGTCGGATAGAATGTCAACTGATGCATAATAGCTGTCCTCTTTAAAGAGGGGCATTCCATCTTGATTCGTCAGGATGGCAGCAGCAAGACACATAACTATACAGGCCCGCTGCACGGCTATCTCACCGTTGAAGTTTTCGCTGTAAATATGGTTGCGGATATTAATAATTCCTTTTTGCAGAAGGGTATATTCCTCGGCGTGGTACAGACCCCTGCCTGCGATACAGGCGGCGGTCTGAATTGCGTCCCGCAGAGCATCTTCAGCACTGGCGGTCATGCTTCGATACTCCAACTCGGTTTTAGCTATATCGAAATAGTTTAACTTTACTTCGGAGAAATCATTTATGTAGCCGACCAGAGCGGAGATATCATATAACTGTTTTATGATCTCCATTTCCTTGTCGACATTATATGGGATACCTGACGTGTGAGGAGCGAACGCCGTGAGCTTGTCCGCGAGGATACAGTTTGCATTCGGAAGCCGCACAGAAATAGCGGGTGGCTCTATAAGCAGCAGCTCGTTTTCAATGCTCTTTTCTATTGTCGAGCTGTAATGGTTTTCCTCAAACAGAACGTCAAGCAGAATCGTTTGTTCCCTGCCGGTCAAGGGTGATGCAAAAGCGAACTTGAAATGACGTTTTTCAATATTTAAAGCAGCATCGCGTATTTGCTCTGTTGTCTTAACAAATGGCCAAATGGCGGCAGCTATCTCTAAGTATTTATCTATCTCGGTCCCAGGTTCGACTACGATATCGATATCAGTCGAGAATCTCCGAGGCTTGTCCATCAAAAGTATCAGCGAAGTTCCACCCTTAAAGATAAAAGGCAGCCCTGAACGGGCGATAGCCTCCAAAAGCCCAAAGGCAAAGATCACCCGTTCGATAAGGGCAGGGTCACGCTTGCTCTGCTGCTGGATGCTTCGTATATGCTCGGCGGTAAATGTTGTTTGATTAATCATGCCCCTTCTCCTTTACGTAAACGGTGATTTTCGTCTTTTCTTTAATAAAGGTTTTGATTTCGGCATCCCTGTTCCGACGCTTGGCATACCTAATCATAAGGTTGTAGTTGATACTATACTTTGAAAAGGCCTCCTCATATATCTCAGGGTAATCGCTCCGACTGACAATTCTGTCAAGCAGCTTGTTTGCGAATAGGTCGACAAGCAGTTTCTCAAGAGTAGCGTTGAAACCGTTAACCGGCGCTTCTGATGTAAGGGGAAGCACTGAAACGGTGACGGTTCCCGAATACAGGGCTATTTCTTTAGCGCTTGGCTTATACAGGGTTGTATAATTGTTTTTTTCATGAAGCGCATTGAACACGCTTTCGCCAAGGGGCTTTTCAACCTCGACAAAGATGAAATTACGAGCCATTTGATGGTTTGCGAATTCATTGTAAGCGCGGGTTTCCCAAATGATGAATGCAAGTAACGGAAACTGCTGTTTCAAAAATTCAAGGATATAACCGGCATCTTCTGAGAGGTCAGCCTTATAGTCCTTCTGAGAGGAATCCTTGTCGTATATCTTGAACGTGTCATGCGCTACCCGCTGAATGACGTGCTGCTGGCACAGATCGTAAAGAATCCAGCCAACGGTACTATCTTTTAACGTTGGGTTTTGCGTTTTGATATAGTCTTTCAGCTCATTTCTTGTAAATACAGATTTGTTGGAAAAAGCAGAGCTGATTTCATTAGAATAATTCATTTTAAGACTCATCTCCATGCCGATATAATCTATACATTATTATATCCATGATACAAGAAAACAGTCAAGCGTTTTGGCAAAAAACAAAATTTTTGCCAAAACGCTATTTATGTTGAAGCTAAAATAAATATGGAATATTCTGTCGGCTAGTGCTATTATTAATACTGTGTATATATAAAATCTTATGGTAGCAGTGAAATGAGTCTTATCGATTTGGTGCCAAGCAATTTCACAGTATTTATATCTGGGAATAGGTTACTGCAAAGCCGTTACAGGCAAAAATGCGGTGGCATTTTCACCGCTCTAATTGTTTATCGTTGACGGGCGGTATAGCGTATATCGGAACGTGAACTTAGAAAAAAGAACGAACCGGTATTGGCTGAAAAGCTCCTTATAAGTACGAGATGGTGATTCGAATATAATTGTGAGGTAGCGTGACGATTAGAAAGGAGGATTTTAAACGTGGTTGTTCAAAATCTTCCAAACGTAGGTGATAAGTTATTCCTAATGCACAGAGAGGTGGTAGTAACAAAGGTATATGCTATCTTTCGGCTTATCAAGATACACTATACGAAAGAAAACGCTGAGTTTTTCGTGGATGTCTGTGCGGTCACTGAGTTCCCAGATAACACGAATTCGGTCTCGATAGAATTTTTAAGGGGGGAATCGCTGTGAGTAACATCATGCACTTTATTGAAGGGTACATGAATGGTGACGCATGGGAAGAATTATGCGTTCAATGTTACCGTATACGTTACCAGAGCGTTCATTATACTGCGATACCCGCTGCACAAAAGGGTGATGCAGGAATCGAGGGATATACTACCGATGGGATTGTACATCAATGCTATTGCCCAGAACGTGAATATTCAGATAACGATCTATATGGACATTATCGGGACAAAATGACTACTGACCTTGAAAAACTGGTCAGCCCCAAACATGCCAGCAGTTATGCTGATAGGTTACGCAGCATGGGTGTGCCTCCTATTCGGGAATGGCATTTTAATATTCCTGAGTATAAAGATCATCGAATTCTAGCACACGCAGAGACGAAGCGGCAAGAAGTATTAGCGGCTAAAGCAGCTTATCCAGAGGGGTTTGGTCACATTCATAAGGATTTCGTGATAATCATAAAACAAACAGCTGATTTCACTCTGGAAATCAGCAGAATTATTCGCACAAATTTGACTGATATGCGGCTCAATGCCGCGATTCAGCATACAGCAACGCCCGACTGGTCGAAATGCGATTCACAGAAAGTTGAGAATATTCGACGAAAAATAAAGGCAGTCATGCATGTTGATGATGATTCAGATGAGGATTTGAACGCGGTCATCAGTGTCTATATTGATTACTACATATGCGGGTTAGAGAATATGACCGCTCTTCGCCAGGATTTCCCTGAGATTTATGAAGATCTGTACAAGCTTGAGCAGAGCTATAAAAACGAGGTGAGAATAAAAACCTTGATGCATACTGACAGATCTATGAATAAAGATTTGTTTGAAAAAATTCTGGACGAATTTCAAACAAAACTGGAGAAGGATTTTTCACGAATATTTACGATAGCCTCCATTGGAGAACTCAAGCAGGATTTGATTGCCAGCTGGCTCGCTGATTGTTCGATGGAGTTTAGGAGTGTATAACAATGCCGGACAACCCTCTTTTACGCGGTAATATCGTATTTGACGCAAAGCCCGATGCTGTACCTTATAACTATCGAGTTAGTTATAAGGTATCTCAGCTTTGCCTCATTATGCGCATATGTGGTTGGGGGGACAGTTGCTCTCTGGTTAAATTGCAGATGATTTCGTTTGCATTGTTCTCACGGAACAATTTGGAGAAACTCATAAGGTTTGCTGAAGGCAAATTTTCCACTCTGTCACTTGTAAGATTCGACCCTGCTGTCAATAAGGCATTGACGTTTTCCGTAGCATACGGATTTGTTGCTCAGCAAAAAAATGGTAACTACAGATTAACAGAGCGTGGCCATAACCTTGCTGAACAGATAATAATGGCTAGTGATTTAATGGCGAGTGAAATACACGATCTTAACGAATTATCAAAAAAGCTCACCGAGAGCAAGATCAAAGAACTTACAGATATGTGGAGGATTAAAAATGCTGAAGATTAATCGGCTTCGTGTCGAAATTAATACCGCCAATGGCATATATGGCATTGATGAAACCTTCGAAAACGGATTAAATTTTGTGGCGAGTTCCGAAAACACCTGCGGGAAGAGTTCAATTCTTGCCGCTATTTACTATTGCCTTGGATTTGAGCAAATTATCGGGGGTGTTGGAGGTATTGGCAGTAAAGTCTTAACGTCAGCATTCAAAACATCTATTGATGATGCAGGAAAACCGTGGCCTGTTACAGAATCTGGAGCATATCTGGAGATTAGTAATGGGCATGAGACGGTTACGATTTTTAGGAATATCGTAGTGGAAAATAAAGATAATAGGCTGATCACAGTGTTTTATAGTGACTACGATTCTATTGGCGATCCTAAAACTCAGGCTATGGATTTATATGTCAATATTCAGAATGCCGCAACAGGAGAGCGCGGATTCCACACTTTTTTAGAAGAGTTTTTACATTTGGAATTACCTGCGGTTCGTACATCCGACGGTAGCGAGCGTAAATTATATCTCCAAGTCGTTTTCTCATCTATGTTTATTGAACAAAAGCATGGATGGTCTGATATTCTCTCAGGAATGCCCATTTTTGGGATTCGAGAATCAAAGAAACGCGTAGTTGAGTTTATTCTGGACCTCGATACCCTTAAAAATGAAAAAGAGCGGGATCGCCTTAAAACGGTCAAGGCAAAGCTTGAGCGCGATTGGGAGCAACTTATTGCTGATTTTCGAAAAGCCGTAGTATATGAAGCATGTGACATCACAAATCTTCCGCTTCATCCTCGAATCCTAACTGACAAAGATTATAACCGTATCATAATCACAGTCGGTAACGAATCTACAATTGATGACGAAATTATTCGTCTTCAAGGTGAGTACAATTCGTTACGTCAATTGAAGCCTCGTGTGCATGACAATTTTGATGCGCTCAATTCTGAGCTTTCAGAAACCGAGTCGGCGATATCAACACTTGAGTCAAAATTAAGAAGTATTGGAGAAAAGTTTTTCTATGAGCGGGCAGTAATTTCACGTCTATCAAATGACTTGGAAATAGTGAATTCAGATATTCGCAATAATAACGATGCAGCAAGATTACAAAAATTCGGTTCAGAATCTACAGGAGAGTTTTCAGCTGATGTTTGTCCAGTATGTAAACAACAAATCCATGATAATTTACTTTCTGTAATAGCAGATAATGTTTTCATGAACATAGAAGAGAATATTACACATCTTAAAGAGCAAAAGAAGATGCTTGAATTTTCTCTGTCAAGCCATAAGAATATCAAGGATGAGCTTCAGAGAGATCAGCAAAGATTAGAAGCAAGCCTATTAACTTTGAGACGCTTGGCACAAACCATAAGATCTGATCTTTATACAACTACGGATACAGAAGCATCGGAAGCAATAATGCTTAAAAAGATTGAAATTTCTCGCCGCATTGAACAGCTTTTGAAATTGAGAGAGACAGTATCTTCGTTAATTGATGCCTTACGAGAACTATCCGCACAGTGGAATGAGTACTTGGATAAAAACGGTAGATTGCCAAAGAGCGATCTGTCTGAGTCTGATTCGGAAAAAATCAATCTGCTTAAGAAAAGATTTGTTGAAAACCTTAAGCGCTACCATTATAGCAGCCTTTCCAGTTTTGATGGTATTGATATCTCGCCGGAATCACTCTTGCCGACAATTGATGGGTTTGACATGAAATTCGACTCCTCAGCAAGCGATGGGATCAGAGTAATCTGGGCGTTTACGATGGCACTTTTGCAAGTGTCTATCGAAAAAAAGGGAAATCACCCATGTGTGATTATTTTTGATGAACCTGCACAGCAGAGCATCGTTCCTGATGACATGGATAGCTTTATAAACTCTTCGGTACAGTTAGGTAAGAGTTGCCAGATAATTACTGCGATAACCTTAAATAGTAAAGAGCTCGTTTCAATCATTGACAGCCTGAATTCAAAAGCATATCGCAGAATTACAATTTATGATAAGGCTTTCAAACTTTTTAAAACGCATCAATAGAGACCGCTTTATGGCGAATCCCGTAGGATTCTGTATGCGACAGCTTGGAAGAAAGCGCTTTGGCTTCAATTTGGAAAATATCGGTGGTATAATAATAAACAATAAATCTTTTGAGGTTGATTTATTATGAAATCTGTTTTACTCGGCAATGGAATCAATATTCAATTTGGTGGCAAGGCATATTCAAATGACTTTATCATGAAGAGGATCATTTACAACGCTAGGGCGAATAAATACGATCCGTTGTTTAATGGCCTGGTTTCGGGTAAAGACATTGAGGGCATCTTTAGAGCTTTCATTGATATTGCAAACAAAGCTCGGAACGGTGATTATGATGGAAACGGCAATTCCGATGACCGGGAAGCCATTGAGGATTTCAAGAACAGATATACCGCTCCCGTTACGAAATATAATGAGATTATGCTTGAGGATTGGTTTCTGCTGATCCGATTGTTCTTTATTGCAAATGCCGACATTAAAGACCAGTGGCAGTCAGCGAAGCAAGGATTTGAGCGTATGATTCTTGATGCAATTTATAACGATGGGATGCTCACCAACGTCCATCAAAATATGAATGAAAATGTGAAGCGTTTTTTTGCTGGCTTCGATCAGATATTCTCTCTCAATTATGATTGCAACCTCGAAGCGTTGACAGGTAAGAATGTGCTTCATCTTCACGGCAATTATTCCGTCCTCGCTGACAGTGAAAACCCCGACACTGTCGAAGGAAATATCCGTCAGCAGGCAGGGCAGTTGGTCGTCATCGATGAGTTCCGGCATTGCTTTTGCAATGCATTGCTGGATTATAGTGGTGAATTCAAATTCAGACGAGCGTCAACCATCAAAAGAGGCACTCTAGAAATGGACCGCTGGCTTGAGCTATCAAGGCGCGATGAGGCGGAATATAAAAAGCAGATCGCACTTCTGAAGGAAAAGAACGAATATGCTTTCCAGTTCGTCAGGACGTACGTTCAGACCCCTGCTCTGAAAGTCGGCACGGATTATCATTTTGACGAGCTCTTAAATTTAGGTGGAGAAATGTATATCATTGGACTGTCTCCGAACAATGACAGCCATATATTTAGGTGCATAAACGAAAGCAAGTTAGAGAAGATCTGGTTTTACTATTTTTCCGAAACAGATAAAGCCATCCCCGTCACCAAACCCTATGAATTATTGCGCGTCGAGGATCTATGGAAATCATTAGACGCTAAAAAGAAAAAATACAATAACTGCTATCCCATACCGAATAACCCCGAGATGGATAAGTTCATCGAAGTGCTTAATGCGTTGTCGTTTGACCCAATTCCTAAGAAGAAAATCATCGACGAAATAAACTCCATCCCACAGTTTGAAGCGACCCGGCTGTGCGCAATCGTAAGAAAGAAGCTGGAAGAGCTAAAAAGCCTTGGAAACCCTAAAAGCGAAGACGAGCTGGTTCGGGGCTTTGGAGAGATCAGCCGTATAGGGCTGCGTGAAGGAGTTTTGCCTTCATCCCTGTTTATGCTGTACATAATGAATTACAAGGATTAGGGCAAGCTGAAATCTAGGTCTTTAGTTGAGGATAAAATATGGCATCTTTTTTACCTAATTTCTCTAAATTGTAAATTTTAATAGTGCTCTTACAAAGAAAAGAAAATACTAGGGAATCCATTACATCGCCGCAATTAATTTCTCGATCCCCACCATGTTTATTGCTCTTTTCAGATTATATGCAAGAAAACTAAGCCCCAGTTCTGCTGTGGCTTTTTCTTTGCCCTTGCATAGCAGATAATTTGCTCCAT
>DASPLL010000029.1:0-31118 GCA_035627615.1 Clostridia bacterium
AGCGTGAGGGCATTGTTGAACTAAACCGCTAGCGCGGTGGCCTTTCGTTTCTATTCCTAATTATCCCATATATTAGTTACACTTTCCAGCAAATATCCTTTAAGATAGAATCAAATATTTTAAAGGATGTGATTTCATGTATCAATTTATCGAAAAGATGACAGATGACATGCAGCTAAGGGGTTTCAGTCCCAAAACCATCTATGCCTATACTGCTCACGCAAGTAGCTTTGAAGAGCATTTCGGAAAGCACCCTGCTCAGATGGGAGAAAATCAGGTACGCCAGTATCTGCTTCATGTCATCTCTCAAGGGATCAGCAGCTCTTATGCAAATGGCTGCTACAGTGCCTTACGTTTTCTCTATGAAACCACTCTGGGCAAGGAATGGAACTTTAAGAACATTCCCCGTTCCAAAAAGCAAAGCAAGTTGCCTGTGGTGCTCTCTCTCCAAGAGGTTTTGTCTATCTTTAATGCTGTCTCCAATCTTAAACACAAGGCCATCCTCATGACCACCTACGATGCAGGACTCAGGGTTAGTGAGACTGCCAATCTCCTTTTATCTGATATCGACAGCTCACGCATGTCTATCTTTGTCCGCCAGGGTAAGGGACAGAGGGACCGATACTCCCTCTTATCCCATGCCAACCTCCTTCTATTGCGAGAGTATTGGCGGCAATACAAGCCTTCATCGTATCTCTTCCCTGGCAGTTCACCTGAAAAGCCTATCTCTTGTCGTACTATCCAGCAGGTTTTCTATGATGCCCGTAAGAAAGCAGGCATCCAAAAGAAGGCTTCCGTTCATTCTCTTCGCCACAGCTTTGCTTCTCACCTTCTGGAGGCCGGTACAGATTTGTTCCGTATCCAACAGCTGTTAGGTCATTTCAATCTTGAGACAACCTCCAGATACCTGCACATGGTTCAACCTAAAGTACTTCAGGTGAAATCTCCCTTGGATCTTCTGGAGGATAACAGTGATGCATGATGAAAAGTCAAACCCTGCTATTGAAGTGCAGGATATATTCCGACAGTTTGCTCCTGCCTATCTTCAAACCCATAGGTTGCCTTTACAGCATCTTAAGGTTGCCTCCGCTGTTTCCTTCTGCCGGTCCTCTAAATTGGGTGCCCATTCTGACTGCTGTGATGAATGTGGCCACATTCGCATCAGCTACAACTCCTGCAGGAACCGTCACTGTCCAAAGTGTCAGGGGCTTGCCCGAGAGCAGTGGCTCTCTGACAGACAACAGGATTTGCTGCCAGTGCCCTATTTCCATGTTGTCTTTACCTTGCCGGATCTCCTCAATCCACTCGTTTTAAGAAACCAGAAGCTTCTCTATGATTTGCTTTTTCAGTGTGTGTCGGAAACACTATCAGAGCTGGCTGCCGACAAGAAGTACCTGGGTGCTCAAATCGGTGTAACTGCCATTTTGCACACTTGGGGCCAGAATCTGATGGATCATCCCCATATCCATTGCATTGTACCGGGAGAAGGGTTATCTTTCGACGGTTTGCACTGGATCAATAGCAGAAAGAAGTTCTTTATCCCGGGGAAAGTTTCTGCATTATCTCAAGCAGCTTTATGCTGCAGGTTTGCTTGGCTTTCATGGGAAAATTGCAGCTCTTGCCATGTAAGATGCTTTTAAGGTGCTTCTCAATCAGCTTTATGATAAGGATTGGGTGGTCTACTGTAAACCACCTTTTAAAAGCACTCTTCATGTACTGGAATACCTAGGTCGTTATACTCACCGGGTGGCTATTTCAAACAATAGGCTTGTCAAAATCGAACAGGAAAAAGTCACCTTTCGGTGGCGGGACTACCGTGATAAAAACAAGAAGAAGCTGATGACTATTGAAGGCCATGAGTTCATCCGCAGGTTCCTTATACATGTTCTGCCTTACCGGTTTGTAAAGATACGCCATTTTGGCATTCTCAGCAACCGGAACCGTCAGAGCAAGCTGCTTAAGTGTAAAAAGCTAACAGGCGTAATCCTATATTCTGTTCAAAAGAAACTGACAACAGCCGAACTGCTTTTGAAGCTGACTGGTCGTGATATGACGCTTTGTCCTTGTTGTCTAAAAGGACATATGAAACGGCAAGCATTACTGCCACTTATGGCTATGCCTTAATTTATTCGCAATTGCATAGATCTTGCCATGCCTGCTGGGGGAGGGGGGAGCTATGCCTCCTAGTATTTTCCCACCCAACATTTGTCTTTGTTCTGTACTTTACCCTCTTATTTTGCTATATAAAAGTACCTTCTCTCCTTTTTCCATAGGGGGTAAAAAGATTGAATCCCCATAATGCAATGGCTGCCAACCGCGGCTCAGTTCAACAAGGTTTTTCCGCAATCCTCTGTTCGATGGTTGATAAGCCTATACATTTAAGCACCAGAGTGGTTACAGCCATTCTGGTGCTTTTTCACGGACTGCGGAAACACTGCTGTGTGTTATGTGATGGTCTAGTGCCCCACGGAGCCAGCTATTCAAAAATATGTTACCTCAGCATATAATTAAGTCTTATTATAGCCTTTTAAACCAACTAATTAATTCCATCCATCTACTAAAATATAAATCCTTGCTCACTTTATACCATGGGTTAAACTCGATATAGTCGTTATCATGTGAATATAAAACATAAACATAATCTCTTTTCTCAAAAATATATATCAAACCGCCTTGTTCCACATCCATGAATGGAGTATCTTTTGTGCCAATCGGAATATCATTAGTAGAGAAATCTTTAATTTTAGATTCATGTATATACCAATATGGAAATCCATTTAGTAGTCCCATTGTCTCACTATAAAAGATAAAATGAACTTCTTTATCTTTTTTGTTAAAGCCCTCTCTGTAAACATATAGAATTTCAAAATCTTCTACTAGAGGAAACTCATCAAGATTTATTTCCGCTAAAAGACTTCCATATCCATTGCTAACAAGTACCCTATCGCTAGTAAACTTTCTGCTATAAATATACAAAGGGGTATCTTTCCGGAATAACTTTATCTTTTTAGGCATCTAATCCTCCATATAGTTCAATTCTTTCTAAAGAATATCAGCGAACTTGTTTTTTGAACACACATAAATCTGCACTAGACTGTCATATAACGGTTCCAACTACGACACCATGTCGCCAATATTTCTATATGGCTGTGTTTGTACTTATAAAATATAATTTACCCAGTACCAACATTTACCTATTATCTATTCCATTATACGATATATGCCTTATCCTTTAAATGTAATATCATATAATATATCTTACTATTCATATGACAAATTCCGCTATTCTCCGCAAAAAATAAAAGCCGGGATTATCAATCAATCCCAGCCGATATTGTTAGCCCTATACTTCATCTATCTTTGTAAATCTGAAATTTACCACGTCAAAGAGTCCCAGGTCTGTCACCTTCAGTTCCGGTATGACCGGAAGCGCCAGGAATGCCAGTGTCATGAAGGGATCATAATCCTTCGATACGCCCATTTTATAAGCTGTGTCCAGCATATCCTCCAGCTGTTCCTGCAGTTCTTCCAGCGGTATGTCGCTCATCAGACCGCCTATGGGCAGCGGGAGTGAGCGTATTATACTGCCTTCTGATGCTATTGCTATGCCTCCCCCGATTTCCTGCAGGTGTTCTGCTGCGGTGCGCATATCCATGTCACTGTCGCCAATTACTACGATGTTATGCGAATCATGGGCTACGGTGGATGCTATGGCTCCATTCCTGAGCCCCAGTCCTTCCACCAGTCCCAGGCCTATATTGCCGGTAGCATTGTGTCTTTCTATAACCGCAATCTTCAGAAGCACTTTCCCCTCATCGGTAGAATATTTCCCGGCTGCTATATTCACATTGCGCCACAAATCCTTCGTCACCAGGGAATGAGCCTGCAAACCTATTACCCTCAGTCCCTGCTCCTCGGTGGTTATACTGAAACAGTCTTCCGCCAGAGGTTTTATATTTACAGAGTTTCGCATCTTTGAATCGTTTATGCTCTTTATTTCAAAAAGTGCTTTCCCTTCCTGGGCGATCAGCTTGCCCTCCTTATAAACCTGGTATATTTCCAATCCCTCCAGGTCATTCAGCACGACCATATCTGCCTTATATCCGGGGGCAATAGCTCCCACCCGCTCCAGGTTGTAACATCTTGCCACATTAAGCGTTGCCATCTGTATTGCTTTTACCGGGTCGACTCCCTGATTTATCGCCAGTCTTATGTTGTTGTCAATGTGCCCCTCTATGAGTATATCCTCGGGATGCCTGTCGTCGGTACAGAACATGCAGCGTGCAATACTGCTTTCATTCAGGGCAGGCAGCAGATCAATGACATTTCTTGCAGCAGAACCTTCTCTCAGCATAACATGCATCCCCAACCGGAGACGCTCTCTTGCTTCCTCTGCACTTGTGCATTCGTGCTCTGTCCTGACTCCTGCCGAGATATATGCATTCAGGTCCTTGCCGCTTATAAGGGGACCATGTCCATCTATGAATTTGTTTGCATTCTTCGCAAGCACGATCTTATTCATTATGGATTTCTCATTGTGTATCACGTTTGTAAAATCCATTAGCTCTCCCAGGCCCAGTACCCTGGGGTGATTGATTATCTCCATCAGATCCTCTGCCTTAAGCACACTGCCTGAGTTTTCAAAGGGCGTTGCCGGTACACAGGAGGGAAGCATTACATACACATCAATCGGAAGGTTTTCGGTACCCTCAAGCATATACTTGATTCCGGCTATACCCTTCACATTGGCTATCTCATGGGGGTCGGCAATCATTGCTGTCGTGCCTCTTGCAGCTACAGCCCTTGCAAACTCTCCCGGAGTCACCATGGAGGATTCGATATGCACATGCCCGTCCATAAAGCCCGGAGCAAGGTATTTACCTTCCATATCAAGCTCCACGGCGCCGGTGTATTCGCCTATCCCCGCTATGTATCCGTCATGGACCGCCACATCGGTCTTATAGATCTCACCGGTAAAAACATTAACAAGATTTATGTTTTTAAATACTGTCTGTGCCTTTGCCCTTCCTGCGGCAACATCCACCAGGGCCATAATAATCTCCCTCATCGAAACACCCTTTCCTGTATTATTAGAACAGCATTTCATGCACTATCGTCCTATGGTTTTATACTAACTATTATATCATTTCTTACAAATATTGCATTCATTTCTATCTCTCCTTTACTGCTGTTTCAGAAGATTCAACCATAGGGCATATTAGGGCCAATAAAAATCGCTTAATCAAGCACTCTGCCTGATTAAGCGATATAGTCAAACTCATTACATAAATATGATTCTCAGAATGAATATGATCGAAAGTATGTACATCGTTATTGATACATCCTTGCCTTTTCCTGCAAGAAGCTTAAGAATCGTATATCCAAGCATACCGAAAACAATACCTTCTGCGATGCTGTATGCGAAAGGCATCATGACTATTGCCAGGAATGCAGGTATCGCTTCTGTAAAGTCCTTAAGATTTACCTTTGTAATAGGCTCCATCATGAAGAGTCCGACAAGTATAAGTGCCGGTGCTGTCGCTGCGCTTGGCACGATAAGGAACAAAGGTGAGAAGAACAATGCGAGAATGAATAGTCCTCCGGTAACCAGCGAGGTCAAACCGGTCCTTCCGCCTTCTGCAACACCTGAAGCACTCTCAACATAAGTTGTGACAGTACTTGTTCCCATCAATGAACCGAAGGTCGTACCTATAGCATCAGTCAGTAGAACCTGGCTTGCCCTTGGAAGCCTTCCATCCTTATCCAGCAGGTTTGCCTTTGATGAAACTCCGATGACCGTACCTACAGTATCAAATATGTCAACAAAGAGGAATGTGAATATTACTACAATGAATTTGGGGCTGAACACTTCCGACCAGGATACGCTAAAGGGTGCCATCGCTATAGGAGCGATTGACGGAGGTGCTTGAACTATGCTTGTCGGAAGCTTGGCAACACCCAGGAACATCCCTATCACGGTTGTAACTATTATACCGATGAAAAGAGCTCCTTTAACATTCTTGTACAGCAATACTCCTGTAATCACAAGCCCTATAAGTGCTAATATCACCGGTGCGCTCTTCATATCACCAAGAGCTACTATTACTCCCTCACCGGGTATTACTATACCTGCATTTACCAGTCCTATGAAGGCAATGAATAAGCCAATACCGACACTGACTGCATATTTGAGGTTCATTGGGATTGAGTCGATTATTGCTTCCCTTACTTTAAAGAAGGACATAATGATAAATATAATACCTTCTACAAATACTGCGGCAAGTGCAAGCTGCCAACTGTAGCCCATTGTCAGAACAACGGTGTATGCAAAGAATGCGTTAAGACCCATGCCTGGTGCAAGGGCAAACGGATAGTTGGCAAGAAACGCCATAAGAATTGTGGCCAATCCGGATGCAAGACAGGTAGCAGTGATCAGTGCCGGCATATCCATACCTGTTGCACTTAGTATCGACGGGTTAACTATTATGATATATGCCATAGTCATAAAAGTTGTGATACCCGCAATCACTTCGGTCTTTACGTTGGTTTTGTGCTCTCTAAGCTTGAACAGCCTTTCCAGAGTGCCGGAGCCTTGTGCGTTTGATTTTGTTGTCACGTAATTCCCTCCTTAATATTTTGTTCTTTAGGTTGTGCCTCGTGTCTAATTCTATGTATATTGAACACGTTACATTACCATTATAAATAAAAACCATTCTTCTCCACAACAGCTTTTTCACTATTTCTGATTATATATTTTAATATGCTGATTACCGCTAATAATATGTACCCAATCCGGGGATAGAAATTCAATCAACTAAATTATACCATGTATGTAAAATTATAGTAATATAATATTATAAAAAACCCATCCATGTGCTTTCACTCATGGATGGGTTCCAATTCTTCTTATGCCTGTGGTTTCATTGTCGGGAACAGTATTACGTCCCTTATGGAGTAGGAGTTTGTAAGGAACATTATTATCCTGTCTATTCCTATTCCAAGACCACCGGTAGGAGGCATCCCTACTTCAAGGGAATTTACAAAGTCATCATCTGTTGCATATGCTTCATCATCGCCAAGCTCTTTATCATTTGCCTGCTGGTCAAATCTTTCCTTCTGATCTATAGGATCATTCAGCTCTGAATAAGCATTGGCAACTTCTCTGGCAAATATGAAGGCTTCGAATCTTTCCGTCATAGTCGGATCATCATTCTTTTTCTTTGTAAGCGGTGATATTTCCACAGGGTAGTCCAGTATGAACGTAGGTTGAATAAGATGTTCTTCAGCGTACACCTCAAAGGCAGCATTCAATATATCCCCCTTGGTGCAGTCCTTAAGCTTTTTCTTAAGCTCATCCACTACCTTAAGCTTTACTGCGACTTCTCTTGCTTCTTCATCAGTCTTTATTTCGTTGAAATCGACACCGGAGTACTTCTTTACGGCGTCTACCATGGTCAACCTGTTCCACGGAGGCGTCAGATCCAATTCAGTTCCCTGATAGTTGATCTTTGTTGTTCCAAGAACCTTCTCCGCACAATATGCCACAAGGTTTTCAGTAAGCTCCATCATATCGTTGTAATCCGCATAGGCCTGGTAAAGCTCAATCATTGTGAATTCAGGATTATGCCTGACGTCAATACCTTCATTTCTGAAGTCCTTGCCCATTTCATACACTCTCTCAAAACCGCCTACTATGAGTCTCTTTAAATATAGCTCGGTAGCGATTCTGAGATACAGATCAATGTCCAGGGCATTGCTGTGAGTGATAAAAGGTCTTGCTGCCGCTCCGCTTGCTATTGTAGCCAATATCGGAGTATCTACTTCTATGTAATCCTTGGCATCAAGGAATTCTCTTATTGCCTTAATGATCTTTGTCCTTTTGTAGAAGGTATCCCTTACATCTTCATTAACGATAAGGTCCACATACCTCTGCCTGTACCTCATTTCAGTATCCTTAAGTCCATGCCACTTCTCAGGAAGGGGCTGAAGCGACTTGCACAACAAGGTGACCTGCTTTGCATGTACCGATATCTCGCCTCTCTTGGTCTTGAATACAAAGCCCTTGATACCTACAATATCACCAATGTCATAGGTTTTGAACAACTTATATTCTTCTTCACCTATTTCATCCTGCTTGACATATGTCTGTATCCTTCCGTACCTGTCCTGTATATCACAGAAGGATGCTTTCCCCATATCTCTGAAGGACATTATCCTCCCCGCTATGGAAACATCCTTTCCTTCCATCTCTTCAAAATTATCCTTAATGTCATTTGAATGATGAGTGTGATCATAATTCAATATTTCAAAGGGATTGCGCCCGATTGCCTTAAGATGTTCAAGCTTTTCCCTTCTGATCTTCAGTATCTCATTCAGATTCAATTCTTCATTAGCCATTTTATTTCCCCCTACTTCTTTATGTTAAGTATTTCATACTTGATTACTCCGTCCGGTACAACAATATCTACAATACTGCCGATCCCCTTGCCCATCAAGGCTTTTCCCACGGGAGATTCATTTGATATTTTAAGGTTTATGGGATCTGCCTCAGCAGAGCCGCCGATTGTATATTCAACCTCATCTCCGAGCTCAATATCCTTCAGGGTGACCTTGCAGCCCACACTTACAATATCTGTCTGTATATCCTCATCATCAATTACCTTGGCAGTCTTCAGGATGTTTTCTATCTGTGCTATCCTGCCTTCTACAAATGCCTGCTCATTTTTAGCTTCATCATATTCTGAGTTCTCAGATATGTCGCCAAAAGCCAGGGCCTGCTTTATTCTGAGCGCCACCTCAGCCCTTCTCTTGCTTTTTAAATAATCCAATTCCTCTTCAAGCTTAGCCAGACCTTCTATTGTTAGTATATTCTGTTTATTCACAGTCTCCTGCCTCCCGTTCCATAAGATTTTGTGCGAATTTGTTCACACTTTAGAGATTGCATTGGGTATGGTGCGAATTCAATAACAACAAAGGTACGTTTTATGAAATTTTACTAGAGTTTTATATGTTGTTTCAAAAAACGCATTATACACATAAAATCTGGCTTGTGCCCCAGCCAGTACAATGAAACCCTATACGTTATTTGTAGTATTGATAATATGCTCCTTATACATTTTTTTATGCTGTGTATGTATTCCTGTTATCCATTTTCTTTCTTTGCGCGGTATTATTTCTCTAAGCAAATTCCTGTCTATTCTGCTTTCTATTCACTTTATTTGTTAATTATAATGTAGTAGTTTCCTTATGTCAAGTATTAGTGACAGGCACTATCTGAAGCATGGATAAACCCGCCTGACTACTACTGCAGAATTATTTCAGATTCATGATTCCGGCATAAATAAATATAAGGAAACCTTTTAATAAACGCTATTACACTTCTTTCCTTATAAAAATGTCTCAAAACGCCGAGGATTTCATCATTAAAGCGAATAAAAACATTATCTTCACCAAGGTTATCAAGACTGTCATACCATAACAACACCCGGCTGACTTTTTCAAATTCGCCTGATACGGCATTATTGCCAACCACTATCTTACCGTATAATTCCTTCTGAATTGTCTCCAGCTTTACACTGTCATCAGCCAAAATAATATCACACTGGGAAATTGCTCTGTCCAGATCTTTTGTAAAAACCGCCGATATCCCCTTTTCAGCCATAAGCTTTTCAAAAACCATTTTCTTATCAGTTTCACTCATCCTGTCATGTTCATAAATAACCACCCCGGCAGCTTCTTCCGACATTGTACTGATATATTGATAGCTGCAGAGCTTCCTGATAAAGCATATGTTCTTATTAAGCAGGTTTACATTTCTTTCCACCGACAACTTAATCAGCGCACCTAAGTCCTTGATTGCATTAATTTCGTCAATACTACTCCTTTCTATAATGTTTTCAATGCGCTCTAGACCGCTTCCAAGATAATATTCAATATTTCTCCCTATGAAGAAACTGATATTGTTCTCCTGGCACAGGCTTCTAAGAGACTTCTCAACCTTTCTGTTGTTTGCCGGGTTCTCCATGACAGGGCACTCGACAATATGCACCCTGACCTTGTCATCATGGTCTCCTGCTTCAATAATCTGATTTGTATGAGGCATAATAAAAAATTTCAATACCTTCGGCAGAGCACTTCTTTTGAAAACAATTATGGCAGCGTTATTCATAGCTTACCCTCCGAACATATTGAAATATATTTAAGCCCTCAGGCAATTTCCTTCATATAATAATATTAACTGTCTGGGGGATATATTCTGATTTTACTTACAAATGTTTCACCCCTGCTTCTCCACGTAAAGCACCTTCCTATTATCAAAGTGTTCCACCCTTGGTCTGAAGTTTATCTCCTTCAGCACATTCAAATAGTCCTCAGGAGTTATTTCCTCGGCAGCTTTGCCGATAATAGCTACCAGTAGAGCCTCAATTACATTGGTACCGAAGGAACGGCCATTGAGGTCCGGTGTAGAAGTTACCAGGGTACTTATCCCACATTCCTTGAGCCATTCAATATCTTCTTCCGTGACAGTATTTGTGACAACCATCCTGCCCTGCATCCCGCCAGGCATATATTGTCTTATATAGTGGAAGTCACCTGCAATTATGTCCGCATCAAAGAAGAATTTATCTATCCTGCCGGACCTGTCTGCTCCTTTATTCTGTTCCTTTCCGGTGGGATAAAGCATTTCAAAAGGCAGGCGGCAAACTACAGGAGCAATGATGCTGGCTATTCTGTCCAGCACTTTCAGAGATTTTATGGGTATATTTATGCCCAAAGCTACCATAAGATCTGCAAGCACCAGCTCGCAGCCCATATTCTGAAAGCCTTCCGCCATACCGTACCTGTCAATGGCAGGCAGTATAAACACATTCTTCCCCCTTAGTTTTTCCACATTATAATCTATAAAACGGGGCAGCTCCTTCTCCAGTGACATCTTAAGGCCGGAGCCGTCAACCATGGGAGTGATCTTTGCCGCTTCCCTTATTGGAAGTGCATCCTTTATCCTGTAGCGGGTCTTCCCGGCATTCAGATATACATCAATTCCGCCCATTCCAAAGGCATCAATCTTCCCGTCCAGTTCCCGTACGAGCTTTATTGCCATCTGAATGTCACCATCAGTCCCTATTCTTTCTATAATAACCTTTTCATCATTTATGTCCATTTCTACCCTGTGATTTCTCTTGGAGGAACCGATACTTATACTAACAATATGCTTCATTCATATCTATCCTTTCAATGTCTTTAATATTCCAGTCAAAGCTTCCAGGTTAACATCCGCATCCTCTTTTATTGGCGACTTCCCTATATCCATCTCTATGACCTTATTATCCAGCAGGTCCCTTGCTATCCTGTTCCTGTAATCGGAGCCCATGACGATCACATTGTCAAAGCTTCTGAACTTGTTGATAAGCTCCATTATCCTGTTAGAAAGCTGTACGCCGCTGCATTCATTGACAAAATCCGTTCTTTCAGACTCCGACATCAGAAGGAAGTACTCAACTCCATAAGCCTTAAGGGTTGCTTCTACTTCAGCTTTGTTTTTTATGGGAAAACCTATTGCAGCAATGCTCTGCCCTTTCCTTACCTCTCCCAGGCCTTCCAGCCGTGAGATAAAGGTGCGTTCCACCCCCAGCTTTTCCGCAACCTCCTGCTGTGAAAGCCCAAGGGTACGGTATTCTAGTATCTCATTAACCTTGTTATTTATTTTTATCAGGCTTACTACCTTATCTCCAATTCTAAGCAGATCCATTCCAACACCCCAAATATATTATTGATCTGTGCACCAACTTGTATACAACTTCATTGTAATACTTATGGTATTTTTTCACAATATCAAAATGCGGAAGGGTCATAAACCGTTCCGCATTTCACAGTATACCTTGTTGTATATCCATTTTAAGGTGATCCATATACTCGGATAATATATTCTCCACTTCCGCACAGGTGGTCAGTTTGAATATCTCTGCCTTTAGCCTTGTGGAGCCGGGCATTCCTTTCAAATACCATGCTGCGTGCTTGCGCATCTCCTTGACTCCTATACTTTCTCCTTTATGCCCGGTGACCATCTTCATATGCTCAAGGATCGCCTCCACTCTCTGCTCATAGGAAGGCTCCGGCAGCAGCCGGCCGCAAGCCAGGTACTCCACTGTCCTGCTGAATATCCACGGGTTCCCTTGTGAGCCCCTGCCTATCATTACAGCATCACAGCCCGTCTCTTCAAGCATTCGCTTTGCATCCTCCGGTTTTACAATGTCCCCGTTGCCTATTACAGGTATATCAATAGCCTTTTTAACCTGTTTGATTATGCTCCAGTCAGCAGTGCCACTGTAGTACTGCTCTCTGGTCCTGCCGTGGATGGTTACCGCCGCAGCGCCCTCTTCTGCTGCTATACAGGCTATCTCTACGGCATTAACCGATTCATCATCCCAGCCCTTTCTGGTCTTTATGGTGACAGGCACTTTCACCGCCTTCACCGTACACCTTACAATGTCCCTTACCAGCTCCGGCTTCTTCATAAGTGCGCTGCCGTCGCCATTTTTCACTATTTTGGGCGTAGGGCACCCCATATTTATGTCTATTATGGACGCTCCACCGGCTGCCGCCTGTCTCGCCGCCTCTGCCACTATTTCAGGATCACTCCCGAAGACCTGCGCTGCCGCCGGCCTTTCCTCCTCCGCTATCTCCAGAAGCACTGCAGTATTGTCGCTTTTATAATGCAGCCCCTTGGCGCTGACCATCTCAGTATAGGTAAGTCCGCAGCCCTGCCTCTTGCAAAGTATCCTGAAAGCCATATCCGTAACTCCTGCCATAGGGGCCAAAAACACATTATTGCCGAGCTTTACGCTGCCTATATACATTGCGCCGTTACCTGCCCTATCATATGATTTTGTATTATCATTCCCTGTTTCTTTCATATATTATTCTCAGGCCTTCCAGAGTAAGCAGGCCATTTACCTCATCAATGGTCTCGGATTCTGAAGCTATGAGCTTCGACAGGCCTCCTGTGGCTATTACCTTTGCATTCGTTTCCCCCAGCTCTTTTTTCATCCGTTTTACAATATAATCCACCTGTCCCACATAACCGTATATTACCCCGGATTGTATGCTGTTTATGGTATTCTTGCATATAACAGTACCGGGCTTTACAAGCTCGACCCTGGGAAGCTTGGCAGTTTTTTCAAAAAGGGCGTCTACTGATATCCTCACACCGGGAGATATTGCTCCACCCAGGTATTCTCCGTTCTTTGACACCGCGCAGTAAGTGGTGGCAGTGCCGAAGTCAACAATTATCAGGGGACCGCCGTAAAGCTCATATGCTGCAACGGCATTTACTATCCTGTCTGCTCCTACCTCCTTGGGATTATCGTACTTAATATTTATGCCTGTCTTGATTCCTGGTCCGACAATAAGCGGTTCCTTGCCTATGTACTTCCTGGTCATATGCTCAAGGGTATACATGATAGGAGGCACAACGGAAGAAATAGTTACCGCTTCAATATCCGAAAACTTGAAGTTCTGGAGTGTGAAAAGCTGGCTTATTATCATTCCGTATTCGTCAGAGGTCTTGCCCTCGTCAGTTTTTACCCTCCAAAAATTAAGAAGCTTCCTTCCCTCATAAATTCCTAACACAATATTGGTATTTCCAACATCTATAACAAGTACCATTAATATTCCTCCCGTTTCTTAATATCTATAACACGGACGGCCAATGGCCGCCCCTACACTCCGAAACCTGTACGGGCGATTCATGAATCGCCCCTACCCTCGAAACCTCGTAACCTCGTAGCCCCGAAACCATTTTAGCATCACAATTGTTATTTTTCAACCGTATGACTAAATATATTCGTGAACTCCCCTTACCGATACCTCTCCTGACATTATATCCCTGACTGATCCGTCCGCAAGCCTTACCACAAGATGCCCTTCCTCTGATATATCAAGCGCAAAGCCTGTTATTTCCTCTTTTTTGCTGATTATCCTTATCTCTTTTCCCAATACTGCTGATTTGTCCTTGTATTCATTTAAAAAGGACCTGATACTTCCATCTCTGACAAAAGCCTTGTATACTTCCTCAAACTCGTTTAGTACCGAAGCTGCCAGGGCTTTCCGGGAAACACACCTTCCGCTTTCAAGCTTGACCGATGTAGCAATGTTAGAAATCTCCGGTCCGAAATCTTCAAGCCCAATATTTGCATTTATACCGATCCCTATGACAACGTATTTTATTTCATCACCTTCTGCACTCATTTCTGTCAGTATTCCGCAGATTTTTTTACTTCCGACGGTGATATCATTAGGCCATTTTATTCTTGCATCCAGCCGGCAGCAGCGTAAGAAAGCCTTTACAACTGCATGGGCAGCAGCGATCGTCAGCTTTGGGGCATCAACTGGAAGTATGTCCGGCTTCAGCATAATAGTCATCCATATGCCTTTACCCTTGGGAGAGACCCAGAGTCTTCCCAGCCTTCCCTTTCCGGCAGTCTGTTCCTCGGCAATAATCACAGTGCCTTCCTCAAAAGGCTCTTCTGCCGCCTTCTTTGCGTATGTATTGGTAGATGTGACATTATCGAGATATATTATACTCCTGCCGATAAATCCGGTGTACAGGAAAGGCTCAAGCTCACTCAACGATAGGATATCGGGGTTTTCTATCAGCTTGTAGCCGCTGTTGGTCTGGGATTCTATAACATAACCCTCACCGCGCAGCTTCTTTATATGTTTCCATACCGCTGTCCTTGATATTCCAAGCTTTTTGCTTATATCCTCACCAGATACCGCCTGTCCGTTATTGGACTTCAGTTCTTCCAGTATCCTATTTTTCATATCTTCACCTCAAAACACGGATTCCCAATGTACGCTGTAGTCAGTGGAACGGTTTGGAACCGTTCCCTACATGCATCTCGAATCTATTATACTACAGTTGGATAAAAAAATCAGACAATTTCTTGTCTGATCTTTCATCCTATATATCTACTGCCCCAGCATTGCAAGCAGTACGCCTGCTGCTACTGCCGAGCCTATAACTCCTGCCACATTTGGTCCCATTGCATGCATTAAGAGGTAGTTGTTCGGGTTCGCTTCCTGTCCGACCTTTTGCGAAACCCTCGCGGCCATCGGTACTGCCGATACACCAGCGGAACCTATAAGAGGATTAACCTTTCCGCCCGTAAGCTTGCACATAATTTTTCCGAATACGACTCCGGCAGCTGTTCCCATAGAAAATGCCGCCAGCCCCAGAACTATAATCGCAAGTGTCTGCGGTTTCAGGAATATCTCGCCATTTGCAGTAGCTCCTACTGTTACTCCAAGGAATATTACAACTATATTCATCAGTTCGTTTTGTGCTGTTTTGGAAAGTCTGTTCAATACACTTTGCAGATCTACTGCTTCTCTAAGTAAGTTACCGAACATAAGAAGTCCTATCAATGCCGCTGCTGATGGAAGTATCAAGGATACAACCAGAGTACAAAGTATCGGGAATACTATCTTTTCAATCTTTGATACCGTTCTCAGCTGCTCCATCACTATAGCTCTCTCCTTGGGAGTTGTAAGAGCCTTCATTATCGGAGGCTGAATAAGAGGTACCAGCGCCATATATGAATAAGCAGCCACTGCTATTGGTCCTAATAAATGCGGAGCCAGTTTTGCTGTGAGATAAATGGCTGTCGGTCCGTCAGCTCCACCTATTATTCCTATCGAACCTGCCTCCTGGAGTGTAAAGGCTAATCCGGGCACAAAATTAAGCAGTATGGCACCTATAAAAGTGGTGAATATACCAAACTGGGCTGCTGCTCCGAGAAGTATGCTCCTGGGATTTGCTATAAGAGGGCCGAAGTCGGTCATAGCTCCTACTCCAAAGAAAATGAGCGGCGGATATATGCCCAGCTTTACACCCTGGTAGAGGTAGTATAATACTCCACCTACTTGTTTGACCTTATGTAAATGTTCTCCTGTTACGGGATCTGTAACGATTTCATAAACCGGACCTGCCATGAGTCCCGCCATAGGTAGGTTCGCAAGCAGCATACCAAAGGCTATGGGTACAAGGAGCAGAGGTTCAAAGCCCTTCTTCAGTGCAAGGTATATAAGTATGCAGGATATTATGAGCATAATCCCTTGCTGCCATGATATTGCCGTGAATCCCATACTGTAATAGAAATTAGATAATTCTTCCAATAATGACACATGGATTCCCCCAATCAATATTTAAACTTTAGCGGGGAATTCCATATTCCCCTGCCTCTTGACATTATGCCAGTGCAAACAATACCTGGCCTGTATTTACGGAATCCCCCTGGCTTACAGCTACTGAAGCTACTGTGCCGTCAGCCCCTGCCATTATTTCATTTTCCATCTTCATTGCTTCAAGTATGCAAAGGACCTGCCCCTTTTTCACTGCATCCCCTGCTTTTACATTGATGCTCAGTATTGTACCGGGCATTGGTGCTGTAACCGTACTTGCACCCGTTGGCAGCACTGCCGGAACTGCTGCCGGTGCTGCCGCAGGTTTTGGAGCCGGAGCCGCAGGGGCTTTAGGTGCTGCAGGTGCGGGAGCAGGTGCTGCTGCCCTTGGTGCTGGCTGAACTACCGGCGCTGCCACTACACCATCCTTTATTTCTTCTACCTCAACCTCATAGCTTTTTCCGTTGACATTTATCATAAATTTTCTCATGATATGTTCCTCCTTATTTAATATTTAGAACCTGTTGGCCATCTGTTCAGTCCTGCTGACCTTACCCCAAGCAGGAGTGTAATCGTTGACCCGCCTGATATTCCGGACCACGATATTGCTTTTCCCTCCCAGGCAGGATATCACTGCGGCAGTTATTACAGCCATCAGCTGCTCATCGTCTTCTGCTTCTGCAGCATTTGCCTGGACTACAGCAGGCTCTACCGCTTTTGCTGCCGACACCTGGGTCACTGACAGCTCCGTTTTCTTCTCTTTATGAAACACCACTTCCATTGCCTTGAGAATATACTGCAGCAGAATCAGTACTATGAATACTATACCCATCCCAAAAAGGGTTACAATCAAGCCATATCCTATGGTATCACCAAAATTAGTCATTATTTCACCCCTCGATTTTATTATACCGGGAGATTGCCGTGCTTCTTCGCCGGCCTGTTCTCTCTCTTGCTTGCAAGCATCTCAAAAGCGCTTGCCAGTCTCTGCCTTGACTCGGAAGGCTCAATGACAGCATCAACAAAGCCTCTGCTTGCCGCTATATATGGTGTTGCAAACTTGTCCCTGTACTCCTGTATCTTTTCTGTACGTGCCTGTGCAGGATCTTCGGCACCTTCTATATCCTTCTTGAATATGATATTAGCTGCGCCTTCAGGCCCCATAACTGCAATTTCTGCCATAGGCCATGCAAAGACCATATCTGCTCCCAATTCCCTGTTGCACATTGCAATATATGCCCCGCCGTAAGCTTTTCTAACAATCATTGTAACCTTGGGCACTGTTGCCTCAGAATAAGCATAAAGCATTTTGGCACCATGCCTTATGATTCCGCCGTATTCCTGGTTTGTTCCCGGCAGGAAGCCTGGCACATCAACAAGATTGAGTACGGGAATATTGAAGGCATCACAGGTCCTGATAAACCTTCCGGCTTTGTCTGAAGCGTTTATATCCAGACATCCCGCAAGAACCTTCGGCTGGTTCGCTATTATTCCTATGCTAGCTCCGTTGATCCTGGCATATGCTGTGATTATATTCTGCGCATAATATGGCTGGACTTCCATGAAATCGCCATTGTCAACAATAGCTTTGATAATGTCCTTCATATCGTAAGGTTTGTTAGGATTTTCAGGTACTATTGTATTCAATGCTTCTTCTATTCTATTAAGATCATCACCTGTTTCATATACAGGTGCAGTCTCCAGATTATTGGAGGGAAGGAAGCTTAGAAGCCTCTTTATCTCTTCTATGCAGGCCTTTTCATCAGGGCTGATGAAATGTGCGACACCGCTTGTTCTATTGTGAGTCATTGCCCCGCCAAGATCCTCAGAGGTAACCTCTTCACCTGTAACTGCCTTTATGACCTGTGGGCCTGTTATGAACATCTGGCTGGTCTTATCCACCATGAATATGAAATCAGTGATTGCCGGAGAATAAACTGCTCCGCCTGCGCAAGGCCCCATAATTACTGAAATCTGAGGAATCACGCCCGATGCAATAGTATTTCTGTAGAATATATTGCCATATCCTGAAAGGGCATCAACACCCTCTTGTATTCTTGCTCCGCCGGAATCGTTGATTCCGACTACAGGTGCTCCCATTTTGAGGGCCAGGTCCAATACCTTGCATATTTTCTTGGCATGCATTTCACCAAGTGAACCGCCTACAACGGTAAAATCCTGTGCATAAGCATATACCAATCTTCCGTCCACTGTACCATAACCTGTGATTACGCCTTCAGCAGGTGCGTCCATGGACTCCATCCCGAACTCTGTGCATCTGTGCTTCATAAATGCATCCAGTTCCACAAAGCTTCCCGGATCCATAAGCAGGTTAAGCCTTTCCCTTGCCGTCATTTTCCCGGCTTTATGCTGTTTTCCTATTCTGTCTGCTCCGCCGCCTTCTTCGATCTTCTCCAACCTGGAGTGTAAATCATTGATCTTATCTATTGACATAGAATCGCCTCCATTTTCATAAAGCTATTACTTTCTCTCACAAAGTTCCACCAGAACGCCGTTCGTGCTTTTGGGATGAAGGAACGCTATCCTGGCACCACCGGCTCCGTATCTCGGCTTTTCATCAATAAGCCTCATGCCTTTTGCCTTCATCTCTTCCAATGCTGCCTCAATATCATCCACCCTAAATGCTATATGCTGAATTCCCTGGCCTTTGGCTTCTATAAACTTGGCAATAGGCCCTTCGGGAGAAGTCGATTCCAAAAGTTCTACCTCAGTGTCACCTACCGGCAGAAATGCAACCTTTACTTTCTGCTCCTCAACAACTTCAGTTCCATGAAGCTCCAGGCCCAGAACATCCTTATAAAGCTTCACAGCTTCATCAAGGTTATTTACTGCAATGCCTATGTGGTCTACTCTCTCAACCATTTTCATACCTCCTTCTACTCAATATAATTCTACAGATTCTTCATATGAATGTCCATTAATTTTACTAACAATTATACAGTCGCTTTTTTGTAAATTCATCCATCAGCCTGTCAGAAGCCGAGTACGGGTCCAATTGTTTGTCCATGACCTTCTGTGCAAGCTCATCAATAATATTGGTGTCTTCACTTAAATCATACACTGTTTTCATCACTGCATCTTTAAAAATATCCATTATTTCAGTTCTTAATCTTCTTATTTTCCTTTGGTCATAGCTTCCGCTCTTTTCCTGATAATCCCAATGGTTTTCAATGAGTTCCAGAAGCTCTTCTATACCTTCATTGTCCCTGGCAACTATGTTCAGTACCGGCGGCCTGTATTCTTCACTTCTGTTGAAATCCAGCATGGCTTCTATTTCAGCAGCAGTGCGCTCAGCTCCATCCCTGTCGGATTTATTTACTGCAAAAATGTCTCCTATCTCCATTATGCCGGCTTTTATGGCCTGTATATCATCTCCCAGCCCCGGCACCATCACCATCACTACAGTATCTGCAAGCTTGACAATATCTATCTCAGACTGCCCTACTCCTACTGTCTCAATAAAAATATAGTCCATTCCGAAAATATCCAGAACCTTAACAGCTCCGTGTGCTGCTTTTGACAGTCCTCCCAAAGCTCCGCGGGTACCCATGCTCCTTATGAAGACCCCTGGGTCACAGCTCAGGTCAGTCATTCTGACCCTGTCTCCCAGGATCGCTCCACCTGTGAATGGGCTTGTAGGGTCTACAGCTACTATCCCTACCTGCTTTCCCTCTTTTCTGAGCTGCTTTGCAAGCTTGTCGGTCACAGTGCTCTTACCGGCCCCCGGCGGTCCGGTGATACCTATTATCCTGGCATTACCGGTCATGCTGTAGCACTCTTTTATTATCTGAACTGCCTCAGCTTCTCCGTTCTCCATCATTGATATAAGTCTTGCAGCAGCCCTCTTATCCTTTTTTAGCAAGCCTGCCTTAATATCCATATCAAACTCCTAATCAGTTATGTTATTTTCTTTTAATATTGGCTTTAATAAAATCTATCGTCACTGATGTAGGAGTTCCTGGTGTGAATATCCCTGCAATACCTGAACTGATAAGTCCTGGTATGTCATCCTCCGGTATTACCCCTCCACCTACAACAAGTATATCTTCAGCACCTTTCTCCCTTAGAAGATTCACAACTCTCGGGAAAAGGTGGTTGTGCGCTCCTGACAATATGCTCATAGCTACACAATCAGCGTCCTCTTGTATAGCTGTTTCAACTATCTGCTCAGGAGTTTGTCTGAGACCGGTATATATGACCTCCATACCAGCATCCCTCAGCGCTCTTGCGACAACCTTCGCACCCCTGTCATGACCATCAAGTCCGGGTTTTGCGACTACCACTCTGATCGGCCTATCCAAATTCATAACCTCCCAATAATTATTTTCAAATATCTTGATTAATCCGTTTATAATTAATTTTCTGTCATGTATAGTCTTCAGATCATTCAGTTACGGGTTTCGCGTTTCGCGTTTCGCAGTCCAAGCGAGCTCTTCGAAGCATTGCCCTGATACTCGCAACTCGCAACCATACCCTGAAGGAATACCTAGAGTACAATAGACTGCTGATATTCTCCGAATACTTCTCTTAGCACTCCGCAGATTTCTCCCAGAGTAGCATAAGTTCTTACCGCATCCAGAATGAGCGGCATCAGGTTGTCATCGCTCTTTGCGGCATTTTTCAACGTTTCCAGAGCAGCCTTTACCTTTTCATTGTCTCTTTCCTTACGGAGTTCAACAAGCTTTGCCTTCTGAAGCTCTCCAACCTGCGGGTCAACTCTTAACAATCCCTTCGGAGCAGCCTCTTTTATCTGGAACTTGTTCATTCCAACCACAACCCTGTCTCCTGCTTCTATTTCCTTCTGATACTTATATGCGCTATCCTGTATCTCCTGCTGCACATAGCCTCTGTCTATGGCCTTAGCGGCTCCGCCAAGTGTATCTATCTTGTTTATATATTCCACTGCCTTCTGCTCTATCTGATCTGTCAGGCTTTCAACATAATAAGAGCCTGCAAGAGGGTCCACTGTCTCAGTAACTCCGCTTTCATAAGCCACGATCTGCTGTGTCCTCAATGCGATCCTTACAGAATCTTCAGTCGGCAGAGCAAGAGCTTCATCCCTGGAGTTTGTATGCAGGGACTGAGTACCTCCCAGTACTGCTGCCAGTGTTTGTACAGCAACTCTCACGATATTGTTGTCAGGCTGCTGGGCAGTCAGGGTACAGCCTCCTGTCTGGGTATGGAATCTCAGCATCATTGATTTGGGATTCTTGGCCTTGAATCTTTCCTTCATAATCTTTGCCCAGAGTCTTCTTGCCGCTCTGAACTTGGCTACCTCTTCCAGAAGATCGTTATGTGCGTTAAAGAAGAAAGAAAGTCTCGGCCCGAATTCATCTACGTCCAGACCCGCTTTTATTGCCGCCTCAACATAAGCAATTCCGTCAGCCAGTGTAAATGCTACTTCCTGTGCTGCAGTTGAGCCTGCTTCTCTGATATGATATCCGCTTATTGATATTGTGTTCCACTTCGGAACCTGCTTTGAACAATATTCGAAGATATTGGTTATAAGCCTCATGGACGGTTCTACCGGGAATATGTATGTCCCTCTTGCTATGTACTCCTTAAGTATATCATTCTGTATGGTTCCTGACAGCTGATCTGCAGAAACACCCTGCTTTTCAGCAACTGCTATGTACATAGCCAGAAGCACTGAAGCAGGAGCATTTATTGTCATTGATGTGCTTACCTTGTCGAGAGGTATGCCGTTGAAAAGTATCTCCATATCTTTAAGAGAATCTATCGCAACTCCGACCTTTCCTACTTCACCTTCAGAAAGTGGATGATCTGAATCATAGCCTATCTGCGTCGGCAGGTCAAATGCCACGCTGAGCCCTGTCTGTCCCTGTTCCAGGAGATATTTGTATCTCTTATTGGATTCTTCTGCAGTTGCAAAACCTGCATACTGTCTCATTGTCCAGAACTTACCCCTGAACATGGTAGGCTGTACGCCTCTTGTATAGGGATATTCCCCGGGATATGACAAATCTTTGCCATAATCAAGCCCTTCTACATCTTCCGGTGTATAAGCCCTTTTTACCTTGATACCAGATGAGGTCTCAAATTCCTTCTTTCTTTCAGGTTGTTTCGCGGAAACTTTTGCATTAACAGTATTGTTCCACTCTTCGTTAGCTTTTTTCTGCTGTTCCAACTTTTCCTTGTCGAACATATTTACCCTCCTTATTGATTTGAGAATAATTATACATTTTGTGAAAATACATTGTAATGCCTAATCATATTTCGCAAAATGTTACCTTGATTGTTATTGATTTCGCACTTTACCCAAGAAAAATGCTTTTGTGCGATCAATATTGAAGTTTAACACAAATATGAATACATGATATTATTGTAAAACTGCACATTACAGACGAATTATGAAATAAAAATTTCATGTCGTATGTAATTATGCAAGTTTTCCTTCTTCTTTTTATATATTACCATTTATTGATTGAACTGTGTACTGTTTTTTTAATTTTTTTATAAAAAAATGTAAGAAGCCATCACTACCTATTATACAATATTTACACACTTTTCACCCATTCTATATGTTATATACTAAACATTTTACAATTGAATTCAATTGTATCCCGTACCAGACAAAAGACCTAACCTTATATAAGGTTAGGTCTTTTAAATTCTATGCGTTTACAAATACTTCCTCGAATTCTGCCTGATCAAGCTTTTCTCTTTCCAGAAGCGCCTGAGCTACTCCATGAAGCTTGCTTATATTTTCTTTTAATAATGTTTCAGTCTTGTGATAAGCAGTATCTATGACCTTCCTTATTTCCTTGTCGATAATCGCAGCCACTTCTTCACTGTAGTTCCTGGACCTTGTAAGATCCCTACCAATGAAGACCTCGTCGTGTTCCGAGCCAAAGGTCATAGGACCAAGAGACTCGCTCATTCCATATTCGGTGATCATTTTCCTTGCAATACCTGTAGCTCTTTCAATATCATTTCTTGCTCCTGTGCTTACATCGTCAAGCACAAGCTTTTCTGCAACTCTTCCTCCAAGCAGGCTTACTATCTGTTCTTCCAGCTCTGACTTGGACATATAAAACTTATCCTGCTTCGGCAAGGAAATTGTATAACCGCCTGCTCTCCCTCTAGGGATTATGGATATCTGATGCACCGGGTCTGCGTTTGGAAGAAGCTTCTGCACAACTGCGTGACCTGCCTCATGGTAAGCGGTAAGCTTCTTGTCATGCTCGCTGATTACCTTGCTCTTTTTCTCAGGTCCTGCAATTACCCTTATTGTAGCTTCATCAAGATCCACTACCTCTATCTTCTTCTTGCCTCTCCTTGCAGCCAGAAGTGCCGCTTCATTCATTACATTCTCAAGGTCTGCAGGAGTAAAGCCCGTTGTCCCCTTAGCCAGGGTTTCCAGATTTGCATCCAGTGAAAGGGGCTTATTCTTTGCATGTATCTTCAAAATCTCTTCTCTTGCTTTCACATCGGGTATACCTACGGTGATCTGCCTGTCAAAACGTCCCGGTCTCAGAAGTGCCGGGTCCAGTATGTCAGGCCTGTTTGTTGCTGCAATGATTATGATGCCCTCATTCACACTGAAGCCATCCATTTCAACAAGCAGCTGGTTCAAGGTCTGCTCTCTTTCGTCATGACCTCCGCCAAGACCTGCACCTCTATGCCTGCCCACCGCATCAATTTCATCGATGAAAATTATGCAGGGTGAGCTTTTCTTGGCCTGTTCAAAAAGATCTCTGACTCTTGATGCACCTACACCAACAAACATTTCTACAAAGTCAGAACCGCTTATAGAGAAGAAGGGTACGCCAGCTTCTCCGGCCACCGCTCTGGCAAGGTATGTCTTACCTGTTCCTGGAGGTCCCACAAGAAGTATACCTTTAGGTATTCTTGCACCAAGCTCAATGAACCTCCTCGGCTGCTTCAGGAAGTCAACTATTTCTCCAAGCTCTTCCTTTTCTTCGTCTGCGCCGGCTACATCTGCAAATGTGATTTTCTTTTTATCATCGGTATTAAGCTTTGCCCGGCTTTTCCCAAAGGACATCACCCGGTTGCCACCGCCCTGTGACTGTTGTGTCAGAACAAAGAAGAAAACTACGAATATTATAATCAGTACTATCGACGGCAATAATGAAAGCCAGGCAGAAGCCGCTGTCTTTATTTCATATTTTACATTCAACCTGTCTCGGTCTATATAGTCTTGTATACGTTCATTGAATTCTTCACTGGGAACGATTGCTTCAAAGCGTTTGGTATTTGCCATTTTTCCGGTAACAATCGATGTACCGTTGGTATCCGACACCGTGACTTCCTTTATCCTCCCGTTTTCAATTTCTGTGATCAACTGGGTATAAGACAATTTTTCCTTAACAGGCTCAGCATTCTGAATTATCAGTACAAACATATATATTATGATGATGATCAATATATAAAAGCTTATACCTCTCAAGAATCTTCTCAACAATAGCCCTCCTTTTCAAGAGATATGATACTTCATAATTTATAGACAATAGAAATATTTTAGCACATCAATGTCTAAAATACAACATTCCCAACGTAATGATAAATGGCCTTAACAACTGATATACAAGCAAATTTCAGAATTATTTGTCTGAATAGACTTCTGGCTTAAGTACGCATACAAAAGGCAGGTTTCTATATACTTCCGAGTAGTCAAGTCCATAGCCTACAACGAATTCATCAGGGATCCTGAAGCCTATGTATTCAGTATTAACCTGTGCCTTTCTCCTGTCCGGCTTGTCAAGAAGGCTGCACACCTTTACACTTCTGGGATTCCTGGTCTTGAGGTTTTCTATGAGATAGCTCAAGGTAAGACCTGTATCTACAATATCCTCTACAATAAGGACATCCTTGCCTTCTATTTCCCTTTCCAGATCCTTTATGATCCTTACCACACCCGAGGATTTGGTTGCACTGCCATAGCTTGATACTACCATAAAATCCATAGTCAGCGGCAATTCTATAGCTCTGACCAGATCGGACAGGAACAGCATACATCCCTTAAGAATGCCTACTACCAGGAGATCCTTTCCCTTATACTCCTCTGTCAGCTGCTTTCCCAGCTCCTTAACTCTTTTCGCTATCTCCTCTTCACTTATAAGAATGTTTTTTATATCTCCCTGCATAACGCTACCTCCTTATGTATTTGATCACAACAGCGTCTGTAGTCTCATCAGTGATTTTATACCTTTCACTCAGCCTACCGCCTACAATCCAAACAATCTCACTTCCATCCGCAATAAGCTCAAGCTCGTCTCTTTTCTCACGGGGTATTTTCTCATCTATCAGATACTCCTTGAGCTTCTTGGTCCCTTTCATACCTATAGGCGAAAACATGTCACCAGGCTCGCGGCATCTCAAAACAAGCTCTCCTTTGATCCTGAAAGGATCTATATAAATGGTTTCCTTTTGTCCCCGCAGCTTTCCGATCTCTTCTGCCTTTATTCTTTCGATCACTATGCGGCCATTAGCAGTATCAACACTATTGTCATAATCATATTTTAACTTATAATAACATTTTTTATCAGCCTTAACAACATCTTTTGACAGCACAAGCTTATCATAGGATTTGAAAGCCTTAAGCTTATGAGGAAGCACTATGGCAGCTCCTGTGGATTTTTCAGCAAGCTCCAGCACTCCTTCAAAATGTTTGAAATCAAAACCGTTCAAGGTATTTGAAAGCTTCTCTATGCATTGCCTTACTATTCTTCTCTGCAATGCCGTGTGGATAGTAATAAGCCGGGGAACATCGACAGCTATTCTATCTTCGTTAATTTCAGCAATAGTCTTCAGCACATTTCCTGCTTCAGCCTCCAGGAAATCATTTTCATCCTTGACAAGTCCGGAAAACCTGCAGAGTGCCATCATAATATTCGGATTGAAGTTTTCCCTGATATATGGTATCAGCTCAAGCCTGACCTTATTCCTATGATATACCGGCTCCAGGTTCGTTTTGTCCAGTCTGGGAGTCAAGCCCTTCTCCCCGCAATATTCCTCAATCCTGCTTCTTTCTATTTCCAACAGCGGACGTACGATATTTCCCCTTACAGCCTCAATACCCTTAAGTCCGTCTATCCCGCTTCCGCGCATGAACCTCATAAGAATTGTCTCCACATGGTCGTTAAGATTCTGTGCGACAGCTATTTTATTAGCCCCCACCTCTTCGCACACACGGTCGAAAAGCCTGTATCTGATTTCCCTGCCTGCCTCTTCAGGAGAGAGTCCCGTCTCCTCTATATATGCAGGTACGTCAAAGACCTCAATAAAGGAAGGTATACCCCATTCCTTACAGATCTCACCCACAAATACAGCATCTGCGTCTGCCGCCTCGCCTCTGAATTTGTGGTTCAAATGCGCTGCATAAAGGCTGAAGCCGTATTCACCGCTAAGCTCTAGGAGTACGTGAAGCAGGCATAATGAGTCAGGCCCTCCCGACACGCCAACGACAATTTTATCCCCGGGCTTCAACATATCATACTTTGCGATTGTTCCTCTCACATCTTCAATGAGACTTGACATTAGCTCACCTTCCATATCCATCATTTGAATCATATAATAATGCTATCATATAGTATTATTATTTTAAAGTAGAAACTAAACGTTAAACCACTATTACAACAATTGAACGGTTTCTACTTGCTGATATCAAGTAAAAACCGTTCTTATTAAAACCGCAAGCAAAGCAGACAGAAGAGCTATCACCGCGTTCAATGCATATGTAAGTCTCCTGCCTGCAAAGCTGCAGCGGCATATTGATCCCAGCCTCAGCCCAGGTTTTTCCGCTCCATCTTCCTTTGATCCTGTCATATTTGCTGCTATACATAGTATTGCAAAGCTTCACACTCCTCTGAAATGTCGGCGCCGCGCACTTCATAATACTGGTAAAGCAGCTCACAGGCTTTAAGTATTGCAGGTCCTGTAGGTGTGCCGCCTCCGGATCTTATTGCTTCAAGCTTCTCCCTGAGTATGCCTGTCTCACTGGTAAAGCCGCAGATGATGCTGCACATACCTGCTTCTTCCCCCGGATAGGCTATAACGGCAATGCTGCTGTTGCCTTTCCGGCCTTGCAGGCTCAGAAGAAGCTCCACCACACTCCTTTTGGCAATAGTAAGCTTTTCTCTCATACTTCCGCTTGTATCAATTACAACAATACATTTCAGGTTGATGCTCTCACCGTACTTTTCAATGAAATCTACTATCTTCAGTCTTGATTTTGGTTCAATATTCTCTATTTCCTCTCCTATTATAGTCTTCAGCTGCCGGCTGACTATCTGTTCTATCGTTCTCTGAGCGGTTTTCTGGGTGAGGTTTTGTATAGTCCTGCCCAGATCCTCTATATGAGTGTACTCACATAGTCCCCCTCCTGCTTCCGCAATTTCCTCTACTTCTTCTATATCCTTCTCATCGCTGCTGTTTCTGAGGTTTATGATACCTATAGTGCTTACAGTCACGCCTGCATCAAATGCTTTTTTTGCAGCCTCTACGGGGCTGATTCCAATATTGGACCTGCCGTCAGTAACAACTATGATCTGTTTTATTTCGCCGCTCTCAATAAGTGTAGTCATAATAAAACCTCCTTTACTGGTAAAATATTCACTATAATACTACCGATTTATTCATAATTTTTTCCATAAAAGGAGTTTATTATTCAATACGCTTTGCTACATGGCCTCCCATATTTTTGCAGCCATTACGGTCATATCATCAGGCGCCACTCCACCGTTTGCTTCCAGGCAGCTTTGAAGTATTTCCTCCGCCAGCCTCTGTGGATTCCTCGTATTCGCATTCATTATCACTTCCGCCAGCCACTTTTCCTTGTCCAATATCTCCTTGTTGCAGTCCAATACACCATCAGTGACCATAACTACAAAATCCCCATCCACAAGCTTCCTCCTCACAAGCTCCACATCAATATTACTGAGTATACCTGCAGGGAGAGTACCTGTCTTAATAACCTGCACACCATCCTCATTCTTTATAAAGGTGGATACCGCCCCAACCTTTACAAATTCTACCTCTCCGGTGTACTGATTAATTATGGTCATATCGATTGTCGAAAAGGTTTCCTCGTTAGATTTCAAAAGCATCATAGAATTTATTGCCTTTAGGGCTACATCCTTGTCAAAACCGGCATACAGGAATTTCTCCAGCAGGGTAATAGTAGTTCCGCTTTCCAGTGCAGCCTTTGGCCCGGTTCCCATGCCATCGCTTAATGCCAGCATGTATTTTCCGTCCTTAAGCTCTATGAAGGAATAATTGTCACCGGATACAGTTCCTGATTTATTCATCCTTGAAACACCTGTGGCGACCTGATAGCGATGGGCTTCTTTAAGCTTTATGCTGCAAATGCTGCCGTGGATCAGATCACAGGTCATATCCTTCTTGTCGAACTTTTTTCCTGTTATCCTGTTCACAGCCGGGATTATGCTCCTCATGCATTCACGCTTTCCTCCGCAGTTATCCGTCCTAATATCTACATCCAGCGCACTTCCGGCTTTAGTCACAATAACATCCTTCACCCGCACTGCCTCACTATCCAGCCCTACCATGATAAGCTCCTCCATATTCCTGTCAAAATCCACATCCATATCAATCCTTAAAGCCAGATCAGACACCACCGCGGATACCTCCTTCAACTGGTCGCTTACCAGCAGTCTGCTCTCGTTCATTTTCTTTTTCCAGCTAAGCCCGTTTCTGTACATGTCATAGTAATACCTGAGCGTTTCAGTTACTTCGGCCGGCTTCAGACAGCGCTCCTTAAAATCCTTGAAGCCGTCATTCCTCTTTGGATCCTTTCCATTCTCTATTATGGTCAGCATATTGAAAAAATACTGATAGCTCTTGTAGAAGTCCCGTTTCCAACAGCTGCTGCTTAATCCGCAGCCTGAGCAGGTCTTTCCTACCACCTGATCGATTATCCCCGCTGCATCAGTCTGGGAAAAGTAGCTGCCGTCCTGTACTGTCTCCTTCAGGGTCTCAGAGAGGGTCCTGAATACTCCTGAAAGATCAGAAAGCCTGCCGATAGTATGTTCCTTGATCCTCATACCATAGGTTCTTTCCTTGAGCAGCTCCCCGGAAATAACCGTCTTATATCCCGAGAGTTTCTTCATGAAGCTTGCAGGAAGCACAGCAAATAGAACTGAAGCTGTAAGTATCTCATAGAACCTTATCAATACCTCTGTAGAACCATTTATATAAAAGGTCATAAGCGCATTGCTTATTATGAAGCCCAAAGGACATCCGAAACGGCCGAGATTTTTAAGCAGCCCGCACATCATCCCGCAAAGTCCATATACCCCTATGGCAGCCGGAAGTATGGAACCTGAAAGAGCCTGCACTATTCCCATGACAATACCCACTGCGGCACCGGTGCCCGTATTGCCAAGATAAGCAAAAACCATGATTATAAATATGATGAATATGTTTTTAACCGAAAGGCCTGCAATGATAAACTCCGTTCCCACAAAGCAAAACGCTGCCAGTATAGTAACAGCCACTACTTCCTCTGCAGACAGCAGCCTCCGGTTCTGGTAATTCCTTACGAGTGGTATTGAGCAATCATATATATATATCAGTATAGCTATCAGAACTGATTCGATGATCACCATCAGAAGGTCGTAAAGATAATAATTCTGGACATAAAAAATGAAATATCCTGCTGCAAAATTGGCTAATGCTGCAGCAATAGAAATGACCAGCTTTCTGTCAGCTTTGAGCTTATGTGATGTTATATACAGTACTATGAAAACAAGGGATGAAAAAAGATACTTAAGTAATATACCCTTTTCCCCTACACTTATTATCCCAAGCAGTATGCTTGTCCCTATCACAAACAGATTCAATTCCTGTATCATTGCTGCCGCTAAAAAAGCAATACTGAATGGATTCAGGAAATCCAGTATGACTGCTCTGCCAAGGAGCAGTCCAAGGATTCCAAATATCATATACAGCCTGATATTGCTGTTTACGAAAAATCCCATTACATGTTTCAACTTCCCGTGCTTGCCTGTTACACTTTGATTAGATATTGTTGCCAATCCAGCCACCGCCTTTATCTATGATTGATTCTTCATCCTTGAATTACCGTATATGAATTCTAACACAAGGGGTCTGAATAATTTGTCAGGTTAGGTGCACGGAATTCAAAAACTTTTAGACAAGGGCAAGGGATTTTTGACATTTGAGGTGTTTTATGTTCAGGATAAGACAAATCAATGCCTGAGGCGCACTAATCTTTAGTCAGTAATTGGCACTCTAGGGACGGAAGCAAAAAATAAAAAAAGACTTCCATTAAAGCAATTTAAAATCAAGGAAGCCTTTTTTGAAACTCGTTGAGGTCAAGTGGCACACTAAGGAAATTTATACTTACCTACTCGTTATAAAAAAAACCCAGACCTAAGTCTGAGTGTTTTATACTTTTGGTAGCGGCGGTCAGATTCGAACCAACGACCGTTCGGGTATGAACCGAATGCTCTAGCCAACTGAGCTACGCCGCCATGTATATGATGCCTGTCACCTGACGGTGTGCACTATATAGTGCAGGCTATGAATAATCAATTTGGTTGCGGGGGAGGGACTTGAACCCACGACCTCCGGGTTATGAGCCCGACGAGCTACCAACTGCTCTACCCCGCGATGTTTAATGGTGCCGAAGACCGGAATCGAACCGGTACGGTCGGTAAGGACCGCAGGATTTTAAGTCCTGTGCGTCTGCCAGTTCCGCCACTTCGGCTTTACCGTACTTGAGATACCGTGTCGTGACGACAAATATTATTATAACTTCTTTGGACCTAAACGTCAATACCTTTTTTAATGGTATTTATACCCTTTCGATCACCACTTTAATTATTGGCCGGCTTTACTCAATATGTACTTTTCAATGATTCCTTCGAGGTTGTCATTTTCGCTTACAA
>DASPLL010000030.1:0-34670 GCA_035627615.1 Clostridia bacterium
TTGGAAAAGGAAGGCTGCGTCATTACCCCTCCTACTGTACCGGCCTGATATACTAAATAATTATCTTCAACTTTTTAGAGCAGCAGTTCCTGGTGCTCCTGTTTGCTTGCAATAAATTCTTCTTTTTTCTTTCAACCTATCACCTCCAAAATGTGTTCATTTTAATTATACTAGTGATTATTAACACAACAACTTTCTTGTCTTTAAAAGTGTTAATAATCACAACATTGATTCAGTGCCTCGCATGCTCAAGAAGGGATATACGTTACGAGGCACTAGTTTACTGTTTATCCTTACCCATCCAGGTATTGGTATATATCCAGGGGGATGCGGTCCAGTTGCATGGTTTTCATAAAATAATACATATAATTGCCTTTTCTGAGCTTGTAAAGCAGATCTGCTTCAAGCAACACCTTCAGATGCTTGGAAATACATGCTTCCGTAAGTTCAAGCTCTTTTGCAAGACTTTGTGTGGAGGATCGCTTCCGGTGGATGACCCTCAGCATCCTCAACCGTGTCTCATCACCTAAAGCCCTCATTGTCTTGTAAAGGTCCAGGGGCACCTCCGCGACAGCCTCCTGGAGGTGTGCCCTGAAGGTCATCTCTATATGGCTGGGATCATTTATCCCCACAAGCAGATGCGGATTTATGAAGCTGCTGATTTTCACAGTGATGCTTCTGATTTTTTCAAAGTCAAAAGAGAAGGTCTTATACTTATAAAAGATCAGCTTATCCTCAGTCACTTCAATCCTGTTATGGATAGTCTTTATATACTCCCTGACTCCGCTTTCATCACAAACAGCCACCTGCTTTTTCAGGATACGTATCAAAAGCGGCTCAATATACCGGAGCTCACCTTCAAAGAATTGAAAATAGTATGCCTTCAAGCATGCGTTAAAACGCCTCCTGAAGTCTTCGGCCTCCCGGGGTACAGCGGCCGGACCCCCGCCATTGGACAATACCCTGAAAAACTCCTTCGAGTCCATGGCTGCAACAGCATCCAATACGGCAACAACATTAAGATCAACAATATTGTCCGATATATCATATAAGTCCATGGCACCGCACCATTCATCGCTGCATTCCCCGAAATACACCAGTTCCTCATACAGCCCGTGAGGCATCCTGCTTTTTATATCTGCCGCCCAGTCCAGGCGCTCCAGATGATGCTCGGGCTTGGCAAGAACATGCAGGCTGCAAAGCATCTCAAAAAAGGGAGAATATACAAATTCCAGAGTCAGGTGTCCGTCCTGCTTGACAGATAATATCATAACCATCCCTGCCATCCGATCAATATTAAACTGATTATAACATTTTTCTTAGAATAATGCCATGTTACCGGTCTTCCTTGCATATTCCTCTCCCAGCCTGAGACATATAATGGTCACAGTCAGCATGACGAGACCTGTCAATATGCTGATCAGTACAAAGCCCCGTATTTGTAAAAGCCCATCTCCTTTTATGAATATCCGTCTCAGCATTTCAGCAATATAGGTCAGAGGGAAAACAGCGCTGATGACTTTTGCCCATAAGGGAAATATCACCGCTGGCACCTTGATACCTGCAAAAATCTCCATCGGCTCTTCCAGTACAGTGAAAAGAAAGGCCGAATCTCTTGAGAAAAGGAATAACGCATTCAGAAGCATTCCCCATAGTATGGAAAGAGTCAACAGCAGTATAATGCCAAGGATGGCACAGCCTATATTGATCTTAAAGCTCGAAGCATTCAGTATGAATATGCCTGCGGCAAAAACCACAAACAGCCATATGCTTTCAAACAGGGATGCGACAGCATTCCCCATTATGAAGGCAAGTCTGTTTGCCGGTGTCATATAAATAAGCTCAAGGGTACCGTAAGTCCTCTCCGACGAAAAGAGCCAGGCAGACTGCACAAAACACCGAAAAAATATAAGGCACATATAACCCATAAGCACGAATATGATAAGGTTGCTTTCGTTTATATAATCCAGTCCTCTCACGATTTTATCCAGCGGAAAGGGCTTATAACTGTAATAGGCGGTGATAAAGGTAAGCAGCGGCCAGAGAAAAAGCGAAACATATATGCTTTTCCCAAAGAACCGGTTTTTGTGCTGTTTTCTCATTTCTGCCCTGAGCACCTTCAAGAAATACTCCATCATGCGCCCCTCCGTGACAGCTTTATTATTGCATCCTCCAGGCTGGGCTCCTGATGGTAGAAGTTCCTGAAAGGAGCCTGCTGCTCCAGCAGCACCCTTGTGACAATACCACTCATATCCTGCCTTGAGGTTATCGTATATGTCTTATTTTTGTCATCCCACAGAATAAGGCAGTCCTTCTCTATCGACATGCATGCGTCCGTAAGGCTTGCATGCAGCAGTTCATGGTTCTCATTGAGCTCCAGGCACAATACTTTATTCTCAATCCCCATTAAAGCAAGCTCTTTTGGAGTACCCTGCACAATCACAGCCCCCTTATCCATTACATAAACATATTCGCACAGCTCTTCCACTTCCTGAATGTAATGGGTGGTCAGCAATATAGCTTTTCCATCATTGCGTGCCAGATCTTTCACATATTCCCGGAGCTCCCTGGCAATAGCAGCATCCAGACCCAAAGTAGGCTCATCCATGAAAATATAGCCCGGATTATTTATCAATCCCCTTGCTATCTGCAGCCTCTGCTTCATCCCCTTTGAAAACCGTTCCACCGGTATGTCCTGCTTGTCGCTCAGGCCTACCATGGACAGCAGCTTCTGTATCCTTGCCTCCAGCAGCCTGTTTTCAATACCGTAAAGCTGCCCGTAATACCAGAGATTTTCCCGGGCGGTAAGGCGCCAGTATATCATACGCTCGCCGCCCGTTATCATATTGATCCTTTTCTTTACCTTCATAGCATCCTTCACACCGTCAAGGCCATCGACATCAATACGGCCTTTGGTCGGCTGCAGAAGCGTAGAAAGCATTTTTATGGTAGTGGTCTTGCCTGCCCCGTTTATTCCCAGGAGCCCTATAATCTGTCCCTTTTGCATTTCAAGGCTTACATCCTTTACAGCTTCCACCTGTGTGCACTTTCTTCTCAGAAATCCGCTCCAGTCCTTAGTTTCATAAGTTTTACCCAAATTTTCAGCTATTAACATTCCAGTTACCCCCATCAACCAAATATTTTTTCAAGTGCCGCCGACTCAACCCTTTTTATGAGTGCAAACCCTGCGGCACAGTAGACTGCACTCATTACCGCAATCCTTACATAGCTTCCCGTCTGAGCAGCTAATCCCATTCCTCCAAGGGTGCTGTTCCTTATTATCTCCAGGGAGACAGTGACCGGTATCCCCCGGGCAAGACACTGCAGGGGCTGCGGCAGATACTGCACGGGAAAGGCCACTCCGCATATCAGGAATAGTACGGCAAATAGTGTGTTCTGTGAAATATAGGTGTCTCTTGTATAAAGCATTAATGCAGCAAGTATAAGTGAAATGGAGAAATATGAGATCAGGGAAAGTATCAGTCCGATTAAAGCTGCCGGACCATTGAACCCGCTGAAACGCACCCCGAAGGGCAGGCATACCAGCAGCATCACCGCCACTTCTCCTGAGGTAGTGACTGTCTGCTGCAGCATATTTCCCAGAAAATACTGTACCCTCTGGAAAGGAGCCAGCATAAGGCTCTCAAGGGTTCCCTCCCTTAATTCCGTAATCAGGCTCCGGCTTACATTCAGAAGTGTCCTGACCATCAGGAGATGCATGCAGTTTCCGATAATGACGTAACTTACATAATCGGTAGTACCCGCATAAGCTGCAAAAGAGTCCTTCATCTGCCCGTTGAATAAAAGATGGTACATGAAGAAGGCGGATATGGCGATGTAGATGGCCGTCAGCACATTGCCGATAAAGAAGTCCTTGGGATATGCCCTTAACTGAATAATGAAATTTCTTCTAAAAGTAGCATACAGTGTTCTACAATACAAGCTAACCCTCCTAGTCTTGATTTGATTAACTGCATAGCTAATCAAATATGATATCCCCTTAGGGTAGATGTATTATAGTGACCTTACCCCTTTGTGTCAATGATATTTACATAAATTAGACATATTCTGCACATACTTGATATGATTTCATTCTGGCTTATGAAAATCGAAGGGAAGATATGAATTGAAAATAAAGGAATCTCTGATTTGTACAAAGTGCAATGGCATACATTTTACCGTGAAGCGTGAAGCTACGTACCTTTACAGCTATAATCTCGATACCCCTGAAAGCGGTCAGTGGAGCAAGGATCCTGAAGCGCTGCCCTTTCTGTTTGACAACAGGGAGCTTGTCGATAGTCATGAATATCTGAAGTGTGAGCAGTGCGGAGCGACATTTCCCTGCAGCCTGGATGACCGCAACAGCACTATAAATTTTACTATCGAGCGGAAAGCCATAAGGGCCGACAATGTAACCAATCCGGAATTTTTAGGTTAGCAGGAAATGAGCGGATGGGTCTTGACCATCCGCTCATTTATGAATACAGTTCCTTTTGAAGCTCACAAACTCCTCCACTGTGAGAAAAGTATCCTTATACCCTAGCTTACGGCAGAGCTGCGTCACATGAGGCGGTTCAAGGTATGCACTTTCCAGCTCTCCATAATGTGAATAGACCTCCCTTGTACTGCCGTCCAGAAGTACCTTCCCCCGGCTGAACACCATAGTCCTCTCAAAGGTCTCCGCTACAAAATCCATGTCGTGTATGATCGTGAGTACCAACTTGCCCTGGTCTCTGAGGGTCTTTATTATGTTCCTGATATTCTGCCTTCCGGTATAATCCTGCGCTATGGTAGGCTCATCAAATATCACTATTGAGGTATCCATCGCCAGTATGGAAGCTATACTGATGAGCTTCCTGTCAGAAAGGCTAAGATCATAGGGATTTTCACCGGACATTTTCTCCAGACCCACCATTTTAAGCGCATTTTCAGAGTTCGCCCTTGCAGTCCCTTCATCCCGGCCTATGTTCAATGGCCCGAACATAACTTCATCCAGCACCTTGTTCTTGAATATCTGGTCATTGGGGTTCTGGAACACCAGTCCTATATGCCTTGCAAGCCCTGCCACAGTTGTTTCCTTCGTATTGATGCCCTTTATCGTCACATCCCCGGAGGTTGGTTTCAAAAGCCCCTTCAACAGCTTGACAAACGTTGTCTTACCAGCTCCGTTCTGCCCTATGATGGCAGTGGACCTGTCATCAAATTCAAGATCAATACCGTTTAATATCTCTTCTCCCTCATTATAGGAAAAATGGAGGTTTTTAACCTCTACATTATTCATCAGCCTTCACCACCAGATCATAAGCTTCTTCCAGGGTTATAGGGTAGAACCCTGTTTCTTTTACCTTTATTTCCAAACCCCTGCATATCTGTGTGAATGCAGGAGGCTCCACTCCATAGTCCTTCAAGGCATCCATGGAGAATATCTTATGGGGGACATCAAAATCAACCAGTTCACCCTGATCCAGAAGCATAACCCTGTCTGAATACTTCGCCACCTTTTCAATTTTGTGCTCAACAAGTATAATCGTCATTCCTTCCTTACTCAGGCTCTGGATAGCTTTAAAAACCTCCTCCGAGCCCTGGGGGTCCAGCTGTGATGTGGGCTCATCAAGCACTATGACCTCCGGCTTCATGGCAATGATGCTTGCTATTGCCATTCTCTGCATCTGCCCCCCGGACAGCTCAAAGGGATTCCTGTCCTTGTACCTGTATATGTCAAGCAGCTCCAGGGAATAATCGATCCGCTCCATCATTTCATTCCTTGGAATGCCCATGTTTTCCAGACCGAAGGCAATTTCTTCATAAACGGTGAGCTTTGATCCCGTAACCTGTGTGAAAGGGTTCTGAAACACTATCCCCACCCTTGAGACCAGCTGGCTGATATCCGACTTCCCGACTTCCATGCCATCAACAATGACCTTTCCACCGTAAGCCCCTTTGTAGAAATGGGGGACAAGACCTACCAGCGCCTGGCAAAGGGTGGATTTCCCTGCCGAATTCCGGCCGATAATACTTATGAACTCACCTTTATCCACCTCAAAGGAGATGTCCTTCAGTGCAAGTTCCTTTGTCAAAGGATACCTGTACTTCAAATTCTCCACAATTATCTTTTTCATGGGAGTATCCTCCATATAACAGCAAATATGGCCGCAGCTGCAAGCAGCAGCTTGATTATCAGATTGAAGGGTGATCGGGATTCCTCGTTCAGGAAGGTTTTTTTGTCTCTGGAATTAAAGCCTCTTACCTCCAGTGCCATCGCCCTTTCTCTTGTATTAAGAAGCGAGTTCATGACCACCGGACCTATAAGCGGAAAAAAAGCCTTTATCCTTGTGATCAGCTTTCCCTCCGTCTCCATGCCCCGGGACCTTTGAGCATCTGTTATTGTATCCATAGTAGATGCCATCTGGGGAATTATCTGCAGCACTGAGCTCAGCACATATCCGATCCTTGGGGACAAACCTCGCCTTACCAGTGACTCAATTAGGTCTGAGGGTTTGGTCGTAAGTACAAGGATCGCAAAGGCGCATAAAATATTGACCACCCTGAGACAAATGTGAAGGGCATAACTCAACCCTTCCCTGTAAAATACAAAAGGGCCTGCCTGAAACAAAGGAGTTATATTTCCATGATAAAACAAACTCTGTATGACTATAATGGATAACAGTACAACAAAGCTGAAGCTTATTATCGGTATGACCCTTCTGAACACCCTTCCCACCAGCAGTAAAACTACGCTCACCCCCAGGCATAGCAGAGCCGCCGTCTTTGTGGGCACAATCACGGGAATTGCAATTGCCGCTGCAATATAAAACAGCTTGCTTATGGGGTCTATCCTGTGTACCGGTGTATTTGCTTCGTAATATAAGCTCAAGGCTTTCAAGGCATTCACCCTCCTGTATAATATATGAGACTGTGATTATAGCTCATACTGATGACAAGTCACCCTATAAGCAGAATAGTATATACAGATATTGATTAAGCATTAGTTTGTATATCAGCGAACACTCATAAGCCTTTGGGTTACAGAATAGAGTGAAGATACACAGTAAAACCCGTGAGATTTACGTGATGTAAATCTAGCACATACCAACAGGACGTTGGGTTTATGTGCGTTAGGGTTTTGCTGCGTATCGAGCTCTAATTCTGTCCAAAGGCTTATATTGTGCGAGTCGATATACAAAGTTAATGCCTATATGTGATTATTAATGGATATCCATGCCCGGTGGTTTGTCATTAAGTCCTACTGCTCACACTAATATTATAGCGTTTCCACCTTATCTTCGCTATTGAACATTACTGTTAGATTTTTAGGAAGCCCTTTGAATATTGCATAGCCTATCATTACTGTAGCGATTTTATCAGGTATATCCACAACCAGCTCATCCAGGAAGGAAGAAATCCATACCGGGAAATTATTGGCTATCAGGGATGCATAAAGCGCATCACCCCATACATTGCCTGTCTGTCCGCCCCAGAAGCCTATGTTTATCGGTGTGGACACAACTGCAGAAACAAGTGCGACAATACATCCTGCTATGAAAGCCTGGCCTATGTTCCTTATCATACCTTTATAGGCCATGATACCGACAGTTATACCGATTGCAATACTTGTCAGGGCATAGATAAAGGAAATGGGATCCATAGTAAGTCCATAAATAATGTTGTTTATTGCCCCTGCAATAGCTCCTACTACAGGTCCTGCCAGCATGCTCGCCAGCACCGTACCAATGGCGTCCAGCCAGAGAGGCAGCTTCAGCACCCCTGCAAACAGTTTTCCGATGTAGTTGATACCCACTGCTGCCGGAATAAGAACCAATGATGCCGTAGTAAGCTTAAACGACCACATACTTTTTTTACTCACAGAAAACCCTCCTCATTAATATGATTTCTTTTCATTGTTCTCGAGTTTTACTATGGCTTCAAGAGCGGTGATTATTTCCCTTTCCTCTCCGGCTGCAGAAAAATCCTCACCCTCTACATAGTCATTAATACCATTCCCCAGATCCCCGTCCATTTCAACGACAACATTCAGAATGGAGGCTACTCTTAATTTCCTTAACCTGCCTACTACAAACAGGGCTGAGCTTTCCATATCGGCTCCGAGAAGACCCATTCCGGACCAATAGCTGTCTATCTCTTCTTCCCTGTCTGTATAAAAGCTGTCATGGCTTCTGATCAAACCATGGTAATATCTGAACTTAAGCTCTTCCGCGCTTTTCACTAAGCACGCTGTAACATCGGCATCGGCCAGAGCAGGATAACCCCGCTCTATATATGCATCCGCTGCTCCGTCATTCCTTACTGCTCCGGCAGCTATGATAAGCTCCCCGGGTTTTATGCCCTTCTGCAGCGCGCCGCAGCTTCCTATCCTTATGAATGTCTTTACTCCGATGTTCTTCAGCTCTTCCAGTGCTATCACCGCAGATGGTCCTCCTATTCCAGTTGAGGCCACCAGAACCCTTACTCCCTTATAATAGCCCACGGCTGTTCTGAATTCCCTGTTGTACGCAATATCCCCCGGATTTTCCAGGAGCTTCTTCACTCTATCCACCCGGCCGGGATCGCCAGGCAATATGGCGTACTCCGCCGCATCCTGCACCCCGCATCTGATATGCGGTTGTATGATACTACTCATGTCTGCTTACCTCTTCTTCAATTTTCAATGCATCCATATCCTTTATGATAACAGTGTTGTTTTCTATGTCTATTATGCCTTTCTCTTTCAGGTACTGCAATACTCTGTTGATGCTCCGCTGAGTCACTGCCATTTGTTCACTCAGCTTGTCCTTTTGTATATCTATTTTTTCTATGATGCCCGAACGGCTTTTTGTGCACGTTATCAGATAATAGCACAGCCTCTGCTTCAAAGAATACAGCGTATCCTGTCCTGCTTTTTTTGACAGGTTGTAAAACTGGCTGCATAGGGTCCTTGTGATATATTCACTTATATTTTTGTCCAGCTCTATCCACTGCAGAAAATATTCCCTCTTGATCTCCAGGAGTCTGACATCTGAAATGGCTTCAACAAAACAGCCGAAGGGCTTTTCATCAAATATCTCAAGCTCCCCTATAAAATCTCCGGTTGTATAGATCGCCTGTGAGTACCTCTTGCCATTCTCCGCCATTACATAAATATCTATATATCCGCTGACGGCTATGCAAAAGCTGTCATATATCTCTCCCTGTCTGAAAATAACCTGTCCCTTTGCATAATCCTTTATACTCCAGCGTTTCAATATGTCATAAGGGCAATACTTAAGAATCTCATATATACTGGGGCTTTTTTCTATGATGCTGCCGATACTGTGAATATCCATGATCCATCCTCACCTACATATTATAATATTAATCAGTCTGATTACAGGACATATATCCCGCTTTACCGAAGAATAGCCACCCTTTTAATGTAAATATGCTCTTTTTGCGGAAAGCTGTCCTCATATATTTTCCTGTCTTCCTATAACCCTAGTTTACTATATCCTGCCAAAAAATAAAGGGCCTCCCTTGATATTTCATTATAGTAAGATTTTTCATTTGTTTTGGTTTACATAATCATGTTAGTATTAAAATAAAAACCCTTTTATGGAGATGAAAGAAAATGATCAGTGTACATAATGAAACAACTCTAAGGAAGCTTCTTGCTTTTTTTATCATCATTAGTCTCTGCGTCAGCACCCTCTCAGTTTTTGCAGAAAATTCTTCGGCAAAAGAGCTTACGCTGAAGGAGATCGTTAAAAAGGAAGAGAGCGTCGTACTTATTGACACCTACGGCAAGGATGGGACACCTCTAGCTCAGGGCAGCGGTTTTGCGGTGGGAAAAGGCTTGTTCGTTACAAATTATCATGTGCTTGAAGGAGCCAGTACATATACCATTACAGACAGCAAGGAAAAACAATACGAAATTGAAGGAATTGTCAAATATGATGCAGATCTCGATCTGGCAATCATCAAATCAAAGGAACTGCTGAATATCAAGCCTCTTGGCACAGGCTCGAAGAATACCATGAACAAGGGTGATAGAATTGCGGCTATTGGAAATCCTCAGGGAATGCAGAATTCAATTTCCGAAGGTATAGTGAGCGGCTTCAGGAGCTTTGAATATGGAGCCGGTAAAAAGGCTGAGGTTATTCAGATTACCGCAGATATAAGCCAGGGAAGCTCCGGAGGTCCCCTCTTCGACATGAAGGGCAATGTAATAGGTATTACAACAGCCATGTCCGAGGATGGCACACAAAAATTCGCTTTGGCAATCGACCATGTGAAGCCATGGATCCAAGAGCTTCAGGCCAAAGCCTTCGCCAATATCCGTGTTCTGAACATGGACAAAGCAGTCGATGAATACTGGATGGTCATGGATGAGGAACTGAAGGCTGTTGTGTACAAAACCTTTCAGGCAATGGAGCATGAAGATGTGGAAGCTTATTTAAGCACGATACACAAGCTGAATCCTGCTTACAGGACAATAAGGGAAACATACGGAGAGCTTTTCTCAATATATGATTTTGATTATACCGTGCAAGAGATTTCACTCCTGGAGAAAAACACTTTAGCTGCCAAACTGGAAGTGAAATATACAGTAAAAAGGACCAGCAGAAGTAAAACTGTCCTTCTTTCTGTGACGGGAAACTATTCACTGGCTCTCTATAATGACGGCTGGAGGATCTATGATGCTTCAGAATATTATCAGACCGCTCCGGGCAGCGACTGGCCGGGAGAAGACTATCCTGCTCCGCCCGATACACCTTATGAGCCTGGTGCTCCGGTACCGGAGGATGTATTTGAAGAGATAATGAAGGAAGCTCCTCTGAGCTTCAGTGTTAAGGAATCGGTAATACATCCGACCAAGCCGGTCATATATGTGTGCGACCAGTTTCACAGCAAGGTGGTGTCATATAATTACATGACAAAGGCTGTTATCGAAAAAAGCTTCTCTCTCACTCCGGCAAGCATCACCTTTGCAGGAGGCGAGGTATATGTAGCCCTGCTAAAGCATGGATATAACCCAAACCTTGAGGATGGCATGCAGGAAGGTGCAATTGCTATTCTGAATGAAAACACCTTGGCGGTAAAGGAGCAGTTCGATATAAATACCGATCCCTTTGATATTGTCGTTGGCAGGGACGGATACATATATATACCCTCAGGCTCGGGACAGTTTTCAAGATTGAAAAGCTATTCCAGAAATACCAAAAAGGAGGTCTCCTCAATAGAAATATATGCTCAGAGCTATGCAGAGCTGCATCCGATCATTGATAAAGTGTTTACTATTGATACAAGCCTCTCACCCGTAGATATCAGGGCATACAATTTCAAAAACGGTGTATTCACTGATCAACGGGGCATGGACTCCCCTTACCACGGTGATTATCCTATGGGTACAGGCTTCGCCATATCTCCTGATGGAAAATATATCTTCACCAGGGGCGGTACGATTTTCTCCTGTGCTCTTAATCCCTTTGAGGTAATGACTTATCATGACAAGCTTTACAAAGGCTTCTACGATATCGCCTTCGACCTTGGAAATGACCGCTTTTTCACAGGAATAAACGGTGGAACCATATATGAATATGAATACTCCACCCTCAAGGGGACCAATACCTATCAGGTCCAGGGCGAGATAGTTGATCTGTATTACAGGGACAACAGACTGATAGCCTTCACCAGGGTAAACGACAGATACTATGCTGAGACTGTTGCTTTAGATAAGTAGCTTATACTATAAAGAAAGAGACAAATTATGCTGTATTTATTAAAGAAAGTATTCCACAAAAGTGCCTTGGCTCTATGCCTTGCAGTCAGCCTGGCCATGAACGGTATCCCTGTATGGGCTTCAGATACTGCCACCAAGCTCTATAGTGCGGATAACAGGCTCTCCCCAAAGGCTATAGCTGCTCTTGAAGAAAGCGTAGTGCTTATTGACACCTATGACAAGGAAGGGAAACAAATGGCCCAGGGCAGCGGTTTTGCAGCGGCAAAAGGGCTGTTCCTGACAAACTACCATGTGATCGAGGGTGCAAGCAAATACACCATAACAGACAGCAAAGGCAACATACATGATGTCCAGGGAGTAGTAAAATCCAATGGGGATTTTGACCTGGCCCTTCTAAAAACTAAAGAGGCAACAGCAATCAAGCCGCTGACTATCGGTTCAAAAGCTAATGTTGAGAAAGCAGACAGAGTCATAGTGATAGGTAGCCCCCAAGGCCTTCAGAATACTGTATCCGAGGGCATAGTGAGCGGGCTGAGACAGTTCCAGTACGGAGAAAAGGACAACGTTGACATCATCCAGATAACCGCACCCATAAGCCATGGCAGCTCTGGTGGTGCTCTGTTTGATATCAATGGACATGTTATTGGTGTGACTACCGCAATGTCTTATGACAGCAGCCTTAAATTCGCTGTGGCTGTAGACCATGCAAAAGCTTGGCTCAAGGAGCTTGCGGCAAAGCCTTTTGCAAGCATTGCAGTATTGGATATGAGTAAACATACAGCCGCATATCCGGACAACTCGGATGAAAACATAAAAAGTGTTATATATAAGACCTTCCGGGCCTTAGAGGAAGAGAACATAGAAGCTTATATGTCATTGGTGCACAAATTCAGTCCCGGCTATAAAAACATACGGGAAGAGTTCAAGAAAATGTTCCTTAGTATGGATATTGACCTTGATATACTGGAAGTGGATATACTGGATAAGTCCTATGATACTGCTTTGGTGGATGTCATATATACCATCAAGGACTCTGATACCCCGCAGCAGCATGAAATATACCGGGTGTTCGGGCAGTACTCCCTTTCCAGGGAAAACGGTGCATGGAAAATATACCAGGCAGCAGAGACAATGGAAGCCTATGAGTCCGATGCCATATATAATACCGGAATAGGAGGCTTCAGCAAGGAAGAAGCTGAATGGGCATATGATAACCGGGAAGGCAGTATGGAAGCAAGCGCCGGAATTAACGGCACTAGCCTGAATTTCCGCGTGGCAGATTCAATAATGCATCCGACCGAGCCGGTAATATACGCTACCGACATGTCCGGCAAAAAGTTGTATTCCTATAATTATGAAACAAAAGAGACTAAGGAGGCTTCCTTTACTTTACCTCCTGAAAGTATTGCTTTTGCGGAGAAGGAAATATATGTGGCCTTGCTTAAAGGAAATCACAGTCCATACTGGTATGATGATGACCAGAAAGGGGCTGTCGCCATCCTGGACAGTAAGACGCTGCAGATCAAGGAGCAGCTTAATATCGATGTCGACCCCTTTGATATAATTGCGAAGGACGGCTATATATTTGTCACCTCAGGCTCGGGACAGCACACCAGATTCAAGAGCTATTCCAGGAAAACCCTGCAGGAGGTTTCCATGTCGTCAAGCGGCGACAGGAGCTTTGCCGAGCTCCACCCCCAAAAGGACATCATATATACAACCGGCAGCTACCTATCGAACACTGTAGTGATATACCGAATAGCAGACGGAAAATTCACCGACCCTGAATATCCCGGGGGAATATCCCTCACAGACTATTATTACAAGGTCGGCGGGAGGTTCAAATTCACTCCTGACGGAAAATATATGCTCAGCAGCAAGGGCAGCATTTTCAACACAAGTGGCGGCGGACTCGGACATCTCGGCACATTGAGCAAGGAATTCACTGATATAGCCTTTGATCTGGACAATAAAAGGTTTTTCACCGGCGTCAAAGGCAGCCAGATATATGAATATGCCTATCCAAGCTTCAAGCCAGCAGAAACCTATAAGGTGCAGGGAGAAATAATCCGGTTGTACAGCCGTGACAATAAGCTACTGGCAATTACCGAGGTTAACGGTAAATGCTATATAGAAACTATATCGTTAAAAGTGTAAGATGTTTAGTGCAATACATATAGTTCTTAACGGATAAATGAATGCAGGCTCTCATATCATCGGAGGCTCCGATGCTCCTGTAGAGCTGGTCAATCCGTTCCATGGCCTCTATGCAGCCGTTACACGTATGGACCGGGACGGAAATCCTGCAGGTGGCTGGTATCCTGAAGAAAAGATGACAAGGGAAGAAGCGGTAAAAGCATTCACAATCTGGGCCGCCGAAGGGCAGTTTGAAGAAAAGCTCAAAGGATCGCTGGAAGCAGGAAAGCTTGCCGACTTTGTGGTACTTGACAGGGATCCCATGCAGTGCCCTGAAAATGAGCTGAAGGATATAAATGCACTCACTACGGTACTGGGTGGGGAAGTAGTATATAAGAAGTGATATTCGCGTACAAGGTACAAGTAAAGCCTGGGTATTCCTTATAGTGGCAAGAACAGAAACCACGGGACACACGGCTCTTTTACACGGACGGACACGGATGTTTTAATATTCTCTTATAGCTACATTAGTGTCGCAACTACGAAATAACGCAAATGTCATCCTAAACGCAGTGAAGGATCTTAGACCCTGAAGGAATGCTTTCAAGTATTTGTTATGGAAAACTCTCTGGAATAAAAGATTCTTCACAAGCTCAGAATGACAAGGGCTAGTCGTTGAAGTTCCTTTGCATTAATAAATAGCAATGGCACTAGTGAATATCAGCTCTTGCGTAATTACCGGATATCACTAATGAACATATATTTTCCCACCGTGTATTCCGTGGATTTCAGTGTGTTCAGTGGTTCCCGCCCATCTTACCCTTATGGAATACCCTGACTTACTCGCAGCACCGTAACCTCGAAACCTCAAAGCATTCTAATGTTTTTTACTTATAGCTACCCTCCATACCTCAGGGCCCTGCTCAAGATACTCCCAGCCGAACTGGTCCGGGCGTTCAGCCATGAACTGATAGTTAAGAGGCTTGGGATCGTGGTCATTGATCAGCTCCATCTTCTGCCTGGGCTTAAGACTGTCGAAGGTTTTAAATATAACCGGATGCTTTTCTCTTGGCTCATACTTGCGGGCATCAACCTGTGCATCAAAATTTGCCATTCATAAACCCTCCAATTGATGAATTTTTGTTGCTCATACATTAATAGCGTTCCCATATTGGAGAGTCTTATTAATATTCAGGCACAGCTCTAAAATGCAAAGTTTCCGTTCCTGAACACCGGCACTTCCTTTCCATCTGCCGTTATTCCAGTTATGTCAAGATCTTCTGAACCTATCATGAAATCAACATGAGTAAAGGATTCATTTAACCCCGCTCTTTCCAGCTCTTCATCAGTCATATTTTCACCATTCTTTATACAGGGACTGTATGACTTCCCTATTGCCAGATGACAGGAGGCATTCTCATCATACAGGGAATTGTAAAACAGGATTCCAGATTTTGATATTGGTGAGTCATATGGCACTAATGCCACCTCTCCAAGATAATGAGATCCCTCGTCTATATCCACAATGCTTTTCAAAGTGTCATAACCCTTCTCAGCAGTATATTCTACAATCCTTCCATCTTTAAAGGTCAATGAGAATTTGTCAATAATATTGCCATTGTAGCTAAGTGGTTTGGTGCTTACCACCCTGCCGTTGACCCCTGATCTTTCCGGTGAGGTAAACACCTCTTCCGTCGGCATGTTTGCAATAAACTCAACGCCTTCAACCGTATAATCCGATGCCCCCAGCCATAAGTGGCCTTCAGGAAGCTCTATTTTCAGATCAGTACCCAGGGAGTTCCTGAAATGCAGCAGTTTGAAATTGTTGGAGCTGAGAAATGCAATGCTTCTCTTAAGCTTATTCTTGTGCTCTTCCCATGCCGCGGCGGGATCTTCAGTGTCTGCCCTGACAGTCTTGAATATCTCCTCCCACAGCTTTTCCACAGCCTCATCCCCGGAAACAGACGGAAAGACCTTCATAGCCCATGATACTGAAGGGACTGCCACTACACACCAGGAATTCTTATTGCTCATGAGTCTGTCCCTGTATTCCTTTATTGCCGCCTGTCTTGTTTTGCTATCCTTTGTCATTCTCTCAGGATCGACTCCCTTCATTACCTCCGGGTCCTCATCATCGATGCTCAGGAATGCAGCTCCTTGTCTGGCATAGGATACAAAGAACTCTCTTTTCCATTCGGGAAACTCGCTGAAAACCTCCTCCGGGGCATGCAAGTATCTGATTCTTGAGAACAAATCATCTCTCCAGTCTATTATTACATCCTTCGCTCCTTCTCTGTATGCGATTTGTGCTATCTCCCTGGTAAAGCAGGCACAGTCAACAGATGATCTTATTACCAGCAATTGACCCTTCTGAAGATTCACTCCTGCTTTTACAATAAGATAGGCGTATTTTTCCAGCATGACCTTGTTCATTGCTTTGCTCTCCTTTTATTTATTCTGATTGCAGCATGACTTCTGCTCCTTGAATATAGCCTGTCAATATTCCGGCAGATTTAATCAGCAGCTTTTGTTCATCCCGCCCAAAGCCGGCACAGCCACCTTTTTTGCTCCCTTTTTACCCAATTTAACCTGAACACTCTTGTTATAGTATCCCTACATTATATACAGTACAAGTTTTTTCTCCGGTTGTCCAGAAGAAGGAATCGTGTGGATACAAGTTAAAGAAATATCAATTGTTGTATTATTCTGATAGTATTATATAATTATATTAAATAAATAATATCGACCCAGATGAAAATGTCGAGAGATATCCGGTGTTGAGAACCCGTTATAATTGCGAGCTTTTAACACATCTGGATAGCCGAAGAAGCAATATAAAAAGTAAGCCTTCTTTTTATAACACTTTCAGGCAAACGGATCGTCATTGGATGGAACTCTGAAGAGTCCGTTATACGGCGCCGTAGGAGAAATACACCCCCTGGTGTAGAAGCTCTCAGGCAAAGGTACAGAGGGATATAATGGCATGTTTAGTCATCATGCTATTATATCCCTTTTTTATTTGGATAACATATTACTGTGTATGTCTGACTGAAGCAGATCAACAAATTATAAAAAGGAGGAAAAAACTTATGAGTGACCCAAAAAAGACATCCCTTTACAATGCCCATGGAAGATATGGCGGGAAGGTCATTGATTTTGCAGGGTGGGCCTTGCCGGTACAGTATGAGGGCATTACAGCAGAGCATGAGGCCGTAAGGAACAATGCCGGGATCTTCGATGTCTCCCACATGGGTGAGGTTGAAGTCCGTGGGAACCATGCAATGGAATTCGTTCAGAACCTGGTCACCAACGATGTATCTGTAATGAATGAGAACCAGGTTATCTACTGCCTTATGTGCTATCCCCACGGGGGTATAGTCGATGACCTTCTGGTCTACAAGCATACAAATGATTTTTATATGCTTGTAATCAATGCCAGCAATGTCGAAAAGGATTTCCAGTGGATGAAGGAGAATATCGGCAGCTATGATGTTGAGCTCAGGAATATTTCCGAGGATGTCTCAGAGGTGGCTTTACAAGGCCCTAAAGCCCAGGAAGTGCTTCAGGAGCTTACTGACACAGATCTCAATGAAATAGCCTTCTTCTATTTCAAAAAGGATGTGAAGATTGATGGCAGAAGCTGCCTGGTATCCCGTACCGGCTACACCGGGGAAGACGGCTTTGAGATCTATATGAAGCACGGGGATGCAGAACATGTATGGGATAAAATACTTGAAGCAGGTAAGGACAAGGGTGTGATGCCCGCCGGACTTGGCTGCCGGGATACGCTCAGGTTTGAGGCCAACCTGCCCCTCTACGGGAATGAACTTTCTTCAGAGATCACACCACTGGAAGCAGGCTTTGGAATGTTTGTCAAACTGAACAAGCCTTACTTCATAGGTAAGGAAGCCCTTGAGAAACAAAAAGCTTCCGGCCTTAAGAGGAAGATAGTCGGTTTTGAGCTGGAAGGCCCCGGAATAGCAAGGCATGGGTATGATGTCTTATCCAACGGTAAGAATATCGGTTTTGTGACAACCGGCTACAGCTCCCCCACATTGAAAAAGAATATCGGTTTGGCAATGGTTGACATAGAATATGCGGAGCTTGGGACACCGATAGAGGTACAGATAAGAAAGAATGCTGTCAAGGCAAAGGTTATCAGCAGAAAATTTTACAATAAGAACTACAGAAAATAAAATTTATAATAGGAGGAATGTAAAATGGAAACTAAATCAGGATTACTTTATTCAGACGATCATGAATGGGTCAGGGTAGAAGGTGGAAAAGCCTATATTGGAATAACCGATTATGCACAGCATGCTCTAGGGGAAATCGTTTATGTTGAGCTACCCGCAGTCGGTGATGAACTGAATGCCGGTGATGTTTTCGGAGTTATAGAATCAGTAAAGGCAGCCTCAGACTCATACCTTCCGGTTTCTGGTACAGTGCTTGAAGTGAATGAAGCCCTGTCGGATTCACCTCAGCTTATAAACGAGGATCCCTATGAAAACTGGATCGTACTGGTTGAAATAACTGACAAAGCTACTCTCGATAACCTCATGAATGAGCAGGAGTACAAGGATTTCTGCAGTAAGGAGGCCTAGTATGCATAGGTATATGCCTAATACCGTAGCCGATGAAAAGCTGATGCTTGACAGCATCGGTGCCAAATCCCCGGAGGATTTGTTCACAGATATACCCCAGGAGCTCAGGCTCAAGAGGAAGCTCAACATTAACAACGCTCTTTCAGAGCTGGAGCTTTCCGACCATATGAAAAGCCTGGGCGGCACAAACAAAAGTGCCGATGATCTGGTCTGCTTCCTGGGCGCAGGAGCCTATGACCATTATATACCTTCAATCGTGAGGCATCTGGCCATGAGGTCGGAATTTTACACCGCATACACACCCTATCAGCCGGAAATAAGCCAGGGCACACTTCAGATAATTTTTGAGTATCAGACCATGATCTGCAGCCTGACCGGTATGGATGTCACAAACGCTTCCATGTATGACGGAGCAACCGCCTGTGTTGAGGCTGCCATGATGGCTGTAGAGAACGCAAGGCGCAGTTTGGTAATCGTATCAAAGACAGTACACCCGGAAGTAAGAAGGGTGCTGAAAAGCTATATGCGGTTCCGTGATGTAGAAGTTGTTGAAGCTGATATGGCAGACGGCGTTACCGATGTAGAAAAGCTGAAAGCCCTGGTTGAGGCCGGTACCGCAGGTGTTATAGTACAGAATCCCAACTTCTTCGGAATAGTTGAAGACCTGACTGAAATAGAGAAAATAGTCCACGCAAACAAAGCAGTGCTCATAGATTATGTAGACCCCATATCCCTTGGTATATTGAAAAGCCCTGGAGAATCCGGGGTGGACATAGCTGTGGGTGAAGGCCAATCCCTGGGTAACACCATGAGCTTCGGAGGACCTTACCTTGGATTCCTCGCTACCACCTCCAAGCTGATGAGAAAAATGCCGGGAAGGATCGTCGGTCAATCAGAGGATGTGGACGGCAAAAGAGCCTTCGTACTTACATTACAGGCAAGAGAACAGCATATCCGCAGATACAAGGCAACCTCCAACATCTGCTCTAATGAGGGCCTGAATGCCCTAATGGCCACAATCTATATGACAACTCTGGGCAAGAAAGGCCTTAAGGAGGTAGCGGAGCAGAGCACAAAGAAAGCTCACTACGCAATGCAGCAGCTTACAAAGGGCGGGAGTTTCAAGCTGCTCTTCAATAAGCCTTTCTTCAAGGAATTCGCAGTAGCCGGTGCAGCACCGGGCAGCAAGGTAAATGATGAGCTGCTGAAACAGAATATCCTTGGGGGCTTTGAGCTGGAAAGGGAGTACCCTGAACTAAAGAACGGCCTGTTGTTATGTGTTACTGAAAAAAGGACAAAAGAGCAGATCGATAAACTGGCACAGGTAATGGAGGTGACAAGATGAAGGATTACAATAAGCTGATTTTTGAGATTTCAAAAGAAGGAAGAAAAGCCTACAGCCTGCCACCCTGCGATGTTCCCGAAGTCAGCCTGGAAAGCATGCTCCCCGGCTCCCTGCAGAGAGGCTCGGAGGCTGAATTACCGGAGGTCAGTGAAGTAGATGTCGTAAGGCACTATACCAACCTTTCCAATAAGAATTATGGAGTGGATACAGGCTTTTACCCACTGGGCTCCTGTACCATGAAATATAATCCCAAAATAAACGAGGATGTTGCTGCCCTCGGAGGCTTCAGCAATATCCACCCCCTGCAGCCCGCTGAAACTGTACAGGGAGCTCTCAGGCTTATGTATGAGCTTGATAATATGCTTTCAGAAATTGCAGGTATGGAAAGGGTGAGCCTTCAGCCCGCAGCCGGTGCTCATGGGGAGCTGACAGGGCTTATGATCATCAAAGCATATCACGAGAGCAGGGGAGACATCAAAAGGAATAAGATAATAGTGCCTGACTCTGCTCATGGAACAAATCCGGCCAGTGCTGCCGTCGCAGGCTTTGAAATAGTTGAAATCGAATCGGATAAAAACGGTGCGGTTGATCTGGAGACCCTCAAAGGAGTGCTGAATGATGAGATTGCCGGCTTGATGCTGACAAACCCAAGTACTCTTGGTCTTTTTGAGCAGAATATAAAGCAGATAGCCGACCTGGTGCATGAAGCGGGAGGACTGCTGTATTATGACGGAGCGAATGCAAACGCAATAATGGGGATCGCACGGCCTGGAGATATGGGCTTTGACGTAATCCATCTGAATCTGCATAAGACCTTCTCTACTCCTCACGGCGGAGGCGGCCCGGGAAGCGGACCTGTTGGGGTCAAAAGCGAGCTTGTCAAGTTCCTTCCTGTTCCTGTAATAGAGAAGAAAGGTGATTCCTACGTACTGGACTATGACAGACCTCATTCCATAGGCAAGGTCAAAAGCTTCTACGGCAATTTCGGAGTAGCAGTAAAGGCATACGCCTACATACTCTCCATGGGCGCTGACGGTTTGAAGGAAGTAAGCCTTAAGGCCGTACTCAATGCAAACTATATCATGAGCAAGCTGAAGAAATATTACAGCCTCCCGATAGATCAGATATGCAAGCATGAATTTGTCTTAAGCGGGCTGCCTGATGACGGGAATCACGTTACGACGCTTGATGTCGCGAAGCGCCTGCTTGACTATGGCTATCATCCGCCGACCATCTATTTCCCTCTCATAGTAAGCAATGCGATTATGATAGAGCCTACTGAAACAGAAAGTCTGGAGACCCTCGACAGCTTCATCGATATAATGATAAAGATTGCCGGGGAAGCTAAAGAGAATCCGGATATGCTGAAGACAGCCCCCCATGATACAAGGGTGAGAAGGATAGATGAAGCCAAAGCAGCAAGAAGCCTTATCTTAAAGTGGGATGGAAATAAACAATAGGAGTGACTCACATGAATCCATTTATAAAAAAACTGGTTGACCAGAAATTTATGACTGAAGCTCATGCAAATTATATTGAAGAAGCAGTTATGAGAAAGGATTCTATAGTAATTTCAGGACATAAGGGATTTGGAATCCTTCCCCTCATGGCATCAGTCAGCGCAATTGCCAAGGGCAATTTCAGGATCAAACAGGTGAAAGGCTTTGAGGATCTGAATGATGAAGCAGATTACTATCTGATTGCAGACCTGAGCAACATCGACTATGGAAAGCTGATCACCGATGCGGTACTGAAAGAAAACTCAGCCTTCATAAGCCTGAAGGATCCCGATCACCCGTATTCAGTCCTGAAGATATTGGGGGATGCTTACAAGATCAACGGAAATACCTCAAAAGCATATCAGCTTATTGAGTGTGTGAAGGTGGATGGTGTTCCACAGCTTTCAAAAATTACCAAGATAACCTTAAACGAAAATGGTAAGCTGGCAAAGGTTGATTTTTAGACAGCACAAATACCCTCTGCTTTGCAGGCAGAGGGTATTTACAAATTATAGTCATTTGTAAAGGAGCTGCGGGAAATGAAGCTGAATGTGCTACATTTGGGAAAATGCGACTATAAAAAGGCCTGGGATATCCAGCACGATATCCTGGCAAAAAGACAAAAGGGAGAATTGGGGGATACCCTGATACTTGTCGAACACCCTCCTGTCATAACACTGGGAAGGAATGCCATGGAATCCAATGTGGTTGTGCCGGAGGAATACCTGGAGGAAAAGGGTATCGGAGTATACCATATAGAGCGGGGTGGAGACGTAACCTACCATGGGTACGGCCAGATCGTGGGATATCCTATAGTCGGTCTGAGAGATAAGGGGATTGGCATCAGAGAATTCGTAGAGAAGCTGGAATACACCTTTATCAAGCTGCTCAAAGATATATACGGTATCGAAAGTGGAATAAACCCTGAGTTCCCCGGCGTATGGGCAGGTAATAACAAGATCGTTGCTGTCGGACTGGCTGTGAAGCGTGGAGTCACAATGCACGGCTTCGCTTTTAATGTAAATACCGAGCTTGAACACTTCAAGCTCATTGTACCCTGCGGAATATCCGGTAAGGATGTTACTTCTTTGCAAAAGCTGACAGGGAGCAGCATAGAATGGGATCACATTAATAAAATGGTACTTGATTACTTTTGTAAAATTTTCGATTATGATGGCTTTGAAGAGCTGTCCATTTAATCATACTCTGGGGGGTGAATACCATGGAAGTGAAAAGAAAGCCCGAGTGGCTCAGGATAGATTTGAACAAGGGACGGAGCCTGGATTATGTGAAAGAAATACTTCAGCGTTTCTCATTAAATACAGTATGCGAAGAGGCCAATTGCCCAAACAGGATGGAATGTTTCAGTAAAAAGACTGCAACCTTTATGATACTGGGCAGCCAGTGCACAAGAAACTGCAGATTCTGCAATGTTACACATGCTGATCCGCAGCGGATTGACCCTGCAGAGCCTCAGAATGTTGCAGCTGCTGCCCTCGAGCTTGGACTGAAGCATGTTGTCATCACTTCTGTAACAAGAGACGACCTGCCCGATGGAGGCGCAAAATATTTTTCACAGGTGATAAAAGCTATAAAGGCAAAAAAGAATGATATGGTGGTGGAGGTGCTTATCCCTGATTTCCGTGGAAGTCTGGAAGCCCTAGAAACAGTGGTAAAGGCAAAACCTGAGATATTGAACCATAATGTTGAAACAGTTCCGAGGCTGTATCCGGAGGTACGCCCGGCAGCCTTATATGAGCGCTCTTTGGAGCTTATAAAACGTATAAAGACAATAGACAGCAGTGTCCTGACCAAGTCCGGGATAATGGTAGGACTAGGGGAGAAGGAGGAAGAAGTCCTTGAGGTATTCAAAGACCTTCGCAGCGCAGGCTGCGATTTCCTGACCATCGGCCAGTACCTTGCTCCCAGTGCTATGCATTATCCGGTTGTAGAATATATATCACCGGAGACTTTCAGAATGTATAAGGAGAAGGCCCTGAGCCTTGGCTTTTCCTTTGTTGCCTCAGCTCCTCTTGTCAGAAGCTCCTACAACGCTGCCGAGATGCTTGAAGTATAATATAGAAGGTTGCTGTATATTACAGCAACCTTCTATATTACAGAGCTGGTTTTAGCTGCAGATATCCTGTTCGTTTCATGCTTCAAAAGCAGCAGCTGCTTGACATCCTTTAGTGCTGAATCATTTTCTACTTTAAGCATCAGCCATTTTGTCCCGTTAAAAGGCCTTGCTCCCCTGACAATATTAATGACCTCTTCAGTAAGCTCTTCAGCCAAAGCTTCAATTACAGGCAGCAGATCCAGTGTTATTACGATCAATGCAGTGAAGCAGTCCTTCTCGGGATACAGCGTACATAGGGATTTCCCCGATTTCTGGTATTTCACATTCCAGCCGGGCTTGCCTGAGCATACACTGTACATTATCTTTGGTGAAGTCTTATATCTCTCCTGCACGAAATGATTAAATTGCCTCCACAGCTCCCGTGCAGGCAGATTAATATATTCGCCGATTTCATCGTAGGTAGGCATATGGTTTGCATCCAGAATAAGATCTTTCTCAACCATATAATCACCTCCTTCATATGTGGAATGACAGGGACACCATTATCTGATGTATGTAATGAGGCCGGGCTTTCTGTCAGGTGCATTGGCAGCTGCGTCTTTCTTATACCCAAGGGCAACCGAATAGTAAGGCTTGTAGCCCTCGGGTATTTTCAGCTCTTTTCGCAATTCAGGCCCTTGTATTGAACTAAACGCGAATATGGTAAAATATATCCAGCAGGATCCGAGCCCGACGGACTCTGCAGCCAGCAGCATGTTTTCTATTGCAGCTGAACAATCCGCTTCGAGAGATACGAAAGCCTGCTCACTGCCAGATACGATTATCAGTGTCGGTGCGCCGTAGAGACAATTATATTCCTCATTATCCGCAATGCTTTCCAGACCTTCAATACCCGTCTGCTTAGCAGCTTCTTTAGCTGCGATATTCAGTCTTTCCAATAGCCCCTTGTTCTGGATTACCGTAAAATGCCACGCCTGGTCCCCGGCGTTAGGAGCATACAGCCCTGCTTCCAGTACTGCCTGTAATTCCTCTTCCTTGATCTGTTCATATTTAAAGCTTCTGATGCTCCTTCGCTGCTTAATTGTCTTTAAAGTTTCATTGACAATCATCAAATCATTCCTCCATTAGTCGTATTTTTCTGCATTCTATTCAGGCAGGCATACTGCTTCAGACTTCCTCAACTTTGAAACGTAGGACCGTTTGCAGCTTTTCTGCCGGGGTCTTTCTTGCATCGGATATATATATTTCCCTATGAGTTTTCAAAATCCTCCTCAGGTTATTGGATTTGCAGAACTCCTCCATCCTGGCAAAGGACTCCAGCTCACTGTCATAGGAGCCTACATGCAGCTGCTGCACGCACATACCCTCTTCAAAGCTTCCGAAGCTGACCTTCTCAAGCTTTGGATGCTTTGTCTTCTTCATTGTGCTTTCCAGCGCAGCTTGTGCCACTTCATCAGTCACAAAATCCGGCTGCCTTATCATTATTGTATATACCAGACTACCCTTATCCAGCTTATCTGCTCCCCTTGCCTCAGGAGCCAGATCCCAGACCCCCTCAAGAGGAAAAACCGAGTATTCGTAATAGCCCTGGAGCGTCATACCCTTCTTGGGCATCATTTTGACTGCATAGGAAAGCGAATACAAAACCCCTACCGCCTCAGCGAACTCGTCGCTGTTCGGATTGCCTTTGCCATCAAGCATGAAAAACTTCATGGAAGGTACTATCACGATTTCAGGCTTGCTTTTAGGCAGATACAATTCTTTTGCTTGCTTTTTCCATTCATACTTCATAACAGCACCTTCCATCTCATTCTCTTATTTCACAGGCAGCATTATTTTGGTCAGAAGCTCACTTTCAGGCACCTCTGCAGGAGAGTTGTAATAGACTTCATAAGCTGTCCCTACTGCTGTATAGCCGTTTTTGCTTATCCATTGATTCATGGCGTCATATACCGGCACCATACCTGAATACGGCCCTTTGTACATGCACTCCGCATACTTGCCTGCAGGTATCTCCCCTGCTTTGATTTCTCCCTGTCCTGCAAGCTTTTTTGAAACAGGAAAGCCCATTTCCACATCCAGGTGTTCCATGTCCAGGTTGTAATACGCCGTATACGGCGCTTCTGCGGGCTGCTCTCCCAGACCAAGCAGGTACTGCATGATGCTCCCGTATGCCTTTCCTATCTCCTGAGGAAGGTTTTCCACTGAAGTAGTCTTTCTGACAGACAGCACAGGCTGTACTCCCTGTTCCTTCAACTCAACTTTATATTCCATTGTTATAGCCTCCTTAAGCTTTTTCTTGATTATAGCATTGCAATCATGACATCTGTATGTCATGATTAAAAACATTTCGCACTTAATCTTCTGTAATTCTGGTTCAATAAATGCGAAGTGTATCAAGTGAAGCCGTAAGGCACTATTTTGAAGAGTATTTTTCATATATTCCCTTCGATATTTCTGCGAGTATTTTCCGTATATGGGGAGGGTTTATAACCTCAACCCCCATTCCAAAGCTCAGTAAAAAGCCATAAAGCCAATTGTTTTCCGGAAGTATGGTCCTTGCCAGAAATCTGCCATCCTCCTGCACCTCGATATCTTCACCAAACCAATCTACTACAATGCTTTCCATCTCTTTTTCAAAAACAAGCTCGAGAGTGATCATATCTTCCGAAGAGCTCCAGGGGTCATCCAGGTCAAGGGGCTCCATGGATACCTCCCGAGGCTGGTATATTGTGGCTGTAACTGTCAGCTCCCTCATCCGGGAAAGCTTGAAAAGCCGGAAGTCCTCCCTTACATGGCACCAGGCATATAAATACCACCTCTGCCCCTTGAGCACAAGGGAATAAGGCTCGACTCTGCGGCTTGTCCTCTTGCCGGCGGAATCTATATATGCAAATTCTATTTCTTTATGGCTATCTATTGCTTTTCTAATAATTGCAGCGCTGTCCTTCAGCATTTCATTGGCGCCCCATGGAGACAGGTCTATTACAAACTGTTTCACCTTTGCATCCAGAGTCGCAAGCTGTGATGACGGCAATGTATTCCTGAGCTTCTCCATCAGGACTCCGTGCCTGCTGTCGGGTATCGTTCCTGCTATTCCGCTTAAAGTGGATATGATGGTAGACATGTCATCCTCTGTAAGCAGACTCCTGTCCAGGCGGTAGCCTTCAGCGATCCCAATCCCCCCGTTTGCCCCCTGATAAGTCACAATAGGTATGCCGGCAAGATTTATCGCCTCTACATCCCGCAGTATAGTCCTTACAGAAACATCGAACATTTCTGCCAGCTCTCTTGCCTGTACCTTTTCTTTTCTCAGCAGCAGCACCAGTATGGAGACTAACCTGTCCAGCTTCAATTTGTCATCACCTGCCCGAAAAATAATAGCGTATAAATCCTTCTATACGCTATTGTCATCTTATAATCCTCTTACGACCTGAAAATATTTTAAAAACCCTACCCTCAAAAATCCCCCTGAGCTTTCCAAGGGTATAGGCTGAAGCAATGGGCACAAAGCCCAGGAATAACAGATAAAAGCTCAACGTTGCCGAAGTCTTGAACAAGGTTAACAGGACTATCAGTATCGAAACACTTATAAGCCTTCCGCCGTTCAGTGCCAGGTCTTTGTTGATCATATACTCTATTCTCATTACCTCCTCATGATTCCTGTCTATTACATTAAAGGTGGCGGAATTCAGTTGTATAAGGAAAAACGGGAGGAAGAACGCATCCATCATTATATAGAGCACCAGAGTTCCATAACCTACTTTAAACGACAATCCCAATACCGCAGCGAAGGAACCTAAGGCACCTATCAGTATTGATAATCTTCTTTGGGGCGGCTTTATCACCTTCTGTACAAGTACATATGATGCAGAGGACACCATTGAGCTTATAAGGGTGAGTTTCCCCAAAGAAAGCTCGCTCCCGGTCGCCTCAATAGTAAGTATGTTTATCAGGAAAACAATTATCACATCCCTGAAGCCCCAAAGGGCTGCAGAGGTCCTTAATATGCTCCATTCCTCACAATTACGTGAGAAAGCCCTCTTAAAATCCAGCCTGTACCCATAGCTTTTACACCTTAAAAACAAGCTTATCAGAGTCAGTATAACAAAAATGGCAAGTGTCATTGCAAAAACCACATTATACCCCTTCGTCCCGCTGAAGCTGCTGATTATATAAGCAGATACCATAGGTGAGACCGCGGCGGCTATTCCCGCACAGCATCCGTTGAAGCCGTTATAAGTATCCCTGTTATTCATATGGGTGAAATCAAAGCTGAGGGTATTGAAGGCAAGCCAGTAAAACCCCGTTGCCATACCGTATATGATACCCATCATGTATATGTAGGCTGTGCCTTTGCCGCCCAGCAATAATATCATGACGAAGAACAGCGCATATGTCAGCAGGCCTATCCGTAGGGACCATATTCCATTCTTCCTTTTTGCCAGCATCCCTCCAAGGACAAAGGCAACAGGTATTGTTACATAATGGGTAAGATGATATACCGCAATCACCGTATACTCGTTTGTCTGCTTCCAAAAGAATACATTCACAAAAATATTCGACAGCCCTATTGCAAAAGTGAATAAGGCGCTAATTATCAGCAGTACTCTGGCTTCTTTACACATAAGTTCCTCTCCTTGGCTTTAGTTGCACCTTCCTATTATTTGCACAATGCGTCACTATATCAAAATCAATTTTTAGCAGCGAATCCAGTTTGTGAAAATGAAAAGCAGGTATTTATGATGGCAAGGCGTCCCATCAAAGGATACCCCTGACTGAAGACAAACTAAGGAGTAGGCACGTCTACTCCTCATGCTGATAACAAACCACCTGAGAAAGTACATCCAAAAATAACTGCATACAGGCATTAGCTTTGTATATCGACTCATACAACATAAGCCTTTGGACAGAATTAAAGCTCGATGCTCAGCAAAACCCTAACGCACATAAACCCTGCATCCGTGCAGGTATGTGCTGGATTTACATCACGTAAATCCTACGGGTTTTGCTGTGCATCTTCACTTTATTCTGTTACCCAAAGGCTTATAGCGAGTAGGCGCATCTATTCCACCTTAATTTATCATGCGCCGTAAACGAGCTTCATAAAAGGCTTCCTCAATTTATAATGCTTTGATGAAGCCTTTTATATAAGTACTCGCTGATATATAAAGCTAATGCTTAACCCATATTAATTTGTACTGCTCTGCTTACCTGGTGGCTTGTCTACGACTTATTAACATTCTACTAAACAGAACCTCATTACTATCAAACATAGTTATACCAGAACCATACTAATACGCTCTGCCTTCGGAGTTATCTGCAAATGTCAGCCTGGACCTGGACCTTTTTATATACGCATAGGATACAACAAAGGTTATTGCCTCAGTCAGAGGCGCAGCAAGCCATATTCCTGTCTCCCCGAGCATGACCGGCAGGATGAGGATAAATATGCTGATAAGTATCAGGCTGCGCAGTACGGATATCAGCGCCGAAGTCGCCGCATCCCCGAGGGATGTGAAGTAGGCTGAGGCGATGACATTAAAACCGTTTATAAGAAATGTTATGGAATAAATCTTTATACCATAATTCGCTATGTTCATCAAATCAGCATTGCCGTGGGCAAAGATCCTGATTATCCCTTCCGTTGCACCGAAGGACAGAATGAATGCAGCAGCCCCTGTAAGCAGCACCGCTTTTATCCCTATTGACAGCAGCAGGAAGATTGTATCCCTGTCCTTTGCACCATAGCTGTAGCTTATAAGGGGATGTATGCCCTGTGCTATCCCTGTAAGCACCATATACTGTATCAGGGAAATATATCCCACGATGGTAAATGCAGCTACTCCATTGACTCCGATACTGCGGATGATCACAAGGTTGAACAGGAAGGTTGTGATCGATATTGAAATCTGTCCTATGAACTCTGAAGAACCATTAAAAACAATGTTTTTGAAATCGTTCATGTCAAAACTGATCCTGCAGTATCTGTAAACAGATTTACCCCTGGCAAAATACAGGAAACCTAGAGCAAATGCAACAATTACAGATAAACCGGATGCCAGTGCCGCGCCTCTCATGCCGTAATCCAGTCTTATAATGAAAATGTAATCCAGAATAATATTCAAAATGTTGGCCAGGATACCGAAAAGCAGTGAAAGCTGCGGCTTGCCCTCACCCCGTATGAACATTGAAAAGGTTATGTTCATCATCATGAAGGTATAGAAGTACCCCATCGTGCCCAGGTAATCCCTCACATAGGGATAGAGCCCGCCCTTTGCATTCAGGAACCCTATAATGCTGTCCCTGAATACAATTAGTATAACTGCCGCAAGTATATTCACCGCAGCATTGAATATGACCGTAAAAGTGAATCTCCTGTCCGCCCGCTGCCTATCCTTCTCACCCAGGCTCTGCACTGCCAGGGTCAGTCCCCCTACGCCAACCATAATGGTTATGCCCAGAAGCATATAAAGCACCGGCAAAGTGAGATTCACAGCAGCCAGGCCCATTTCACCCACCTTCCATCCTATGATTATTCCATCTACTACTGTAATGAAAGAGGTCAGGAACATGCCTATGATACACGGAATGGAATACTTTAAAAAGGTTCTTAATAAGTTTGTCTTATCAATTTTCTCAAGCATAAAAACTCTCCTTTCTTTATCGCATTTCCATTCTACACATATCATAATTGAAAAACTTCTGAATTCGTGCTGTAAAAAAACAGCACCGGGCATAAATCCCGGTACTGCTCTCCCATCTATATTATAGGTATACAGATATCAATTTGCATTTTCCATTCCTCATCCAGAGGAGTCTGATATATTTCCAGGGGAGGCCTGTTATCAATGGTATGGCCGCTGTAAGGCAGCCATAAGGAAAAAATTTCATTGAAGGCCTTGCCCAGGTTTTCCAGCCTGTCGTAAAAATCATAGCATGCATAGAGTCCTCCTTCGATTCTATGCACACTTATGCTCTTAATAACATCAATGGTAATACACATATCGTACATGCATTTGTTCTCATCGGATATAAGCGGATCATCATAGGATATTCCTATGAATCTGGTATCTTCTTTTATCCGGTGGTTCCTTGACATTTCACTGCAGAACCTTTCCCATGCCACTTCCATATCGTAATAATTGCCTATGAACCTTTCATATTCAAGAAGCATCCCGGGCAGGTGCTTCACAGTGATCCTTGAATCAATCTGCCGGTAGAAATCCTCCTGTTTTTTCAGCTTTGATACATGCTCTGCAATAGCAATATATGAGTCCTTTACAGGAACGCTGCAATTCTCCCGGAAGTCGGAAGCACTCATCCCAAAATACTCCTTGAATGCCGTAGCAAAGTTTGACGGGCTGTAGCCTGCCTCCAGTGCGATCTCGGTTACTGCCTTCTTCCTGTTCGTACGCAGCTTAAAAGCTGCATTCTCCAGCTTCATCCTCTTAGTGAATGAATAGATGCTCTCATTGACAATAGACCTGAATATCCTGTTGAAATAGTATTTTGAAAAACAGCAGTGACTTGCTATGTCTTCAACTGTAAGGTTTTTGTCAATGTTATCATGTATGAAATTAATTGCCTGGTTTATGGTAAGGACATAATTATTTTCGCTCACAGCAGCATCCCTCCTGTTTCGATAGCATATTTTACCATAATAATACCGGATATTCCATATGGTTTTTTACCGGCCTATCCTTGCCTCTTCCTGCCCGGTTTCAGCATTACAATGCTGTTGATCAATACAAACACAATACCCAGTCCCCCCAGGCACTTTATCGCGAAGCGCAGTGAATACATGTCTCCAAGCAGTCCGACAAGTGGAAATACCGTGATCATGAAGAAGCTGAACACCATGCTGGAAAAAGAGAGTATGGTGGCGCGGTTCTCACTGGGTATCATCTTATTGATATAATCGCTCATCGCAACATATACCACTTCTTCTGTGATCATCAGGACTATGAAGAATATATAATGATATGCACTAAGCGCTATGCCCCATAAGCTTGCCACAGTCACAAAAGGTATCAGAAGCAGAATGCCCTGTTCCTTTATTACCTTCTCAATTCTGTGAACCTGGGGAGCAATGAAGGCTGAAGCCAAATATGTGGCCGCACAGATAACTCCTATTACCGCCTCATTGTAGCCGTTGCCCTTCAGGAAATTCTGAATATAAAAGAACATGCAGGTACAAAAGGTAAGTATTATCTCTGTGAATACTATAAGAAAGCCTATCCTCGGGTTTTCTCTGACAACTTTCATACTCTCCTTCAACTGATTCACAAATACATTTCCTTTTGCTTCCGCCTCATGCCGCCTGCCGACTGACGGCTCCTTGAAGCTCATGGACTGCAGCAGGGCAGCAGCTCCTATAACTATCGTAATTACAAATGCAATACCATAGCTTTTTGTCGCCATATAGCCTCCAGCCAGGAAGGATATAATTCCGGCAACCTGATAGAATACTTCCTTATTGCCGGATATTTTCATATACCTGTCTTCTTCACCGATCTCCTTCAGGGAATCATATATAAGGGCATCCCCCGCCCCCGATTCCAGATTATAAGACAGGGCGGTGAAAATAAAGGAAATTGCGAACCACAGGAAATCCTTGGCTGCAAGCAGTATCACGACGCTGACAAGTGAAAGCACCCGTCCCAGTACTCTGCTTATCTTCCTGCCGAAAATGTCGGCAATGGCTCCTGTGGGAACCTCCATAAAGAATGAGGTTATGTGGAATACCGTTTCCAAAAGTCCTAATTGAGTGAGGCTCATGCCTTTACCGGCAAGGTATATCATCCATATCCCCCTGGTCAGGTCAATATTCTGGAGCAGCGTATATATATAATTTCTTTTAATGTTTTTCTTTAGTTGAATGCTATTATCCATTTCAAATTCTCCTTTCAGTATCACGATTCAGCTGTGTCCCACCCTCCAGTGCATCCCAGGCATTTTGAATACAAAAAACCCTAAGTAAAAACTTTACTCAGGGTTCTAAGCTATCAAATTATTTCCGTAAAGTTCCGGCTTATGAGTTTACATAATATTCGATTTTGGACGCACTTCTCCCTTGTACCCCAAAATCTCCTGTAATAGCATAAGCATAAGCCAGATATTCAATTATACCGAAACCAGCTTTCGTCATTTTACACCTCAAAGGAAAATTAATTATCAGGTCCTATACTTTGCATACAGCAAAGCCACAACATAATTTTATTACACTTTTCTTCCAGCTTCAATAGTTATTTATGCTTTTTATTATTTCATACATATTTATCTTGTTTATTTACTTTTGTAAATTAAATACAATATAAGAAACATACATTAAAAAATTAGATTTATCTTTGTTGTTATGATATAATTGCTTGTTGTCAAAAATATTTAATTTAAAGGGTGGTATAGGTTTTGATCAGTACAAACAATGTCAGTCTGAGGTACGGCGGACGAAAATTATTCGATGATGTTAATATAAAGTTCACTCCGGGCAATTGCTATGGTCTTATAGGCGCCAACGGCGCTGGGAAATCCACATTTCTCAAAATACTTTCCGGCGAGCTTGAGCCAAATACAGGAGATGTATCGGTGACTCCCGGAGAAAGGCTTGCGGTCCTGAAGCAGGATCACTTCCAATTTGATGAGTTTCCGGTGCTGGAGACTGTTATAATGGGCCACAGCAGGCTTTACAGCATTATGAAAGAAAAGGAAGAGCTTTATGCAAAAGAGGACTTCTCCGATGAGGATGGAATAAGAGCCTCCGAGCTGGAAGGGGAGTTTGCAGAGCTTAACGGCTGGGAGGCTGAGTCTGAAGCTGCAACACTGCTTACAGGTCTGGGTATAATGGAGGAGTCACACAATATAAAAATGAAGGAGCTTAATGGCTCGGACAAAGTCAAGGTGCTTCTGGCACAAGCTTTGTTTGGTCATCCGCACATCCTGCTTCTCGACGAGCCCACAAACCATTTGGATATAAAATCAATAAAATGGCTTGAGAATTTCCTTCTGGATTTTGAGAATACTGTAATAGTCGTATCCCATGACAGGCACTTCCTTAACAAGGTGTGCACACACATGGCTGATATAGATTATGGCAAGATAAAGATATATACGGGCAACTATGACTTCTGGTACCAGTCCAGCCAGCTTGCACTGCAGATGATGAGAGACAAGAACAGAAAGACCGAAGAGAAGATGAAGGATCTGCAGGAATTTATTGCACGCTTCAGCGCCAATGCCTCAAAATCAAAGCAGGCAACCTCACGGAAGAAGCTGCTGGAGAAGCTAACACTGGAAGACATTCAGCCTTCTTCCAGAAGATATCCCTTTGTTGCATTCAAGCCTGACAGGGAAGCCGGCAATGAGCTTCTGACCGTCGAAAACCTATGCAAGACAATTGACGGCAAAAAGGTTCTTGATAATATCAGCTTCAGAGTCAACAAGGGTGACAAAATTGCTTTTGTCGGTCCCGACGGAATAGCAAAAACAACACTTTTCAAGATACTGGTGGGTGAAATGGAAGCTGACAGCGGAGAATTCAAATGGGGAGTCACTACTTCACAGTCCTACTTTCCCAAGGATAATTCCGAGTTTTTCAATAATGTGGATATGAACCTTGTGGATTGGCTGAGACAGTATTCGGAGGACAATGCCGAACAGAAAACGGAAACCTTTATCAGAGGCTTCCTGGGAAGAATGCTTTTCTCGGGCGAAGAAGCCCTGAAAAGCGCCAAAGTGCTCTCGGGAGGCGAAAAGGTACGCTGCATGCTTTCCAGAATGATGCTATCCGGCGCCAATGTATTGCTTCTGGATGAGCCGACCAACCATCTGGACCTTGAAGCAATAACAGCTGTGAATGAAGGTCTCACAAACTTTCCCGGTACGATACTCTTTGTGTCCCATGACCACCAGTTCATTCAGACCGTTGCCGGCAGGATAATGGAAATCACGCCCAAGGGCCTTGTTGACAGGCAGATGACCTATGATGAATACCTGGAGAATGAAGATCTGCAAAAACAGGTTGAAGAATTATATAAATAGCTTCAAAATTATGATGAATTTTTCTACAAAATACTCTTGACTTATGAAAATATACGCAGTATAATATGCTAAATTGTAATTAAATTTGGCATAAAACGATGATTGGGACGAGTAAACCAAGTTCGGTTATTAGAGATGGAAATCCACCGGCTGAAAGATTTCCTTGACTTGAAGGGTTGAAAACCACCCGGGAGTACCATTCTGAAATAGCAGTAAGAATCGGCGTTCGCTGCGTTAAAGCTTTGAGTGGGTTTAT
>DASPLL010000031.1:0-149721 GCA_035627615.1 Clostridia bacterium
GGGAAACAGAGTAATTTGTGATCTGTCCCGGCCTTGAATATACTTCATCTTCAGCACCACCCTCAATAATCCTGTTATATCAATTATGCCATATTTCATAGCGTCTCAGGTGTTGCTGCGACTGACTTTTCGGACAGTCTGGCCATATATGATTATACAACCACAAAGTTTAGTTAAACTGGACATTGTGGTTTTTTATTTTGTTTTTGAGAGAGGGTGAGAATCCTCAAACAATGGCGATTGGTATGTATAAATAGAATAGGCTTCTGTTTTAGCCAGAAGCCTGTAGAAAATAAACGTTATACTAAAGAAATGAAAATATCAATGGTTTGATTTCCCAGCTTATCCAAATCACTATGATATACCTCAAAATCACAAGCATATTTTCTTGGCAGGTCCATTGTCCAAATCTCGGACCAGGTTTTAGCCACTGCTTCCTGGGGATTACCATATGACGTAAATTTGGCATATTTCCCTGCACTTATTGTTTTACTCACCAATGGAGAGGAAAGGCTATCAAAACCGTTTACTTCGCAGCAAGTTAAGAAGCTATACGGTTTGGTAAAATTACCTTCATAATCGGTATACAGACCAATAGTGGTTTGATCTGACTTATTGGGTACGGAGCTGTAATGGCCTTTGCACATAAAGTCCTGCCATAGAGCTGCAATGTCCTGGACGGCTTTCATATTTTCGTTTGTTGTTTTAATTTCTAAGCCCACGACGTTTTTTTGATCCAGATTGACCAGTGAATATTTCATTATAAAACCTCCTTGTTTGATACTTTTATTATAGAGGTTCAAACATGACAGCAGTATGTCATGTTTGGATATGTGATTTACTTTATTTTGGATAGTGTTCATATGTGTCTTGTATAACAGGTAATGAACAGAAGACAAACAATCTCTGTGGCAATATGGTCTCAATAATTATTGAATAAGTATGGAAGTCCTATAGTTTTAAAACAATCAAAAAGAAAAGATATTTTCAAAATTTGCTTGAAATTGGAAATGGAATGTACTAAAATAAAGTTATTAAGTAAAACCTCCGTAAATTTTAAAATATACGGAGGTTTATAATAAGGTGATAAAGTGAAATCATATAAAATTAAAATTTTAAATGACATAATAACTATGTCCAATGGCTATATTTCTGCTAAAGAATTAACTGAAGCGGGGTTAAGCAGTTATGACATATCACGTTTTATAGAACTAGATTATATTGATAAAGTGAAGAGAGGACTCTATAGAAAATGTAATGCGGATGATGAATACAATGAGATGGTTGAAGTGAGTAAAATCGTTCCCAAAGGATTTATTTGTTTGCTTTCGGCATTAACATACTATGAATTGACTACATATATCCCATCTGAATATCAGATTGCTGTACATATGAATGCTCATAAGACGAAGCTTCCGGGGTATCCGCCAATAAAACTGTATTTTTTCTCCGATGACCGCTTTAATACAGGTGTTAGTAGTATTAAGATATCCGGGAATAAAGTAAACATATATGACGTTGAAAAAACACTCTGCGATTGTATTTTTTATCGTAATAAGATAGGTACTGATATTGTAAAGGAAGCACTGGATAACTACATAAAAAGAAAGAGTAAAAATATACCCCGTCTACTTGAATATGCAGAAAAGCTGAGAGTCAAAGCTACTTTGAAAACATATCTGGAGGTATTGATATGAGCAAAGAGATTAAGGATATGTCTGCATCGGTAAGGACCAGGCTTCTTACCATTTCAAAATCTCAAGGGAAACCCTTTGACCAGATAATGATTTTATATATGTTGGAACGGCTTTTATACCGGCTTTCCATATCAAAATACAGGCCTAACTTTATATTAAAAGGCGGATTGCTGTTGTATGTGTTAGCTGAAGAAAAATCGAGGCCGACAAAGGATATAGACTTCCTGGCAAGACAGATTTCAAACGAGATTAATAATATTGCACAAGTCTTTATAGATATATGTCAAATAACATGTAATGATGGATTAAAATTCGATGGAGAAAATATAATTGCTGAAAACATAAAAGAAGATGCTGATAATCAAGGTGTAAGAGTTAGGATAAACTGTTACCTGGGACAAGCTAAAAAAACACTTCAGATCGATATTGGGTTTGGTGATATTATTATACCAAAGGCTGAGGAGATGGATTATCCGACAATTCTAGAAATGGACTGCCCCGATATACTTGTTTACTCTGTTGAATCTGTAATTGCTGAGAAGTTTGAGGCTATGGTTTCTTTAGCCCAAGCGAATAGCCGTTTGAAAAGGTTTGATAAGGGTATCTACTACATACCAAAGATGACTGCATTTGGGCCATCTAAACTTAACCCAATGCAGGTATTTATTGAAACCTACATAAAAAAAGGTATGAATGTATTTGGTTATGAAACAGGACCATCATTATTGAATCAAATGGGCTTGACAGCACAAATTCCTAAGTACCGCTATTTTGCTACCAATAGATATCAAAGGTATGGAGATCATGTTGATACTAAGCTAAAGGTAGTTTTACGCCGATCAGTAATGAATATTAGTGTAGAGACAAGGCCTTACCTGCAATTGTTGGATGCTCTGGAGAATAAAGATAAAACCCCAATAGATGCAGAGAATGCGCAGGAGCAATTAGCAAGATTTGCAGTACAGAACAATATTGACTTTAGAAAGCTGATAGCTTATGCAAAGAAATACTATACTAAGGAGGTTATCTGGCAGATAGCAGAATTGGCTGCCAGTATGGAAAATGAACCTGCACTTGGATAGAGATGCTTTTGAAGCTCTCCTTTTACATGTCCAGGAAAGAGCAGGCATAAGAGCAGATATACTTGAAAAGGACTATTATGTTACATTGATGCTTAAAGAACTCGCTGCTAATCAAAGTGAACTCCATGCTTATTTAAAGGGTGGCACCGCACTTTACAAGACTCTCGGAAATATCAGAAGATTTTCTGAAGATATAGATTTAACAGTTGAAACCAATGATTGTGCAAGCTAAACACAAGCAGCAAAACGCTATTTACTGTTAGCGAACCAACAGAACTAATGGGTATAAGCCCGATTATTTATGAACTTGCAGGTGAAGAGCAAAAGGAAATACTAGAAAACACTTTTGATGTAGCACCTTTTGAGATAGGAATTGTAAAACTGTTAATGCGGTCCGAGGGGTTGAATCCCTCTCTCTACTATAAAGAATTTAACTGCTGAAAAAGCAGTTCTTTGTTTTTGGTGAACTGCAAATAATGTTGCAAAAGAAATAAGTTTACAAGATTACAACCTGGCACGGCAACTTTTAGATGTACTTCCCATAGTATTACAATTATCTGTTAGAAGAAGGAATTTTAATGGTGATAGAGAATACTAATCGTAGTAAATTATGTCTAAAATTTACTATAGTATGTTAACCGAATAAAGGAAGGTGGATATTCAGTTAATGAAAAATAAATTACACGATGGACATAGACAAAGAGTAAAATCGAGATATTTATCAGAAGGGCTGGATGCATTTGAAGACCATCAGGTATTGGAAATGCTTCTTTTCTTCTGTATACCAATGAAAGATACCAATGAACTAGCTCATAGAATGATACGTGAATTCGGTTCTCTGTCTGCATTGTTTGAAGCTGATTCAAAGGACATTTGCAAGAGATGTGAGGTAAGTGAAAATACAGCGGTACTGGTATCTTTGATTCCTTCATTGGCAAGAAGGTATTTCAAAGGTAAGTGGGGGGACAAGCCTGTTTTAGATAGCTCCACAAAAGCCGGAGAATATGTAATATCATTATTCACAGGAAGGACCTATGAGAATTTTTTTGTCATATGTTTGGACACCCAAAACAGAGTAAATTATTCTGCACTCATACAAGAAGGTACAATTAATGAGGCAGCAGTTTATCCAAGATTGATAGTAGAAACTGCACTCAGACATCAAGCTAGTAGTATAATATTGGCACACAATCATCCAGGAGGCAGCTTGCAGCCATCAAAAGAAGATATTGAGGTTACAAAAATGATAGTAACTGCTACTGAAGCGATTTCAATTAATGTAGTAGATCATATCATTGTTGCCGGTGAAAAATACTATAGTTTTGCTGAAACAGGTTTAATCGGGAAATAATCTTAATTGTAAATTTCGGAGGTTCAAATGTCCTGCATATTTTGTGATTACCTAATTAGTAAGAATTACATAGCTGAGAATGAACTAGCATTTGCTATTTACGATAACTTTCCTGTGGGCAAGGGGCATGTGCTAATAATACCGAAGAGGCATTTTGCTGCTTTCTTTGATGCTACAAGTGAGGAAGTATCGGCATTTTATGATTTAGTAAGCCTAATAAAGAAATTGCTTGATGAAGAGCTTAAGCCTGATGGTTATAATATTGGAATTAATATTGGAGAAGCTGCGGGGCAGACAATATTTCATCTTCATATACACGTTATTCCAAGATATAGCGGTGATGTTGAGAATCCCAGAGGCGGTATAAGAAAATTTAAGAAGCCTCTTGTGGAATACGATGGCTAAAAAGTATTACGAGGGGATTATAAAATGGTTAGATATAATTTGCTGAATAATAAGGATTATAATCGTAATTGTGTGACTGGTGATAAGGATTATCTATATGATAGGCTTAAAGAATCAATTGCGAAGGCAAGAAAAGTAGATATAATAGTTGCTTTTCTTATGGAGTCAGGAGTTAGGTTATTGGTAGAAGATCTTAAGGAAGCCGTAGATAAGGGTATGGTATTAAGAATTTTATGCGGAAATTATCTTAATATCACACAACCTCAAGCCCTATACCTCCTTAAGAGTGTATTAGACGATAAAGTTGATTTGCGCTTTTATAATGTTCCTAATAAATCCTTTCATCCTAAAGCGTATATTTTTGAGTATGTGGATAATGGAGAGATATTTGTTGGCTCATCCAACATGTCTCGCTCTGCTCTAACAGAAGGTATAGAGTGGAATTATAGAATTTGCTCAGATACAAGTCCCGAGGATTATTATCATTTTAAGCAATCCTTTGAGGACCTTTTTCTTAATAAGTCTATTATTGTCGATGATAATGAGATGAGGAAGTATTCTAAAAAGTGGAGGAGACCAAAGCTTTTTGAAGATTTGGAAAAACTGGAGGATAGCAATTCAAAAAGTGATAGATTCGAATATTCAAAAGTAGCAGCACCTAAGCCAAACTATGTAATCAATTCAGAGGATACTGATGAAAGTAAACTTATAGAATATCCTTGTCCGATAGGCCCACAAATAGAAGCACTATATGAATTGAACAGGTCTAGGCTTGAGGGTTGGGATAAAGGGATAGTTGTTGCAGCTACAGGTGTAGGGAAGACTTTTCTAGCAGCTTTTGACTCAAAAGGATACGATAAGGTACTTTTTATTGCTCACAGAGAAGAAATACTTATTCAGGCAGAAAGTACTTTTAAATGTGTAAGGCCGGAAGCAATTACAGGCTTTTTTTGCGGAGACAAGAAGGATAAAAATTGCGATATACTATTTGCAACTGTTCAGACATTGGGACAAAAGGATTATTTGAACACTGAGTATTTTTCAAGAGATGTATTTGACTATATTATTATTGATGAGTTTCATCATGCAGTAGCAGAGAGTTACAAGAACATTATAGAATATTTTAGGCCAAGGTTCTTGCTTGGACTTACAGCAACACCTGAAAGACTTGACAGCCAGGATGTATTTGCTTTATGTGATTATAATCTCATTTATGAAGCTAGATTAAAGGAGTCTATAAATAAGGGATGGCTTGTACCCTTTAGATATTATGGTGTTTATGATGAGACGGATTATAATAGTATTGACTATAAGAACGGTAAATATGATGAAAAGCAACTGGAACAGGTATTAAGCATTAATTGGCGAGCTGAGCTTATATTGCAGCACTATCTCAAATATAACAGCCGAAGAGCACTAGGCTTTTGCTCTGGTAGAGGTCATGCAATTTATATGGCTGAATATTTTGTGAAGCATGGCATTAAGGCATATGCTGTTATAAGTGGGAGTATTTCTGCGACTGATAATGATTCAAGGAACAGAAGAAAATCATCGTATGTATTAGAGAGGAAAGATGCTTTAGAAAAATTAAAAGCTGCAGAGACCAGGATAATTTTTTCTGTTGATATATTTAATGAAGGACTTGATATTCCTGAAGTAGATATGGTTATGTTTCTCAGGCCTACAGAGTCACCAATAGTATTTTTACAGCAGTTGGGTAGAGGACTTAGAAAAAAAAGCAATAAAAAATATGTGAATGTACTGGACTTTATTGGTAACTACAAGAAGGCAAATCTTATTCCGTTTTTACTTTTAGGAGATGAAAAAAATATAGCAAAAAAAACGAACATAATTCATTTACCAGATGAAGATGAATATCCGGAAGGTTGTTTTGTTAGTTTTGATTTTAGGTTAATTGATCTTTTCAAGCGAATGGCAAACGATCAGAAAACTGTCTTTGATAAGCTAATAGCTGAATACTATAGAATCAAGGAAAACTTTGGAGATAGGCCAATGAGGTTGCCTATGTATACTCATTTGGATAAAGAAATTTATTCTGCAATCTGTGCAAAGAAGGAACTTAATATTTTCAGAGACTATATTTCCTTTCTGAATAAGATTGGTGAGTTATCGATTGATGAAAAGGCACTGGTAGGTACAAAAGCACATGAATTTCTAAAGGAATTGGAAAATACAAGCATGAGTAAATTGTATAAAATGCCGTTACTATTAGCCTTTTATAACAATGGTGAAATGAAGCTTGAAATCAGCGAAGATGATATACATGAAAGCTTTAGAGAATTTTATTCGCATGGTTCTAATGCAATAGACCTTTTGATGGATAGTAATACGAGAAATTATAAAGATTGGGGTAAAAAAGAATATGTAAGTCTGGCACGCAGGAACCCTATGCATTTTTTTATGCGGTCGTCTCCGGACTTTTTCTATGAATCAGATAACAAGTTTTTTCTTACAGCGGAATTGAGTGAGTTTATAAGCAACCCTGCTTTTATTATGCATTTTAAGGATATTATTGATTATAGAACAAGGAAATTTTATAGGGAGAGACTTGAAAACAGAATAGATGACGATAACAGGCCGGTTTTAGAAGAAAACGAGAGTATTATAAGATTTGCATTAAGAGATGAATATGTAAATATTATGGCAATGACTACAGGGGGGGTTGAAGCAAAGTATAATTATCAGATATTGTCGTGCAAAAAGTCGCCTATATCAAATGAAAATGCACTATTTTTGTTGGATGCAAAAAAATCAGCTCCTATTTATGATCTTTCAGCAATTGGAAAGAAGTACTATTTATCTTTAACAGATAAACTAAGTGGTTATGTACAGGAATACGTTGCAAGAATTGATAGTCAGTTAAAAATAAAGGTTAATCCACAACTATTTAATCAATTATATGAAGAGGGTCTTTTCTCTATATGGACTCCGGAAGCACCGCTTAGATATTTTGAAGGGTGTGAAATAGGGTATTTAGTATTATATAGAGTTTTTATGCTAAAGCAAATTGTTTCAGAAGACTTGCTTGAGAAAGGCCGTAAAGGACGGAATTATAATTTTAGACTTAATGAGGAGGTTATTGTTGAAATTGATAGGCCTGTTATAAGTGATGAGAAATTTAATGAAATGAAAGATAATATAACAAGAATGCTTAGATCAAACAACTGGCTTTTATAGCCAAGTTTATTCATAAATTAATTCTGTGCCGGAGTGATATGTATGTATATAAATAAATCCCAAAAGTATGACAAGCTTATTCGAGACAAGATTCCTGAAATTATAGAATCAAAGGGTAATAAAGCTGTAATTGAAATTTCAGATAATGAAAAGCTTAAAGAATATCTTAATAATAAGCTTGTTGAAGAACTGGAAGAATACCAGGAAAGCGGCAGTGTTGAAGAGTTAGCAGATATAGTTGAAGTGATTTATGCTATATTGGATTATAATAATATTTCTATAGAACAATTTGAGAGGTTAAGGAATGTAAAAAGCTCTGAAAGAGGGGCATTTAAAAAGGGCCTCATATTAAAAGAAGTTATTGTATATAATGAAGATTGACATATAATAGAAACCTTCACTTTTGCTGCATTTGCCGCTTTTCTTTTGAATATCACATAAATGTTAAACTTTTATCCAAAACACAATTGCATTTATTTTCCATTAGTGGTAATATTAAAGCAGACGGAATTGTTAACGTTAACAATTTTTAAGAACTATGTGGAAATGCGTAAAAGATAACAGGTATTTTATTTGCAATTTGGTGATAACTTTTGCAGAGGTGGTTATGTTTATGAAAAAATTTATGGATGAAAACTTTCTGCTTAATAATCCCGCAGCTGTAGAGCTATATCATAACTATGCCGCTTCAATGCCGATTATTGATTATCATTGCCATATCAGTCCTAAGGAAATATACGAAAATAAACGTTTTGACAATTTAACCGAAGTGTGGCTAAACGGGGACCATTATAAATGGAGGTTGATGAGGATAAACGGGATCGATGAACGATACATAACCGGAGACGCCGAGGATTACAGCAAGTTTATGGCCTGGGCCGAAACAGTTCCGGCAGCTGTTGGTAACCCGGTTTATCACTGGACTCATCTGGAGCTGCAGAGATATTTCGGAATTTATGATATACTGAATGAAAAAACAGCCGCCGCCATATGGGATAAAGCCAATAAGCTGCTGAACAGCGATGGATTGAGCGTACAGAGTCTTATAAAAAAGTCAAACGTAAAGGTCATATGCACAACGGATGACCCTGTCGACTCGCTGGAATATCATATAAAGCTTAAGAATGAAGCCTGCCCGGATGTAAAGGTGCTGCCTGCGATGCGGCCTGATAAGGCGCTTCAGATAAACAGCGAGAGTTTTATACCGTGGATCGGGAAACTGGAGCAGGCGGCGGGCCGGGATATTGACAATTACGAGGACTTTTTATCAGCCCTTGAGGAAAGGATAATGTTCTTCCATTCCATAGGCTGCAGAATATCGGATCATGCAATTGACGATATGTATTATGAGGAAGCGGATATGGGCGAGGTCAGCAGCATATTCAAGAATGCAAGGTCCGGAAATAAAATAAGTAAAATCGAGGAATTGAGATATAAGACATACACCCTGAAGTTTTTCGCACGGAAATATGCTGAGTTGAACTGGGCAATGCAACTCCATATCAATGCATTAAGAAACACTAATTCCAAAATGTTCAGGGTTTTAGGCCCTGATTCAGGGTATGATTCAGTCAATGACAGCAGTGTGGCAGTTCCATTGTCGAAGCTCCTGGACTCCCTGGAAAAGGAGGGCTGCCTCCCAAGAGTGGTTTTATATACATTGAACAGCAAAGATAATTATGTTATTTCCTCATTGCTGGCGAATTTTTGCGGCAGTGGGATTGCCGGACAGCTTCAGTTCGGAGCTGCATGGTGGTTCAATGACAGTAAGGAGGGCATGGTTGATCAAATGAAAGCTCTTGCAAATGTGGGACTGCTAAGCCGGTTCGTGGGTATGCTGACAGATTCAAGAAGCTTTTTATCCTACACAAGACATGAATACTTCAGGAGAATATTATGCAATCTGCTTGGAGAGTGGGCAGAAAACGGAGAAGTACCGTATGATATGGAGCTTCTGGGTAAAATGGTGCAGGATATTTCCTATAACAATGCCAGGGACTATTTTGGGCTATAGGAAATATATTATAAACAATATCGAAGGTAAAGGGGGATAAGACTCTATAATGGGAATAACGATAAAAGAAATAGCAAAATTGGCGAAGGTTTCACATACTACAGTTTCCAGAGCATTGAATGACAGTCCCTTTATAAATCAGGAAACCAAGGATAGAATACTCGAAATTGCAAAGCGGCTCAACTATGTTCCAAACTTTAATGCTAAAAGCCTGGTGCTCCAAAAATCCCATAATATAGGGCTGTTTTTCTCAACCATAAGCAAGGGTACTTCTTCAAGCTTCTTTCATGAGACAGTCATTGGAGTGAACAATGTAATAAAAAACAAGTATAACCTGTCCGTTCAGGGGATAGATGATTATAATAACTACCTGTCTTTGGACAGCAGCCGGTTTGACGGCATTATCATAATGAGCCAGATGGATAGCGACAATGCATTCATTTATAAAGTGGTGGAAAAATCAATTCCCCTTGTGATATTGAACAGGGAGTCGAATATTGATTCTGTAGTAAATATACTGGCGGCAGAAAAGGAGGGAACTCACTCCGCGGTCAGATACCTGGTGGAAAACGGCCATAAGGATATAGCCATACTTGAAGGCAAAGAAGGTTTTATATCTACTGTTAATAGGAAGGACGGCTATCTTCAGGCTCTTATTGAGAACAAAATAGAAATAAGGCAGGATTACATGGTGGGTGGGAATTATGATATTGAAAGCGGGTATCAGGGCATGAAAAAGCTTTTAAGCCTGCCTGATGTACCGACTGCTGTATTCTGTTCCAATGACAACATGGCGGTAGGCGCTGTAAAGGCTGTTCATGAATCGGAGCGAAAAGTGCCTGAGGACATATCTATAATAGGTTTTGATAACAGTGAATTCTGTAAATATGTAACACCTGCGCTGACAACAGTCAAAAAGCCTATTAGGGAAATGAGTACGGAAGGCGCCGGAAGATTGATGGATATGCTGGAAGGTCATGAGGTCAAGGGAGAAAGGATCTATATTTCAACCGAGCTCATTGTCAGGGAGTCGGTTGCCTGCATAAAATAAAACAATTTTCATTTTATTGTTAACGTGTGCAAAAACCTTTCGAGTAGTTATCTATAGGGAGGTGAGAGTGTTGCTTGATGAATTCATAGATGTGTACCTTCAGAATTATCGCAGCTATAAGGACAAATGGAATTATGAAGACGGCTGCGTCCTGAAGGGTTCATGGGACTTGTACAGAAGTACGGGAGCGGAAAAATATAAGGAGTTTGTTCTGAGATATATTGACGGGTTTATTGACGGAGATGGAAATATCAAGGGTTATGATCCCCGGAGGCATCAATTGGATGATATAAACTCAGGGAAAGTCCTGTTTGACTTGTTTGGAGTTGTACAGGAATCACGTTTAATAAATGCAATAGAGTGCATGTACAAACAGATAAAAAGTCAGCCCAGGACAAAGGACGGTAACTTTTGGCACAAGGATATTTATCCCGATCAGGTATGGCTGGATGGTTTGTACATGGTAATGCCCTTTTACATAAAGTATGAAAAGAAGTTTAACAACAGCAGCAATATCCGGGATATTATCAATCAGTTCATCAATGTCCGCAAATATATGAAAAACGAAAAAACAGGTCTTTATTACCACGGATACGATGAGAGCAGACAGGAAGCCTGGTCGGATAAGGCAACAGGGGTATCCCCAAATTTCTGGGGGCGTGCCGAAGGCTGGTTCATGATGGCTTTGATTGATGTACTGGAAGAAATGAACGGTATGGCAGCGGAGTTCAAAGAGGAGCTTCTATATATGTTCCGTGAAGCAATAGACAGCCTGCTGAAATATCAGGATACAGCAACGGGTATGTGGTATCAGGTAATTGATAAAGGCCAGGCTGAAGGCAATTATCTTGAAGCCTCAGCTACGCTTATGATCGCATACAGCATCCTTAAAGGCTGCAGACTGGGTTTTCTGGAGCAGGAGTACAGACAATACGGGGAAAAAGCCTTTAATGGAACTGTTAATAAGTATCTGATACTTGACGGGAACAAGATATCGCTTGTAGGAATATGCAGCGTGGCGGGTCTGGGCAATTCACCCTACAGGGATGGCAGCTTCAAGTATTATATCTCGGAAAAAATAGTCTCCAACGACCCGAAGGGCGTGGGTGCATTGCTGATGGTCTATAGCGAGGCTATGCTGACTTGATTGATGCATACTTTTATCTGTCGGGTGTCAAGTTTAAGCTGCGGTCCAATTTATCCTTAGGAGGTGGTGCTTATGAGAGGGGCAAAAAATAAGAAACCAATGAGCTTCTGGGATCATCAGTGAAGTATTTATATAACTGATTAAAGGAGGAACAGTCAATGAAAAAGTATTTTGCGTTAATGCTGACCATTTTATTGCTGGCATCAATTTTTATAACATATATACCTGTCGCCGCCAGCAATCCTGTCACCTTAAGGTTCTCATGGTGGGGAGACGACACAAGACATAAAGCTACCCTTGAGGCAATCAAGCTTTTTGAAGCCAAATATCCCAACATTAAAATCAAGCCTGAATATGCCGGCTGGACGGGGTACCAGGATAAACAGACCACCCAGATAGCAGGCGGTACTGCTGCAGATGTGATGCAGATAAACTGGAACTGGCTGCCCGAATATTCAAGGGACGGAAACGGATTCTATGATTTGAACCAGGTAGCCAAGGAAGTAGGCTTGGAGAATTTTACAAAAGCCATGCTGGATACGGGTACGGTAAAGGGAAAGCTGAATGCCATACCTGTAGCCCTGACGGGAAGGGTCTTCTACTTCAACAAGACAATATATGATAAATTCGGCGTGCCCGTTCCCAAGACATGGAATGATCTGTTGTATGCACCGGCCAAGTTTGCATATGGCTATTATCCCATCGATTTAAGCGCATATGATGCATGGTTATTGGCAATGACCTATGTGGAACAGCGTACCGGCAAACAGTTTATAAGTAACGACGGGAAATTGGTATTTACCCAGGATGATATAAGAGTAGGATTGATGTTCTATAAAAACCTTATCGATAGGAAGGTTGCCGAAACCATACAGGTGAGGACCTCCGAAGGCGGCAACAGTCTGACCCCTGTGGCCCAGCTTCCCAGCTTCCTGGACGGAAAATATGCAGGGATATTTGAATGGACCAGCGCGATTAATAAGTCTGCAAGCCCGCTGGCAGAAAAGAAGATGGAAATGGTATGCGGATATTTACCCAAGGTAGCAGGCTTTAAGGATTCAGGAGCAATTATAAAACCATCCATGATGTTTGCGATCAATAAGAATTGCAAGTATGCAAAGGAAGCAGCCATGTTCCTGAACTTCATACTGAGTGATCCGGCAGGTGCTAAGGCAATGGGTACCAACAGAGGCATACCGGTAAGCAAAGCCGGCTTGGAGGCTTTGAAAGCAGGCGGCCAGATAACGGGACTTGAATATGAGGGCATACAGTACCTGATTGCAAATCCGGGAGTTCAATTAAGCCCATATACTGAGAATGCCAAACTGCAGTCTGTGTATCAGCAGACCATCGAGCAGCTGTCCTACGGCAAGCTTAATGTGGATGGAGCAGCCAAGTATATGTATGATAATGTACAGACGGTTCTGAAACAGATTGTGAAATAGGCAATGTTTGCTTAACCATAAATTTAAGAAATTGCATAATCCTAGGATTATGCAATTTCTTAAAGCATATTAACAAGGATAATACTAAACCCTTGTATATGCAAGGAGGGCTAAATGAAAAAGAAATATATAGGTTTATTATTTATAACACCCTGGCTTTTAGGTTTTGTGGTGTTTACGGTATATCCCTTCATTTCATCTTTTGTATTAAGCTTTACTGAATACAATATCATAGACCCCCCAAGGTTTGCCGGTTTTAGCAATTATGTAAACATGTTCACCCAGGACCCTGACTTTTGGAACTCAATGCTTGCAACCTTCAAATACGTATTTTTTACCGTTCCTCTTAAGCTGGCTTTTGCATTGTTTATAGCGTTTATCCTGAACTTTCAGTTAAAAGGGATCAGCCTATACAGAACAGCATACTATATACCTTCGATTTTGGGAGGCAATATCGCAATTTCAGTACTGTGGAGATTTTTATTTTCCACCGACGGCTTAGTAAACCAGTCTGTAGGTATTTTTGGAGTAGAGCCGCTGCCATGGTTTTCTTCAAGCTTTGGGGCAATGGTCACTATAAGTCTTTTAAGAATTTGGGAGTTTGGTTCTGCAATGCTGATTTTCCTAGCAGCTCTAAAAGAGATACCCACAGATCTGTATGACGCGGCTGCGGTGGACGGTGCAGGTAAAGCAAAGGTGTTCTTCAAAGTGACAATGCCGCTTTTGACACCCATAATTTTCTTTAATCTTGTCATGCAGATGATTCACGCGTTTCAGGAGTTCAACGGTCCATATATGATTACGGCCGGAGGACCCATGAAGGAGACCTATCTGTTTTCAATGCTTATTTATGATAATTCCTTCAAGTACTTCAATATGGGCTATGCCAGCGCCATTTCATGGATCTTGTTTGTAATTATCATGATTTTTACGCTTATGGTATTCAAATCCTCCAGCTACTGGGTATTCTATTCTGATGAGGCAGGTGAAAAAGCGAATGGATAGCGGAAACAAGCTTGCATATGAACAAAATTTCAAGCTGATGGCAAATAAGGAATATAAAAAAAGATTCATAAGAAGAAGGATCAATTTAATTATAAGATACACTATATTGACCCTTGTCGCATTTATAATGCTTTATCCCATCCTCTGGCTGATAGGCGCTTCATTTAAAAGCAACAGTGAGATATTCAGCTCAATAGGCTTTATACCCAAGAAAGTAGACTTTACACCCTATGTGAAAGGTTGGGTAACGGGCACCCAGTATACCTTTGCAACCTACTTCCTGAACACTTTCATGATTGTCATACCAAAGGTCATCGTAACAGTGATCTCCGTCGTCTTAACCGCCTATGGCTTTGCAAGGTTCAATTTCCCCTGTAAAAAGATACTTTTCGGTATATTGATATCAACTTTGTTTTTACCCCAGATAGTTACCAGAATACCTATGTACCTGCTATGGAATAAGCTCGGTATGCTGGACAGATTTGCACCTTTGGTGATTCCTTCAGCCTTTGCCGTTGATGCGTTTTTCGTATTCATGCTGATTCAATTTATGAGGGGAATACCCAGGGAGCTGGACGAGGCGGCAACCATTGACGGCTGCGGGCCCTTCAGGATCCTGATTGAAATAATAATACCCATACTCAAACCGGCCATCATATCTGTGGCATTATTCCAGTTCATGTGGACTATGAATGATTTCATGGGCCCATTGATCTATATATCGTCAGTCGAAAAATACCCTGTATCTATTGCGTTGAAAATGGCTATGGATACAACCTCCGGTACATTTGACTGGAACCAGATCATAGCAATGTCCATAATTGCTTTGATACCTTCAATCGTCCTGTTCATGTGTGCACAGAAGTATTTTGTGGAGGGGATATCCACCAGCGGGATAAAGGGATAAGAAGTGAGGCGGGGTGATGATTATGGTCAGACTGAGTATTGTTTCCATTACATCCAGGACTATATCTCTGGAGCTTGAAAATAAGGAATGCTTTTATACAAAAAACAGGATGTATCTATATATAAATGGAGTCAAATCAGGTGAAACAGGTACGAATGTTTTTATAATCAAGGACCTGAAGGCTGATTCGAAATATACTGTTTATGTTGAGGACAGTGTTACAAAAGAAAAAAGCAATGAAATCACTGTAACGACCAAAAGTGAGTCTATGGTTGTCAATGTAAAGGATTTCGGAGCAAAGGGCGATGGCGTAAAGGTCGATACAGCTTCAATCCAGGCAGCAATAGCGGCCTGCCGGCAAGGGGGGCGGGTGTTCTTCCCCGAAGGGACATACCTGGTATCCCCTATATTTTTAAAGAGCGATATCACCATAGAGCTTGGCAAGGATGCCAGATTGCTTGGAGAGAAGGATAGAGAAAAATATCCTGTCCTGCCGGGCCTTATTTCATCACATATAGCGGGCGAGGCTTATTATCTGGCTTCCTGGGAAGGAGAGCCGGCTGCTAGCTTTGCCAGCCTTATAACAGGGATTGCTGTAAAAAACGTAAGTATTACCGGCGAAGGCATTATTGACGGAAATGCAGATTATGATAACTGGTGGCATGACGTAAAGAACAAAATCACTGCATGGCGTCCCAGAACTATTTTCTTAAACAAATGTGAAAATATTCTGATTGAGGGAATCACCGTAACGAATTCCCCCTCATGGACACTGCATACTTTATTGAGTCAAAATATTAAAGTTGTTGGTGTCAATATTGAAAATCCAAAGGATGCGCCCAATACCGACGGGTTTGATCCGGAATCCTGCAGCAATGTACTGGTACTGGGAACAAGGTTTTCTGTCGGGGATGACTGCATCGCAATAAAGTCCGGCAAATTCAGTACAAGCAGAAAGTATTTTGCTCCATCTTCAGATATTTATATAAGAAATTGCCTTATGGAGTTTGGGCATGGCGCAGTAGTAATCGGAAGTGAGATGTCCGGCGGTGTCAGAAATGTATATGTTGAAAAATGCATGTTCAGCAGCACCGACAGGGGGATCAGGATAAAAACAAGAAGAGGCAGGGGAGATACCGGAGTAGTTGATGAAATACATGCCGCGAATTTAATTATGAACAATGTGAAGACGCCCTTTACAGTCAATTGCTTTTATTTTTGCGATGCGGACGGCAAGACAGAGTATGTGTGGAGCAAGGAAAAGCTGCCTGTGGATGACAGGACTCCATTTATAGGCAGCATATATATCAAAGATGTTCATTGCACCGGTACAAAGGTAGCAGCCGGGTTTATATACGGCCTCCCGGAAAGGAAGATTGAGAAGCTGGTCCTGGAAAATATACATATACATTTTGACGCCGCTGCTGAAGCAGATTATCCTGAAATGCTGAGCTTTGCAGAACCAATGTGCAGGGAGGGCTTCTACTTTAATAATATAAAGAAGCTGGCACTTAAGAATATCACATTAGAAAATTCGGTAGGTATTCAATCAGTAAAATTAAATATAGACAGTGAAGAAATATTGTAGGGGGATAAGTCATGAATATAAGATATGCCAATAATCCTAAAGACTCAAAGCTTTATACGACAAATGAGCTGAGAGCAAATTATCTGGTGGAAAAAATATTCATATCAGGAGAGCTTAATCTGACCTATAGCCATGCAGACAGGATCATATTCGGAGGGATTGTCCCTTCAGGAAATCAGTTGGGTCTTGATGCGGGCAGGGAGTTAGGAGTTCAGTATTTCCTTGAAAGAAGGGAAATGGGAGTAATCAACTTGGGCGGTACAGGAAAGGTTGTCCTGGATGGAGAGGAATATATGCTTGAAAATAGGGACGGCTTATATGCAGGAGCCGGGATCAAAGATGTAAAATTCGGTTCGGAAGATAATGAAAATCCTGCAAAATTCTATATAAACAGCGCGCCTGCACATGCCTCTTATCCAACGATAAAAATCGAGATCAGCAAGGCAAACCCTGTCAAACTGGGCAGTCTTGAGACTTCTAACAAGAGGACTATATATCAGTATGTGCACCCCAATGTTTGCAGGAGTTGTCAGCTGCTTATGGGAATGACCGTCCTGGAGCCGGGATGTGTGTGGAATACCATGCCCTGTCATACCCATGAAAGGCGTATGGAGGTATATTTCTATTTCAACATGGATGACAATAACCGGGTGTTTCACATTATGGGAGAACCCGGTGAGACAAGGCATTTGGTAGTGGCAAATGAGCAGGCCGTAATTTCTCCAAGCTGGTCGGTCCATTCCGGAGTTGGCACCGGGAGCTATACCTTTATATGGGGTATGGTTGGGGAAAATCAGGTATTCGATGATATGGACTCCATAAAAACAACTGATCTGAGATAGCATCAGATGCCGGCTCAACACAAAGCAGTGAGGCTATATAACTATAGTTTTCCATACAGCCGGCAATGGAATAAACTGTGGATTGGAGGCAAGACAATGGAATTTGAAATAAAAGATTTTTCAATGGACTATTTTTCCTTACAGGGGAAGGTTGCCGTTGTTACCGGAGGAAATACGGGCCTCGGCCTGGGATACTCGGTTGCTTTTGCCAAAGCAGGGGCAGAGCTTTTTATCATAACCCACAATGACAATTGGGAGGAAGCAAGACGGTTGGTGGAAGCTGAAGGCAGAAATGCCGTGTTTTTCAAGGCGGAGCTGACAGATACTATGCAGTTGAAAAACGCGGTAAGTGAGTGTATGAAGGCGTATGGCAGAATTGATATACTGGTTAACAACGCCGGTACGATAAGAAGGGCTCCGCTTCTGGAGTATAAGGATGAAGACTGGGACGCGGTGATGGATATAAACTTGAATGCGGTCTATCGTTTGAGCCGTGAAGCGGCGGTTATTATGGCAAAGCAGCGAAGCGGAAAGATCATCAATATCGCTTCCATGCTTTCGTTTCAGGGCGGAAAGTATGTCCCCCCCTATACGGCAAGCAAGCATGGAATCGTAGGGCTTACCAGGTCTTTTGCAAGTGAGCTGGCAGAGTACAATATTCAGGTAAATGCAATAGCTCCGGGATATATTGTAACGGCAAACACGGCGCCCATAAGGGCAGATAGTAACAGGTACCAGGAAATAACCTCAAGGATACCGGCAGGCAGATGGGGGCAGACCTCTGATCTCATGGGGGCGGCCATATTTCTTGCAAGTCACGCCTCTGACTATGTAACCGGGCATGTACTGGCTGTTGATGGCGGATGGCTTGTGAGGTAAATAGGGAGGTGCGGGTATGAAGGAATTGAATGAAAGTCTGTTAAGGAGCAAGCAGGATTTTCCCGGGGATTTAAAATTCAATAATATTAAAGCAATGCCTGAGAAGATATTGCAGTTTGGCGAGGGCAACTTTTTAAGAGGCTTTGTCGACTGGATGATAAATGCAGTTAATGAAAGGGAATTGTTCAATGGACGCGTAGTGGTAGTGCAGCCTCTGGAGCAAGGACTTTCAGAGGTGCTGAACCGCCAGGACGGTCTGTACACTCTGTACTTAAGAGGCATACAGGCAGGCAAGGTTGTTGAGGAAAAGAATATTATCTCATCCATAAGCAGGGGCATAAACATTTATTCGCAATTTGATGAATATTTAAAATGTGCGGAGAACCCCGACTTAAGATTTATAATTTCCAATACTACGGAAGCAGGCATAGCCTATAACCCGAATGACAGGGCGGATGACAGGCCGCCGGTCTCTTTTCCGGGCAAGCTTACCGTTTTGCTGAATAAAAGATTCAGGTATTTTAATGGAGATGCTTCCAAAGGATTTGTTATCATTCCTTGTGAGCTCATAGACAGAAACGGGGATAACCTTAAGAGCATAGTAATAAAGCTTGCAGATGAATGGGGGCTGGGTAAGGAATTTATCCGCTGGGTCGAGAACGCAAACCACTTCCTGAATACCCTTGTAGACAGGATTGTGACGGGGTACCCCAGAGACGAAGCGGAAAAAATTACAGAAGAACTCGGGTATAAGGATAACCTTCTGGATACGGCTGAGATTTTTCATTTGTGGGTTATTGAAGGAGATAAAAGGTTTGCTGATGAGCTTCCCCTTGCTCATGCAGGTTTGAATGTAATATGGACGGATGACATGGCTCCGTACAGGACAAGAAAGGTTAGAATATTGAACGGAGCTCATACAATGACGGTTTTGGCGGCATATCTCTATGGATTGGATACTGTTAAGGAATGCATGGACGACGGTTTGATCAGCGCATTTATGAAAAAAGGTATTTTTGAGGAAATCATTCCTACCCTTGACCTGGCGGAAAATGAACTTTTGGATTTTGCCGGCGCTGTAACCGAAAGGTTTAAAAACCCATTCATCAAGCATTATCTGCTCAACATATCCTTAAATTCTACATCAAAGTACAAAACAAGAGTGCTTCCTTCAATACTGGAGTATGTGAAAAGGAAAGGAGAGCTGCCTAAGGCGCTCACCTTCTCCATGGCAGCGCTGCTTGCATTTTATAGAGGCACTGAAATACGCGGGAATTCCCTCATAGGAAACAGACAGGCAAAGGAATATGAGATAAATGACGATCTCCCGGTGCTGGAGTTGTTCTGCAAACTCTGGAGGGATTATGAGGTCAGCAAAAACGGCAGTGAAAAACTGGTATCTGAAGTACTGTCAAAAACGGATATATGGGGTGCCGACCTCAATGCTCTGCCCGGCTTTACGCTTGCCGTGGCTGATTACCTGCATAGAATAGCTGCTTTGGGCATAAAGAACGCTTTAAATGAAGTATTAAAATAGCATCTCTGCTGAAGTGAGGTTTTTTTATGATTAATAATGGTAAACTGCTCAGGCTTAATAAAAATGATAATGTGGGAGTTGTATTGGAGAACATCAGGGAAAATGAAACAGTAACCTTTGACGGCATATTGCTTAAAGCAGGAGAAAATATTGACAGGGGGCATAAAATTGCCGTTAAGGACATGGCCGAGGGCGAAGATATCATAAAGTACGGGTTCCCGATAGGCCATGCCGTAAAACCCATACTTGCAGGCGAGTATATTCATACACATAATATAAAGACGAATCTCAAAGGGCTCTTGGATTATTCCTATCTACCTGCACTGAAAGAAAAAAACACCCTCCCCGCTTCAAAATTTATGGGATATATAAGGGAGAATAAGGAGGTGGGAATAAGAAATGAAATATGGATAGTAAATACGGTAGGCTGCGTAAATAAGACCTCTGAAATAATAGCGAAGGAAGCTAACAGAAGGTTTGCCGGCAAGACAGACGGCATATTTGCATTTGCCCATCCCTATGGCTGTTCCCAGTTGGGTGATGACCATCTTGCAACACAGAAGATACTGGCCGGTATGGTGAAGCATCCCAATGCAGCCGGAGTGCTGGTGATCGGACTTGGGTGCGAGAACAACAATATAACGGAATTCAAGAAAGTGCTTGGTGATTATAGCCCTGATAGAGTTAAATTTCTTGTGACCCAGGAGGTAGAAGATGAAATAGAAGAAGGCTTGAAGCTGATTGGCGAACTGGTTCTTTATGCCGGAACCTTTAAAAGACAGGTATGTTCTGCAGATAAATTGACCGTCGGCCTTAAATGCGGCGGATCTGACGCTTTTTCAGGTATTACCGCCAATCCCCTGGTCGGAGAATTTTCCGACCTGTTAATTGCACAAGGCGGAACAAGTATTCTGACTGAGGTTCCGGAAATGTTCGGCGCAGAGACGATACTGATGAACAGGTGCATTGATGAAGAGGTATTTCAAAAGACGGTGCATCTGATAAATGATTTCAAGGAATACTTTATGAGGTACAACCAGGAGATTTATGAGAACCCTTCACCGGGGAACAAAAAGGGAGGTATATCGACCCTTGAGGAAAAATCCCTCGGATGCACGCAAAAGGGGGGCAGCGGCAATGTAGTCGACGTGCTGGATTATGGAGAAAGGGCGGCAAAGCCGGGACTGAACCTTCTCAAAGGACCGGGCAATGATATCGTAGCGGCAACTGCTTTAACGGCAGCAGGTGCGCATATCATTCTGTTTACTACAGGGCGTGGGACGCCCTTAGGGGCTCCGGTACCAACAATCAAAATATCGACCAACTCTGAGCTTTATAGAAAAAAGAGCAGCTGGATCGACTATGATGCCGGATCACTCCTCGATGGAAATAACATGGAGGAAGTAAGATCAGATTTCTTCAACTTCGTACTAAAAGTAGCCTCAGGGGAGGACAGGGCCAGGAATGAAGAAAACGGCTACAGGGAAATTGCTATTTTCAAGGATGGTGTAACTCTCTAAAATATGGGGGAGGTGTGATTTATGAATGAGGTGCTGAGGAAAATCAGTGGTATCGGAATTATACCTGTTATAAAGATAGAGGAAATAAGCGATGCAGTACCGCTTGCAAAGGCGCTTATAAACGGAGGTATACCTATTGCGGAAATAACCTTCCGTGCTGCAGGAGCAGAAAAGGCAATCAGGGCCATAAAGGAAGCATGCCCTGAAATGACGGTAGGCGCCGGCACAGTGCTGAATGTTGACCAGGTAAAAGCAGCGGTGGAAGCTGGAGTACAGTTTGTGGTCAGCCCCGGCTTCAGCCCTAAAACGGTGGACTATTGTAATCAAATTGGCGTACCGGTAATTCCGGGCTGCGCAACCGCATCAGAGATAGGGCAGGCAATAGAATCAGGTCTCGAAGCTGTTAAGTTTTTCCCGGCAGAGCAAAGCGGCGGTTTGGATAAGATAAAGGCACTTGCAGGTCCCTTTGGGAACCTTCAATTTATACCGACAGGAGGGATCGATCTTAAGAACCTTGCCGCATATCTGTCTTTTGGTAAGGTTATGGCATGCGGCGGCAGCTTCATGGCAAAAGAGGATTTCATAAAGAATAAGGAGTGGGATAAGATAACAGCTTTGTCAAAACAAGCTGTTGATATCATATTGGGCTTTGAAATAGGCCATGTAGGAATAAATATATCCAGCGAGGAAGAGGCCCTGACAGCAGCAAGCCGGTTCGGCTCCTTATTCAACCTGCCGGTGAAGAACGGCAGCAGCTCGATATTCGCAGGCAGTGCAGTTGAGTTTATGAAGTCCCCATACCTTGGAAGGAACGGACATATAGGTATAAAAACAAACTCGGTTTTCAGAGCAAAGTGTCACCTGGAAAACAGGGGTATAAGGTTCAATGAGGAAAGCGCCAAATTTGATGCTGAGGGTAAGCTGACAGCTATATATATAGACCAGGAAACAGGCGGTTTCGCAGTACACCTGATGCAGAAATAGGGGGATTAGCAATGGGGAAAATAGTAACCTTCGGTGAGATAATGCTAAGGCTTGCACCACAGGGCTACCTAAGGTTTTTTCAGAATGCTGCACTTGAAGCGACCTTCGGCGGGGGTGAGGCAAATGTTGCAGTATCTCTCGCAAATTTCGGGCTTGACGCTGTTTATGTGACAAAGCTTCCCAAGAATGACATAGGGCAGTCTGCAGTGAACAGTCTGCGGTATTTCGGGGTAGACACAACAAGGATTGTACGCGGCGGCGAAAGAGTCGGCATATATTATATTGAGAAAGGTGCATCACAGAGACCTTCGAAGGTCATATACGACAGGGCTTATTCAGCCATATCCATGGTAAAGGAGGAAGATTTCGACTGGGATAAAATTTTTGTCGGCGCAGCATGGTTCCACTTTACGGGAATTACGCCTGCACTTGGGCAGAACGTGGCGGATATATGCCTTGAAGCTTGCAGGAAGGCAAAGGATAAGGGCATTACGATAAGCTGTGACTTGAACTATCGCAAGAATCTCTGGACCGGTGAACAGGCAGGCAGGACAATGAGCAAGCTCATGCCCTATGTCGATATCTGCATAGCTAATGAAGAGGATGCAGAAAAAGTATTTGGCATTAAGGCAGCGGATACGGACATATCAGGCGGCAGGTTAAGCCATGAAGGCTATAAGGCTGTTGCAAAAGAGCTGGCAGACAGGTTTGGGTGCAAATATACGGCAATTACGCTGCGAGGTTCAATTTCTGCCAATGACAATAGCTGGGCAGCAATGTTATATGACGGGAGTGACTATTATTTTTCAAAAAGCTACGCAGTACACATAGTTGACAGGGTTGGAGGCGGTGATAGCTTTGGAGCCGGCCTGATTTACGGCCTGACAACAAATATGAATGCCAAGGACAGCCTGGAGTTTGCAGTGGCAGCAAGCTGCCTGAAGCATTCTATCGAAGGTGATTTTAACAGGGTATCTGTTGCCGAAGTAAAAGCGCTTATGGGCGGCGACGGCTCCGGAAGGGTTCAAAGGTAGAAATTGCAACATTTACTGTGTCAAAAATATTCTCCATTTCAATCAAAGAAGCTTCGGATTTCTATATATATCAAAATCAATACTGAATATAGTTAACAAAAGGGACTGTCTCACGACAGGAAGTTAATTCCTGTTATGAGACAGCCCCTTAATAATTGCATATTTTCATGAACCATACTATTATATGCAGTGCAGCAGTAAAAGTATGTCTTTCCGGAACTATCGAGGCGGCAGTCACATAAAATGAATTATAATATCATAAAGTAGGAGCCCGGGACACTAATGAGCCTTATATTCTTATCGGAAACGAATCTAGATCATAATAATTATGCGTGTCTAAAAATGTCAAAATATTAGCAAAAATGGTGTTTTAGTGATATTATATAGATATGCGAGTCTCTTAACTATATGTTTCGCACTAAATCCATTACATAATAGTTCAATAGTGCGAAACATTTTCATTGATGTTATAAATCGCAGCTATTCTATGTAATCTTCTTTGTGCGATTTATATAATTGCCGCTGGGCAAGGAGGTTTCCAATCGTGAGCAGCAAAAGCTTCAAATACTATTTTGTCAATAGAGGGTCTACATTGGTGGAAAAGGATGGTTCCTATATTATGAATAAGGAAAAACTGTCCTTGGATACGACTATTGTGCTTGATGTTGGCAATAATCTGAAGGAAGGCATTATTGACCATCATCAGATAGAAAAGACAGGCACGGACGCAAGCTTTCCCGGAAGCACCACAGGTATGGTGTCCATGTGCCCAAGGTACATATACGAACACTTGAGCAAAGAAGTTGATGAGTACAATATCGTCGTACATTTCAGCCCTGATTTTGATTGTATGGCTGCCGCATATCTGACCCAGTACTATATTAATAATGGGAAAATGCCTGTGTATTATGAGCTGCTGGTGGATTATGCTGAAGAACTTGATTCAGGGAGGCTTTATATCAACAAGGGATTCTTAAGGGAGCCTTTCATTGCAGTGTATGCTTTTCCTGAGACAGTTTGCCAGAGCCTTTCTGATAAAAACAACAGTGAGGATGAGGCAGTGGAGTACGGGAAGCTTTCGGGTGTAGGTAAAAAACAGGAAGCCGGCGAGCTGCTGAATACATGCATAATGAAGCGGGGCGTCTCTTATGTGGAATACCTTATGAATCAATTGGAAAAACTGCCTGAACACTGCAGGAACTTTCATAATCCATCCCTGCTGCGGGAAGATAACCCCTTTAAAGCTGAATTTGAATATGCTCAAAGAGATTATCAGATATATGTAAAAGAACGCGATAACAAGGATATATGTAAAAAATATAAATTGAGACTGCCCCAGAACGACAGCACTGTATTATCAGCAGAAAAAATAGATGCATTATTCTGGTACTCAATACCGGAATGCAAGCTGCACAGGTATTGGGCGAAACAGGATATGGAAGCCCCCGGAGGACAGGGCTTTACTATGACCTTCATACCGAAGTACGGCCGGCAGCTCCGGGGGGTAGATCTGACCAGAGTGATAATTTCTGTAGATCCCGGTAAGAGCTATACACTGAAAGGTATGGGCAGGATCCTGGAGCTTGCAGAGCTGAAAAAGGAAAAACATATGAACCTTCCTGAGACACTGGTCAGAAAGGAAGGCAAGAGAAAAGGATATGAGCATGAGCCATGGTGTTTCAATGAAGACCCCTGGTATGACGGAAAGAATCATGGCTATACAATAGTAGAGACGCCGAACAGGAAAAGTGTGTTGACTATAAATGAGATTGCCGGACTGGTTCTGAAGTGCTTCGTTCCTGAAATAATGAATGCTGAAGTCAGTGTTATTGTGCCCTTCTGGTACGACATCGAACATACTTCCTTTGAGAAGTTCAATGAAGCAATTCAGAGGAGCGGTAAGTTCGCTATCAATAATAAGCTCTTGTCACAAGAGCGGATAAACAGTTTTTTCCCCTATATTCAGAAATATTATTTTGGCAGGTATGAGAGCACAAGTGATAAGCTTGACAATAAATTGAGAAGCCACCACTATGAGCTTAAGGACAGTGTGGAGATAGAATACAGGCAGCAGGTTGATACTGTGGCTATGGGAGTAGAGGTTGAGTTAAGCTTTTACCAGTACGGAGTAGGATATATCTGTATAACCCTGAAAAACGACGAGATAAATAAATGCGGCATGGACAGATTTGATGAATTCCTGGCCTTCCAGCACGACATACATGAATATATCTACGGCAGCCGCATTATAGGAATGGTTAAAGAAATAATAAACAGCCGGATAGACGTGTTTAAGCCTGTTACCTACAGTGCTGTCAGGATAAGCGATTCTATCTATACACGGGCGGATAAGCAGGAGATGGCATTCAAGCTGTGTAATGTAATGGATTGGGATGACTATTACTCATGTGATGATCATAGAGACAGGAAAACCTCCATTGAAATAAGCGATTATGCCGTATGCAGCTTCAGCCAGAAGGGGGGAGGCCTGATCCTGAGCGACAGCAACAGATTCGGAGAAGATGTATCGGAGTTATCAAATAAAATTTGGGACAGATTTAGAACCATGGATCTGGATATTTTCCTGCTTGCTTATCATCAGAGGCTGAGTCTCACACGTTTTTCGGACAAACTGGCGGACTATTCCAGGGACAAAAAACGCGGGAAAAATGGTTTTTTCTATTTCGGAGGCGACTGTAAAAAGAAGATAAGGAGCCTGCGGAGCCATTTTGTGGATTTCAGCATGCAGGGATATTTCAGCCAGATAACCAGGGACCAGGTGGGTACGAGGATATTTGAATGCTGGAACGAGGTACTGCAGAACAAACAACTGTATGAGGAAGTTGACAAGCAGCTGGAGACTATGGATGAATACAACAAGGCCCAGGTATCGAGGCTGATCGAGCTGTTTACCCTGCTTGGAATGCCGCTGGCTTTCCTGACCAGCTTTGCTACGGTTTCCATAGTAGAAGTCAGCGGTACGATGGAAATTTCCTGGCAGTTATTCCTTTTAGCGTTGACAGGTATTTATGCGGTCATTATTCTTATTAAGAACAAGCTGTTCTAATGTTTATAGGATTGGGGTGGAGACAGTGGAACATAACAGGTCGGAAGAAGAATTAAGTAAAAAGCTGATGCATGAAGTGGGAAGGCTTCAGAACCTTTTTCTCTTTGAGAACCAGTTGGATTTGACGATAAACGATGTTAAGTCCAGGCTATATGAGCTTTTTAGCCAATGTAGTACACTTGAATACAGAAAGGATATTGTTGAGATATTTTCTGTATTCATATATCTTATCCATGAGCAGTGTAAGGGTATTTCCGCAGAGGATTACTATTGCTTGTATGAAAAGCTGGATGACAAGATACTGATAGAATATCTGGAGACCATCAAGCTTGCAATACAGAGATTTTGCGAAGGCAGCTATGATGTTACGGAAAAGCTGATGGACGAAGCTATTGCGATATATCCTGATTATGAAATACCATATTATTTTAAGGCGATAGCCCTGGGCAGGGGCAAGTCTGATATTGACAGGGACAAAATATTGGACTGCCTGGGCAGATTGGAGCATGATACCATCATAGCGATGTTCAACAGTCAGGCCGTGGATACGCCATACCGGTATCTGCCTTTGATAGATAATAATCAGGGACTGGATTGGATTGAAATACTTCTGGAGTTCAATGAGAAAATAAAAGAAAATACAAAAGAACTGGACAAGCTGAATCAGAACAGCAAGAATATGCTCAGAAGATATGCACATTCATGGTCAAATCTTTTGTATCCTGAGATTATAGAAAATGCTATTAACGGCCTCATAAGCATTGGCGGCTATTCAGAGGAGGCTTCAGAGCTTAGAAGGGCATTTGAAAATGAAATACTATTCAGCCAGCAAAGTTATATTCTGCAGTCAATTCATGAGAACACCAGCGAAGAAGCATATATAACAAACATAGTTGAAGGTGTAAACACCGAGGGAGAAGGAAAAGGGATAGAGTACTACATAAGCTTCTGCCTTGAAAGGGCGGTCAAAAGGCTCTTTAATGAAAGCAAAGGCTATGAAATCAACAAATGCAGTTTTTTAGATGAGGTAGTAAGAGGAAATACTGACATATTCGAGTGGTTTAAAGCTAAATGCTTCCCATTCTGTTTAGGCATAGACGAAAATTGGAGTACTATGAAAATTGACTTTAACAGTAGTGCAATGGCATTTTTTTGTGACATATTCATCAGTCTTTTTGTCAATATGCTTGAATATGGTGATTTTTCCTCCGGCAATTGTCTGAAGGTGGATTTTGATACTGAAGAGATGAATGCTTGCAGCTATCTGACCATTTACAGCCGTATCGGAGCACAGCACCAAACAGAAGCTGCTGACAGCAGTTCCATAGGATTTATTGAACAGCTGCTTCAGAAAATCAACAAGCCCGTTTTTACAGCTGAAAGTAAGGATGATACCAGATACTTATTAAGTGGATTCGATAATGACAGTTATTATGTAAAGCTTTATATAAGGAAGAACTTGTTTTTGCTTGATAAAAGAGTATTCTTTTAAATATTCATACTGGAGGGCTCTATATGGATTATGAACTGCATATAGCGGCAGATACAATAAGGGATCTGCTTAATAACCGGCACGATATATTGAAATCCAATATCGATTATGATACAGCAATCCGGCTTTGCGAAAGAAAACTCACAGACTATCTGAAAGTATGTGTGGGTACGAGGAACTTCAACGGCTTTGCAACAGTTTATTCATCATTTCACTATATATACTTCAGTGGTAAAAATGAACCCAAGGATCCTCCTATAGACCGGGAAAAGCTATTTGGGATGATAAAGGATGAAAAGCTGATCGGCTATCTGTTACTGGTTGTGGATGGGATAAGGCTTTATTGTGAGGGAACCTATGAAGCCGCTATAGAGAAATTGACTGGTGCAAGCAGATTGTGTCCCGGCTTTGATATCAGCCATTATTTTATGGTATGCTGCAAGGTGGAGAAAGGCAGGGCCGAAGGTAAGAGTGTAGATGAACTGCAGCTTGACATTGTGGATGATTTGAGTAATCTGGATAAAGATATTCTGGGATACCTTATAAAGACAGATTCCAGGGTCAGGTCGGTCATACTTCCCATAATTGAATGCTTTACAGCCACAACATGGATAAAGACGATTCTTGATTACAGGAAAAAGTACAGGGAAGAAAACCAGCTGAAAAGCAGGCTGCTGGAACAGAATAAGATACTGACGCAGAAATATGGGGAGTTATGGTCACATTTACTGGAGCCGGATACTCTGCTTGGTGTCTCCAACAAGCTTTCCGGAGATGAGCGGCTTAAGGATTATGCCATGAAGCTTATAGTATCAGCAAATAATGAGTTCATAATAAAGAATCAGAGCTTATTATTGCTGCTGCGATACATGAGTAATGATCCTTCAAGTATAAGGAAAAGCTTCAAGAGCGGTATTGAAAGACCTGGCACAGATGCATGCAGGGATATAACATATTATATCAACTACAGCCTTGAACGGGTGGTATATAAGATCCTGATGCATGATGGCTCGAGAGAAAAGTTCATAAAGATGAACCTTGAAAAGAACGGATATGATACAGGTGTTCTAAAAAAGAAATTTGAAGATGAGATATTGTTTAACTATGTTGACGATGACATGATCGATTGGTTTAATAAAAATCTGTATGATATCGAGCTTGAGGTGCAGGATGCATGGAAAGACTTCAGTATAAGGTTTGACAGCGGTGCTGCCGCAACAATACTGGAAATATTCACCGAGATTTTCAGGAATGCCATTACTTACGGCAATAAGGACAAGTCCAATAGTATCAAGATAGTACTTGCAAAAAGGACATTATATAACAATGATTATTTGCTCATAAAAGTGTCAAACCCTGTTGACCACGATTTTACATATACAGGGTCTTCCGGGGCAGGGTTAAAATCCATGATAGAATTGATAAGATTGATCAATCACAATAGAAGCAAACATATATATGAATATATGGAATCTGTAGAGAAAGAAGGAATATACACTGTATCAATAATGCTGGACAGAATGCTTTTTATTTAATAATTATTTTCGTACTAAGGGGGAAATTCAATGAAGTATTTATGGGTAGAGGATTTCGATAGCAGTCCAAGCGAGGAGAAGATACAAAGAGCCTATGAAAGATACGGCTTTACTAAGGAGGATACGATACTTGCCGACACATTTATTGGAGGGTTGAAGTATATTGCCGAATCACCTGAACTATTTGACGCGGTGGTATTGGATGTGGATCTGGATATAGGAGGTACACCCGAAGATTATAAAGCACTTGTAGCAGGAGTACTGAGCGAAGAGATGTCGTTGGGCAGTGATAATGTGGTACGTAAAACCGATGCCGGCTTCTATTTATATATCAAGCTGCTTGACATCGGTTTTCCCAAGGAGCGTATATGCTTTCTGACAGGTAATACAAACAACGATACGGCATGCAAGTATTCCGATTTCCTGAAGTGGCTGTCGGAAAATGAGCTGGATGTGGATCTGCCTCAGGAGGATATGCTTAAGAGGATAGATCCAATAAAGGGAAAGCTGAATGCGGAATTGAACAAAATCAAGCTGCTGCATATGGAGGTAGCGGAGGCACTGAAAAACGGAAAAGGGACAGAAGCCGCAAATATTCTTAAGGGAGTCATAGACAAAATGTCCAATGATTCCAACAAGGTACAGACTGCCGGAGATTGGAAAAAAAGGTTCGTAGCTGCAGGTATGAGACCTCCGGAGACATACCAGAAGCTCGCCGGTGTTGTAAAGTTCCAGGAGTGGAAAAAGCAGCAGAAGAACAGCTATTATATGCTCAGAAGGGCTATAGTACAGGCGAGTATCGAAATAGCCGATATGCTCTCACAGAACAGCAAGCTGGTAAGATTCGGAGAATATGTAGATGATGATAAAGAGAGGATATACAATAAGGAATACTTTATTGACATAATGGATTCCCTGGCCCAGCTTTTACCCATAAGGGAACCGGGGCTGCAGAATAAAAAATTCCTGTACAAGCAGGTAGTAAAGATAATATCCCATGACTTTGAGGGCATAGATAATAAATATATTGAAAATGGTATAAAGCCAAAAAAGAAAATGGGATATACAGTGAAAGGAAGCTGGAAGGACAGGAACTCACATGACTTTGCTATGCCGGAAGTAAAGGCAGAAATGTACTCCTTTGAGCATACGGCAATAAGGATATTAAAAAAGCTTAGAAACTGTGTTGCACATAGTACCATCAGAGAATTTGACGAAGCAGATATAGCATTTTTATTTCTATTGGCTATGAGGGTCTTTTTCCGGTTACCTGTAAATAAGGTTTATGAATATGAGGAATTACTGCTGGAGTTAATCAATGATAAACCAATAAGCGAGAAGGAATTGAGAGATATCTTGCATGGAGAAGGCAGGAATAAATTCACCAGGCAATTGACAGATTCCCTTATCAACCTGATGAATCTATACTTTTCCAAGCAGAAGTTTACAAAAGCAAATGAAATCGACCGGATATCAATTCTTGATACAGTAAATGTTTATAAGATAATATCAGGCATCATATCAAACGCTAAAATAGAGTGTGATAAAGAAAAATGCGGGTTCTTTTACAAACTCTTCTGGCATAATATGTTTTACCTGCGCTTAAGGCACCATGACTCGGCCTTCAACATAGAGTACTACATAAATAAGACGGATAATGCACCTTGTGATAAGAGCAATATTATTACCAGACTGCATCAAAGCACATATCACATATTTGAAAATTAAAAAACAAAGGCAGTTGGCTGACTGCCTTTGTTTTTTATATTTTAGGGTCGAAAATATATGCTATGGTCTTCTGGATGATACCGCTCTCCTGATCGTATTTAAAAAATGTATCAATACTATATAAATGGTATTTATCCAATAAAGAGTAAGTAGTAAAAAGTACATTCTTTATAAGCTTGAATTCACGGACCAGATCTACTGCTTTAAGCATACTTTCATATCTGTTGGCGATAACTATCAGCATATCCTGCTTTTTATCCGGATCTTCGCTGTCCCTTCTGGATGAAGCCTTCATTTCGCCCACCAGCTCCTGGAGCCTGTACCTGAAATTTATAGGAAAATCAGTATCCCTGACAATGTCAACTATGAATGAAACCGGCTGTTCCTTAATATCAACTGAAAAAGCCAGGTATGGTTTGAGACGGTTGTTTATCGCTTTGGGATATATTTTGAGATTCTTGCCGCTGCATGCATCGAGCAGCTTGATGTAAAAGCCTGCTGTAGTAAGGGATTTTCCTATTTTTTTATAATCGGTGCCTCTTAGGATGGAAAGCCATTTGGCGTTCTTGAAATCGGTGAATTCGTTCACTAAGATACAGCCACAGCTTCCAAGGGTATACAGTGTGAGCGGCGTTAAGTCTGACACAAGCTGGTATTTATTCACTATATCAAGGTTTTCAAGCTTCTGCAGATTGTCGAAAACATCATCTTTACTTTCACTGGCTCCCTTGAGTTCCATAAAGTCTATAATCTGACGCAGTGTTGCCATCTGGCAGTGATACAACAAGATGCACAAATCCATGTCTATGCCGGTGATGATGCCCTCGTTGATTTTCTTTTCAAGCTCGGCTTCAATAGAACTCTCATAGTTGAGGTATGCATTTTTACTCATATTGTTTGAAGGGGTATCAGTAAGCGAGATACTGTCATCAAAATCAAAAACGTGTCCGGACCTTTCCGGTGAGGCATTTTGTACGCTGTTAAGCCTGGAATACCTTAAAGTGTCTTCAAAAAGCAGATCCCCGCCATTTTCATCATATCGCAGAAACGTTGAGGGGCCGCTGATCCCATTTGCTATCCTGTCATTAGTTGTGAATATCATCTGTTTGAATAGCTTATGGCTGCGTGCCGCTCTGGCAGCTGCATACATTGTGGCATCACAGTCGCATAAAAGCATAAGGATTGGGAATATATTGCTTTCCTCGGGATAAAGCATATGTATGACATCATTCAGTCTTTTGAACTTATCTGCGACTTTATCCACATCAAGGAAATAGCGGCCTTCAATATATTCCCCTATAAGCCATTTGTTTTCTCCCAGTATCGGAAGCTCAAAAATGAAATCCGGGACACTTGACAGTGTGTCGGACTTGAATACAGGATCAATTGCAAAGCTTTCCACATGCTCCATGAGATGCAGATAAAGGTTGGAAGTCGCAAGATACCTTGGAATCTTGTAAGTCTCCGCTTTATAATCCCCATGTCTTTTTTTGATGATGAATTCACTGCTGACATGATCCAGAAGCCTTTCTCCATCACTTCCAAGACAGTAGATAATGTTGGCTGCAGCAGCTTCCTCGTTATACCTCAGCCTGAAGAAGTTGACCAACTCATATTTTGAAAGCAGATCTATGCAGTTTGTCACTTCAGTAGAGTTGTATGTAGGCTGGAGCATTTCAGCCAGCTGCATTTTGGTTGAAAACTTAAGCTTGTATAAAAGGCCGCATATTTCTGCAGCAAGCTGGTTGTTCAAAAACTTGTTGACGTTGTTTATATTGTGCCGGGAGTATAAATGGTCAAAATCCTGATAAGTATTATATGGCGCCATATAAATGTTATCCGCAAATTCAAGCTCTATATCGCCGGAGTTATATTCATTGTTACTAATGATTTTTATATAAGCATCAAAGGATGAAGCTTTTCTGATTTCGTCAATTGAAATTACTCTCACATACTCACAGAGTTCACGCATTTTGAGTGCTTCCGCTATTTTTTCATCTTCGGCAAACAGAAGCAGAAACGGAGGAGAGCAGCTCGCCGGATCTAAGTTTGTCCATTCAGGACCAATGGTCAAGGACTTATATGTCTCCAGAACTTCATCAATATTTGATAAAGCTTCGTTATCTATAAGGAGCCCTATAGCCCAGAGCTTCCTGCCGTTTTTTATATGATACTGGTATTGGAAACCATAACCGAAATTTTCATTGTCTGACTTGAGAGAAACAGGGAACTGATAGTAATATACATAATCAATTCCATGCAAAACACAATCCCCTATGGTGACAAGTTTATCCGGCTTGTAAACCTCCAGATTGACAGGCTTATAGCCGCTTAACTTAAGGCTGGACTTAAGATTGAGCATGAAGGGCCCCAGTCTGCCCAGCATATAATAATTGGTCGCTTCAACAGGCTCCAGCATTTTGTGCTCAAGCAGCTTGCTTATGAGAGCCGCTGTTTCTTCTTCATTTATACCGAGGTAGCTTCCGGCCTGCCTTTCATCTATTACTCCAAGCCTTTTGGCCAGTCTGCATAATTCTACTGCTTTATTATCCAATGTATTGCTGAAAAACAGGTTAAGTATATAAGTCTTTTCTTTTCTGCTATCCCCCATTATGTTGGTAATATCCGAATCTATACTGTACCTGTCGCCTGCCTGCATCATGCCGAGCACGTCAAGGCTGTCCTTAGCTTTTCTGTTTTTTCCAAGATTAAAATCATCACATTTCTTTCGCAGGGCTTCTTTGTCTATTCCCAGCATTTTTGCAGCTTCTGCGTCATTGACAATTACTCCCCGGACTACTGGTTTGTCAGATTCTATAGAGGCAGAATTGACCTTAACTATAACCTTATAGCCTGTGTAGATTATCTTGTCATTTGGTATACTGCACAGCACATCAATACCGAGTGCAATATTTACAAAGCAATAGTGCACATCTATTTTTTTCACGATCTTACTTACTATGCCGTATACCAGCAAGTTGGGCGTTAAGCTTTCAAAGGAGGCCTTCGAATACACATTATACTTCTCGGGTGCTTCAAAGAAGACCAGGTTCCCTTTTGTCCGGCTCTTATATACAACCTTAACCATATCCCCTACGTTGTATATGTCATTAACAGTTACACCTGTCTCGGAAAAATTCTGGTCCGGAAGATAACCTGTAAGCAGACCGTCAATTTCAACAAAAGCGCCGTCATTGAATTTGTACTTGCTGCCGGGGCGGGCAACCATATAAATGCGTGCATCAAGAACTTCCTGTGAATCGAGCTTGCTGTTTATCTGTTCAATACACTGTTCCTGAGCCTTTTTCCTGGAGCAGTATACTATTCTGTCATCAATAGAAAATGTATCAATTACAAAGGAGATATATCTATTGAGAAAAGAGGATAGATAGGATGAGCCAAATAAATATTCGAGCTCTTCAATAGGGATAATGCCGACTGCATTGACCATATCAACTTCAACATAACTATCTCTGATGTAACGTAGTACCTTTGCCTGAAGTATCTTTTTACTGCACATACAGTCTTTGATAAATTCCCATGTGATCTCTGACCCGTCCATTTCGTGAATTTTAATAATACTGTAACCATTCATATCGGAATTCTCCATATAATATCACCTCAATAATTGTTATATATCAATAATTATACCATGGAAAGTCTGGAAAATGTCTTAAAATGTAGAAAAATGTTGAAGGCTTCACAGGAATTATCATTGTCACATGTTTATTTAGAATAACCAATCCAATAGTAGCACACCCTAAAAACAGATGTGGCTTTTATTTTCATCTTATTTATGGGAGGCAAAAATAATATGGGAAATCTATTGAAAATGTGGAACCGGCTGAGCCTTGTAAAACAAATAATTGTAGGCCTGGTCATCGGTATCATTCTGGCCCTGACGGTTCCGGAAACAGCACAACCTGTTGTCATTCTGGGTTCTCTATTCGTAGGTGCTTTGAAGGCAATTGCACCTATATTGGTCTTCTTCCTGGTTTCGTCAGCCATCTCTCAGCACAAGAGCGGCCACCAGACCAACATGAAATCCATTGTGGTGCTTTATGCGCTGGGAACATTATTGGCTGGAGTTACTGGTGTTATTGCAAGCTTTCTGTTCCCGGTAAGATTGACGCTTGTAGCGGGGGTGGAGAGCGTGACGGCGCCCGGAGGCATTACAGAGGTCCTCAGATCATTATTGCTGAACCTGGTTGATAATCCTGTAAGAGCGCTTTTTAATGCCAACTACATCGGAATATTGTCCTTTGCGGTGCTCCTTGGTTTTACATTAAGGCATGCTGCTGATTCAACAAAGGTGATGATCTCAAACTTTGCAGATGCATTATCTGAAATGGTCAGGATCGTTATACGCTTTGCACCATTGGGGATATTGGGTCTGGTATTTGATTCCATTGCTACAAGCGGGATAGAGTCCTTGCTCAGCTATGGACAGCTGCTTCTGGTCCTGGTCGGCTGTATGCTTTTTGTGGCTATAGTCGTAAATCCGATCATAGTATTCATGAAGATCCACCAGAATCCATTCCCACTGGTATTCAAGTGTTTAAAGGAAAGCGGCATTACAGCATTCTTCACACGCAGCTCAGCCGCGAACATTCCTGTAAACATGAGCTTGTGTGAAAGGCTTGGCCTGGACAGGGATACGTATTCGGTATCCATTCCATTAGGAGCAACAGTAAATATGGCCGGTGCATCCGTTACTATTTCCGTACTGACACTGGCAGCAGTCCACACACTGGGAATTCAGGTGGATATACCTACGGCAGTGATTTTAAGCGTATTGTCGGCTGTAAGCGCAGCAGGCGCTTCCGGTGTGGCCGGCGGTTCGCTGCTGCTGATCCCTCTTGCGGCAAGCTTGTTTGGGATTCCGAATGACATTGCAATGCAGATAGTCGGTGTGGGCTTTATAGTAGGTGTCATACAGGATTCTTGTGAAACAGCGCTTAACTCATCGACAGATGCCCTATTTACAGCAGCGGCTGAATTTGGTGAGTGGCGTAAAAAAGGAAAAGCGATTGTCTTGAATAAATAGGAATAGATCCTGCCGGTAATTATTTGTCACATTAACCTGAATTATGTTGATTTACATAAAATAGGAGCTGACTGAATTAATCTGTCAGCTCCTATTCTTTTATATAATACCGTTAATCCCTGTAATTTCAATACCTGCAGCTCTGAGTCTGCTTATAAATGGATTTATGCCTGCGCAGTCACTGGCAATATGACCGGTTACAATAAGATTCCCCTTTTTCTCTCTCTTTAGTCTTATGTAATCAGGATAAGCAATGTGGATATATATTATGGTGTTTATACCTGCTTCGAAGCAGGTATTTGCTATATCATAGCCGCCGTTTGTGTAGGCTCCGTGGGATACCAGTGTCTTTCCTGCTTTACTGCTGCCCTCGCCTAGTAGTATATCTATTTTTGTCCTTGCCCGTGTAAATTCCGGAATGTGGTACAGACCTTCCACTATATCCGATAAGGTTGCTTCCGGATTTTTGCCTGTGACCGCATCGACATCATCCTGCATCAGCTTTCTGCCGATTTCATCAAGGGGCTGGTGTATGTTCATCAGGGGCATTCCCAGAAGTTTTGCCACAGATACTACATTGTCATAGTTATTTGAAGCGGCTGTTATCCTGAGGGAGTCATACTTTTCCGCCACGGCCTTTTTTGCAGCTTCTTCAGGTATCCCGGCCCTCATCATGATGCCTATGTTATCCTTGAATACATTAAATGCCCTGGTTGAGCAAGCCAGGGGATGATGGGCTATGACGGCGTCATAGCCCAGAGTCTTGGCCATATATACGTCGGAATTGTTAATGTCAATGCCGAATAATGCTTTTTTGATGCTGCTGCCGGAAACATATATCTCTGAGTCATCAGGTATATGCCTGAACCCGGACATTTCAAGAGCCAGGTTCATTATATCCGTTGTATTCATTTGTATCATCTCCTATTATGACAGGCCACCAGGTGACCATTGCCTATATCAGTCAGTTCCGGTTCAGTCTCTTCACAAACGGCTGTTCTCTGCGAGCACCTTTTGAAGAATCTGCAGCCCTTGGGAATGTCTATAGGGCTGGGAACATCACCTTCGAGCTTTACACGGCTGCGCTTCACCTCCGGATCCGGAGCCGGTATTGCCGAAAGAAGCGCTGTGGTATATGGGTGTTGAGGGTCTTTGAACAATTCGTTCTTGGAAGCCATCTCAACGATTTTTCCAAGGTACATGACTGCAATAGTATCGCTTATGTGCTTTTCCACAGCCATGTTATGTGCTATGAATATATAAGTCAGATTGAACTTTTCCTGTATATCCTGAAGCAGGTTTATTATTTGGGCCTGTATCGATACATCCAATGCGGATACTGCTTCATCGCATATGACAAGCTTCGGATTGCAGGCAAGAGCTCTTGCAATTCCTATCCTCTGCCTTTGCCCTCCGCTGAATTCGTTGGGATATCTATGATAATGCCGACTGTTCAGCCCTACTTCATTAAGAAGATTAAATATTATTTCCTGTCTTTCCTTACCTCTGGCGATTTTGTGTATATCAATGGCCCTGCCGATGATTTCGCCTGCTGTAAGCCTTGGGTTCAGGGATGCGTAGGGATCCTGGAATATTATCTGCATATCCTTTCTTTTCTTCCTCAGGGATTCCTTATCCAGGCTTGTAAAATCCTGTCCGTCGACGATTATCCTGCCTGAGGTGGGTTCATACAGCCTCAGGATAGTCCTGCCTATTGTTGATTTTCCACAGCCGGACTCGCCGACCAGGCCCAGGGTCTCTCCCTGACGTACATTAAAGGATACTCCGTCTACAGCCTTCACAAAGTTTACTGTTTTTGAAAAGAAACCTTTCTTTATGGGGAAGTACTTTTTCAAATCTTCCACCTGGAGCAAATATTTCATCTAATCACGCTCCCCGTCCGAATATAAGAAGCACCGGACCGATCGCCCATCCACATCAACCAGTGAAGGCTCCTTTATATGGCATAAACTTTTTGCAACACTGCACCTTGAAGCAAACCTGCAGCCCGTAATATGCTCCGTGAGGCTTGGAAGCGTACCTGCAATGGACTTAAGCCTTCTTTCCTCGCTGTCGAGCTTTGGTATGGAATCCATGAGTCCTCTGGTATACGGATGCAGGGGTGAAGAGAAAAGACTCCTTATATCCCCGTATTCCATTATCTTACCTGAGTACATCACTATTACCCTATCTGCCACACCGGCAACTACTCCCAGGTCATGGGTTATTATCATGACAGCCATATTGAATTTTTCCTTTATATCCGATATGAGTTCAAGGATCTGGGCCTGGATAGTAACATCCAGCGCTGTGGTAGGTTCATCCGCTATAAGCAGGTCAGGTTGGCAGGACAGGGCCATGGCTATCATGACCCTCTGCCTCATGCCTCCGCTCATCTGGTGAGGAAAGTCACCGATTCTTCTTTCGGGGGAAGGGATACCCACAAGCTTCAGCATCTCAATTGCTTTTTCACGGGCTTCCTTTTTGGAGGATCTCTGGTGAAGCATTATTGACTCCATTATCTGGTTGCCTATTGTGAACAAGGGATTCAAAGAGGTCATGGGGTCCTGGAATATCATAGCTATTTTGTTACCCCTGATTTTCTGCATATCCTGCTCCTTCTTGGCAAGGATATCTTCACCATTAAATAGTATCGAGCCTTCTTCTATTTTACCGGGAGGATCCGGTATAAGCCGCATTACCGACCGGGCAGTGACACTTTTTCCACTGCCCGATTCTCCTACGATTCCCAGTGTCTCCCCTTTGTTTATCGAGAAGCTTATACCGTCTACTGCAGGTAATACTCCGTCTACTGTATAGAAATATGTTTTCAGATCCTTTACTTCAAGGAGTGCACTCATAATAACATCACCTATTCTCTGTAAGCTTTAGTAAGTCTGAATTCACCGTTTGCCTCAAAGGCAATTTCCTTTATATCCTTTCTTGCAGCAAGGACTACACTTTCGTGGAACATAGGCACCCAGGCAACATCATCAGTGAACTTTATATTAGCCTCCCTGAGGTAGCCTTCCCTTTCAGTCTGGTCTACTGTTACTCTTGTCTTCAGAATGAGCTCATCCATGTCAGGCTTGTTGTACCTTGCATAGTTGGAAGCACCTATATTTTTTGAGAAGAACATCGGATAAAGCAGTTCTTCACCGTCTCCTGTTACATTTGACCAGCCGTTCAAGTACATATCCTGCTTTCCGGCTTTGACGTATGCCAGGAAGGATGCCCAATCAATAACGTTAAGCTCAACATTGATGCCGATCTCCTTAAGCTGGGCCTGTATGAACGGAGCCATTTTCATGTAAACATCGGTGTTGCCGACGGTCAGCGTCGTATCGAAGCCGTTGGGGAAGCCTGCTTCAGAGAGAAGCTGCTTTGCCCTGGCGAGATCATAATCATATCCGTGTCCTTCTATTTCCTCATTATAGCCGATGAGCTTCGGTCCTATTATTCCTCTGGATTTATAGGCAAGCCCGTTCAAGGTGCTTATGTATGAATCCCTGTCAATAGCATAGGATACGGCTTGACGTACCTTAACGTTGTCAAAGGGCTTTTTCTCAAAGTTGAAGCCCACGTATCTTGTCGGATTTCCCTGGATCTGTGTAACAGTTACGTCCGGATTATTCTTAAGTCTGTCCAGGTGCTCCGGAGGCACATTCACCATGAAGTCGGCTTCTCCGTTTTCCACCATTGTAACTGCCGTGGCCATTTCAGGAACGACCTTGTATATGATGCTGTCGAACTTGGGTGCACCCTGCCAGTAGTTTTCGTTCTTCACAAGCTCTATGTGGTCTCCTGACACCCATTCCTTGAATATATAAGGGCCGGTGCCGGCATTTGCTGCATTCCTGTTTATGTCGCCTGCCTTGTCCGCAGCAGGGTTCACTATTGAAAGATTGTCGTGGGCCAGAGCTGTAAGCATTATACCATAGGGCTCCTTGGTATGGAGTATAACAGTGTGCTCATCCGGAGCCTCGATAGTATCAACTGATTTTAGCAGGCTTGCCCTCGGTGATGCGGTCTTAGGGTCAAGTATCTTTTCAAAGGTGTATTTTACTGCCTCCGAGGTAAAAGCTGTACCGTCCTGGAACTTTATATCCTTTTTAAGTGTTATGATCCATGTGTTTACATCGGGGTTGGTAAAGGATTCTGCAAGCAGGGGCTTGACCTCTCCCGTCCGGGGGTCCTTCATGAACAAGGTCTCATAGATGCTTCGCAGCACATTGCTTGATGCAGAGTCGTTGGTGAGTATCGGGGATACTCCGACAGCATCAGTCATAGAGACATAGGTAAGCTTTTGCTCCTTGACCTCCTGCTGCTGCGGCTGTACACTTGCTTCCTCCGCTGTGCTCGGGGCTCCGCAGCCTGCCAGTACTGAGGCCATGAAAACAAACATTATCAGTGTGGCTAAAACTCTTTTCCTCATTTTAACTTCCTCCTCATTTTTTTAAATAATTAATAACATATTATTGTTATGTTACATCGTGTTTTTCAGATTTGGATCCAGGGCGTCCCTCAGGCCATCGCCAATGGAGTTGAAGCCGTAGACCACTATTATGATGGCAAATCCGGGTATAAGAGTCAGGTGGGGCGCCTGGTATATGAAATTCCTTCCTGTAGCCGTCATGGCGCCCCACTCAGCTGAAGGAGGCTGGGCTCCGAGCCCAAGGAAACTGAGGGTGGCAGCCGACAGAATTGCTGTGGCCAACCTCATTGTTGCGTATACTATTATCGGAGATATGCAGTTGGGGAGTATCTCCCTGAAAATTATATTCATGTCTGTTTCACCAAGAGCCTTTGCAGCCGTCACATAGTCCAGCTCCTTTATATATAGGACGGTGCCCCTGACAACACGGGCCAGGGTAGGAACAGACCAGATACCTATTGCTATTATCACATTTATTATACCGGGTCCGAGTATGGATACTATTGCGAGAGCCAGCAGTACCCCCGGAAAGGCCAGAAGGATATCTATTATCCTCATGATGATGCCGTCCAGCCTGGGATAATAACCTGCTGTAAGGCCCAGTATAACTCCAAATATAAGGCCGAAGGCTACAGAGGAGAATCCTACCATAAGAGAGATCCTGGCTCCGTATATAAGCCTGCTTAAAAGATCCCTTCCATACTCGTCGGTACCGAGGATATGACCGGGTGCGCCAACCTTCATCAGCCTTATACCAAGATCCTGCTTGTATGGATCGTAGGGTGAAATAACAGGAGCGAGAATGGCTACAGCTATCACCAGCGTTATTATCACAAGGCCTGTCACAGCTGCCCTGCTTCTCTTCAGTCTTTTCCACAGCTCCAACAGTGGATTTTTTGAATCATATCCTGGAACAACATTTTTTTCAACAGTTTCAGTGCCGCATTCATTCATATATCACACCCCCGTTACTTGTAGGATATCCTGGGATCTATTACGGCATATAGCATATCGGTCAGAAGGTTTATCAGAACGAATGTGCTCGCTACTATCAATACCGTGCCCTGTACCATAGGGAAATCCCTTGCGTTTATTGCCTGGACCATAAGCCTTCCAATACCGTTTATTGCAAATACCGATTCAACCACCACTGTTCCGCCGAGAAGTGAACCGAAGTTTACGCCGATGACTGTTACAATGGGAATCAAAGCATTTTTAAGGGCATGCTTCAGTATGACGATCTTTTCATTAAGGCCTTTGGCTCTTGCAGTATGAATATAATCCTGGTGAATGATTTCAAGTACGGAGGAACGGGTCATCCTTGCTATCATCGCTGCAGAATTGAAGCCCAGGGTCGCGGCTGGAAGGATCATAGCTGTAAATCCTTCCCTGGTCCAGATCTGGCCGTTGAAGCCTGATATATTGAGTATTTTAAGCTGTACACAGAACACTACGATCAGGAGCAAGCCTATCCAGAAGGTAGGGGCGGATATTCCCAGTGTAGCAATTGACATACTCAGATAGTCGAACCATGAATTCTGCTTTACCGCTGCTATTATTCCTGCACATACTCCAATCAACGCAGCAATCAATACACTGAAGATTGCAAGGTTGAAAGTATTTGCATATCTTGTTCTGATGGCCTCCGATACTGCCTGGCCTGTCTGAAAAGAGTAGCCCAGGTCGCCCTTCAGTACGCCGGATAAGTATTTGAAGTACTGTTCGTGCATCGGCCTGTCCAGTCCAAGCTTGATTCTTATGTTTACGACTTCCTCCGCTGTGGCGGTAGGACCTCCGATAACCTCCGCAGCATCTCCGGGTATCAGGTAAATCATTAAGAATACTACAATGGACACTCCTATCAGAACTGGGATAAGCTGCAGGAGCCGTTTAAGAAAGTAATTTAACAAAATATCCCACCTTCCCAATCATAATCAATCTGTTCATTCTTATAAAATTTGAATATGTAAAAAATTTTGATAATTTGGAGGCTATGAAAATACCTCCAAATGAATATTTATTCACGTGGAGGTGTTTCGACATCCCTTCACTATGCTGCTCATGTATAAAATTGAATTTTTGTAAATAAAAATCCGCTGATATTTTATAATAAAATAGCATAAGCACTAGTAAATGTCAAACACTGAATAGTCAAGATAATCTAATCTGTTAAAGTAATGGGACCGCTTCAAATACCTGGGTTTGAAGGGGATGTATGTGCATGGTGGATTAACAAATGTATTTAAATTCAGAACATGTCATGCAAAGTGAAAGTAAAATGAAAATATCACTATTGATAAACTTCAATATGCAAGTGAGTTTTTTCACTAATGTTACTTAAATAAGTGATATAATAGAAAAGTGCAAGCGGTATATTACCATATGCAAATTAATAGGGCATTTTGTAATATGGTAAATTATTCTGAACCGGAAAGAGGGTGTGGCGATGAAATTTAAGAATATGGATGAGGTGGACCAGCAGATACTGGGGCTGTTGTCCCAAAACTCAAGGATGTCATATATTGATATCGGAAAAAAGGTGAACCTGTCGCGGGTTGCCGTAAAAAGCCGTATAGATGCCATGGAAAAGGAGGGCATAATAGAACAATATAGTATAATTATAAATCCTCAAAAGGTCGGGCGTACGGTATCCGCTTTCTTTAATATAGAGGTGGAGCCCAGGCACTTCTACCAGACAGCGGCTGAATTGGCTGCCAAGGAGCAGGTGACGGACATTTACCAGATGACAGGCTCCTCCAAGCTGCATGTCCATGCGGTTATGGAACTGAATGAGGACCTGGAGAAATTCCTGAGGGAAGAGATATATGTGATGCCCGGGATCGTAAGTATAGAGAGCAACCTTATAATATCCAGGATAAAGACCAGGAAAGGCATCAGAGTATGATTATGACGTTTGGGGGAATTTTTAATGCACAAGCTTTTTGAGTTGTTTATGGTATTTTTCAAGATCGGCGCTTTCACCATAGGCGGAGGTTATGCCATGGTTCCTCTGATACAGGAGGAGATCTGCAGCAGGAAGAAATGGTCATCGGATGAGGAATTTCTTGATATAATAGCAATAGCCCAGTCACTGCCCGGTGTACTTGCGGTAAATACAGCATCAATACTGGGGTACAAGCTGTTCGGCATTCCGGGTGTTCTGGCTGCCGTGCTGGGGGCGGTCCTGCCCTCCTTTATGATTATCCTTGTAATAGCGGTGTTTTTTACACAGTTTGTAAAGTATGAGATTACTGAGCGGGTTTTCAGGGGAGTACGTCCTGCTGTGGCTTCACTCATGGCTTTTGCTGTTATCAAGCTGGGTAAAAAGGTTGGAATATCCACGTTCAATATAGCTATAGGACTACTGGTGGCGGCACTCCTGATATTTGAGGTACACCCTATCCTGATAATAGTTTTATCAGGTATTATCGGCATAGCTGCCGAGTACTGGGGAGGTAGAAGCAATGCTAAAGCTGATAATTGATGTATTTTTTACATTTCTGAGGATCGGTGCCTTTACCTTCGGGGGCGGTTATGCCATGATACCCTTCATACAGACTGAAATAATCGATATACATAAGTGGCTGACCGCGGAAGAGTTCATAGATATAATCGCAATCGCGGAGATGACGCCGGGGCCCATAGCTGTAAATTCCTCGACCTTCGTAGGCTACAAGATAGCCGGTTTTTGGGGTTCACTGGCAGGAACAGTGGGTGTTATCCTGGTATGTACAATATTATCTGCCCTGGCAGGCAAGTTTTTCTTCAAATTCAAGGATAACACGCTTCTAAAAGCGTTGTTCAAGGGAATAAGACCTGCTGTAATAGTGCTTATCGGATCATCGGTCTTTTCTATTGGTAAGGTAGCCTTGCTGGACATAAAGAGTATAGGAATATGCATAGTTATTTTTGCAGCACTGCTCAAATTCAAGCTTCACCCGATACTTGCCGTAGTATTGTCTGGTGTAATGGGAGTAATATTGTTTGCATGATGAGCATTACAAATTATTATTAACAACGGTGTAGAATTTTCTATACCGTTGTTCTATGCTTTTTGATATAAGTTTTAAGTTCATTTATGCCCCTGAAAGAATATAGCGTAAAATGGTGATCATATTAATTATAAGGAAGTTGTTAAAACCTTTAATAGGTAAAGAAGATAGATGAGGTAGTTTTATTATATTGGAATGGTAGAAAACAAAGTATATAATGTAATCAACAATTTGTTTTGATTATAAGGAGTAAATTGAAATGGATTACAGCGTATTCAATATCATAGGACCCAGGATGGTCGGACCTTCAAGCTCCCATACGGCAGGAGCAGCCAGGCTGGGGAAGGTGGCGAGAAGGATAAGCGGAAATGATGTGACCAGGGTCACCTTCATACTTTATGGTTCCTTTGCCAAGACTTACAAAGGCCACGGCACCGACAGGGCGCTGCTGGCAGGGATCCTGGACATGGAGCCCAATGACCCAAATCTCGGCAGATCGCTGGAATGTGCCGGAGCTGCGGGTGTGGACTATGAGTTCGTGGTTGACGATACAGAGCCGATCCATCCCAATACCGTCAAAATGCTGATAACCGGCAGCAGCGGCAAGAGAACGGAGGTAGTGGGCTGCTCCATCGGGGGCGGCAATATCCGTGTGATACAGATAAACGGGTTGAGTGTGGAGTTCACCGGTGAGTATCCTACATTGATCATACGGCATATTGACAGACCGGGTGTCATAGCTGAAGTGACCGGCCTCATGGTTCAATTCGATATCAATATTGCTTTTATGCGGGTCTTCAGGCAGAGCAGGGGGCAGGATGCTTTCATGATAATAGAAACCGATAATACAATTCCAAGGAAGGTCATTGCTCAGGTCAGGGCCTTAGGTGACGAAATTCATGATGTATATTTAATAGAAGCGTTATAGCGGAAAGAGGAAGATGTATATGGGTATCAATTTTACAAATGGTTCTGAGCTCCTGCACTTGTGCAATAAAAGCAATGTAAGGATATATGAGCTGATGCTGGTGCGGGAGGTCCACATATCCCAGAGGAATAAAGACCTGATAATAAATGAAATGAAGGAAAACCTGGAGGTTATGAAGAAAGCCATTGAAAGGGGCCTGACCGAGGATGTGCGTTCCGTCAGCGGCTTGACCGGGGGAGATGCAAAAAAGCTCAGGAGCTATTATGAAAAGGAGCAGACTATCGCAGGAGGGGATCTGAACAGTGCAGTGGCTGCTGCCATGGCTGTATTGGAGGTCAATGCCGCCATGGGACAGATCGTTGCGGCTCCAACGGCCGGATCCAGCGGGATCATACCGGGTTCGATCATTACGACGGCCGGGCGGTTCGGGAAAAATGACAAGGATATCATAAATGCCCTGTTTACAGCGGCAGCTGTGGGGTATCTGATCACCAGGAACGCAACTGTTGCAGGTGCTGAAGGGGGCTGCCAGGCTGAGACTGGCTCCGCAGCGGCAATGGCGGCAGCAGCCATTGTTGAGATGCTGGGAGGGACGCCGGCGCAGGCTCTGGATGCAGCAGCAATGGCTATAAAGAATATTCTGGGTCTGGTGTGTGATCCTATTGCGGGATTGGTCGAGGCTCCATGCATTAAGAGGAATGCGATCGGGACTGCCAATGCCCTTATTTCTGCTGATATGGCGTTGGCGGGCATAACAAGCATCATTCCTTTTGATGAGGTGGTGGAAGCCATGCTGAAGGTGGGCAGATCTCTGCCCTGCGAGCTAAGGGAGACTGGTACGGGAGGACTGGCCTGGACGCCTACGGGTAGGCAGATACATGAAAGGATTTTCGGTAAGCCCTGAGAGGCATTTGGAGAAAGGTGACGGATCCTGGTGAAAATAGACTGGATGTCCACAAAAAAATTAAATATTCTGAAAATTACTATTGAATTTCTGACGGTTTATGTTATAATTATATTAAGAAAGATGAATGCACCAAGAAGCTGGAGCATATCTTTCTGACAGGCTCTAATTCAACAATATGTAACTTCCCTAGTATTCTTGGATCCTTTTGGTTTGGTTAGTTTTGTTTTGAATTCTAGTTCGAATAGTTAGTATTTGGTTTAGAGTTTGTTCGGCAGTAAGTTTAGCTTCAAAAAAGTAATGAGGTAATTAACACTTGGTAAATTCAGATGGTATTCCCGTTGAATTAGAGCTTGTTTTATGAGGTGGTTTATTTTGGAAACAAAATAAACCACCTTTGTTTTTTGCCGATGAAAACACGCGCAATTTGTAGATATTTGGTAGTTAAGGAAAATACTTATAAAACGTTTAAATATTGCATAAATTCTGTTATAATCAGCATAGTTAAGCAGTTATAAATTGGAATAATTATGTAAATAAAATATATTAAAATTATATATAAATATTTTGTGATAGAATCACAACTCAGGGGGGGACACATGTGGATAAAGAGAACGAAAGCGATAAGGGAAAAGGTACAGAAGTAATAGTTGAAGAAAATGAACTATCAATTCCAGCAATGCCAAAAGAGGATTTCTATGTTGCGGGTATGGGAGCTTCTGCCGGAGGGCTTGAAGCTCTTGAGCAATTTTTTGCAAACATGCCGCCTGTTGATAATCTTGCATTTGTTGTAATTCAGCACTTATCTCCCGACTATAAAAGCTTTATGCCTGAACTCCTGTCAAAGCACACCAAAATGAAGGTATATCAGATACAGAACGGAATGCAGCTTGGTCCGGGATGTATTTATCTGAACCCTCCCAAATACAATGTAGCCGTTTCAGAAGGGCGGTTCTTACTCGTCGACCAGGATCCGGTTCAAAGGATCAATCTTGCGATAGATACTTTCTTGGAATCGCTTGCAGTAAGTATGAAGGAGAGATCAATTGCCATCATACTTTCTGGAACAGGGAGTGACGGTACCCGTGGATGCAGAGCTATAAAAGAAGTCGGCGGCATTGTGATGGCACAGGATGAGACGTCGGCTAAATTCAACGGAATGCCTAAAAGTGTTATTTCAACCAATATCTGTGACTATATAATGGCTCCCCGGTTCATGCCTGATGAGTTGTTGAAGTATACTGGACAGCCCTCGTTAATTGAAATGAAGGTTGTTGAAAAACCGGAAGATGTTGAAGGCTCAGATACTTTAGCCATCATATACAATATCATCAAGAAACGATATTCAATTGATTTTAACCTTTATAAACAAAGTACCGTTCTACGGTGTATAGACAGGCGGATGAGGATTAACCAGCTGCAGGATCCTATATTGTACCTTGAGCTTATGAAGGATAACCCTGGTGAAGTGGAGCGTTTATACAACAGCCTACTGATAGGAGTAACACGGTTTTTCAGAGATGGAGAAGCATTTAACGTTATTAAAAACAAAGTCATTCCCGAAATATTCGGCAGCAAGCCGGACAATTCCAGCATCAGAGTTTGGGTTGCAGGGTGCTCAACCGGTGAAGAAGCATATTCACTTGCGATATTATTTAAAGAATACATGGATACCGCTCAAAGAAATTTCAATATAAAAATATTTGCTACAGATATTGATAATAATGCAATAGAATACGCCAGCGAGGGGGTTTATCCCGACAGTATCTCCTGTGATGTATCCCTGGAACGTTTGAACAGGTATTTTATAAAAAAGAAGGATACTTACCAGGTATCAAAAACCATCCGCGAAATGGTTATTTTCTCCTTTCATAATGTGATAAGCAATCCACCGTTTTTTAGAATAGATCTTTTAAGCTGCAGGAATCTGCTGATATATTTTCAACCCGTGCTTCAGACCAGAATTCTGTCAACCTTCCAATTTGCTCTTGAGACAAACGGTTATATGTTTCTGGGTACTAGTGAAACAACAGGTGAACTCGGTGGGTATTTTTCATCTGTTGATGCAAAGTGGAAAATCTTCAAGGGCAGGGAAACCAAGAAACGTCCGCTAATAGACGATATTTCCATTATATCTTCCGGAATGAAGGTGGTCACACCCAAAATTCATGATGATTATTTTACAAGAAGGGTAAGGAATAGTTGGGAAATGGATGATATTTATGCAAAGCTGATAGAGGAATGTCTGCCTCCCAGTGTAGTAGTTGATGAGAACGGCGAATTGGTGCAGGTCTGCGGTGATGCGGACAGGTTCCTGAAGGTTCCCAGAGGAAGGGTCTTCTATGATATCCAGAAAATGGTCCCCAAGGAATTGTCTACTGCTCTTGGAACTGCATTAAACAAGGTAAAGAAAGAGAAAAAGACTGTTACCTATACAAATATCAAAGTAATGCTCGGGGAAGGGGTTGTATGCATCAACCTGATTGTCAAGCCCCTGCTTACTAAAAAGAATGGGGCATTAGCCCTTGTGGTGTTTGAAGAGATCAAGAGCAGTATTACCCAGGGAGAGTATATAGAAAATTACGATACTGTAAGCAAACTGCACGAACGTATTGCAGACCTTGAGCAGGAGCTTCAGTATACAAAAGAGAGTCTTCAGACTTCCATCGAAGAAATTGAGACTTCAAGCGAAGAAATACAATCTGCCAATGAAGAGCTTCTGGTATCCAATGAAGAACTGCACAGTACCAATGAAGAGCTTCAATCGGTCAATCAGGAGCTGATTGTTGTAAACACTCAATACCAATATAAGATACAGGAACTGGCCGAGTTGAATAATGATATGACTAATTTCTTGAACAGTACGACCATCGGCACTATTTTCCTGGATGCAAACCTGTATGTAAGGAAATTTACACCGGCAGTAACCAGGGAAATAAATCTTATAGAATCGGATATTGGCCGTCCCATAAGCCACATCTCATATAGCCTAATAAATGAGGATCTGACCGAGCAGGCAAGAAATGTAATGAGCAGTCTTGTACCTTCCGAACGGGAGGTACGGAGTACCAACAATAAATGGTACCTGCTGAAATATGCCCCATACCGGACAAATGAAAATATCATCAAGGGTGTGGTGATCTCTCTTGTTGATATTACAGCACGTAAGGAAGCTGAGGAGGACCTGAAGAGAAGCAAGGACCGCTATGAGAAGCTTGTAGAATTATCACCTTTCGCTGTTTTTATTCTAAAAGGAGATATTATACAATTTTCAAATACCGAAGGTTCAAATTTACTTCAGGTAAAAAGGGTTGAACAACTTATCGGAAAGTCGATCGGGAAGTATCTGGATATTTCGGAAGCGCAGCTTGTTAATATGCAGCAGCAGTATCTCCAGGACCAGGATAATAGGGCAATGCCAATGGAGGATAAAATAATCCGTGCCGACGGCTCAGTAATTTATGTTGAAATTATGTCAATGCCTATTTACTTTGAAGAGGAAAGTGCACAGCTTGTGATCTTGAGAGATATTACCTTCAGGAAGCTTTCGGAACAGCTGCAGGAAGATAACACCCGGGCTAAAAGGCTTCTGGAGGAAGCGAAGGTATTCGATGGCATGAAAAATGACTTTTTCAGCAATCTGTCCCATGAGCTCCGTACTCCGCTGAATGTCATAATGAGTACTTTGCAATTTCTGGAGTCCATGATGAAGGATAACTCCCAAAAAGGGACAGGCACTAATATAAAGAAATATACCGGTATCATGAAGCAGAACTGCTTCAGGCAGTTAAGGCTTATAAACAATTTAATTGATATTACGAAAATTGATGCGGGTTTCTTTGAAGTCAGATTGCAGAATAATGATATTGTCAAAGTAATAGAGGATATTACTTTGTCCGTATCGGAATATATAAAGAATAAGTCTATTGAGCTGGTATTCGATACTGATGTGGAAGAAAAAATAACAGCCTTCGACCCGGACAAGATTGAGCGTATCATGTTGAATCTTCTGTCCAATGCAGTCAAGTTCACCGGAGAGGGCGGCAGTATAAGCGTCAGTATGTTTGATAAGGGAGATAGTATTCAGATATCCGTTAGAGACTCCGGAACAGGTATCCCGGAAGAAAAGCTGGATGTTATTTTTGAAAGGTTCAGGCAAGTGGACAAATCCCTGAACAGAGCCCAGGAAGGCAGTGGTATAGGACTTTCGCTGGTGAAATCAATAGTGGAAATGCACGGAGGTAAAATTTACGTTCAGAGTGAATATGGTGCAGGGTCCGAATTTGTTATAGAGTTGCCGGTAAAAACCGTGCCCGAGGATGAAGTGTATATAGACGAAGACAACAAGCAGCAGAGCAATGTGGAAAAAATACATCTGGAGTTTTCGGATATCTATAACCTGAACTAAAACAGCGCATTAGATATAAGCTACAATATTAACTGTTGAATTTTATAAATTATAATGGTATTATTAATGAAAATAATGTTCTAATATATAGAAAAAGATAGGAGAAGGATTTAGTTGGGAAAGGCACTTGATGCTCATGTACCTAAATATCCGGTGCAGACACTTGAGAAGGCACTGGAGATAATAGAGGTCATGCATAAAGAAGGATCAGGGTTAGGGATAAGTGAGATAGACAATATACTGGGTATTGGGAAGAGTACGATACATAGGATATTGGATACACTTATGGCTTACAACTATGTTGAAAAATGTTCTGAAAGCACAAAGTACCGTTTGAGCTGGAAGTTTTTCGAAATAGGCAATAATATTCCGCAGCAAAGGAAATTATCCAATCTGAATACGGAGGTTCTCCAGAATCTATGCAATAAATTTGAGGAGACAGTAAATCTGGGAGTTAGAGTGGAGAACAGCGTAGTTGTAATTTCCAGGATAGATCCGAAATCAACACTTGTAGCCAATGTTCCGATTGGAACGCGGGAACCGCTCCATGCCACAGCTATGGGGAAAGCTATTATTTCGGAGCTGGACAGGGAAGAGCTGGTCAAGATATTTGGAGAAGACCAGCTGGCAGGCTGTACCCCTAATACAATCACTACATTGGATGATCTGATCGTACAGCTGAGAAAAGTTAAGGAACAGGGTTACAGTATAGATGATCAGGAGTATTACCCCGGCCTGTCATGTATAGCTATGCCTGTCAGGAACTATAAGAATGAAGTTATAGCTGCTATTAGTGTTAGTGGTCCAAGTATGCGCCTGAACTTCACAAAGATTATGAATATTAAAAAGGATCTGGAGCTGGCAAGTAGTGAACTATCAACATATCTTGGTTATAATGAGGGATAAGGGAATAATAGAAAGTAATTCTACTATTCATGTATTAAGAAACAGGTTAAGGCAAAGCCCAACCTGTTTCTTTTTATTTCTAAAGCTGGAAATATATTATATTGAGGCCATGTGCACATAAGCTGCCGGATTAATAAGCGGCCAGTGAGACCAAGTACTTTATATAACAATAAGGAAGTGCCGCTAAATAGAATATTATTTCTATAAATAGAAAAAATTATTGCGTTTTTTTTCTGAATATTATAAAATGTAATTATAAAACTATGGAATTTTTATGTATCGGAGGCGGTAAATGGATAAAAACAGCCTGGATTCAGAGTGGAGCCAATGCTTTGTATAAAATGGTTTCCATATACAGATCAGGTAAAATCACAATAAAGGAGTTAAAGAAGCATGGTCAAAAAAGCCGTACATCCGGAATGCTCGCCGGTACCTGCAGGCCCATATACACCTGCCATTATTGCCGGGGATTTTGTGTTCGTGAGTGGACAAACACCTGAAAAACCGGGGACTGATGAGATGGTGGAAGGAGATATCAAAGTACAGACGAAGCAAGTCCTGGAAAATATCCGGAACATACTTGCCGCTGCAGGCTGCACTATGGACAATGTGGTCAAGGTACATGCCTGCCTGGTAAACATGGAGGATTTTGCAGGTTATAATGAAGTATACCGTCAGTTTTTCTCCAAGCCTTATCCGGCTCGTACTACTGTAGAATGCGGCGTGGCAGGAGATTGCCTGCTGGAGATAGATGTAGTAGCACTTCTTCCTTAAGTTGAATTATGAAATTCATATATCTGTTAAAACACAATTGCTTTAAGAATTCGAGGTGAAAAGATGTCTGATAATGTGGAGAATAAAGGAATATATGCCGGTATCCCTGATATTATTGATGTTTGGAATGCCCGCCGGAGAAGTTCTCAAATCATAAGAAAGACGCCGCTTATACATTCTTTTGAGGTATCTGAACAATTAGGAACCAATGTGTTTTTAAAAATGGAGAACCTTCATCAAATGGGTGCATTCAAGATCAGAGGTGCTGCGAGCAAAATCCTCAGCCTGACTGCTGAACAGCAAGAACGGGGAGTGGCTACCTATTCCACCGGAAATCACGGCATAGCAGTATCGTATGTGGCAAAACAATTGAATATTCCGGCCTTTGTATTTGTTTCAGAAAGAGTACCGGAGGCGAAGATAAACAGTCTGCGACGTCTGGGTGCGACAGTGATGGTAAAAGGGAACTCACAGGATGAAGCCGGAGAGAATTGTTATAAGGCGGCCAGGGAGGAAGGCTATACTGTGGTGGAACCCTTTGATGATCCTTATGTGATTGCGGGACAGGGAACCATGGGTTTGGAAATTTTGGAGGATCTTCCTTCTGTGGATACGGTTATTATACCCCTGTCAGGAGGCGGATTGCTTTCGGGAGTGGCCATGGCATTGAAATCAAGTAACCCTGGAATACGCGTCATTGGAGCTTCTATGGAGCAGGGTGCTGTTATGTATCATAGCCTTAAAGCGGGAAAACCGGTGGTTATGGACGAAGCCGATACTCTGGCGGATAGCCTGCTGGGCGGTATTGGAATCAACAATCAGTATACCTTTTCCATGGTCCGGAAGTTTATGGATGAAGCAGTACTGATACCGGAGGAAGATATAGCAAAGGGAATGGCATATATAATGAAGAATCACAAGATGATCGTAGAAGGAGCAGCAGCTATAGGTGTAGGCGCCCTTCTGGGAAGAAAACTCGGGAGCCTGGGAAAAAACGTGGCAGTGGTTGTAAGTGGAAACAACGTCGATATAGCTTCTTTCTTACGCGCTGTTAAGGAGTACTTAGTTTAGATTTATTTTTTGGACATAATTGTCGACAATAAACAATCAACACAAAACAATAATCAAAGGGGGATGTTGAAATGGAAAAAGTCTTATATTTCGAAGTGATGGAATATAAGGAGAGGCTGGAAAAGACCAAGAGAAGCATGGTTGACAAAGGTATGGAGGTATTGATTGTCACCGATCCTGCCAATATGAATTACCTGACAGGTTTTGACGGATGGTCTTTTTATGTGCATCAGGGTTTGATCGTTATGGCTGACCAGCCTGAACCCATATGGTTCGGCAGAGGCCAGGACGGCAATGCAGCGAGACTTACAACATGGCTCAAGGAAGAGAATATAAGAGCGTATACCGATGACTATGTACAGTCTCTGGTAAAACACCCAATGGATTTTGTTTCAGATATCATTAAGGAAAAGGGCTATCAAAATAAAGTTATCGCTACTGAAATGGATTCATACTACTATACCGCAAAGTGTCAGGAGCGGCTGGTCCTTAATTTACCGAATGCCAAGTTCAAAGACGGCACCAACTTAGTAAACTGGGTAAAAATCGTAAAGTCAGAAACAGAGTTGGAATACATGAGAAAAGCTGCAAGAATTGCAGAAAACACGATGCAGGCAGCTGTAGATTCGATAGCTGAAGGGGTAAGGCAGTGTGATGCAGCGGCAAATGTATATCATGCGCAGATCACAGGTACTAAAGAGTATGGCGGAGATTATGCTTCAATAGTTCCCTTAATGCCAAGCGGTATCAGGACTTCAACCCCGCATCTCAGCTGGACTGATGAGCCGTACAAAAATGGTGACACTGTTCTGGTGGAAATTGCAGGTTGTTATAGAAGATATCACTGTCCATTGTCAAGAACACTCATAATAGGGGATGCACCACAAAGAGTGAGGGATTTGGCAGCAGTTGTTGTAGAAGGCATCAAGGAAACTCTGGCTGCAATCAAACCGGGCATTACCTGTGAGGAAGTTGAACGGGTATGGGCTGGAAGCATTGCAAAAAGCGGATTTATAAAAGACTCCCGTGTCGGATACTCCATGGGACTTAATTACCCTCCGGATTGGGGCGAGCATACAGCCAGCTTGAGACCTGGGGATAAAACAGTTATGAAGCCTAATATGACTTTCCATTTTATGCCGGGTATCTGGCTTGACGACTGTGGTGTGGACATCAGTGAATCAATCAGGATTACAGAAAACGGTGTTGAGACCTTTACTAATTTCCCGAGAAAGCTGTTTGTAAAATAATTTGTAAAATAAATAGTTCATAGGTAACCCCATATAACAGGACATGAGCCCGGATGTACATGTATTGTACTTTGGGCTCATGACTGAACTTTCTAGGAGCAATTATGTAATACCGATAAGAAAAGGAGGGGGAAAATGAAATCTTTTGACAGAATCGTTGAGAAGGTTGAAGAAGCAATATTAGGCTATTCAGTATTATTAATGGCTTTTATCCTTATCGGCAGTGTATTGAGCAGAACCTTGCTCAACTCCAGCTGGACCTTTGCTGAAGAGGTCGGGCAGACCCTGACGATCGTTGTAACCTTCTTGGGTATAGGCTATGCGGCAAAAAAGGCAAAGCACATAACTATGTCTGCAATATTCGACCTTATGGGCGTGAAAGGGAAAAAAGTGTTTCAGCTTGTTATTTCAAGCGTGACATCCCTTTGTCTGTTCTACCTCACATATCTTGGACTTAAGTACACTATAAAGGTATTTCAATTGGGAAGGGTAACTCCGGCTCTCAGAATACCGATGTACCTGATTATGGCTTCTGTACCGCTGGGATTTTTTCTTGGGGCGGTTGAGTACGGCAGGACCTTTATAAAGAATATGAGGGAAAAGGATGTTTATGTATCGACACAGAGAACAATATATCAAATTGGTGATGCTTATGAGTATAATCAGCAGCAGGGTTCGAATGAATCATCGACCAAGGAGGTGCTGTAATGGTACTATTGTTAATGTCCATATTAGCTGTAATGCTACTGCTTAATTTTCCCATGATGATACCGATGACTATTGCCCCCCTTGCAGTTATGGTAAAATATTTCCCCAATGTCAATCCTTTACTGGCAACTCAGCAGATAGTTGCGGGGGTACAGCCCTATGTGCTGCTTGCAGTGCCTATGTTCATTCTTGCAGCTGATATCATGTGCGCCGGACAAACATCAAGAAGGCTCCTGGACTTTGTTGAGACCTTTGTAGGACATATACACGGCGGTCTGGCTATTACAACAGCTGCCACCTGTACTTTGTTCGGTGCTATTTCCGGCTCCACACAGGCAACGGTTGTTGCTATCGGAAAGCCAATGCGCAACAGGCTTTTGGAATCAGGATATGAGGATGAAGATACAATCGCTTTGATTATCAGCTCTGCCATTATTGCTTTATTGATTCCGCCCAGTATTTCAATGATCATGTACTGCGTTGTTACAGGTGCGTCGGTAGGTGATTTGTTCGTTGCCGGGGTATTGCCGGGTTTGACCATATTATTATTTTTCGCTGTATATAACTATTTTAATGCAAAACGAAGACACATACCTTTGTCAAGGAAGCTTACCTGGCCTGAAAGGCTGGAAGCTCTTAAAAGGGCAATCGCTCCCCTTGGTTTTCCGGTTATTATTTTCGTCGGTATTTATACGGGATTCTTCAGTCCTACTGAAGCAGCCGCTATGGGAGTGCTGTATGCACTGATACTGGAGCTTTTCCTCTTTAAAAGCATTAAGATCAGAGACCTTTCCAAAATTGCCCTGTCAACCGCCGTTGTTACCTCTGCGGTATTCGTGCTTGTTGCTGCAGGTTCACTGTTCTCCTGGGCAATTTCCTATGCAAAAATACCTCAGATGATGACTACTGCATTGCTGGGGGCAAATCCCAGTGCACTATCCATATTATTGACTGTTACGGCCTTCTTCTTCATAGGCTGCATGTTTGTGGACTCAATAGTTGTAATTGTTATCCTTACACCAATTTTCTTCCCTCTTGCTGTCAAGGCAGGGATTCATCCGATTCATTTGGGAATCGTTGTTACATTACAGGCTGCAATCGGCTCAATATCGCCTCCTTTTGGATGCAATATATTTACTGCCATTGCAATATTCTCCAGACCTTTCATGAAAGTAATAAAAAGGCTGCCGGCTTATTTAATCATGCTCATCATTATTTCCGCATTGATCATTCTATTCCCGCAGCTTTCACTGATGCTTATCTCCTAGAGCAAAACAAGTGTAAAAAATCAATTAAGGATGGGATCATATGTTTGATATAAAAAGTGAAATCTCGGCAGTTCAGGAGGAACTGATCAACTTACGAAGGGATTTTCACATGCACCCTGAACTTGGGTATGAAGAGCACAGGACCTCACGGATTGTTTATGAGTACTTGGAAAAGCTGGGCCTGGAAGTTACCAGGGTTACAAAGACCGGTGTAGTAGGTCTGCTCAGAGGCAGCAGTGGGGGAAAGACCGTTATGTTGAGAGCAGATATGGATGCACTGCCCCAGGATGAAAAGACAGGACTGCCGTATAAGTCGATCAACAAAGGAATTATGCATGCATGCGGGCACGACGGGCATACAGCCATGCTTCTCATTGCGGCAAAGATATTATCGGAACACAAAGATGAAATAAAAGGAAACGTGAAGTTCGTCTTTCAGCCCAATGAGGAAGAAGCAGGGGCTTTGAACATGATCAATGAAGGTATATTGGAAAGCCCTAATGTGGATGCTGCATTTGGATCACATTTATGGACACCAATACAGAGTGGTGAAATAGGTTTGGCAAATGGGCCGGTAATGGCCGCTATGGAAGAGTTTGAGCTTGGCATTATCGGAAAGGCAGGGCATACTTCAGCTCCTCATACAGCTGCGGATCCTATACTGGCTGCCGCCAATATCATACAGAGTCTGCAGTCCATCCAGACCAGGGAGATTGACCCCTTGCTTCCGATAGTCATTATGGTAGGCAGAATCCAGGGAGGCAGCGGACGCAATATCATAGCGGACAGGGTAAATATAGGGGGAACGATCAGATTTTTATTCAAGAATGAGGCTGTTGAAAAGCAGATTCTTCTGGATAAGTTTGAAAGGGTGGTCAAGGGTATTTGTGAAGCCATGGGAGTTCAATATGAACTAAAGTATATTCCCAGCAATCCATCCCTTATGAACAATGATAAAATGATAGATCTGGCAAAGAAAGCGGCAAAAGAGACCTATGGGACCGAGGACAATATATTTGAATACAAATGTATGGCAGGTGAGGATTTCGCGGAGTTTACCCACAGGGTTCCCAGTGCATTTTATTTTATTGGTACAGGAAATGCGAAGAAGCATACACAATATCCGCATCATCATCCCATGTTCAATATTGACGAAGACACACTTCGCTATGGGGTTGAGATGCATATAAGATCAGTCCTGAATTTCTTAAGCCAGTAAAGGTTCCCAAGTCGCGAGGCGACTCTCAAATAGAAATAATAATATTGAGGAGGAGTATTATGAAAAGAATCATTGCTCTAGTACTATCTATTATGATGGTAATGTCCCTGGCCGCAGGATGTGCACCAAAGGCGGTACCAAGCGGGGATGCAAATGCAGCACCGGCTCCCGCGGAAGAAAAGACCTATACCTGGAGATTTGCCCATGAAGAAATTGACGGAAGTGTTCAGGACGTATATGTTAAAAAGTTCAAGGAAATTATTGAGCAGAAATCAAACGGAAAAGTAAAAATTGAAGTTTATCCGGTAGGTCAGATAGGGGATGCTACTCAGCAGTGTGAACTACTGCAGAATGGCGGTATAGAATTCGGAATCGTTTCACCCGGCAATACAGGAACTATTGTACCGGAGAATCAGCTTTTCTCCTTACACTTCCTGTTTACAGACGATATGGAAAAAAATGCTGAAATATTCAAGGCCAGTAAGGCACTTAATGAAATGCTGACAGCAAAGTACCTTGAAAAGGATATAAAGGTACTTGCTTATTGGACAGAGGGTGCAATGCAGTGGACTTCAAGCAAGCCTGTCAATACTCCTGATAAATGGAAGGGCTTCAAGATGAGGACAATGCCTTCGCCTATGATTGTTGCCGCATATGAAGCATATGGCGCTAATCCTACTCCTGTACCATATATGGAGGTATACAGCGGACTGCAGCTTAATATGATAGAAGGTCAGGAAAATCCTCTTTTCGCAATAGAAGAGATGAAGTTCTGTGAAGTACAGAAGTACCTGACACTGGCAAGCTCGAACCTGTATGTAACAACAACAGCAGTTAATCCACAATTCTTCGATTCACTGCCGGCAGATATGCAGCAGTTGATCCTGGATACAGTTGAAGATCTCAGAGATGATTCATTTGCAATCCAGGCAGAACTGAATGGAGCAGCTCTGGACAAAATCAAGGCTGCCGTGGATATACCGGTAGTTGAACTTACAGCAGAAGAGAGAGCAGCCTTCAGAGAGGCGAGCAAGAAGGCATATGACAGATATGCTGAAATGGTTGGAGCAGACGGCAAGAAAATACTTGACACACTTATAGAAGAAGTAAAGGTGATAGAAGCTAAGTAATTTAGACCAAGCTTATAAAACCAGACTTGTACAGAATTATATTGTTGAGCGTAAGGAACGGTTTGTAGCCGTTCCTTACAGCTTGGCGTTACAATGCTATTTGAGTGATCCGGTGCTGAATATGCAGGAGGTGAGTTATGACAAGCAATGCGGCTTTTTTTCGCAGTAATTTATGTAGTGTTGTCGCTGGTTATATAAAAGGAGTGATCCTGGAAGGCATATATAGAGAAGGAGATCATGTTTTTGAAACAGAGGTTGCTAAGGCGCTAGGTATTAGCAGAGCGACAATAAGAGAAGGTATCAAAGAACTGGAAAAGGAAGGGATATTGACTATCATACCCCGTAAAGGTACCTTCATTACCAGGTATACAGCTGAGGATATCAAAGAGATTTTTGATATAAGGCGGCTGTTTGAGAATGATATCCTGGAGCTTCTGATTAGTGAAAACAAATTGTCGGAAAAGGATTTTACTACATTGGAAGTCATCGTAAAGGATATGGTTATGATTGTTGACAGCGCGGGAGACTCTATTAAAAAAGCAATAATGTTTAATGACAAAGACATGGAATTTCACAGATATATATGGGAAAAATCGGGAAGCAGAAGAAGGGTTGAAATTTTAGAGCGATTATATTTTCAACTGAAGGTAGCGATGTTCTGTGATACACATGAAACAGGTGACCTGATGATCAAAGCAGCCGATCATTATGAAATTATCAAGTGCCTGAGAAGCAATAACCTGGAAAACTGCAAAAAAACTTTAAGCAATCATATTACCATAGGTGAAAGAAGAAAGTTATAAAAATACCCGTCCCAGGTTTAATGACTGATTTAACGGAATGTATTTCCTGCATATAGAATAATGTGATAAACGGACTGTCTTAGGACATTGTCTGTTTTTTCTTTATATAGTACTAACTGTGAAAACAGAGATATAATGCTGCAGTAGACCTAATTGCATGACAGGTATTGAAAGCTTCATAGTAGAAAACTAATTAATATATAGAAATATATTCTTAAATATAGAAAAAATATATTGCATTGCTCTTCGGAGTATTGTAAAATGTTATCAAAGAGTAACCGAATATTAAGAAAAGGATAGGGGGACAAGTATATGGCAATACAGAGCATGGAGAAGTTTATGACTGAGAAACTGAACCTGCCGGTAAAAGACAGACATGATATGCCGTCATCAAAGGTGACTTTTGAAGGTGGCGCACATTATAGAATGGAGATCGCAGGAATAGAAAACGCAGAGAATTTTGAAGTACTGGTCAAGGAGTCCGAGAAAAAGAACCTGCCCATTCACAGGGTCATCGGTACAGTAGGTGGATCAGCTTTACTGGAATTTGAGGAATTGAAATACTACGCTCAAATAGGGGCAGAAAGTAAAATTGAAGTGATGATAAACCCGGTACCTGTAAGAGGTTGGGATTTAGGCAGACAGTATACCACTTCCGAAGGTTATGTATCCGGTATGAGAATAAGAGGCCAGGACAATCTGCATATGTGGCTGAAAGAATTTGACCGGTGCCTGGAAGCAGGGATCAGAGGCTTCCTTATCTGTGATGAGGGATTATTATATCTGGTAAACCAGATGAGAAAAGAAAATGTTATTCCCCAGGATGTAAAATTCAAAGTATCAGTTTTCGCAGGTCATGCCAATGCAGTTGGCGCAAAGCTGCTTTCAGACCTTGGAGCTGACAGCTTCAATCCTCTGGCGGATCTATCACTGTCAATGCTGGCATCCATAAGAAGCGTTGTAGACCTGCCGATGGATGTTTATATGAGCATAGTAGATACCATGGGAGGGCATCAGAGGAATATAGAAGCGGCTGAGATCGCAAGGATATGTGCTCCGGTATACTTCAAATTCGAGCCCGGGAAGAGTGAGGCAGAATTATATAATGCATGGAGGGATCCAAGCTACCTGAACTTCCTGATAAAGGAAAAGATCAGATATGCCTCCATAGCAAAAGAATGGTGTGACAGAAGCACAAATAAGTTGGTATTCAATGACTATAAGGCAGACCTTTCTATTCCTAGACCGTAGTAAAGAGGTATAGGCTTAGAGTTATAAAAACCATACCTGGATTCAGGGGGGATAGGGTGGAAGAACACGGTCCATACCTGTCCCTTTTTATATATGATTGTATTTTACTCATAAGAAAGGAGCGGGATTCAATGTTAAAAAAGCAGAAGCTTACCATCAGAAACAAGCTGGTCATTGCTTTTGGCGCGATTCTTATCATTCCTGTTCTGATGACAGGTCAATTTTCATACAGGACTGCAGAAAGAAAAGTATCGGAACAATTTATGAACAATGCCTACGAAAGCGTCAGGCTAATGGACAAGCTTCTAACTACTACTCTGGAATCAAGTATGAATAATGTAACCCAGCTTGCGGAACAGATTGATTTTTCCATGGATGAACCTCAGATAAGGAAGTATCTGGATCCCTTTCAAAACAGCCATCCGGAGATTTCCAGCACCTATTTGGGGACTGAGGCAGGTGCAACGTTTATTTCTCCATATGTAGAAGTCGGTGCTGACTATGATCCCAGGGTAAGGCCGTGGTATATGGGCGCAATGGATCAGAAAGGACAGGTATATATAACGGAGCCGTATATACAGGTTGATGAAAACAACAAATCAACGGGAAATGTAATCGTATCGGTCGTAAGAGCTGTTAAGGACGGATCCGGTGTTGTGGGTGTAGACCTTAATCTGGGCAGTATCGGAGAGGATATCAAAAAAGTACATATAGGCAAAGAAGGAAATCTGGCAGTTTTCGATAAAAACGGGAAGGTATTGGTGCATCCTACGCTGGAAACAGGTACGGAGATAAAGGAGTCGTGGATCTCTCAAATTGTCGGTCAGGACTCCGATCAGTTTGATTATAGCGATAACGGAGAAATGAAGATGGTTTATTTTGTAACCAATCCATTAACCGGATGGAAAATAATCGGAACCATGAACAGGGAGGAAATCGCAAGAGAAGCGGCTCCTATTTATTATGCAACCTTTGTCGTCATTGTCATATCCATTCTGCTGGGAGGAGTCCTGATCTTTTTAGTTGTCCGTTCCATAACCAAACCGCTGATGAAACTGGTATCCGCAGCAAAAAGCATCGGGGAAGGAGATCTTACCGTGGAGGTTGAGACACAGTCAAAGGATGAGGTCGGTGTGCTTGCTGTGACATTTAACGGAATGTGCGATATGATCAGGCAGATTTTACTCCAGCTTAGAGATAAGATAGACAGGCTGGCCGCTTCTTCTGAAGAACTGACTGCGGGCTCCGAGCAGGCTGCCGCTACGAGCAGCAGTATTTCCGAGACAAGTCATGTGGTTGCCGACGGGGCGAGCCGTCAAGCTGCCAGTGTAGAAGAAAGTTCAAAATCCATCAATGAAATTACGGATAATTTGAAGCTAATATTGGCGAATGCACAGTCGGCATCGTCCATTTCATCAGAGGCATCCGGAAAAGCACAGGGAGGAAATGAAATCATCCAGAAGGCCGTTAAGCAAATGGATTCCATTTATCAAACGGTAAATGGATTGTCTCAAGGGATAGGGTCATTAGGTGAACGCTCCAAAGAGATCGAACAGATTATCGGGGTTATTACCACAATTGCCGACCAGACAAATCTGCTGGCGTTGAATGCGGCTATTGAAGCCGCCAGAGCAGGAGAACACGGGCGGGGCTTTGCAGTTGTATCCGGGGAAGTAGGAAAACTGGCTGAACAATCCGTGACTGCAACAAAACAAATTTCCGCATTGATAGCAGCCATTCAGACAGAAACTCAAAAAGTGGTTCAAATAATGGAGAAAACAATAAAGGAAGTTTTTGAAGGCATTACGGTTATGACCTCTGCCGGTGAAGCCTTCAACCAAATCGAAGATGCCATTTGCGGCGTTTCAGGCCAGATTGACCAGGTAACTTCTTCGATCCATGAAATCTCTGAAAGAACACAGAAGGTTGCCGGTTCAATTGATAGTATAAGGAAGATTTCGGAAGAATCCGCTTCAGGGATCCAGCAGGTATTTGCAGCAACCGAGGAGCAGCTGGCCTCTTTTGAGGAAATACATTCCGCCGCTGCCTTGCTGACGGATATAGCCGTTGATCTGCAGGCCCTAAGTGAAAAATTCAAGCTTTAAAGCTATATTAATAGCTATCTGCATGGAGCGGGAATCCTTGAAGCCCGCTCCATGCCATTATGTCGGGATGTATTCATCATCAATATATTCCCTTATCTTTCTATATGCTGTTGCCTGGCTTATTTTCAAGATTTCAGCTACTTTATAGCTGCTTTTGTATTTATTATAAGCCATTCTGATCAGCTTCTCTTCTATTTCTCTTTTTGCTTCTTCCAGGGGTGTGATTATTTCAATGAAATCCGGATTGGGAACATAGGAATTATATAAATTGGTGCTGAAAATAACAGATTTATTATTGTCCTTTTCGATAAGCTCTGAAGGGTTTGTGACCACCAACCGCTCTATGGTGTTTTCCAATTCACGGACATTGCCCGGCCAATAGTATGTCAGCATCATATTCAGTATGCTTTTTCCGATTTTGACAGCCTTGCTATATTTTTCATTATATTTATCCAGGAAAAACTGAGCCATTGGAATGATGTCCTGCTGCCTTTCCCTCAGCGGCGGGATACTAATCGGAATGACATTTAAGCGATAGAATAGATCCAGCCGGAATTTGCCCTTCTTGACCATTTCCTGCAAATCCTTATTTGTGGCGGCGATGATCCTGACATCGATATCTATAGGCATAAGGCCGCCCACACGGTTGATCTGTCTTTCCTGGATGACTTGCAGCAGTTTGACCTGAAGCGGCATGGGCATTTCCCCTATTTCATCCAAAAAAAGTGTGCCCTTATTCGCCAGCTCGATAAGGCCCGGTTTTCCGCCTTTTTTTGCGCCGGTAAATGCACCTGCTTCATAACCCAGCAGTTCGGATTCCAGTAATGCCTCCGGAATGGCGCCGCAGTTGATCTCGACCATTCTCTCTTTTTTTCTCAGGCCGTTATTGTGCAGGTATCTGGCGATAACGCCTTTTCCCACACCGGATTCACCGGTGATCAATACAGTCGAATCGATATTTTTTAATTCGTTTGTTAACTGCATAATGCCTTTCATGCTTTGGCTCTCGTATATTATTTTCGTATCGTTATCCTTTTTCTGTATGATATTTATTTCTTTCTGCTTTTCGTAATACTGGTTGATGATATTCAGTTCTTTAAAATCAATGGAATTAATGATGATCCTGAATATGCTTCCGCTTTCATCATAGACAGGTACGCCGGTAACCAGGGCCTCCTTGCCGTTCTGCAATTTCTGAATGATGGAGATCTTGCGCTTTTCCTTCAAAATCAGAACGCCGACAGAGGGGTTGTAGGCGCCCTTTTCTTCCATTTCCTTTACGTTTTTTCCCGTAACCTCTTCCTTCCTGATATCTGTTATATTTTCAAAAGCCCTGTTTACTCTTACGGTATTGCCTTTTCCATCCAGAATAACAATAGAATTCGGTGAGTTTTCAAAGGCCTGGTCCAGCTCTTTATTCCATAGGTTTATCTGGTCCAGATCATTGATCAGCTTGGTTATATGTAATTTTTCATCATTAAGAATATCTTCATGTGCTTGCCTTTCGAATTTTTCTTTTCTGAATACCTGGAGCCTTTTCTTTATTTCTGTATAAAAGTAAGCGGTGACGGCTTCTTTGTTTACTATTCCTGTTGCTCTCCCGTTATTATCTACAACAATAATATGCCTGGACGGATCTTCTTCAAGGATGTCCGCTATTGTATCCAACGGGCAGCTGTCTTCCACAGAACAAAAATGGCCATTAACAAGCCCTTTGATGCTCTCGGCCGGCGACAGGCCGCAAAGATAGGCGTTCAATAATTCATCCGGGGTAACGATTCCCTTTATCGTTTCATTTTCATAAACTACAGCATATTTCGTATTATCTTCTTTGAATGCTCTTATTATATCTTGTATTATTATATCTGAATGAACACTTCTAATCTTGAAGAGCTTCAGGCTTTTGAGAGTCAAAACGCATCCCTCCCTTAATAAATGATACGACAGAGCTTATTCTATCGTATCTCCGGATGATATATATATTCTGCAAGAATTATTCCATTCCTCTTTTGCTGAAAAAAAGGGGATTCCGTGGGTTGTATAAGAAAGGAATATTAGTTGCGGTGTAGAATAATTCATTTATGAATCAATAATTCATTTGTGAATTGTCGGAATACATATAAAAATCTGATTTGTTATGAAAATAATTCATTATTGAATTAAATACCTTTTTATATTTGGACATAAAGTAACGCTATTGGAATAAAAAAATAAAAGTTTTTTTATGTACCTTTTTATAGGCATTGAAATTCAAGGCATATCAGAACGAGAACGTAATAAATAGAAAAAAAGCAGACTAATTTATTTTTTTGGAACGGATCTTGCTTTACAATAAATTGTAAGCAATGAAGGGAGTTTATGATATGAATGATGCAAAGGTACAAGTGATAAAGATGATTGAAGCCAACAAAAATGAAATAGTTAAAACTGTACAAGAGCTGATAAAGTATCCCAGTGTCATGGGGGAAGAAAAAGAAGCGCAGATTTATTTTTCGGATTTACTCAGAAAGCTATCTTTAAATGTTGATGTATGGGAACCGACGATGGAAGACATGAAGATCAATCCGGACTTTTTGGCAGCAAGGGATCATTTTGAAGGAAGCCCGAATGTGGTGGGCGTATTGAAAGGAAAGGGCGGAGGGAAGTCCATCCTGCTTAACGGGCATATGGATGTTGTGCCGGATGGGGACAATGACTGGGATGACAGTCCATGGAGCGGAAAGCTGGCAGCTGGGAAAATATATGGACGCGGTGCTTCGGATATGAAGGGCGGTATTATTGCCAATGTAATGGCAGTAAAGGCGATCATGGATTCGGGGATACAGCTTAAGGGAGACGTAATCATAGAAAGTGTTATCGGTGAAGAGACAGGGGGAGCGGGGACCTTATCAGCAATCAGCAGGGGTTACAAAGCTGACGGGGCTATTGTTCCCGAACCGACAGACATGCAGTTGTGTCCGGTTTCAATGGGGGTAACGTGGTTCAGGATCATAGTGAAAGGTCTTGCAGCTCATGCGGCGACTTCCTATTTAGGGGTAAATGCAATAATCAAAGCAAGTATGATCTTACAGAAAATCAATGAATTCGAAGCAAAAATAATAAAAGAAAAAAAGCACGAATTGTATAAGCATCATCCAGCCCCATTCAGTATCAATATCGGAATCATAAAAGGCGGAATATTCCCGACAAGTGTACCCGATGAAGTGATAATAGAAGGGAGAATGAGTTTTACTCCTGATGAGGAAATTTCAGAAGCAAGGAGAGGCTTTGAAGCTGCTGTTTATGAGGCTGCGGAGAAGGATGATTGGTTAAAGGAGCATAGGCCTATAATAGAATGGTTTGGTTTCTGCCTTAACTCAGGCAGTGTTGATAAAGAGCATCCTTTGGTAAAAACAATGGCAGATAACTATAAATCTATTAAAGGCAATGAGCCGGATATAGTCGGCACTCCATGGGGTACGGACGCGGGTGCCCTGATCAGGTATGGCAATACACCTACGGTGGTATTCGGACCAGGTCCCGGAGGTACAGCCCATAAGGCAAATGAACATGTGGACGTTGACAAACTGGTAGAGACTACAAAGATAATTGCATGTACCATACTGGATTGGTGCGGATACGAAAGATAAAGACAAGCTGTTTCCGGTTAATATAATAAAAAGGGGCGGGATAAGATGAACAAGAAACCATGCAGTATTTTCAACGAGGTCTTCGGTCCGATAATGATAGGGCCGTCAAGCTCTCATACGGCCGGTCCGGCACGTATAGGGAAGGTTGCAAATATGCTTCTGGATGACGAGGTCGAAGAAATAGAGATCAAATTCGACCGCAACGGATCATATGCTGCAACCTATATAGCTCAAGGTTCCAATTATGGATTTGTCGGCGGCATACTGGGAATAGACATATCTGACGAAAGCATCAAGCGGTCGCTAAAAACTGCAGAAGAAAAGAACGTAAAGGTAGAATTCAAAATAGAAAGCATAGAAGGGGACATACATCCCAATTTCGCCAGAATCAATCTTAAGGGGAAAAGCGGCAGAAAAATAAGCATAGAATCTGCCTCAACCGGCGGAGGTATGTTTGAGGTTACAAAGTATGAAACATTTCCAGTATCTTTAAAGGGTGATTATTTCGATATCCTGGTGATGACAGACAGGGATGAGACACTGGATGGAATAAAGGCAATGCTTGAAGGGCATAGGATGGACTTTGAAACCATGCTGGAAGAAAATGAAAAGAAAGAGATCCTGATAAATATAAAATTGGACACTGAGATGCCGGATGAGGTGCAAAAGAAGCTTGAAAATTTACCCGGGGTTACATGTGTAAAATATATAAAACCGGTTCTCCCTGTTGTAAAGAGAAATGTCTGCAAAGTCCCTTTCTTGAATGCGGAAGAAGCACTGGAGTATTCCAAAACGAAGAAATGCTCCCTTTGGGAGCTGGCATGTGATTACGAAGAAGCAATCAGCGGAAAAAGCAGGGATGAAATAATAGGGATGATGGCCCATATAGTAAGAGTCATGAGGGAGTCTGCATTAAAAGCAATCGAAGGCAATTTTGAGAAGAGAGGCTTTTTACCTTCAAAAGCAGGGACCCTTGACAAAAACATAAAAAAAGAAGATGCCAGAATGATCGATATGGGAATGTTGAATAAAGTGATGGTATGGGCAACCGGCGTCATGGAATATGACATCTGCAGGGGGAAGGTTGTAGCAGCTCCCACCGGCGGTTCTTGCGGAGTTCTCCCCGGCGCAGTTGTTGCTGTTGGAGACCAGCTGGGTCTATCGGATGAGGATATGGCAAAAGCATTGATGGCTGCAGGAATAATCGGAGTGTTCATCGATCATCAGGCCACTTTTGCCGCTGAGGTGTGCGGCTGCCAGGCAGAGAATGGCGCTGCCAGCAGTATGTCCGCAGCGGGAATTGTCCAACTGCTTGGGGGGTGTGTTGAAGAGGGGTTCGCCGCAGCTTCCCTTGCACTGCAGAATATACTCGGGCTGATATGTGATCCCGTAGCAGGCGTTGGGAATGTACCCTGTGTAGGCAGAAATCCGATGGCGGCTGTAAATGGAATTCTCTCTGCCAATATGGTGCTGAATGGCTTTGATCCCTTCATACCTTTGGATGAAACAATCAAAGCCATGATGGATGTTGGACTTCTAATGCCCAGGGAATTCAGATGCACAGGTCTGGGAGGATTATGCATAACAAAATCAGCAAAGAGGGTTGAGAAGGAATTATGCCTCTGATAATTCCTTGAGTCTGAAAATTGATGTAAAAAGGAGGAGTGTATTCTAAGAATTTTACATAGAGGAGTGTCTGAAAATCAGGAATTCAGCCCGGCAGGAATATGCAGAAGGACTCTATTGAGAGGTATTTAACAGGAGGTGCGCTATTAACCATGAGTAATGAGAGTGTGTTTAATTCGTTTCCAATGAGTGGGGTTAATCCTTTCCCGATGGAAGAGCTTAACAAAAGAGTGGAGAATGTTCGTAAAATAATGGAGAAAAAGGAACTGGACGCTTGTGTCATAACAAGTCCAGAGAATATCTATTATCTTACCGGACTTGATCACTTCGGTTATTTTGCCCCACATATCCTGGTGGTTCCCCGTGATCATGAAATGCGTCTGGTAATACGCCGGATGGAAGTCGTATCAGTTGAGGCGATGCTTAAAAATGCCAAGTTTGTAGGATACCTGGATCATGAAAATGCAGCAGATCATGTTGTTCGCGAAATTAAGGAGATGGGACTGGATAAGGGCCGTCTCGGAATGGAAAAGCGAACCATGTTTGCCCCTCTGGAAAACAGCCAGAAGATCTATTCAGGGCTTGATCAGGCGACCTGGGATGATTTTTCAGATGAGATAGACAAGCTGAGAATGGTAAAATCCCCGTTTGAAATGGAATATGTCAGAAAGGCGGCAAAGGTCTCCACAAAGATGATGGAAGCAGCCGCAAATACATTTGGAGTCGGCGTAAGAGAAAGTGAAATCGCCGCTGAAATATACAAGGCAATGTGTCTTGCCGGCGGAGATCCTCCAGGCTTCCAGCCTTTTGTCCGTTCCACCCCTACACTGGGAATGGAGCATGTGACATGGAGCGACAGGAAGCTTGAAAAGGGAGACCGTCTGTTTATTGAGATGAGCGGTGCCTGCAAGCACTATCATGCCCCTATGGGCAGGATATTCTTCCTGGGCGATATGCCGAAAGGTACTATGGAGATTTCGAAAGTATGTATCGATGCTTTTAATGCGGTTATCGGCAGTCTGAAAGAAGGCATGAGAGCTGCAGACGTGTACGAAGAGTGGCAGAAGATAGTTGATTCAGCCGGACTTTCCCATTATACACGCCATCACTGCGGTTATATGGTCGGTATCGGCTTCCCTCCGGGATGGGTCGGCGGAAGCATGGTAGTCGGGCTGAGACGTTACAGTGACCTTGTTCTTAAGGAAGGCATGGTGTTCCACATATTATCATGGCTTGTCGGCAGCGGCAAGGGTGATTACCTGGTGACCAATGCTTCTGCTGTTGGGAAAACCCGTGGTGAAGTATTAATCGATTTCCCAATGGAGCCAATGGCGAGATAATTGATTGAATTTGGTCTGTACGATTATGTGCTGATGCATGTAATCGTGCGGATTAAACAAATACCAAAAAAAAGGGGGAAAAAATGTGCTTAAAACAAACGAAAGTAATACCTTGAAAAGGAATACCTTGGACCTTAAGATATTCCTGCCGTCTTTAATTATTCTCTTTATTTTCTGTATACCTTTTGTAAAATCCGAGTCTTCATCACTGGATGCATTAAATGGACTTTTTGACATCATAGTCAACAATTTCGGCTGGATGTATCTCTGGTATCCGATTATCCTCATCGGTTTCGGCGTGTATTTTATGTTCTCAAGATATGGGAAAATTGTACTGGGAGACCCGGCAGAAAAATCTCAGTTTACTTTTTTTGAATACGCTTCAATTATAGTAGCAATGGCATTGGGATCATCGATTATGCGTACGGGAATGATCCAGTGGATTGGCGTTGCCATGGCTCCGCCCTTCGGTCTTGAACCCCTGTCAAACGAAGCGTTGATGTGGGGCAATCCTTACGGTATGTTCCTATGGAGTTTCCAGACCTTTTCAATTTATGCATTATCAGCTCCTGCTATAGGCTATCTTTTATTTGTTCGTAAGGCTCCGGTTTTCAGGATTTCTGAGGTATGCAGATGCATTTTCGGGGATAAATTTACGGATGGCATAGGCGGAAAGATTCTGGATATTCTTTTCCTTGTCAGCATAATAGCAGGGTCGGCTGTATTTTTAGGCCTCGGAACGCCGATTATTACAAATATCCTGACTAGAATGTTCAACATACAGATGTCCTTTGGCTTGACTGTAACAGTGTGTATTGTCTGGGTTATTTGTTTCACGATCAGTGCCTACCTGGGTATAGAAAAAGGGATAAAGAATCTGAGTACCTTCAATATGTATCTTGCGGCTGTAGTGGGCCTGTTCATTATACTGGCAGGACCAGGCGTGTTTATACTCAATCAGTTTACAGACAGCGTCGGTTTCCTTCTTAAAAATTATATTGATATTTCATTCTACAGTAACTCTTTAAACTTGACGGCAGCAGACTCAACTCAGAGATATACCGTATTCTGGTTTGCATATGTTGCTACATGGGGCTTAGTGCAATGTGCTTTTATAGCAAAGGTTTCAAAGGGCAGAACGATAAAAGAGATGTTGGCGACCATATTTTTAGCTCCGATGCTTTTATCCTGGGTAATAACAGGTATTCTTGGCGGTCTCAGCATGCATAGATATTTAACCGGAGCTGTTAATGTAATTGATATCGTGAAAAATGGCGGAGGAGTAATGGCTGTTATTCCACAAGTTCTTGAGACATTACCGTTACCTCTTCTTATCATGGCAGCCTTTCTTATTACGACAATGATCTTCTTAATCACAACCCTTGACTCGACAACCTATACGATTGCTGCTTATTCAAGTACGGAAGATATGAGTAAAAACGAACCTGCCAAGAATTTACGTCTTCTCACCGCTGGTGTTATTTCAGGTATTGCACTGTTACTGCTGAAAATAGGCGGTTTGGGTCCGTTGGAAGTCGTTTCGGGGCTTATGGGATTACCTATTATATTTGTCCAGTTTGCTACGATTTATGCTTTCATAAAGATGGCGAACCAGGATAAAGCTTGGGAGAACAACATAAGAAAATAAAATGTCCTGAGGCAAACCGGGCACTTCAAATAAAGCTGCAGTTCCGGCCGAAGTGCCTGGAAGCCGATTTTTCAATACTACAACCATATGTAAAATAATACAAAAACCAGATAACTCCTAGACTTGATATCCGTATATATGACGGGTGCCTTAGGTCGGATATATCTGGTTTTCTGTTTATCAAACCGTCTGAAGTGTGTTTCATAATATTCAGGTATATTTATGCATATTATTCAAAAACTTTTTGGAAAATATATTGAACATAAAAGGTATACTATGGTACAATATGATTATACGATAGTTAGAAACTGTGTTTCTAATAGCCGTACAATATACTACCTAAGGAGTTATCAGAAAATGCCAAGCGATAAAATTATACAGTCTGTAAGCCGGGCAGTACAGGTGCTTAATTGCTTTGAAAAGCATGAAGAGCTGGGTGTAACAGAGATAAGCAAAATGATGGAACTGCATAAAAGCACTGCCTTTGGTTTGATAGCTACACTTGAGGAATGCAGGCTGCTGGAAAAGAATGAGGATACGGGCAAATACAGATTGGGTCTTGAATTATTCCGTTTGGGTACTAAAGTAAATTCCAGCCTGAGAGGTATAGTGATTCCCTATTTGGAAAGGTTGGTAAGCCTTTATGGAGAAACGGTCAATCTTGTTTCTGCCGATGATACTTATGTTATCTATCTGGAAAAGGTTGAAAGCTCCCATTCAATGAGAATATGTACGATGGTCGGAGGCCGCCTTCCCATTTATTGTACAGCCGTGGGAAAAGCAATTCTGGCCAACCTTCCGGAGGCTGAAGCCGATTCTATAATTGAGAGAATGGATTTCCGCAAGTTTACTGATAACACAATATGTGACAAAGAGAAGCTGCTAAAATATTTAGCTTATGCCAAGGAAAAGGGGTATGCAGAAGAGTCGGAGGAATTAGAGCTGGGATTGAGCTGTGTGGCAGCACCTATTTTTAACCATTTCGGCAGGGCCTTCGCAGCCATCAGTGTTTCAGGGCCTGCTTCAAGAATGACTGAGGATTTTCGAAAGAAGATCAGTATATCATTGATGGAATTCACCCAGGATATATCGCGGAAGCTTGGCTACGTCAAAACTTAGCCTGAATTGGGGGTAACTGAACACCCCTTGATTTACATAAAAAATATTTATAAAGGAGAGAAAGAAATGGCAAAGAAAAAGACAATTCTTGATCTGGTGGACATGAAGAAAAAGGGGGAGAAGGCATCCTGGATTACTGCATATGATTTTCCCATGGGTTCCTTTGCAGAACAGGCCGGGTTGGATATGATCCTTGTTGGGGATTCTCTGGGAATGGTAGTACTTGGTTATCAGGGAACTGTTCCGGTAACAATGGAGGATTGTATTTCCCACTGCCAGGCTGTAAGGAGAGGAGCTCCGAACACATTTGTCATAGGCGATATGCCCTTCGGTTCATATCAGGTATCTGACGAGGATGCAGTAATTAATGCCTGCCGTTTCCTGAAAGAAGCAGATATGGATGCAATCAAGCTGGAGGGAGGAAGAAGAGTCCTCAGCAGAATTAAAGCAATAAGCGATGCAGGTATTGTTGTATTCGGACATATCGGATTAACACCTCAGAGCTCAGGTCAGCAGGGTGGATTCAAGGCACAGGGAAGAGATGTTGCAAGTGCCAGGGAACTGATACAGGACGCCTTGTCGATACAGGAAGCGGGAGCAAGAGCTTTATTATTGGAAGCTGTGCCGCCGGAGCTGACAGAGTATATCAGCAAGAAATTAAGCATTCCGGTATATTCCATCGGAGCAGGACTTCCATGTGACGGGCAGTTGATCATCTGCGGTGATATGCTGGGTATGTTCCAGGCCTTTACACCAAAATTCGTTAAGAAGTATGCCAATGTTGCAGAGGTTATTACAAATGCTTTCAAAGAATATGTGGATGATGTAAAGAATGGAAAATTCCCTGAAGACAAGCATGTATACCATATTAAAGACAGCATTGAAGATTTCGAAAAGATGTTTAAAGAATTTGAATAATTGATACAGGAGGTCAACATGTCCTTTAAAACAGATATAGAAATTGCCCAGGAAGCAAAACTGAAGGATATCAGAGAAGTTGCTGAAAAACTGGGGCTAAGTGAAGATGATATAGAGCTATACGGTAAATATAAGGCAAAGGTGTCGCTGGAGGCTCTTAAAAGATTGGAAAAGAGACCGGATGCCAAGCTTGTCCTTGTGACGGCAATCACTCCGACACCGGCTGGAGAAGGGAAAACAACAACAAATGTTGGCCTCTCCATGGGTCTTAACAAGATAGGGAAAAAGGCAATAACCACTTTAAGGGAACCCTCTCTGGGACCCTGCTTTGGGATCAAGGGCGGAGCAGCCGGCGGAGGCTATGCACAGGTAGTGCCCATGGATGATATCAATCTCCATTTCACCGGAGATTTCCATGCGATAACCTCTGCCCATAACCTGCTGGCAGCCATGCTTGACAATCATATACACCAGGGAAATGTCCTGGATATTGATCCTAAGAAGATAGTATGGAGAAGAGCACTTGATATGAACGACAGGTCACTGAGGAACATCGTGATGGGTCTTGGCGGAAAAGGAGACGGTGTAGTCAGGCAGGGGGGCTTCGATATAACCGTTGCATCGGAGATCATGGCAATACTGTGCCTTTCGACCGGCCTCTCGGATCTGAAGGATAGGCTGTCAAGAATGGTAGTCGCTTATAACAGGGAAGGAAATGCAGTCACGGCAGGAGATCTGGAAGCCACAGGAGCCATGGCGCTGCTTTTGAAGGACGCTATAAAGCCGAATCTTGTACAGACCCTTGAAAACACACCGGCATTTATACACGGCGGACCTTTTGCAAACATTGCCCACGGATGTAACTCAGTAATGGCAACAAAGGCAGCTATGAAGCTTGCCGATTATGTTGTAACAGAGGCCGGCTTCGGAGCTGATCTGGGAGCGGAAAAGTTCTTTGATATAAAATGCAGATTTGCAGGACTGCACCCGGATGCTGTTGTCATCGTAGCTACAGTCAGGGCGCTTAAAATGCATGGAGGACTTAAAAAGAGCGAGCTTACAGTCGAGAACACCGATGCATTGAGTAAGGGTATCACAAATCTTGAAAGACATCTGGAGAACCTTGCAAAATTCGGTGTGCCGGCAGTAGTTGCAATTAACAGGTTCCCGTCGGATACAGAAGCGGAACTGGAGCTGTTAAGAGAAAAATGTGCTGCCAAGGGTGTAGAGGTCGTACTCTCAGAGGTGTTCACAAAAGGCGGAGAAGGTGGAGCCGCTCTGGCCCGGAAGGTCGTAGAGATATGTGAAACTAAAAAGTCAGATTACAAGCCACTTTATGATGTAAATGGGACTGTAATCGAAAAGATCACAAGGATCGCAAAAGAGATATACAGGGCAGAGGGTGTGGATTTCACAGCCGGTGCCAGGAAGCAGATAGCTGAAATAGAAAAGCTCGGACTTGACAGGATGCCGATCTGTATGGCCAAGACACAATACTCATTCTCTGATGATCCCACGCTTCTTGGTGCGCCTGACAACTTCAAAGTCACTGTAAGAGAAGTGAAGGTGTCGGCAGGAGCTGGTTTCCTGGTGGCTCTGACCGGTGAGATAATGACAATGCCGGGTCTCCCCAAAGTGCCTGCTGCCAATGGTATGGATATAACTGAGGATGGAGAGATCATCGGATTATCTTAAGGAGGTACAAAATGGGAGTCAGGCTTGAAGGAAAGCCGGTAGTGCAAGCATTAAGGGTGGATATAAAGCAGAGAGTCTCACAGCTTGGTGAACAGGGCATGATACCTGCGATCCTTATTATCAGGGTAGGAGTACGTGAGGATGACCTGTCCTATGAAAAGGGGATACTGAAGAATTGTGAACTCCTTGGCATAAAGAGTGTAGTGAAGGGCTTGCCGGCTGATATAACCATGGGAGAGATCACTGCAGTCATTGAAGCAGCAAACAAGGATGACAGTATTCACGGGATCATGCTTTTCAGGCCGCTGCCTGAGAACCTGGATTTTGATATTATCAAAAATGTCATTGATCCGGCTAAGGATATAGATTGTATGTCTCCGGTAAACCTGGAAAATGTATTTGAGGGGAATCTGAAGGGGTTTGTCCCCTGTACCCCCCAGGCAGTCATTGAGCTGCTGAAATATTATAATATCCCTATGAACGGTGCCAGGGTCGTAGTGGCCGGAAGAAGCCTTGTTGTGGGAAAACCTCTGGCAATGCTTCTGCTTAATGAAAATGCGACAGTGACGATCTGTCACTCACGGACAAAAAACATGCCTTCGGTGACAGCACAAGCAGATATCGTCGTAGCAGCCATCGGAAAGGCTAAGTTTATGAAGGATGAGTTTTTTACCCGGGATTCTATAGTTGTTGATGTAGGGATCAATGAGGATGATGACGGGAAGATATGTGGAGATGTAGATTATGACCAGGTTTTCGATAAGGTGAAGGCTATCACGCCTGCAGTCGGAGGAGTTGGTACTATTACTACCACGATACTGCTGAATCATGTGGTTCAGGCCTGTGAGGCAGCATTGAAGGGATAAAATTGAGGACCGGTAAAAGGCTGAAGATGGGAAGCCGGACTGAGAAGAAGGTATTTATGCATTTTGCGTATTGCCTTCTTCTTTTTTATGGCCATGGGTAGGGGCAATTGACAGAGTGCAGAATGGGTAAGAAGCATAAGCAGATAATTATATAGTATGAATAATTCTGTTATAATGGATAATGTATAGAAATACAGAAAATAGCGTTGGAGGTTGGCAATGAAGCATAAGATAACGGGAAAACAGCACAACAGCAGGAAATGCCTGGTATGTGGCCTGAAGAACGACCTGGGCCTCAAGGCTTCTTTCTATGAACTGGATAATGAGGAGCTTGTCGCGGTATTTACTCCCATAGAAGAGCACCAGAGCTATCCGGGACGGCTCCACGGCGGGATAGCCGGGGCAATACTGGATGAGACCATTGGAAGGGCTATTCTGATAAAGGATAGGGATGCCTGGGGGGTAACTGTAGAGCTGAACCTCAGCTATAAAAAACCTGTACCCCTGAATGAAGGGCTGAGAGTTGTCGGGAGGATCACGAAGGATTCTAAAAGGTTGTTTGAGGGCTCCGGTGAGATACTGCTGGCAAATGGGGATATTGCAGTAACAGCTTACGGGAAATATATAAAAATGCCAATAGGGAAAATTGCCGATTTTGACGAGCAGGATGAAGAGTGGAAGGTATGGCTGTCGGATGAGGATCCTGTTGAAATAGAAATATAACTATATATGTTGCAAAAAAGATTTATCATTACATAATCAGTTGAAGCGTCTAATTTTGTGTTATCAAAAATGAACTTTTTGCAACATATGAATCAAGGAAAATGTTTTGCACATCTGAATTTAATGTAAGATGTGCAAAACATATAACTCAAATATTTTTTTAAAAATATACCATAAGCTTTAAGTGTGAATGTGTGGATATGCTTGGTTAAAGAACCTGAAACCGGACGAATAAAACTTTACATAATGCGGAGTCTATAAATAGATATAAAACTGTACTGTGTGTATCCGGATCGTTTTTAAATGATTTTGATGCACATTTTGTCTATTTAAGGAGGCTTATATATGGCGGTGATTGAGCTTCAGAAGCTCACTAAATATTACGGCAAACACAGGGGGATAAAAAATATAACTTTTGATATAAAAGAAGGGGAAATATTCGGTTTCATCGGGCCTAACGGAGCGGGCAAAAGTACTACAATAAGGACCTTGCTAAACTTCATATATCCCTCTGGCGGTAAAGCCTTCATTTTTGGAAAGGATGTTGTGAAGGACTCTCTGGCTATACGGAGGGACATAGGATATCTGCCTTCGGAGGTATATTACTACGATGATATGAGAGTATCTGATCTTCTGCGCTACTCCCAGGCATTCTACAAAAAGGAGAACTCCCGGAAGATGAAGGAGCTGGCAGATCGTCTGGACTTAAACCTCAATAAGAAAATCGAGGATCTGTCCTTTGGGAACAAGAAGAAAGTAGGCATCATCCAGGCCATGCTCCATGAGCCTAAGCTTTTGATATTGGATGAGCCTACAGGGGGACTGGACCCCCTCATAAGAAACGCTTTTTTCGAGCTGCTGAAGGAGGAGAACGACAGGGGCGCTACCATCTTCTTTTCATCCCATATACTTTCCGAGGTTGAAAGCATGTGCAGCAGAGTAGCAATTATCAAGGAGGGTGAATTGATAAAGGTTGAAACCATAGAGAACCTGATAAGAGAACAGTTCAAAAAGGTCACCATCACCTTCAGCAGTCAGAAGGGGAAGACCTTCAAAATAGAGGGGGGAAAGAAACCTGAGTGGTCCGGTAATACCTTGCAGCTTCTTTATAGAGGAGAAATGAAAAACATGCTTCAAAAGCTGAACGAAGCGGAAGTAAAGGACCTGCTTATTGAAGAACCATCATTGGACGAAGTTTTTATGCACTACTATGAGCATTAAGGGGGGAACAGTCATGATAATATTGAAACGTGAAATGAACAGGAATATGAAGGCTTTGATTATCTGGACCCTTGTAATAAGCGGAATTACAATCCTCAATCTTATGATGTTTCCGGAAGTGGCAGAACAGCAGTCAGCAATAGACCAGCTTATAAAGCAGATGCCTGAAAGTCTTATTAAGGCATTCGGCATGGATAGGCTGAGTATGGCGGACCCTCTGGGGTATTATGCAACAAAAGGATATATAATGATCATCCTGTTCGGCAGTATCTATGCAGTCATGCTGGCTGGGAACATGCTTTCCAAGGAACATAATGAAAAGACGATAGAGTTTATATTATCCAAGCCTATTACAAGAAGCGGTATTGTTACACAAAAGCTTTTAGCCGTCTTTATCAATCTGCTGATATTCAACCTGGCTATAACCGCTGCCAATTATCTGGGTTTCAGAATGGCTGACGCCGAATTTGACATGAATATTTTCCTGCTGCTATCAGTTGCACCTTTCCTGCTTCATCTGGTATTTGCCAGCATTTCCTTCCTATTATCCAGCCAGATGAAAAAGAGCAGGAATATTGTTTCCATCTCATTAGGTTTGGTTTTTGTCATGTACTTCATAGATATAATGTCCAGTATCTCCGGTGAGCTAGAAAACCTGAAATATGTCACGCCCTATGAATATGTGGATGCTGTGGAAATAGTCATCAATAAAAGCATCAATACGACTTACCTGGGGATAATGGCAGGGGTGATAAGCCTGTGTGCCCTGGCTTCCTACCTGATATACCGGAGAAGGGATATAGCGGTATAATCAGAAACGGCATAAAATTTAAAAATAAGACCCGGCCATATAGCCGGATCGTATTTTTTTGTCATTGCAGCTGTTTAAACTGATAGGGTATTTCATTATCATTTGATTATATGATATACTCATAAATAAAACAGAAAGCGTTTTAGTTGCAGACAAAATAAGAATATTGGCTATATAAGCTTCAATCATACAGAGTCGAAGGGGGAAAGCAGGATGTCATCCATAAAGGAGATCGCAGCGCAGGCAGGTGTAAGTATCACAACAGTTTCGAAGGTGCTTAACAATTACCCTGATGTGAGCGAAAATACTAAGGTCAGAGTCAGAGAAGTCGCTCTCAGGCTGGGTTATACGCCAAATATGGCCGCCAGGAATCTGGCTCTTGGAAAGTCAAAGATAATCGGCCTTGTGCTGTCCGATATCAGAGAGACGGACAGTAACGGGAATATTATTTTCAGAATACTGATCGGTGCCAAGAATCTGTGTACCGAGAAGGATTACGAGCTGCTTATCATAAGCACCGATGTTGCGAAGCAGCATACAAAGAAGCTGACACAGCTCTGCAAGGAGAGACAGATATCCGGTGTGATCGTCTACGGATTGAAGCCTGGAGATCCATATTTCCAGGAGATCACCGAGTCGGAGCTGCCATGTATTGCGATAGATATAAAAATGAAGGGCACGAATCTTTCTACCATTACCACAGATAATACAGCTGCCGTGAAGGAAGTCATTGCCCTTCTCAATTCAAAGGGCCACAGGAATATCGGTTTTATAAACGGTCTGAAGGATGTAGCGGTAAGTGTATACAGGGAGACGGGATACAGGACCGCCATGCAGGAGCTGGGGCTTGAGGTAAAAGAGGGATATATCAGGTATGCGGATTACTATGAGGATAAGGCCTATGAAAAAACGATAGAGCTTATTAAAGAAAATCCTGAAATAACAGCGATATTCTGTGCCTCCGACCTGATGGCCCTGGGAGTCCTAAGAGCTGTACGCAGTCTCAGATGGAAGGTGCCTGAAGATATTGCGGTTGTGGGCTTTGACGGTATTCAGCTCAGTGAGTATTCCAATCCGAGATTGACCACCGTTGTGCAGGATTTTAAAGGTATGGGTAAGGTAGCTGCGGATACCCTGATAAAAATGCTAAATGGTGAAACTGTCGAAGAAACAAGCTATGTGCCGTATTTTCTGAGAGTCAGGGAAAGTGTTTGAATTTTCTTTCTAAAATTCAAAAAATATATTTACATATTTTATCCATGGTATTATAATAAAGGTAAAGTTACGAAAACGCTTTCGTAAATTACCGAAAACGCTTTCGTTTATCGTAAATGAAAATAAGGGGGAGAATTATGAAGAAGAGACTACTGTCCAGTACAATCGTGGTTATCATGATGCTCAGTGTGATCCTGACAGGGTGCGCAGCACCGCAGGAAGCCCCGGCACCGGCAGAACCGGCTGCTGCGACCCAGGAACCGGCAAAAACATTAACTGTTGAATTTATGCACAGTCAGCCGGAGGAAGCCCGTGTAACGGCGATTCAGAGCATAGTCGAAAAGTTCCAGGCTGCCAATCCCGGTATCGAAGTCAAACAGGTACCTGTTCCTGAGGATACCTATTGGACTAAGATGACTACACTTATTTCATCCCAGAAGCTTCCGGCAATAGTAGAATCAAACATAGACCAGGGACGTCTGCTATATGCGGAAGATATACTGGATACAGAAGCACATACACAGATAGTGGATGAGAAGGGCAAGGATGTATTCTTCAAGGGAGCCCTGGAGATACTCAAAGCCCCGGATAAGGATGAATACACAGGAGTTCCTGTTTCCGGCTGGGTAGCGGGTATCTGGTACAGAAAGGACCTTTTTGCAGAAAAAGGACTTGAAGCACCTACTACCTGGGACAACATACTCAAAGCCGCAAAGGCGCTTTCCGACCCTGCAAACAAGAAGTACGGCATCGTATTTGCAACAGAAGAATCAGATTTTACCGAGCAGACCTTTACGCAGATAGCTTTGTCAAACAATGCAGAGCTGTTTGATGCGAACGGTGCACCGAAGTTCAACTCTCCTGAAATGAAGGAAGCCATCCAGTTCTATAAAGATCTGTATAAATATTGTCCCCAGGGCTCCAATGGCGTTACACAGGTCAAGGATGCCTTTGTTGGCGGCAACGCTGCCATGGCAATATATTCAACATACATAATGCCGAGCCTCTATGAACAGGGAATGGCAGACAAGATAGGCTTTGCAGTACCTGAGAAGAAATCAGCGGCAGGCTTCGGCATGATGACTACACTCAGTATCTCCAAGGGTATATCTGCAGAAGAAAGGGAAGCTGCGAAGAAATTCATAAAATACATGACCGATACAGAAAGCAACATAGCCTGGCTGCATATGGCACCAGGAGGTGCAAACCCTGTAATCAAAGAAGTTGCTTCAAATACAACCTATACATCACACGAGCTCTTAAAGGCCTTTGGAGAAACAGCATCCAAGGTTCCGGAAGGCTTTAACGAGCTGAAGATGTTGGGCTTCCAGAATGGCAAGTCACACCCAAAGATGGGCAATATCACAGGGAAGCTTGTGATACCAAAGGCTATCAATGCAGTTCTGGTGCAGAATGCAGACTTGGACAAGGAAATTGAAAAGGCTCAAAAGGCAATGGAGCAGATAGTTAACGAATAGCCTTCAATATGCCGATGTTCCAAATGGGACATCGGCATATTTTAAGCAGATTGGGGGGATACGGTGTCAAGAAGTTCATTTAAAAGGGCAGAATCAAGACTCGGCTTCTTGTTCATTCTGCCTACACTGGTATTAATCTCTTCTATTATTATTTATCCGATATGCTATAACATCTACCTGAGTTTTCACAGGGTATCCCTGAACCCTTTGAAGCCTCACAAATTCGTGGAACTAAAAAATTACCTCACCCTGCTGTCTGATGCAAGCTTTGTGAACTCTCTGCTGCTAACCTTCGCATATGTTTTTACTACGGTAATAATGTCCACAGCCGTGGGATTACTCATTGCACTGCTCATGAACAGAAAATTTAAAGGGAGGGGGATAGCCAGGTCCCTGGTAATCCTTCCATATGTCGCACCTGTCATATCCCTGGTATTTGTATGGCAGTACATGTTCAACGGAATATACGGTATTGTGAATTATGTGACTGTGGATATGCTCCATTTATTCAATGCTCCTCCTGCATGGTTCGATCATCCGGTGCTGTCCATGGCGCTGGTGGTGCTCTTTGATACGTGGAGAGTCTTCCCTTACAGCTTTATGATGATATTGGCCGCAATGCAGGCCATAGATGATTCGCTTTACGAGGCGGCAGACATAGACGGGGCGAATTCCTGGAGGAAGTTCCGGGCTATCACAATGCCGGAGATACTTCCTGTGGTTGGTTCTCTGGTAGTCCTGAGGTCCATATGGAACTTCTACAAGTTTGATGATGTATATCTGCTTACAAAACAGGTGCCTATCATGGGTGTATACCTTTATGAGACGGCATTCTCAGTCAATGATTACGGCCTGGCGGCTGCAATAACCGTTATACTGTTCATCATAGTCATGACAATGGTATTTCTGATGAGGAGAGGGGGGCTCCGGAGATGAAGGCAAAAATGGTTAAGAATGTTATCCTTAATACAATCGTGTTCATTGTTGTGGCAACGACGCTCTTGCCGTTCTATTTCATGCTTACTACCGCACTGAAGACCAACAAAGGCTCGGTGGCGTTCCCTCCCCAGATATTCCCCACGGAGATGACCCTTCAGCACTTTATGGATGTGCTGAACCCTGCAATATTCCCCTTCTGGAGATATTTTTTCAACAGCCTGCAGGTGGCTTTTACCACAGCTCTGCTGGCAGTGATAATCGGGAGTATGGGGGCTTACAGTCTCGCAAAACTGGACTTTCCCGGGAGGAAACTCATACAGGAGGGGTCTCTGGTGGTTTACATGTTTTCAGGTATACTGCTGGTGGTTCCTCTATTCAAGATCATCTCGGGAATAGGACTTTATGATAATAAATTCGCACTGGTGATCACTTGTCTTGTGACGACGCTGCCTGCGACACTCTTCATGCTGAGCAGCTATTTCACGTCAATACCTGTTTCCCTGGAGGAAGCGGCAATGATTGACGGGCTGAGCCGCTTCCAGGTCATATACAAGATAGTGATGCCCCTTTCGATTCCTGCAATTATGTCTGTTTTTGCCTATGTGTTCATGATTGCATGGAATGATTTCCTTTTTTCTTCGATACTGCTTTCTACACCGGATAATATGACCCTGCCCATCGGTCTTCGCCAGCTGTTCAGCTCAAAGGACTATGTATGGGGGAGAATGATGGCTGCATCCTTCCTGACAGCCGTACCGGTAGTATTTATGTTTTCGCTTGTTGAAAGATTCATCACCGGAGGTCTTGTTGCCGGTGGAGTCAAGGAATAAAACTGATGGAGGTAATACTATGCCGAGACAGCTTGTGGCCGCTGCGCCATGCGTTGCAGAATTACAGGAATATGAGGACAGGGAGCTACTATCCAATGAAGTAAAGGTTAAGGTCTTGTTTGCCGCCCCGAAGCATGGGACTGAATTGACGGATTTCAAGGGCTGCAGCCCCTTTATGAGAGAGAAGTATGACAGTGACTTGCAGATTTTTGTTCCAAGGGAAGAAGCTGAAGAATGCGGGGTAAAATTCGGTGAATGGAACCTTGGAAATCAGTGGGTCGGAAGGATCGTGGAAAAGGGCAGCCAGGTCGGGGCTTATGAAATAGGCGATGTGGTATGCTCCTACGGAGGCATAAGAGAGACCCATATAGTCAATGCCGTTGATAATTACCGTCTGAGAAAGCTGCCTTCCAATGTCTCCTGGAAAAACACAGTATGCTATGATCCGGCTCAGTTTGCGCTGGGTGGGGTCCGGGATGCGGGCATCAGGGCGGGAGACATGGTTGCAGTGTTCGGCCTCGGGGCGATAGGGCAGATTGCCGCACAGATATGCAAAAGGATGGGAGCCAGCCTGGTGGTCGTAATAGATCCCATAGGCATGAGAAGGCAGATAGCGGTTGAAAACGGCGCAGATGTTGCGATGGACACTGCCGGTACAGATGTGGGCCTGGAGCTTAAGAAACTGACGGGTAAGCTGGGAGTGGACGCGGTGATTGAGACAAGCGGTCATCCCGCTGCCCTTCAAAGTGCATTGAGAGGTCTGGCCTATGGCGGGACCATTGCTTATATAGCCTTCGGCAAGGAGATCACCTCCTGCCTGAACTTCGGCAGGGAAGCACATTTCAATAATGCCAGGCTGATATTCTCCCGTGCAGGCAGCGAGCCTAATCCGGACTATCCCCGCTGGAACAGGAGGAGGATCGAGGATGTCTGCTGGGAAATGCTGACCAATGGGTATCTGAATTGTGACAATATAGTATATCCCGTTGTACCCTTCGATGCTTGTGCGGATGGGTATATGAAGTATGTGGACAGGGAACCTCATCTCAGCATTAAAATGGGGGTGGAGTTTTAAATGCAGGTTATGAAGCTGGCAACTCAGGACAAACCTTTCTTCCCGGAAAAAATGGAAGATAAGCTGCTATACATAAGGAAGCTGGGCTTTGATGCTTTTGAAATAGACGGAGCACTTTTGCTGGACAGGTTTAATGAAGTAAAAGCCGCTGTCAGGAGCACAGGAGCTACTGTATCCAGTGTGTGCGGAGGCTACAGGGGCTGGATAGGAGACTTTGATGAGAATAAACGCCTGCAAGGTGTGGCGGATATAAGCAGAATACTGGAATACGCAGCTTTGATAGGAGCAAAGGGTATTGTAGTACCTGCCGCATGGGGAATGTTCTCCCTGAGGCTGCCTCCCATGGTTCCTCCCAGGAGCTTTGAGGAGGACAGACGTGCTTTGCTTGACTCTCTTGGAAGACTGGAGAAGGTGGCGGAGTCTACAGGGACTCAGGTGCTTCTTGAACCGTTGAACAGGTATGAAGATCATATGATAAATACTGTTAAGACGGCAAGGGACATAATCAGCGCAGGTGGTTTCAGGAATGTGAAGATCACTGCAGACCTTTTCCACATGAATATAGAAGAAAACAGTATTGCACAGAGCATTCTCGATAATAAGGAACTTATTGGACATATACATCTGGCGGACAGTCACAGGTATCAGCCCGGTTCGGGCCATATGGATTTTGTAAGCGGCTTCAGAGCCCTTGCAGCAATAGGCTATGAAGGGTATATGGCCTTTGAGTGCAGGGTACTTGGTGACAATCCCGCCGGAGAATACGGCAGATCAGTGGAATACATAAAAGAATGCATGACCAAGGCAAGGTGAAATATATGGAAAAAATCAGAGTAGGAATTATCGGAGCGGGACAGATAGTTGAGACAGCACATCTTCCGGCTTATATGAAGCATAAGGCTATAACAGAACTGGCGGCAATATGCGATACAAACCTGGAAAAAGCGAAACAGCTGGCTGACAGATATGGCATCCCGAAGGTGTACGAAAGCCATACCGAAATGCTTGAACAATGCAGTCTTGATGCGGTGAGTGTATGTGTGCCCAACAGGTTTCATGCCGCGGCTTCCATAGCTGCATTGAATGCAGGCTGTCATGTGCTTTGTGAGAAGCCTCCCGCCATGAACTGCGAGGAAGCGCTGGCAATGTATGAAGCTTCAGAAAGGAATGGCAGGATATTATCCTTCAACTTTCACTACAGGCATGCAGAGGAGGTAAAGACCCTTAAGGAGCTTATAGATAAAGGTACCTTCGGGGATATTTATGCCGCCAGGGTTCAGGCATTGAGAAGAAGAGGCATTCCCGGCTGGGGAAGCTTCATAAACAAGGAGCTGCAAGGCGGAGGACCGCTTATCGATATAGGTATTCATATGCTGGATACGGCCTTATATCTGATGGGCTTTCCAGAGCCGGACCATGTTTTCGCGGGAGCCCATCAGAGGATTGGAAACAGACCGGGTATAGGGCTGATGGGTGCCTGGGACCATACCGGATTCACCGTGGAGGATTCACTGTTCGGCTTCATCCGTTTCAAAAATGGTGCGACCTTGAACCTTGAGACAGCCTTTGCCCTCAATATGAAGGAAAAATCGGTCATGAACGTGCACCTGTTCAGAGAAAAAGCCGGAGCGGTATTGTTCCCACTCCAGTTATTTTCTGAATCGGATACTGCCCTTACAGACCAGGAGTTCCCTTATTTGAAGGAAACAGATAAATGGTATGAAAGCATTACGGATTTTATCAACAGTTGTGTATATGGCAGGCAGCCGCTGTATAAGGCCCGGGAAAGCGTTGTTATCCAAAGGCTGATTGACGCTTTGTACAGATCCTCTGAGACCGGCCGGCCGGTGAAATGGTAGCGTGGGAGGACATTATGCTGAAATATGACAGAGGTATAGGGGAATACAAGGACTGGATATTGAGTGAGGATAAGTATGATTCCAGATATCAGAGCAAATGCGAAAGCATCATGGCTCTCGGCAATGGCTACCTTGGGGTGCGTTCCGCTCTGGAGGAGACCTATGTGGGGCAGACAAGGAATTTTTTTGTTGCCGGGACCTTCAACCGTTTTCATCCCAATGAGGTCACAGAGCTGCCGAACGCCGCGGATTTTACAGAGATGCAGATATATCTGGATTCTGAGTTGTTTACCATGGATACAGGCAAGGTAAAGGAATATGTGAGATACCTGAATCTGAAGGAGGCTGAGCTTACAAGGGAGGTCATGTGGGAGAGCCCGGAGGGCAGGGCATACAGGCTTGTATTCAGACGCTTTGTCTCCCTGGAGGATCTGCATCTGACTGCTTTTAAGCTGTCTGTCACTCCTATGAGTGAAGATGCCAGAATAAGGATCAGGACAGGAATAGACGGCAGGATGACCAATTCAGGAAGCCAGCATTTCAGTGAAGGGGAGAAGCGGGTTTATGAAAAGAAAATAATGCAGCTTGTGCAGACAACAACAGAATCACAGATAGATTTTGTATTAAATTGCGGCTGCAGTGTATATGAGGCTGATAATCCCGTCAAGGTGATTTCGGAAGCAGCTGAGTATGGGGTTGAACGCAGGAAGATATACGGGCTGTATGAATTTACTGCAAAAAAGGATGTGGGCATTACCTTTGAAAAGCTTGTTGCCGTTTTTACATCAAGGGACAGGGAATGTACAGAAGGGTACAGGCTTGAGAAGCTTAGGAAGAATTCACTTGAGCATCTGAAAAATATTATGACACTGGGTTATGATGAGCTATTTGCAAAAAGCAGGGATAAGTGGAGCAGATATTGGAATTCAGTCAACATAGAGGTGGTAAGCAGTAACAGCGAGGATATGCTGGCTGTGAGGTTTGCACAGTATCATCTGCTGATAGCTGCCCCTGTTCATGACGACAGATTCAGCATCGGAGCAAAAGGGCTGACAGGAGAAGGCTACAAGGCGCATGTATTCTGGGATACAGAGATGTTCATGCTGCCGTATTTCCAGTACAATCTGCCGGATATAGCCAGGCAACTGCTTTATTACAGATATAACAATCTGGAGGGGGCGCGGAAAAAAGCCAGACAGTATGGCTATGAAGGAGCCATGTACCCATGGGAGGCTGCGTTCACAGGAGAGGAGGAAACTCCTGAATGGGCTGCGCTGAATGTTATAACAGGAAAGCCCACAAGGGTGTGGGCAGGAATAAAGGAACATCATATTACTGCGGATGTTGCTTATATGGTCTGGCAGTATTACCTTTCCGCAGGTGATTCTGAATTCATGGAGTACTGCGGGTATGAGATGATTTTTGAATGTGCATGGTTCTGGTGCAGCAGGATTTCCTGGAATGAAGGACAGGGGAGATATGAAATAATTGATGTCATAGGTCCTGATGAATATACCGAGCATATCGACAATAATGCATACACCAACTATATAGCACATTATGTCATATCAACAGCACTGAAGCTGTTTGATATGCTGCATAGTGACCAGCCTGCACTTTTCCTGCGGCTGGATGAAAAGCTCAATTTGAGCAAGCGCTATGGCACATACCGGTTGGCAGCTGCCAGGCTGTATTTACCCAAAGCGGGCAGGGATGGCGTCATACCGCAGGATGATACCTTTCTTGGCAAGAAGGAAATTGATATAAACAAATACAGGTATGACGATATCAAACAGAGCATACTGCTTGACTATTCAAGAAGACAGATCGTTGACATGCAGGTGCTCAAGCAGGCTGATGTGGTCATGCTGCTCTGCACCCTGAGGAAGCTTTTTGATAAAGAGACGATAAAAGCCTCCTTCGAGTATTATGAGAAGCGGACCATCCATGACTCCTCCCTTAGCAGTGCGATACACAGCATAGCTGCCTGTTATTTTGACAATACAGTACGTGCTTACAGCTTCTTCAGGGATGCCTGCAATATCGACATGGGCCAGAACCCTGTATCCTCAAATACCGGCATACATGCAGCTGCGATGGGTGGAATCTGGATGGCAGCGGTAATGGGCTTCGGCGGACTTTTCAGCAATGAAGGTCAGCTGGAACTGAACCCTGTATTACCGGAGGAATGGGCTCGCCTTTGTTATGGCTTTTGCTGGCATGGCCGGAGAATCCGGGTTGAGGCAGCAAGGGGCACTATTGTGATAACTTCTTCGAGCCATGGGGAAACCTGCCTTAAGGTGTATGGGCAGGAGTATAAGCTCAGAGACAGGCTTGTGATTGATATTGATAAGGAAGAGGTGCAGTATGGCAGCTGATATGGAGAAGACGGACAGGATTCATGTGCTTCTTGAAGTCCTGTACGGGGACAGGGGTCAGGAAATATATAAGGATGTAGTAAAGCTGGTTGATAATTGGAGGCTGAAAGCGGCCCATACTGCCAAGAGGGGCTGGGTTAACGAAAATGATGTCATGATGATCACTTATGGCGATTCCATCGTTGACAGCGAAGCACCGCTTGTCACCCTGAAGAGGTTTGCAGACAGGTATCTCAGGGATACGATAACGGCAATACATATACTACCAATGTATCCGGATACCTCTGACGACGGCTTTTCTATTGTGGATTATTACCGGATTAATAAGGAGCTGGGGACCTGGGAGGATGTAAGGAGCCTGGCAGAAGATTATGATATGATGTATGATGCGGTAGTTAACCACATATCAAAGTCCAGTGAATGGTTCAAGGGATTTCTTGAATGTGAGGGAAAGTATAAGGAGTATTTCATAGAAGCAGATCCAGAGGAGGATTACAGCGCGGTCGTCAGGCCGAGGGTGCTTCCGCTTCTCACCTGCTTTGATACCAGGGAAGGTAAGAAGCATGTCTGGACCACCTTCAGTGAAGACCAGATCGATTTGAATTTCAAATGTCCCGATCTATTACTTGAGGTCCTGGATGTGTTGCTATACTACGCATATAAGGGTTCACGCTTTATCAGGCTGGATGCCATAGGCTTCGCATGGAAGGCTATCGGCACCTCCTGTATGCATCTGGAGCAGACCCATGCCATTGTTAAATTAATGCGCGCCGTGCTGGAGGCTGTTTTTCCGGGTACTATGCTGATCACGGAAACCAATGTACCACATAAGGACAATATAAGCTACTTTGGAAACGGCTCTGATGAGGCGCATATGGTATATCAGTTCCCGCTGCCTCCATTGGTGCTATTCTCGTTCATTACCGGAAATGCCGTAAAAATGGGCAGCTGGGCCAAAGCTTTGGAAGCTGTTCCCTTGGCGCCCGGAACTTCATATTTCAACTTTCTGGCCTCCCATGACGGTATCGGGATAAGGCCTACAGAGGGGATACTGACTGAAGATGAAAGAGCCTTGATGGTTGAGACAGTGATAAGACACGGAGGCAGAGTCAGTCTCAAGCTGAACAGTGATGGTTCGGAAGCTCCTTATGAACTGAACATCAACTATATGGATGCATTGACGGATCCAGGCTCCGCAGACAACAGGATAAGGGCGGACAAATTCCTGGCAGCCCAATCAATACTGCTGTCGGTAGCCGGTGTACCGGGGATATATATACACAGCCTGCTGGGCTCGCAGAACTGGTATGACGGCGTAGAGCAGTCAGGGATCAACAGGAGGATAAACAGGGAAAAGCTGAGCTATGGGAAGCTGTGCCGGGAGCTTGAGGACAGCGGGAGTATAAGGAGCATGGTCTTTAGTGACTTTTCAAGGCTTATCAGGCTGAGAAGGCAGCAGAAGGCATTTTCTCCGGATGCGGAGCAGAGGGTGCTGTTCCTGGATGAAAGGGCCTTCTCCTTCATAAGGCACAATAAGCACGCCGATGACAGAATACTTGTCATAGTTAACGTTTCAGATCAGGAATATGATATTGAATATGAATGCTGTGGAACAGACATTGTATCGGGGGAAAAAATCAGCCGCAGCAGTATTCATATGACAGCATACCAGATAAGATGGATAGAGCATTGAAAAAGTCCTGCAGATAAAAATCAGAGTCTGCAGGACTTTTTCGGTTTTTGTGTTAAAGCTGTAGAAGAATGTCGAATTCTAATATATAATATTGGTGTATGTGTAAAAACGCACCAAATAAATTCATATCAATATGGTCTGAGTATTATCTTTTGGGAGGGGTTGTCTATGAATGAAAGCAACAGGCTGAACTATACTGAAACCATTAAGGGATTAATTGCTGAATTTCTTAGTATTGTTGAAGAAACCGGGCTGCTGCCGGTGGATCAACAGAAGGCACTGGTGGAGCAGAACATCTTATCCCTGTTAAGTACAAGTAAGCCAAGAATTATGCTGTGTGGGGTCTATAATGCAGGTAAGAGCACACTGCTTAATGCATTGTACGGATCAGAAGTAGCTGCTATGGCGGACAAGCCGGAGACTGCGATTGTTACCGAATATGAGAAGGAAAACTATGTGTTGATTGATACTCCAGGCGTTAATGCACCGATTGAACATGAAAGGATCACCCATGAATATATCAAGCTCTGTCATGTTGTGTTCTTCGTAATCAGTAACAAAGGCATGTTTGAGGATAGAAAAAACTATGAAGAGATGCTGAACATAATCAATTGCGGCAAAGAGCTTATTATTATACTCAATAATAAATCCGGTGAATATGATAACGAAAACCATCCTGAGGTTGTTGCCATAAAAAGAAAGTTGATCGGGAACCTGGCGAAGTATAGTCAGAACAAGGCTATTTCGGATATGTACAGTGTATTGTTCGTAAATGCCAGAAGAGCACTTAAGGGGATAGTCGAAAAAAAACCCGCACTTTATGAAAAAAGCAATATACAGTCAGTTCAGAGAAAAATAGATAGCATACTGCAGGAACTGGATGCTTATAAAATGTTAAGGACTCCGGTTTTGAACTTCAAGAATCTCCTTAATGAATTTGAAAAGGTGCTTATAGCAGAAGCGTTAAAGCTTAGTGATAAAAATTACGACAAGGAAATTGGCATTATTGATCTTAAGAGAAACAGCATTGTTGAAGAGGTCAGGTTAAAGGTCAGGCAGACGGTTGTAAGCTCTGAGGATGACCTGGTAACTGAATTGCTGAATGGCAGTGAGGATGCTTTCAATAAAGTGGCAGATACGATCCAGAACAATCTGAATGGATTGTATGACTCGAGAATGCGTGAAATCAGAAGCTTTATAAACACTAACTTTCAAGAACTGGATATTATCCTTGATGATAATTTCAACGTGAGCTTGAAGGATTATAAAACAGAATTCAGCGCTCCTTCCCAGCCGCATATCAGTATAAACTATAATCCTAAAGTACCTGAAAGCAAAAGGGGAAGCGGCCAGTTTTCCTGCCCGAATGGTACTGCGCAAATGTTTCAAGGCTCCCTATCCCAGGGCAGTGATGGAGGGAATGTTTCAGGCATAATCAAATTCTTGAAAAATCTATTCAAGGATAAAGAGAAGGAGCGCTATGAACAGCTTTTACGTGAAGCTGAAGCCAGGAATGAGTACATGCTCAGTGTTGCCCTTGAACAGTCAAGAATAAGACAGGAAACACGCACTGCAGTAAAAAGTACTTTATATGATATACAATGTGTTTTTGTACAGGAAATGGTTTCTGCAATCGGAGAAAAGTTTGACAGTATCGTAAATCAGCTGACACAAAGAATTTCAGGCAATAATGAGGAGTACAGGCATTTATCCGATATTCTGGGCAGGATCGGTGCAATAAAGAACACTCTTGATAAAATTTCAAACAGTGCCCTGTAATCGGAGGTAACAACATGACAGACAGGCAAAGTCAAATAATCAGCTTTATAAATGTCCTTAACAATATGAGCAGTACGGAATATTCCAAGAAAGCGGAAGCGGTTGCAGGAAAGCGGAAGACTATGGACAGAATATCAGATGGATTCATAGATAAGCTTAAGGCGTTTTGTGATAATGAGCAGCTGCTGATGTGGCAGTCTTTGAAAAAGCGCCTGAAGACAGCTGAAAAAAACAGAATTGCAAATACAGGTCTTGTAAGCTCGGGAAAAAGCAGTTTGTTCAACACCTTGTTGAACTCAGTCGATGAAGAGCGTTTTCCTACCGGAGCATCCAGGAAGACTCTTATTGAAGATGAAGAGTTATTTACCGATAATATTTTTTTAGTGGACACACCGGGGATAGATGTGAGGGAAGAAGATGACGAGAAGGCTTTTAAGGCAGTTATGTCTTCAGATATCATACTGGTAGTTCACAATATCAAGCTGGGAGCTCTCCAAAGGGAGGAATACAACTGGATCAAAAAAATATGCAGTACCATGGCTTCACGGGAAGAGATCGCCGCAAGGCTGGTTGTTGCAGTCAGCTGGATCGATGAAAGGGACAAAGAGGAAGATTATCAGGCCGCTATAGATGAGACAAAGGAAATGCTGTTTGAAATATGCAATATGGAAGTAGAAATGTTTTGTGTCTCTGCAAAAAGATACCTGACGGGATTAAAAAAGCAGAACCAGGTATTGATTGAAAAAAGCAATATCCCGGCCTTGAGAGAAAGGCTTATAGAAAAGGCAAAAGAATACAGTGAGAAAAAGCAATGCTTGATGGACGAGGAACTGGCCAATATTGCAGAGCTGACTGAAGAAACACTTCTGGAGCGCAGAGCAGTATTAATGAAACATGTAAAAGCTGTAGAAGAGCGTGTCAGCAAAGGGTTCCTTTCCAGGACAAAGACCTGGAACAGCCTGATGAGAAATTTGAGACAGAAGTTAAAACGCGTAGAGTCACTGAAAAGTGAATATAGAAATATATGATTATGAGGTGTGGATATGCCAATAGTAGTTGCAGTTGGAGGCATCATCGGGGGAGCTGTAGTTGGCGGGGCTACCTATAAGAATTACAGTGATTACTCCGATTATAGCGATTATAGCAATTATAGTAACTATTCGGATTATGCGGAAAGACAGGCCAGAAGGCGTCAGGAAAAGAAGCGTGAGATAAAGGAAGCGGAAAAGGAGTTGGAAAACTTCCTTAATGAAGATGTGAAGAGATTTATTGAACGCGAAAACATAAATGTGAATATTCCGGAATTAAAAACGGGGGATAACAGCTCTGCACTGTCCAGTTCAAATATCCGCAGCATATTTGGGGTGATATTGGAAAAAGGGGTTCTAGAATGTGACGTGAACGAAATTGCTTTAGAGAAGATGGACAGCCGGGTCACAGAATGTATTGAGCAGCAAATGGGGGATGCGATTGAAAAAGGAGCATCTGATATAAAAACTGAGATAAAAGCTATTGATCAACTTCTGTCGAAGATAAAGAAAATAAAGAAAACATAGGCTGGAGGTAAGTAGGATGCCGGAAATAATAAATGTTATTGATTCTTTTGTGAGCACTATTGTCAGTTCAGGTGACAAATTGAAGGATTTTAATAATGAAATCTCAAGAAAAGAAGAGATAATAGAAGAAGAAATCCTGCAATTGGAAGCCTGCTTAACGGATAAAATCAGTAAAGCAGTTACAGATATTAGATCGGAGAAGGATATAATAAAGGCACTTACTAATGCAGCAAGCTTCTATCAGGAAATGATAGAGGGATTTAAAAACAGTGTTATCGAGACTAAAAAGGGCATGAAATTTATTGAAGACTTTGAGAAGCATTTTATTGTTACTGTTTTTGGCAAGGTAAACTGTGGGAAAAGCTCTCTGGGCAATTATATAATGGGGAATTGTATTAGAGGATCAGGCTTAAGAACTAAATATGAGGAGATAGGCCTGCCTAAGGTGCAGGTTTATGACAAGGGCAAGCTGCTTGTGCAGGACAAGCTTAATGAGGCGGAAGAAGGTGAAGGCTTCGGGGTAAAGTCAACCGAAGCAACAAGCACCATCCAATGGTTTTTTATGGGCGGTATGGCATGGTTCGATACACCCGGCATCGGTAGTGTAACCATGGAAAATGAGGAGCTTGCAAAGGAGTATGTAAAAAATTCCGATTTGACGATATTTATCACCAATTCGGATGCAGCCGGTACAAGGCAGGATTTCGAGGAGCTTAAGGCGCTGATGGGCAGGGGGAAGCCCGTATTGTTCCTTGTGACTATGTCGGATACCTATGATGAGGATGCTGACGATGAGGGAAATATCATAAAGAAGCTGGCAGCAAAAAGCGATAAGGATAGAAAGGATGTTGAAGACTATCTCCTTGAAACAATAAGGCAGGAGGGGCTTGAGGATATTCTGGAGTACAGTGAGATATTAACAATATCAACAAAGCTGGCACAGGAGGGGATACGTGAAAACGACCGGACTGTTTTTGAAAGCAGCAATATGAGCAGGTTTTATGAGAAATTATCGGCTATAAGCTCTGAAAAGGCTCTGGAATTCAAAAAAATCAATCCTAGAAAAAGGATCAACAAATTAATTGATGATATTATTGGCGATGATCGGCACACCCATGGAATAAGCATGATGGAGCAGCAATTTAAAGAGATACTGACAAATATAACGAATAAAAAGCAGGAGATTTCCAACATCGCGCCCATTATAATGGAGCGCCTGAAAATCGAGTGTAATTCCAGTTTAAGCGATGTTTTGTTTACAATGAAAAGCAAAGTGGAGAATGATGGATCGGAAATTTCATCAGAAGAGATTTCAGATAATGTCTGGAAGATTGCAGCTCAGAACTTCTCAAGGATCGCCGGAGAGGAGATAGGAAATTTCCTGGATGGATTCGAGCAGAAAAACTATGCTATTTCGGCATCCCAAAATATAGAGATTATAGATATGAAGAAAAAGCAGGACAGGATACCCTACGAATTTACGGAGGTATACAAGGAAAGAAGGGATCCTAATGGTATTATAGAAAAGGTAAGTAATTTTTTCGGTAAGGAATACTATACCTCGAAGACAAAGACAACTACAAGATACAGCACCTTTGACATAGGTGTAAATGACCAGGAGATCCTTCTAAGTATAATGAACCAATTTGATTCATTAATGCGCCCTGAGATAGAGAGCAAGATCAATAAGATCATTTTGGATTACTTCGGCCAGCTTGAGAAGCTTTCCATGGAAATCACGGTAAAGATGCAGGATGCCAAAAACCGGTTGAACACAATGTATTTGTAGGATGAAACAGTATGAACTTTATTATTAAAACTACAGGAAAATGTAATCTGCGATGCCGCTACTGCAGTCTGGGAGATAAAAGTGAAGGCGCTGACATGTCTATCGCTACCCTTTGCTTATGCTTTGATAAAATTGTTGAATTTCTGGCCCGTAATAACGAAAGAAAATGTGCAATAATTTTTCACGGTGGTGAGCCGACAACCCTATCGGCAGATTTTTATAGAACGGCAATTGAGTATACAAGGCTCAGATATGCAGAATACGAGTTCGACTGGAAGATACAGACTAATGGAACACTGATCAATGAAGGGTATATCTCGCTATTTAAGGATTATGATTTTTCTGTCGGAATATCCATTGACGGCACCAGGGACAGCCATGACCGGTTAAGAATACGGCAGGATGGTACAGGCACCTACGATGTGATCACAAGCAATATAGAGAGATTACGCACAAATAACGTCAGATGTGCAGTATTGCTGGTTCAGAATGCATTGATGAAGGACTCGCCTGGTGGTGTCTTAGGCTGGTTTACAGCCAATGATCTGGATATCAGGATAAATCCGATAATAGCCTGTGGTGAAGCTGCAAATAACAGTGCCCTGCTTCTGGATAAGGGAGATTATGCAAGGTTTTTAATAGAAATGTTCAGGCTTGCGGCAGAAGCTCAGGCAGAAATAGCCATAAGGCCGGTATCTGAAATGTTAAGCGCTGTTATCAATGGAACCTGTATGAGTGAATGCACCTTTTCGGACAAATGCTGCAAAGCTTTTATGTGTATAACGGAAAATGGAGATATTTACCCATGCGGGCGGTTTTCTGATTTAAGTGCAATGAGAATAGGAAATATTAAAGCTATTTCTCTGATTGAAGCATATGAAGCAGATATGATGAACAGTCTTAGGGAAAGGAAAAGCACTGCTTTGCCGGAGGAGTGCATTGAATGTAATTATATAAATCTATGCTTTGGAGGATGTCCTGCGGAAGCAATGGCACAGGGAGGAGACTTCAGGGGAAAAAGCTGCTTTTGCGAGGATTACAAGCTGTTGTATCAATACTTGCATACTGAAGGACTTGAGCTTGTGGAAAAAAAGTTGAAGGAAAGAAGAGCTCAGCTGGAAAAGCTTTTACTGTGTAATAATGGAGAACGATCTGATGAAATATGATTTGCTTATGTTAAATATAACAAGAGACGGCAGCTATGTTTCCCCCGGTTTCAGGGAAAGTATCGGACAGCATCTGATAGCTTCATACGTTAACAAGCATGACTTTAAGGCTAAAACATATGCCGGTTATGCGACAGGCTGCAAGCTGGTTATAGAGAATGAAATACAGGTCAATCAGGTTGACAATATAGGATTATATTGTTCATGTGACAATTATAATATAGTGAGGAACATAGTTATATGGCTAAAAACAGAGTTCAGGGTCAATGTCTTTGTAGGGGGTCCTCAGGCTGTCGCCCTGAAAGAAAAGTTTTTAAGGGAAACCAATTGTGATGCTGTTGTTGTAGGTGAAGGGGAAGCTGCAGTCCTTGAATTGCTGGAGTACTATGTAGATGGATATGGCAGTTTGAGGAGAATCGGTAATCTAAGATTTATTGACGGTCAGTACGGATATGTGGAAAATGATATAAGAGAGCCCATAAAGGATCTGGATGCCATTCCTTTTCCCGATATGGATAATAGCCTGAATCAAAGGTACAAGACGGGTGACTCCATCGGGATAATTACCGGAAGGGGCTGCCCTTACGCCTGCGCATTTTGCTATGAGGGAGCCCATTCAAAGAATGTAAGGTATAGAAGCCTTGATAATGTTTTCAAAGAGATCGACGAGATGATGGTAAGGAATCCAAACATTAAGTTTTTATGCATATATGATGATACCTTTACACTTGATCCGGATAGAGTGCATGAGTTCTGCAAAAGAATGCGCAAAATGGGAAAAAAGCTGAATTGGTTTTGTGAGGGACATGTTCAGACCCTATTAAAAAATCCCGACATGATCGAAGATATGATAAGTTCAGGACTGGTCAGTATGCAAATAGGAATTGAAAGCGGAAGCAGAAGGGTTCTGGAGGCTTATAAAAAACAGATTACTCCACAGATGATTATTGATGTTGTCAAGCTCTGCAAAAAGTTCGGGCTTGCAAGCCTGACAGGGAATTTTATTGTTGGTGGGGCATTTGAAACCCTGGAAACCCTTAATGAAAGTATAGCATTGGCAAAAGAACTGATAAGACACGGAGTTGGAATGCTGGAATGCAGGACGGTGTTTCTGGCATTATACCCAGACACCCCTATGAGCAGCAATCCTGAAGGCTTTGGCATATACGCTCTGGAGGAGCAGAATAAAAAGAGTGTGGTCACGATGCATAATTCGGTAGTCCGGACAAAAGCACTGGCAAGAAATGATATTATCAAGCTTAAGAAGCAATTCGACAGAGTTATTGCTGAAGAGTACAGGAAGCAGGCAAAAAAAGCTGACAAGCAGACTGTCTTAAGCTGCTTTAAGATACAAAACAAGGAAGATACCATAAACTCAGTATGGAAAAGCACATTCCTTTCGTTCCGCCATATAAAAAACTTCCTGGAGATAGCAGAGGAGGATAGGAAGTGCCGTGAGAGCTGCGGACGGGAAAAAATCAGGAGCTTATATCCCGTAAGAACCTTTGAACTCCTGGAATATGACAGGAATGAGGCTCTTTGCCTGGAGGGGCTTAAGTTCACAGGTATGGAAAAGCTCATTCTGGAAAATGCAGTGGGAGCCTGCAACCTGGAGGAGCTTTCAGGGATTTGCGGAACTGATGCGGAGACTGTGGAAAGAGTATGCGAGAAGCTCAATGACAGGTGTCTTTTATATTATAGTAATTTTTGATACGGCAGGTGATAATCTTGAATTGGGGTTTGGTTCTGGCAGGCGGAGGAGGTAAAGGCGCATACCAGATAGGTGTATGGAAGGCGATGAGGGAGCTGGGTATCGATAAAAACATCTCAGCTGTATCAGGTACGTCGGTCGGCGCCTTGAATGCGGCTCTCTTCAGTCAAGGGGATATTCAAAAGGCCGAGAAGGTCTGGAATGATATTTCAGAAGAGCTGTTATTGAAGGACAGAAGTATTTTTGATCCGGAGAGCACAGCAAATGATGATACTACAGGTGATATATTCAAGAATTTTTTTTATAATGGGAGATTGGCAGATAATATAGGCCTGAAGGGGCTTATTGAGAGAAGTATTGATTTTTTAAGGATTTCCACCTCCAAAGTAGGCCTATATGTATGCTGTACTGAGATAATAAGTGCTGCAGATGATATGAAAAAAGCCAGATACGTTCATTTAAACAGTAAGGACAGGGGAGCAATGCTGAACTACCTGCTTGCGTCAGCTGCCCTGCCTGTCGTGTATGGAAGGCAGAATATTAACGGCAGAAGTTATCTGGACGGAGGCCTGCTGGATAATATCCCAGTCAAGCCGCTGGTCGATGCAGGATATAAGAAACTACTCGTCATACACCTTGATAAATATAGTTCTTCGATCCGGAATGTGATCCCTTATGATATTAAGGTTATAGAAATAATACCGCAAAGTGATCTGGGGAGTCATCTGGATGGAACGCTGGACTTTTCCAATGCCGGTGCAAGAAGCAGAATGTCTGCAGGTTATTATGAAGCATTAAGGCTGCTCAAACCTTACTTAAAGGAGTTCCAAGGTTATTCCTTCGATAGTTCTACTATAAGGAATAAAGCTCAGACAATAACAGATTCAAAAAATGCATCTATGGAAATCAGGATAAAGAATGCAGTGAAAAAGATTGTAAAATAAACAATGCCCACGTTGTTCACAGTTCAACGTGGGCATTTTGCAAATAATATTATTATAACCTTATAGGTATGATATCCAGATAATCCTCTATCCTGCCATCATTCATGCAGCACTCAATAAGCTTTCTGCCTATGGGGTTCAGCCGGCGTGTAAGATACTGATCCAGCTCTGACTTGAAGAAGTCTGTCAATATCTTTGCGCCTGCATCATAACCGTCATTGCCCAGGTCAGACTGATTGTTAGGCTGCAGGTAGCTCTTACGCAGATATTTACCGTCAAGCTTCAGGTTTTCCAGTGAATAGCCCAGAAGCGGACACCGGGATTCTACCAGATGCTCAGGTCTGAATTTTGCGCTTCCCCGTCTTGCCAGATATTCCCTTGCGATCCATTGAGGGGTGAAACCCACCTTGTAAACGCCTATATGCTGGTTGGGTATCAGAACATACCGGGTGTTCAATGTATCCATTATCTGCTCAAGCAGCAGATTTGCCTGATCCACACGTTTACCCGTAGCAAAAGGCCAGTAGGAACCTACACCCTCGCTGCTCATCCCCTTGGTCTCCATTATGCTTGGATTGCCGTGGCCTCTCGGAGCTACAAGTCTCCACAGCCAGGCCAATCCGGGAGGAAGTATGTGCATAAGGCCTATTATGCCATAGGTCGGATGCTCCCTGGTGCATGGAGGAGTTCTCACTCCGAAGCTTCTTACGTCTATTTCCACAGAGTCATCCACTACGTCCGGGACAAATTTCCTCGGCATGATTACCCTTGGATTGGGGCAGGGCTTGCCGGGCTCGTCCATTGTATGCTCCCATATAAGGCAGGTAGAGCCTGGTGCAGCATCTATATTAAGAAATATCAGCGGTTCCTTCGGATGTATGCACAGTTTCTCATAATGCGGGTCAACACCATATTCATTTATATGATTGATCCTTAAGAACCAACCCTGCTCTGCATCCTTGACCACAAGTCTTTTGCTGCCGTTTTGGAGTGACGGGTGGCATAATGCCATATCATCGGTCGCGGGCTGCAGTTCACAGGTGTCGCTTATTTCCAGGAAGAATTTTTCGCCATTTGTAGTATTCTGAGCCAGCAGGATCCGTCCGTCCGGTTCCCTGTGGATCTCTTCCAGCATTTCGCTTTTTCCGCCGCCGCTGGCGCCTTCGTGCATAATGGTGATAACATTATCATAAGGAGTAATGACCCTTACTGTTGATGCATGGGCTGTCAGCCAGCCTTCATACTCACCGAAGTTCAACAGTACGCTGTAGATGCCTTTTTTAGCGCTCGGACCCGGGTACAGATTGTATGAGAACAGTTCATGCATTTCTTTCAGCCTGTTGTGTACCACTACCTGCTTTCCTTCAAAATGAGTATGCCTGAATGGCGGCGCCAGATATATAACTGCTTTTGGTGTAAAATCCCTGGGTATTTCATTCCTGGGAATGAAGCCCTGTATATCGGCAAGAGCAGCAGCAAAGAAGCCTGCATTGGACGGTGCTATAAGTATGCCCGGGTATCCCAGCTCTTTTCCGCCTGCCATGAACGGCATAATAATAAGCTCCTGTTCTTTTAGCCAATCAAGGGTAGTCTTTCTTAAAGGCTCAAATTCCTCTCCGTAGAGATCCTTGTACCTGGGCTTGTCGGTGTCCTCATCATCTGCAATTACCATACAGTCGGGATCTCTTCTCCGCATATACATGTCGGTATAGTTTACCACTGCACCATTTTTGCATCTGACGACGGAAGCTTCAACGATCCTCCCATTGCCCGGAATGTCATAGGCTACTTCATAAACCATATTGTCTTCATTTCCCAGTGCAAGCCGGAGAAGGTGCTCGCGGCTTTCAGGGACTGTAATGCCAGGGCTCTGCTCCAGTATTTCCGCAAGCCCGGGAGGCAGGTTTGCTTTCTTAAAGACCTTGCTTTCCATTGTGATGACTCCTTTATATATAATATTTAAGATATATATGTGCTTTATCAGTTAAGAGCAATATATGTGCTATACCTATCAGCTATAAAAATGTGTATATATTAGCATAAATATACATTATTGCCACATATTAAATATCTATAACAGCATGAAATTACTTGTTATTTTAGCATATCGAAAAACAAAAAACAATAAGGCGTATCAGTACATTACAAATAATACACCCGCGGGGACATATAGTGTCCCTTAGTAAGAATTTTAATCTGCAAAAAAGTAATGAATGGATATTTATACATAATGTTGTATACACTTGGCTTGAGGTATATAAAAAGGCGCCGTTTTCAATATGAAAACGGCGCCTTTATAGATAAGTTGTTCTATGCCTGGACTTCCTGTATTTTTACCTTGGTCTCTTCAATCTCAGCATATTTGGCAGATATTTCTTCGCTCAGAGTTTTTACTGCTTCAGCCGGGAACTCAGAATCCTTTGAGAAAGCATCATAAACCAGTTCGCCCATATCAAGCTTAAGCTTCTTTATTTCACTTTCCAGCTGTGTAATGTGGAGCTTCAGTTTGCCTATTTCCACCATTTCCTGTGATTTGTTGCCTACAACCTTGGCTGTATTAACGGCTTTTTCCTGCAAATTTTTTAGAAAACTCATATTTCATCCTCCTTCAGTTTTGGAGTATTATTTGATGAATAATTCGCCAAATTCTGAAAATATCCTGCTATTATGCGCTCAGCGAATAATATTTTTAATTTTTAAATCAAATTCCGCTAAAATTTTCCTTATACTAAGAATTATCCATACTTTATTATCATATGTATGATTCATGTAAATTGTTACTGCAGCTGATATGCTAATAATGTAGTATTGGTTGAATGGACTCCGGTCTGTACTATTGTCAGTTTTTTGATACCCAGTAAGCCCAGTAGAATAAGAATAATACTGCAATAACTATGTATATATACCACAGCCCTTCAAAAATCAGGCTTGTGCCAAGATAGACCGGCAGCAGACTCATGAGAACAAGTATAACTATCCATACGGCCCACATTAATTTACTGATAGGCCTGATCCTGTTCACTGTCCTCCAGAGCTTGATGTTTTCGGATATAAGAAACAGGAATCCACCACAGGACAGCAGATAAATAATGAAAGGAAGCAATATGTTCCTGAGATAGCTGATATCAGAACCGGACACAGTACCGGATCCATCCTTGGTATCCTGCAGGACACTGGAAAGAGATGAGAAAACTTTTACGGCGGTATTTTCATCAACCTTGTCAAAGGCTGCAGCAGTCGTGGCGCTAAGGTCAAATGCAACAAAAACAAGCCCGAATACAGTCACAAGAAGCAGGCATTGGTAAGCAAACTCTTTAAGCAGCTTCAGAATAATCCCTCCCTTAGTACTATTGAGTATTGATTTATAAAGACTAAACAAGTTAGGCGGCTACTTAATACTATGAGGGTTGTATTCATTTTATTCATAGGATGCGCTATACATTGTAGTATAAGTGAAAGGGACCTTCAGGACACAAATATCTGAGTGCTGGGAAAATAGTGTTGACTTGGCAGGTGATAGTCTTATATTATGGATTTAAGGGCGATTGGCTCAGCTGGGAGCGTGGAGTGTTCAATTTTCTGCCCAGCCAGTGTAAAAAAATAATAGTGTAGCAATTTGGGCCTGTAGCTCAGCTTGGGAGAGCGTACGGTTCGCATCCGTAAGGTCGAGGGTTCGATCCCCTTCAGGTCCACCAAAACCAATGTATTAATACATATGGAAGCAATTTTGTGAGGTGATACCTTGAAAAGAAAAGTCTTGGGAAGCTCCGGCATCGAAGTCACGGAATTATGTTTCGGAGCATTGCCTATGGGGCCTCTTCAAAAGGATCTTCCTATTGAAGAGGCGGCTGATATTATTGCTTATGGGCTCAAAAACGGGATCAATTTTATAGATACCGCACAGATGTACAGGACCTATGCCCCTATTAAGGCGGCTTTGGAGAACACAGGGATCAGACCGGTGATAGCTTCAAAATCGGCAGCAGAATCCTATGAGGGAATGGAGAAAGCCATAAATGAGGCTCTGGAAGCTCTGAGTGTAGATTATATTGACATATTCCACCTCCATGCAGCAAGGGCCGGCTCTGATGTCTTTGATATAAGAGCAGGAGCTTTGCAATGTCTGGTGGACTATAAAGGTAAAGGGATAATAAAGGCAGTCGGTATATCAGCGCATAATGTAAAGGTAGTGGAAGCTGCAGCGATAAAGCAGGAAATAGATATTGTCTTCCCACTGTTTAATAAATTCGGACGTGGTATTACCGGCGGCTCGGCAGAGGGTATGCAAAAGGCAATATCTCTGTGCGGACAGAACGGAAAGGGTATATACCTGATGAAGGTATTGGGCGGCGGTACTTTAATTGATAATTATAATGAAAGCATGGAATATGCAAGGAACCTGGAGTACTGCCATTCTATAGCTGTTGGAATGGTGAGCAGGGAAGAGGTTTTATACAATATCAGGTATTTTAATGAAGAAGAAGATCTGGAGGACATCATAAAAATCAAAAATAGGAAGAAGGTCATAGTATTGCAGGGGATGTGCACAAGCTGCGGTAAATGCATAGAGACCTGTCATAGTGATGCTGCTAACTTCGATGCTACCGGCAAGTCACGGATAGATCAGTCAAAATGTGTACAATGCGGGTATTGTGTCGCTTCATGTCCGGCCTTCTGTATCCGGGTGGTGTAGCTGAAAAACCTTTCTGCTGTCATGGCTGGAAGGTTTAGTATTATTTGAAGGGAGGATTATTATGGAGGGCTCAAAAACCAACAATCAAAGAGGCCAATGGGCATCAGCCATAGGTTTTGTCATGGCTGCAGCAGGTGCGGCAGTTGGTCTGGGAAATGTATGGAAATTCCCGTACCTGGCTTCCAAATTCGGTGGAGGAACGTTTTTATTCGCTTATATCATTATGATGCTTATACTGGGAATCCCCATTCTTGTTACCGAAATCATCCTGGGGAGAAGGGGAAAACTCAATCCTGTAGGCACCTATGCCAAACTCTCCAATGGAAGCAAGTGGTGGAAGTTTGTAGGCTTTGTTGCTGTATCCGTTAACTTCATAGTGCTTTCATATTATAGTGTAGTCGGAGGCTGGATAACCAATTACATGTTCAAGTATATCACCGGTGGGATAAAGGGAGATATACCGGGCTACTTCGTAGGCTTTATAACCAATCCCCTCACGCCCCTTTTATGGCATGCCATTTTCATGGGGGTTACCATTTTCATAGTAGTCAGGGGAATATCCGGCGGAATCGAAAGAGCCAGCAAAGTATTAATGCCTGCCCTTTTCATACTGTTCCTGGTCCTGGTTGTCAGAGTAGTCACACTGCCGGGAGCCGCAAAGGGTATTGCATACTATCTGACCCCTGATTTTTCAAAGCTTACGGGTGTCACATTCCTGATGGCAATGGGGCAGATATTTTTCAGCCTGAATATCGGTGCAGGCTGTACCATGACCTATGCAAGCTACCTGTCCGAGGATGAAAACATACCTAAAATGTCTGCAGTGGTACCTGCAATGGACTTTATGGCTGCATTCCTGGCAGGAATGATAGTAATCCCTTCGGTTTTTGCTTTCGGCCTTGACCCTGCTGCAGGACCTCCACTGCTGTTTATTACCATGCCCCATGTTTTCACACAGATGCCGTTAGGTACGCTTTTCGGACTCATGTTCTTTGTATTGATGCTTTTTGCCGCCCTAACCTCCTCAATTTCAATGCTTGAGGTCAATGTATCCTTCCTTGTGGACCATTATAAAAGGGATAGGCTGAAATCTGCGATCTGGGCGGGGATCATCATATTCCTGGTGGGAGTCCCGTCATCCCTGGGGCAGGGAGTCTTCTCCTGGTTCAAGATCGGCGGCCTTGACTTTTTAAGTGCAGCAGACTTTTTAGCCTCATATATGATGATGCCTTTCGGCGCCTTTATGATGTGTATATTTGTGGCAAGAAGGTTTGGCATAGATGAAGCAGTTAAGGAAGCTACAAACAACGGCAAGATAGCCTTCGGACTGAAGAATGTCTGGGCTTTCCTGATCAGGTATATAGTCCCGGTCATAATAATCCTGGTATTCCTAAGCTCTACGGGGATTTTGAAACTGTAGGCATAAAGTGTTGGATAAAGAAGTGCTGAGGACCGATAGAAGCTCTATCGGTCCTTATTAATATGTTTCTGTAATCCGGTTAAGCTAATGCTTGTAAAGTCATAGTATTTATATTATTATTAAGAAAACCATTGTATGAGCAGGAGGCAAGGGCGCTATGAACACTACCAAAGAGCACAGCCCACAGTTTTCGAGATATCACGAGCTAATGAAGTTCCGCGTCAGGGAGATATTACTCGTGTCAACACCTTACGATGCTTTTGTCCTGGAAGAGGACGGAAGATTGTCCGAGCAGATATTCAGTGAGTTTCTGGATCTAAACCTTCAGTTTGTTCCAAGGATTAGGAGGGTTTCATCTGCGGAAGAGGCCTTTTCGGCGCTAAAAAAAAGGATGTACGATCTGATAATTACCATGCCCCATATCAGTGATATGGATCCTCTTGAATTTGGAAGACGTATTAAGCAGACTTACCGTGGGAAGCCTGTGGTAATGCTGACTTATGATACTATAAGCAATGATATTATTGAAGAGATCAGAAGGACAAGAGTAATAGACAGGGTGTTTTACTGGTCGGGGGATAGTAAGATATTCCTTGCCATAATAAAGTATGTGGAGGACCGCTTCAATGTGGAGCAGGACAGCCAGCTGGGAGTCCAGGGCATACTGGTCGTAGATGATTCCCCATGGTATTACTCTCAGTTTCTTCCCATTATATATACGGAAGTTATGAAGCAGACCCGGTACCTGATCACCCATGCCGTTAATGAGCTGCACCGTCAGCTAAGGATGCGGGCAAGGCCCAAGATCCTTCTGGCGGAGACCTATGAAGAAGCTTTGGACATAATTGACCGCTACCGCAACAATCTACTCGGCATCATATCCGACGTAGGCTTCCCCAAGGATGGGAAGCGGAACAAAGCTGCAGGCTTTGAACTGGCATGCAAGATAAAGGGGGAGATAACCGACCTTCCTGTCCTGCTGCAGTCGGGAGAGGCTTCAAACGCTGCAAGGGCTGAGGAGCTGAACACTGCCTTTCTGAGCAAGACGTCACCTAATCTGCTGCTTGAGCTCAGGGCTTTCATACTTAATAACTTCGGTTTTGGCGATTTTGTATTCAAATATCCCGATGGAACAGTGCTATCAAAGGCCTCGGACGTATCCGACTTTGAGAGGATAATCCGCAGCCTCCCGGAGGAGAGCCTGCTTTATCATGCGAATAACAATCACTTTTCAAGATGGTTCAGAGCCAGGACGGAGTTTGGAATAGCAGATGAGCTAAGAAGGATCAACAGCTCTGATTTTGAAAATGCTTCGGAATTAAGAGAGGTGCTCCTTGCCTGTCTTGAAAGGTTTTACAGCCGATACCAGAAGGGAGTCATACTGGATTTCGGTCTCTCAAAAATGGATATAGAAAGCTCGTTCAACAGGCTGGGAAGCGGTTCTCTCGGAGGTAAGGGAAGGGGAATAGCATTTTTCAATACCCTGCTTTCTGACTCGGATATCCAAAGCAAATATACCGATATCAAGATTAAAACACCCCGTTCCTTTGTAATTTGCAGCGGAACCTTTGAGGAGTATATGGAAAGCAATAATCTCCAGGAAATGGCTGTCAATTCCAGGGACGAGGAGGAAATAGCCCAGAGATTCCTGGCTGCAAGGCTTCCCGAAAAGATAACTGAAAATCTGCGCGTGCTTATAGAAAACGCCAATTATCCGCTGGCCGTGCGGTCCTCAAGTATCCTGGAGGACTCCCAGATATTACCCTTTGCCGGTATATACAAGACCTATATTTTACCCAATAACCACCCTGACCCAAAGGTTCGGCTGAAGCAGCTGATTGATGCAATAAGATTGGTATACGCTTCGGTGTTCAGCCTGTCTCCCAAGCAGTACGCACAAAATGCCGATCTGCGTATCGAAGAGGAGAAAATGGCTATACTTATCCAGCAGCTGATCGGAGAACGTCATGGGGAGACATTCTATCCTACTTTTTCAGGCGTGGCTCAATCATATAATTTCTATCCGATATCGTACATGAAGCCTGAAGATGGTGTTGTCAGCCTTGCCCTGGGGTTTGGCAGAAAAGTGGTTGAGGGAGGACAGGTATATAGGTTTTCACCGGCTTATCCCAAAATGCCTCCGCCATATCTGTCGCCGACAGAGTTTTTAAAAGGCTCCCAGAATGATTTTTATGCACTTGACATGAATTTTTCTTCGGAGCAGCTTACAACAGATGATAATTGCACATATAAGGAGTTTGACCTGAAGCGGGCTGAGGCGGACGGTGTTCTCCAGTATATAGCAAGTACTTATTCGCGGGAGGACGATGTAATAAACGATACCCCTATGGGAAGCGGGCCAAAGGTTATTAGCTTCGCACCGATATTGAAATACAACCTTATTCCTCTGGCTGATATATTGAATGACCTTTTTCAATTGAACAAGCATGCATTCGGCTCGGATGTGGAAATTGAATTTGCTGTGAATATTCCATTGAACAGGAAAAAGAAGGCGGAGTTTTATTTGCTTCAGATACGCCCTCTGGTGGTCGGAAAAGAGTCTGAAGAAGTCAAGCTGGACAATTATGCTGAAAAGGACTTGATCTGCGAAAGCAGCCATACTATAGGGAACGGTATCTACAAAGACATATACGACATTATTTATATTGACAGGAATAGCTTTGAAATCACCAAAACCAACAAAATAGCTTCAGAGATAGATGTACTGAACAAGCAGCTGTATAACGAAGGCCGGAAATGCATAATCATAGGCTTTGGGAGGATGGGCACATCAGACCCGAGCCTTGGGATACCCATGGCATGGTCGCAGATGTCTCAGGCAAAGGTGGTTGTTGAGGCTGATCTGGACATTCTGGCAGTGGAGCCATCCCTGGGAAGCCATTTTCATCATAACCTGACATCCTTGAAAATGGGATATCTGCATATCGGCACCAAATACGGCAACGGCGAATATGTGGACTGGGAATGGCTGAATAAAGCTCCTGTCCATAATCAGACGGAACATGTAAAGCTGATACGGTCGGATAAACCCTTCCAGGTCAAGATAGATGGGAGAAGCCGTTCCGGTGTGATATTAAAACCGGAATAGAAAAAAGGCATACAGCAAAGAGGCAAGGCAGAATATCACTTGATACTGCCTTTGACTTTTTATTATAATTCCAAGACTCCACCTTCTTCAATAAGGCGGAGTTCCACTTGAACCAGGTTATTGGGGAAAAAGAAATAATATTAGTTAAATGTTAGTAAAGTATAAAGGAAAATCAATAAAAAAGTAGAAGATTGTATAATAGCATAAAAAGGGAGGGTAAACAATGGATCAGAATATTGAATTTGTCGTTGATGCCAGGATAAAAAGAACTATGGAAAACTTAGGAAAAAATAACATTTCGGCTTACAGGGCAGAAAATGAAGCAGAGGCACTGAAAAAAGTAAGTGAGCTTATTCCGGCAGGAAGCACAGTAGGTCTCGGCGGCTCTATGACGCTTTTTGAAGTGGGTGCAATTGACTTTATCAGAAAAGGTAATTATGAGGTTTTGGATAGATATAAAGAAGGTTTAACTCCAGCTGAGATGAAGGAGATTTTTAGAAAAAGCTTTTCCGCTGATGTTTATTTGACAAGCAGCAATGCTGTTACTGAAGCCGGAGAGCTTTATAATGTAGATGGAACCGGCAATAGGGTTGCAGCTATGCTATATGGACCCGATCGAGTAATCGTTATAGTAGGAATTAACAAACTGGTAAAGGATATAGATCAGGCTGTTTTGAGAGTCAAAGAAACAGCAGCTCCAGCTAACAATAAACGGATTAAAAAAAGCAATCCATGTACAATAACAGGACATTGTATGGATTGTAAGTCGGAGGGAAGAATCTGCAATGAGTACACTTTGATTAAAAGACAGGGAGTAAAGGAAAGGATTCACGTAATTATTGTGAATAAAGAACTTGGTTATTAATAATTTGTATTAATTCATTGTTTGGTTGCAGCCGACAAGGCTGCTTCATTCTAAGTAAAGAAACCCTGCTGCCCATCAAAGGGCAAGGGTTTCTTTACTTAGAATCATACTGCGAATACTAATCAGCAGCAACAGACCTGATAAACCCTGCAAGGAAAGCTGCTGTTTCACTGATTAAACTATAGCTTATCTGGTCTATAGTATCTTTTCCAGTATGTGTTAACTCCAAATCTGAACCGTACAGATTTGATGATGTAACAGAAATACATGGAATCCCTCTGTAGGCAAACATTGAGTGGTCTCCGGAATACCATTCGGCTCCTATAATAACATTTTCATTTCTCTTGATTTCCGTAATCAGCTTATCGCTCAATTCCTCATCAAAATTATATGAAGAAACAGCTATCTGCGATTCCTTATGACAGGGACCGTCAATATTGATCATAAACTTAACGGAATCGGCTGAACTCTCCATATAATTCAAGTATTCTAATTCCCCTTTTACCTCATAATATTCCTCACTGTTAAAAGGGACGAATTCTATATCATAAGGCACATCATAGTCTTTGAGATTCCCCATTGTATCTAATAACACAGCTACACCGGCAGCATTATCAATTGCACCGGGAGTATCATATTTGGTATCCATGTGTGCACATACAACTATTTTAGCGTTCGATTTTTCTTTAGACTTTTTTACTGCTATTATCTGACTGCTATTTACATTTGTGAATTCCGAGCTGATACATAGCTTCACGATCCCATTGTTCTTCAGTATTTCGATTGCTGTTGACTCATTGATGTAAGCTGAAGGAATGGAAAAGTTGCCATCTTCAAACATAGGGAAGGGATCAAGTCCACAGGCAGGGTTTTTTCCGGTAACAGCAATAATAACTTTAGGTTTCTTTTCTTCCAGCAGGTCGATGATTTGCTTATGCTCATCCGGATAATAAAAAGGGAAGTCTTTCGGCATCAATTGGTTTTTTGCAATTTCTCCTTGTAAAAACAAGACCTTTTCATTAATATTTGCGGCCATTAATTCTTCAAGTGTATGAACTACTGCTATGTCACCAGAGCCGTTATATGATTTTGAAAACGGGCTTGGGTAAATCTCATATGATATGCTTCCTGCTTCTATGAAGGATCTCCCCCTTCTCCAGGACTTGCATTCAAAGGGTAATAAAGTAATGTCACATCCCCTCTGAGATGCTTCAGCCTGAATAATGTTCAGGACATTCTGATTTGCTTCAGAGCCTACAGGGCGCTCTTTAGCGATCTCGGTAAAGAATTCAATGGTAGTTTTCATATAATATATCTCCTTTCATATTAGGAACGTATTTGTATTTGTACTGTTTACTTAAGTTAATATTATATTGTTTGTGTTTGTATTTCTTGACTTCAAATGTCATAATAGTTAACATGAAAGAAGCTATCCCTGTATATATGCACCAATGACCCGGAGGTATGCGACTTCATGACAAATGATAAGGTTGTCAGAAAGGATATCTTTAAATGCCCTAACTGCAAGGATGGTATATGATAGTAAAGAAGAGCAAAAGTAGTGAAGAAAGGTTCTATGGCTGTACCAACTATAGTGATGATAAGGGTGGTTGCAATACTATGATGGCATTCCACAGTGTCAGATAATGATCCATCAATCAAAAAAGGTAAAAAAAGTATATTCCATTGCTTTTGACATATGCTATAATAATCCATAAGGAGAGTGAAAATCTTGGATGATAAAGTGTATGATTTAATGGAAAAGATGTATATAGAATTTAAGAAATTTGGGATAGATATTACAGAAAAGGTAGGAAGCCTGGAGGCGAAGGTAGGAGGCCTGGATGTGAAGGTGGAGAAACTGCACAAAGATGTGATGCGTATCGAAGATAAGCTTGATGCCAACTCAAAGGCCTTGTTTGACGGATATGGCCAGACCTACGAAAAGCTTGCTGTACTTGAAACAAAAGTTGATGATATCAGCTCCAAAGTTGAAAAGCAAGATGTAGAGATCAGAGTAATTAAGGGTGCAAAATAGATGATATGATACCTTCCTGCCGTGATGGCAAGAAGGTTTTTTTTACATAAGAAGGATAAATTATATTATGATTGGAGAGGTGCAAGTGGAAAATAAACTTGTATTCATTGAATCCGGCTTAAGCGAGATAAGCCTAATACTTGCAAGTCATAAATCTCACCTTGCCTACCCTATAGATTCCTATGGTGAGGACAAGCTTTATGAAAGCATAATATACAGGATCATACATGATGGAATTGATATCGGTTATGCGGGGATCATTCAGGATTCATTGAGGTTTTTTCATGTGCTGCCGGCATATTTCAGATACGCACCGGAAGCCTTTGAATACTGCATCAATCAAAAGGAGATAAAACGCGTCAATGTTCTTACCCAGGACCCGCTGCTGGTATCATTGATTTCTGAATGGGATTTCAGAATAGAAAAGGAAGGCTGCGACTTCATTGACTCCGGGAGACTGGAAAAGCCGCTGGTTGAAGCAGGCAGAGCGAAGTTCAGGGCTGCATGTGCTGCAGATATACCAGCAATAGTAAAAGGGACTGGAGATTTTTTTGATAGAATTTGAAGCCCATTGCAGGCTGCTGGTATTACAATGTAATTTCAAGGAGAAGCCTGGAAGCGGCGGGAATGATTGCTGTAGGCAAGGGCTTCGATGCAGTTCTGCTTGGGAAGGAGAAGCTTCCGCTGAGGACAGGAAATCCTCCGGGCGAATTGGTTTAGAGCTTCAAGCCCATCTCATACACAGCTTTTAGCGCCTCTGTGTTTTCTGCCACCGGCATGTAGTCATCCGTACATACTCCATATACATGTACAAGCTCCATTTCCTTATATTCACAGATTTCTTCAAAGGCAGTCTTTACAAGCTCAGGGCCATTATTGGGCAGTTCTCCGCCGTAGGTCATAAGGAGGGCTGCTTTTTTACCTGCAAAGCTGTCTTGTATAGGGCCTAAGGCGTAGCATCTGTCCATAAATGCCTTTAGCTGGGCAGAAACGCTCCACCAGTATATGGGGGTTGCATATATTACCATATCCGCCTGCCGGAACAGGGGATAAAGCTCCTGCATATCGTCCTTTATCGTGCAGCGGCCTATACTGAAGCTGCGGCAAGCCTCACAGGCGGAACACCCGCGGATGTCCTTCTCCTGGAGGAAAACTTTTGTAATTTCCGCTTCCTTATGGGCTTTCTGCATTCCTCTGATATATTCATCCAATAGTAAGGAAGTATTGCCATTCTTCTTTGGGCTCCCAAGCAATGATAATATCTTCATCTATAAAGCCTCCATTATTTCTTACTGTACTTGTGCTGCACAAATTCTTTGAATTTTTCTATCTCCTCGATAGCTTCAGGGGATAAGTCTTCATCTGTGCTGTACTTTTTCTGAGGAGAACTTACCAGGAATTGTTTCTTGGAGTCATTAAGTATTTTTTCTGCGGTCTCCCTGATATCAGTTCTGCAAAGCAAATAGTCAAGGGAGACGTCAAAAAAAACAGCTAGATCTATTAAAGTTCCTTTGTCCGGGAATCTTACATTGGTTTCATACTTTGATACGGCTGAATATGATACATTTAATCTATTTGCCAGGGCATCCCTTGTCAGATTCTTTTCTTCCCTTAAGTTCTTTAATCTTTCGCCAAACTCCATAAAATGCACCTCTTCTATGTTTAATATCTAATACCCTGAATTGAATTCAAATGTGCCGATCGTTTTCTCAAATTTTATATAAAAGGCACTAGCGATGATACAAAAGCAGATGTTCTTACTGCTTTTGTAAACAATGAGTTTTTGTAATATATATAGAATGTAACACAATTCGTCCAATTGAGGCATAAAGTGGACAAATAGGGGTAAAAAATGTTGACAATGGACGCATAGTCCAGTAATATAAAATAGGAACTGGACTATATGTCTTTAATTTTTCAGAGGTGGTGGCTTAACTTGGATTTCTATAAGTTAAAGGATACAAAGAAGGGTCTTGTAATATCAATAGCTTGTGGGATCATGGAGAGATTATTTATGATGTGCGGGAAGTCTTATCTCAATAATGATATGGACGTAACGTCCAGTAAACCTGAAGTGAAAAAACAGCTCAGATGTGCTATATCCGGCTGTTTTGACAAGGATAATATCTGTTGTAAAGCATGTGATATAAAGAAATGCCGTTATAAATGCAATTTCATTGATAAGGAAGTATGTGAGCACCAATACATAAAATAATATGCTTTTCCGATTAGGCTTTTCAATTTGCTCTTCAACGCCTGTGGATATGTGGATAACTTTTTAAAAATTTATAAAATCATATAAAAAACACAAAAACACCTTTGGAGTTTATAGTACTCTGAGATGATTTTGTGTTTTTGATTATTAGAGCTGCAGCATACTTGTTTATAATAAAGTGGCATGGTACAAAGGAAAACGTCGAAAGATGCAGAAATATGAAATATATGCACTCCTTATATTGAAACGGATTTAGTATTTTTTAGGAGCAATATAAATACCATATAAGTAGAATAATTTATGGAAAGTAGGTTTGCAGCAAATGAAGAATTACAGGCTATTGGCACTGCTGCTCATTATGGTTTTGTGCCTGGGAGCTGTCGCCTGCAGCAGCCGGGAAGCGGCGGGAGCCGTTGTAAATGCAGTCGGCGGGCAGTTACTCAGGGTGCATTTCATTGATGTGGGACAGGCGGATGCCATACTCATAGAGGGGCCAAAGGGTGAGAATATTGTTATTGATGCAGGAAACAATAACGACGGCGAAAAGGTGGTCAATTATATAAGAAATCAAGATATAAGTGAGCTTAAGGCAGTCATAGGCACACATCCCCATGAGGATCACATAGGAGGCCTGGATGCAGTTATCAAGAGCTTTGACATTGATAAGGTTTATCTTCCCAAGGCTGTGCATACCACCGAAAGCTTCAGGGATGTACTAAGGGCAGTCAGTGACAGGGGTATAAAGGTTGCAACGGCCGCCAAGGGAGTGAGCTTACCTCTGGTTGGAATGACCGCTGAGTTCGTAGGCCCGGTAAGTTCGAAGTACGATAACCTGAACGATCATAGTGCAGTGCTGAAGCTGACATACGGAGAGACCGGCTTTCTTTTTCAGGGAGATGCGGAAGAGGAAAGCGAGAAGGATATTCTGGAAAACGATGCAGGCAGCAAGCTCAGGGCTGATGTGCTGAAGCTGGGACACCATGGAAGCTCCAGTTCTACGACGCCGGAGTATCTGGAGGAGGTAAAGCCGGAATATGCGGTGATAACGGCGGGCAAAGGAAATGACTATGGGCATCCCCACAAGGAGACAATGGAGCTTCTGAAGGACAAGGGTATTGTTGTTTACAGGACTGATGAGCAAGGGACAATCATTGCAGAAAGTGATGGAGAAAACATAAAATTCAATGTAGATCCGGGAAGCTTTGAATATGGTCCGGAAAATTCAACTGCTCTCAAGCTATACACAGATTCTGCCGGAAACGGAGTTATAAAGGGAAACATAAACAGCAAGGGAGAGAAAATATATCATCTTCCGGGGGGAGCATACTATGACAGGACTGTCCCGGAGAAGTGGTTCAAGACCGAACAGGAGGCACGGGCCGGCGGCTTCAAGCCTTCAAGTAAATAGGAGGAAGAGTAATGCGGTGTATTGTTGACAGATTAGAAGGGGACTATGCGGTTATAGAGTACCGCGACAGGGTGCTTAACCTTCCCAGGGTGTTTCTTCCCGCAGAAGCCCACGAGGGGGATGTTCTGGATATTATTGTCATACTTGATGATACCGAGACCTATAGGATTAAGACAGAGATAAACAAGCTCATAGAGGATGTTTGGGAAAATTCATAAACCTTTTGTATTCATGATAAAGCATATATTTACAAATATATGCTTTATACATTGACAAACTAGGTATATAGTTTATATAATAGTTTTATAGAAGGGAGGAGGATTATATTGCCTCTAAAAAATGACATAAAGGGAAATATGAATCTTATTATCCTGTCTTCTCTTACCGATGGCGATAAGTACGGGTACGAGATTACAAAGAAAATATACAGCATAACCGATGGAGCGATACAGCTCAAGGAAGGAAGTCTTTATCCCGCGCTGCACAAGCTTGAGAAGCAGGGACTGGTTGAAGGCTATTGGGCCAAACAGGAGCCGGGGAAGCCCGACAGGAAATACTACAGAATTACAGGCAGCGGCCTCAAGGCAATAGAACAGGGAAAAGAAGACTGGAAGTTTCTTATGAATATGATGAGGAGAGTTATCTATGGAGAAGAAACTAACTGATTTTGAAGGTTATGTGGAAGTTCTGGCCCGGGAGCTCAACATGGACGCCAGCTACAAGGAAAGCATATGTGAAGAAATAAAACAGAACCTGTATGATAAATACAGCGAGCTTTTAATTAAGGGGCATGGTCTTGATTCCAGTGTTGCAGATACCCTTGGCAGCTTTGAAGATCCAAAGAAATTGGCAGTTATGTTCAATAAGCTTTATGGCAGGAACAGCAATACAGTATTTTCGGGCAAGGGCAAGGTACTGCTTGTAATTATTTCTGCAACTCTTTTAATAGCATTGTCAGTATAATCCAAGGAAGCGAGGCATTTATGGGAAAGGTAATAATTGCAGGTTCAGCTCTTATAGAAGGGTTGATGATGATTGGCCGCAGTAACGCAGCAATAGCCATCCGAAAACCTGAAGGCGACATCCATTTGGAAAAGAGATGCTATACAAGGAGCGGTCAGGTTTACAAAATACCAATAATACGTGGAGTTTTCAGTTTTATCTGGCAGATGATTTTGGTCACAAAGGCTATGATGTTTTCTGCGAGTTTTTTTGATCTGGAGGAGGAAGGGAATGAATCCGGCATAGACCGGTTCCTGGATAAGCTATTTGGAGAAAAGCTGAAGGATGTTATTGTATATTTTTCTCTTTCCCTTTCATTGGCCTTCAGTATAGGCTTGTTCATACTGCTACCCAATTTACTGGCAGGGCTTTTGAAGCTGGATAACAGTACATATATGGGAGTAATATACTACAATCTCTTTGAAGGAGTTCTCCGAATTTCTCTGTTTATCGGCTATCTGACCATCGCTTCCAGAGCGAAGGATATAAAGCGTGTGTGGGAGTACCATGGAGCCGAGCACAAAACAATCAACTGCTATGAGCATGGCGAAGAGCTGACTGTGGATAACGTAATGAAACACTCTGCAAAAAATCCGCGGTGCGGTACATCATACATGTTTTTTGTTCTTTTGGTCAGCATACTGTTTTTCTCCTTTATAGGCTGGTACAGTATCTGGATGAATATAATTATAAGGCTTATGCTTATACCTTTTGTCGCAGGACTGTCTTTTGAGCTTTTCATACTCGCAGGCAAAGGAGATTCCAAGCTGGCGGAAATAATATGCATCCCGGGAATGCTGCTTCAGAGGCTTACTACAAAGGAGCCTGACAAGCAGCAGATAGAGGTTGCGATAGAGGCCTTCAATGCAGTGCTGCTTGTAGAGGAAGAAAATAGTATTAATAAATGTGCAGCACTTTAATATCCTCCGGTGTCTTTATAAGTGAGGAGGAGGAATAAAGTGAAAGCAATTGCAAGGCTTCCGCTGCATTATAGGGAGGTAATAATCCTTATCTTTTAACGAAGTTTCAGCCCAGATAATAGACAACGGATTCAATCCTCCCGGGGATGTGATGGTACTGAAAGCAGCTGCAAAGGATGAGGAAAGCCTGAAAAAAGTTCTGGATGAAATTGTGAAAGCACGGTACAAGGACTAAGAATTTGAAAAATATGAACTGCAATCTGTTGTACTTGCTCCCCGGTCTCCAGGCGGCTGGAAGGATATAATCAGGACGAACACCTCTGAAAAGGTATATCAGAATACCTGGATCGTACAATTGTATTTCCCGGATATGGCACAATTAAGCGCAAGCATGTCCCAGGGACAGTTGTTTGTAGCCAAGACCAAAGCAGGCTGGGTTGTCTGGTCGCAGTATCATTAATTATAAAACCGGTCTAGTATTTCATTTGACCGGTTCTTTCATTCACATCCGATTTCATACAGGAATTCCCCGACCTGCCTGTCGTATTCCTCCCTGTTCTTTGCCACTGCTTCAGCATGTCTCGCATCGGGTGCAAGGTACAGCTTCTTTATCCCCTTCTTGCTGTTGTACATATCTATACTCATCTGGGCAGGTATATACAGGTCCTCCTTTCCATGGACGAAGAGTACGGGAGTATCCGCATCGGCTATATCCCTTATTGGAGATACGTCTGAGAAGCGCATCCCTGCACGCAGCCTTACAAATAGTCCGGTAATCTGCATTGCAGGAAACGGGGGCAGCTTGAATTCCACCCTGAGCCTGTAGCTGAAGAGCCTCATCAGGTCGGAGAAGGAGCAATCCGCTATGCAGAAGGCAATCCGGGGGTCTATGGCAATATTCTGCAGGGCAATGGCAGCTCCCATGGATTCCCCATGGATTCCTACCAGGCAGTCGCTTCCACATTTCCCGAAAACCCAGTCAGTACATGCCATGAGGTCATATTTTTCATAATATCCGTAGGTCGTGTTCCTTCCACCGCTGTTTCCGTGGTTCCTGTGGTCATACAGCAGTACGTTATAACCCCGCTCCATGAACATTTCCATGTATTTTACCGAGCCAAAAATCGTATAGGTTATGCCATGGCAGATTATCACTGTTTTCTTTGAACTGCCATTGGGAAAGTAATATCCGTGAAGCTCATAGCCATACCGGGAGCTTATGCGCACCTCTTCCCTGGAAAGCCTGTCGAAGGACTCCCAACTCATATTCCCCTTTTCACATTCCTTTTGCAGTACAGTCTCACGGCTTTTTGTGCGCGGGTAAATAACAATGCCTGAAAAGTAGAAGCCGCAGACTGTAGATATCGCCAGCAGCAAGGGCAATATAGCATACCATTGCATAGTCATACCCCCTGTTTTCTAAATGATTTCATTATACCAAAAACGGAAGAGCTAAACAAACTGCCTGCACAAGGACTCAACAGAACATTAGCATGTACCGATGTGGAAAAAGGTCAAAAAAAAGGAAAAAAGGTCAAATTAGCTTGAAGAAGTTAGAATATTCATATAAAATAATCGTATAATAGGTCTTTTCAAACCACTGATTTTCAAAAATGGTTATCTATATATACTATTCCATTTGAAGGGGGAGATATGTTTGTTTAGAAACAATGGCAGATCGAATTCCATGTCGATATATGGATATCTGAGAAAGACCCTGTTGGTTGTCCTGCCTCTTGCCGCACTCATTTCTTTAGTCACAGGGAGACTTATAGGCATCGATAAGGAGAAATTGATATACTATCTTATTTCCAACACCTGTATAGCACTGATCATAGTATTGCTTGCCAGTACCAGGAATTTCTTAAGATATGTCAAACCCTCGATCTCATTTATAGATGTTCTGGAGAAGGTTATCAAGGAACATGATCTGACAAGCAGGATGGAGGATACATCCAGGGGTGAAATAGGTGAAATGCAAAGGTATTTCAATATGTTTGCGGATGATATCCAGTCTGCCATGAAAAATATCAGTTTCACTACTACCGAGTTGAACGATGCATCTTCCGATCTGTCGGAAATAACCGGCACAATAACAGAAACTCTGGAAGCGACAAATATCAAGGCGGATACTATCAATTCCACACTGGAAGAAATCGCTTCAAACCTGGAGGAGACGGCATCAGCACTCACCGATACAAGCAGTAAAGTGGAGGCAGTTACAGACAGGGCGGCAGGAATGTCGCAAATGGCGGAGAATCTGGCAGCCGTTTCAGAGCAGACTTCTGCGGCGGTCAATCAGGTAACCGGAATAGCAGCACAGATCTCTGACAGTATAAACAGCGTTTCCAGCTCGACAAGGGAAGTATCCTACTCTATTAACAGTGTTGCAGCAGCAGTAAAGGAAATAAATATTTCATTGAACGAGATCAGTAAGAATTGTGCGAGATCCATTCATATAACCTCCGATGCTGAAGAAAATGCAAAGGACACCAATAACATAATTGAAAGGCTTAATAATTCCTCGAAGCAGATCGGGAAGATAGTAAATGTGATAAATGACATTGCAGATCAGACCAACATGCTGGCTCTGAATGCGGCTATAGAAGCCGCAGGAGCAGGGGAAGCCGGCAAGGGATTTGCTGTTGTCGCAAATGAAGTGAAGGAGCTGGCAAAGCAGACCGCTGAAGCTACAGATGAAATAGGTGAGCAGATCGAGACAATGCAGGCCAATATGTCAGGGGCTGTGAAAGCGGTAACGACTATAAATGATGTGATAAAGGAAATAACCACTATTACAAATACCATTGCAGCGGCAGTTACGGAACAGACGGCGATAACGGGAGAGATCTCAAATGCAGTACATAAAGCTGCTGAAAAGGCGGATTATATCACCAAGGATATCGGGGAAATAGCTTCCAATACACAAATTGTAACGGAAAACCTGGGCGAAGCCTCCTTAGGTGTAAAGGATCTGGCTGATTCCTCAAGGGAGTTTTCCATAAGTTCCGTTGAGATTACCGGCAACATTGAAGGAGTATTCAGAAGAATACGGGAAATAACCAGGGTTACAAGCGAAATATCATACGGCACAAACGAAATATCCAACAGTATGCAGGAAATAAGTTCTACAGCCAGTGAAATCGAAGCAGCTTCCCAAAAAACAGGCAGCTCTGCAAAAAGCCTTTCCGATATTGCACAAAAGTTTGATGCTTTGGTGAGACAGTATAGAATATGACCCTTCGAAAAGACATTCGAAAATCCATTAATATCAAATAGGGGGTAAGACATATGAAAAAAGTCATATTTGTCAAGGAAGAGAACTGCGTGGGATGCAACAAATGTATAAGGAATTGTCCGACTCTCGATGCAAATGTCTCATACGATTCAAACGGAGAAAACAAAGTAAGAATAAATGATGAAAAATGCATACTGTGCGGAAAGTGTATAGAAGTATGCGAGCATGAAGCCAGGGACTATATGGATGATACCGGGCGTTTCTTTGAGGATCTGGAAAAAGGAAGGAAGATCTCCGTTATAGCAGCACCCTCTGTAAGAGTTAATTTCGCTGACTACCGGAATTTGTTCGGATTCTTGAAATCCAAGGGCGTCAACGTTATATATGATGTATCCTTCGGCGCCGACATAACCACCTGGGCATATCTGAAGGCTATAAAAGAGATGCGTTTATCATCAGTAATAGCGCAGCCCTGCCCTGTGATAGTAAACTACATTGAGAAGTACAAGCCGGAGCTTATAAAGAGCCTTGCCCCTGTTCACAGCCCCATGATGTGCACGGCGGTATACCTGAAAAAGCATGCAAAGGTCAACAGTGAGATCGCATTCCTGTCACCATGCATTGGTAAGACTAATGAAATAAATGATGCAAATACACAAAACTATATACAGTACAATGTAACCTACAGAAAACTGAAGGAGTATCTGGAGAAAAATAATATAAACCTCTCACACTATGACCGGCAGGATTTTGAAGATATAGGCTGCAGCCTCGGCTTCCTGTTCAGCAGGCCTGGAGGGCTCAGGGAAAATGTGGAGGCCAAAGTCAAGGGTGCTTGGGTAAGGCAGGTGGAAGGGCATGAGAGTGTATTCGGCTATCTTGACGAATACAATGAAAGGATCAAAAACCATAAGGCAGTTCCGCTGCTGGTAGATATACTGAACTGTTCGAAAGGCTGTAATGTCGGTACTGGCACTACCAGGGAAGCTGCTGTGGATGATATAGATATCAAGTTCAATGCCATGAAGACGCAGAAGCTTGCCGATAAAGGCAGCAAGCTGGTGACAAAAAAAATAGACTGGCTATATAAGCATTTTGATAAAACCCTGAAGCTGGAGGATTTTGTAAGGCGTTACAACACCGGAATCAAGCTTGAGGAGCTTAAGGTGCCCACCGAACAGCAGTTTGATGAGATTTTCTGCAAGATGCATAAGAATACAAAACGGGAGAGGGAGCTGAACTGTTCTGCCTGTGGGTACAATTCGTGCAAGGATATGGTTAAGGCGGTTTTTAACAATATTAATGATATATCCAACTGTATGGATTATAACAGGCATGAGATCAGCCTGGAGAGAAACGCTCTTGAGCTTAACAACAAAGAGCTTACGGATAAGAATGAAGAAGTGAACAATATGCTGGAGGAGGTCAGGAAGCTTAGTGATGAAAGGCTTAGAAGAGCACAGGAGACAGATGAGATAATCAGGAAGCTTGCTTCAATCTCCGGAAGGACCTCTGACGGGATAGAGCAGATAAACTCATTGGTTGACGGTATAGCGCACAATACAAACAACGTATCGGCTTTTGCCAGGGATGTCTCCGGCTCTGTGAACAGCGTGGTGCATGCAATGAAGGAAATCAATATTTCCTTAAACGAAATAAGCCAGAACTGCGGTCGTTCCAAGAATATTACTGTAGATGCGGAAACAAAGGCCAAGGATACCAACAGGATTATTGAGACTCTTAATATGTCGTCAAAGCAGATTGGAAAGATTGTCAAAGTCATTAACGATATAGCAGACCAGACAAACATGCTGGCACTGAATGCGGCAATAGAGGCTGCAGGCGCCGGGGAAGCAGGCAAGGGATTTGCTGTGGTTGCAGGAGAAGTAAAGGAGCTTGCAAAGCAGACTGCTGAATCAACAGATGAAATAGGCCAACAGATCGAAGTGATGCAAAAGAATATGTCTGATGCTGTAAATGCAATGGGAACGATAATGCAGGTCATTGATGAAATGACAAGTATAACAAATACAATTGCAGCAGCTGTAGCAGAACAATCTTCCGTATCAGGTAATATTTCCAACGCAATAGTAGCAGCAGCAGAAAAAGTGAACCTGATCACCGAGAAAACCAGTGATATAGCCACAAGCTCAAATAATGCCGCCGAAAGTGTTTCTGCAGCTTCCATAGGTATTAAGGAACTGGCGGATACTGCATCAAAGCTGTCTGCAATATAGAATTACACTGGAGTGCCTGATTTTCAGTAAAGAGTTTCAATAAAAAGAGGTGATGGTACGATGCAGGATGAGGAATTTATCCAGGGCTTTATTGAGGAAGCAAAGGTACATTTGGAAACAGTGGAGACTGAGCTTGTGCAAATGGATACCAATGATATTAATGAAGAGAGCATTAACAATATGTTCCGGGCTGTACACAGTATAAAGGGAACATCAAGCTTTTTCAACTTCAGGAATATAGTGGAACTTTCCCATTCACTGGAGAATATATTCGGGGAAGTCCGGGCGGGAAGCCTGAAAATCACCGATGGGATGATTGATATAATACTTGCAGCCAATGACATCCTGAGGACCATGGTTGATGATGTGACCAACAGTGACAGCCTTGAGATTTCCGGCATAATGTCCCAGTTGTCTGAAATATTGGGAACAGACAGGCATGGTGAGTCAAAGGCACAGTCAGCACCGGGAAATAAAACTGAAAGCCTTGATTATAGCAGCCTGGGGAACAGCGGTACACAGAAACAGAAGATCATAAGTGAGCTGAAGCGGGGCTGCAGGTTATACAGAGTAAGGAAGTGGCTGCTTGGCGACGGCATTGATCTTCTTGAGCTGATAAGGGAGATCAGATCCTTCGGCAGTGTGATAGACTGCCATGTGGAGGACTGCGGACCGGATAACACAGCTGAGGCTCATGAGGATGATGTGCAGGTCGAAATATTGTTTACAACTGTTCTGGAGCTGGACATGCTGCCGCCCATACTTAGCGAGCAGGGGGAGGATATACAGGAGCTTTTAGCAGAGGCCGGGGCGGAGGTCTCAACAGAGGATATGGAGCCAGGAGAAGCTTCCGGATATACAGAAGCAGGCAGAAGTGAGACAGACCGGATGGAGCCGGCCGGAGGCCTGCCCCTGAACAAGAGGCAGAGCATCACGGTGGAGGACAGCATAAGAGTTAATGTAACACTCCTGAATAGCCTGTTGAATATGGCAAGTGAGCTGGTGCTTGCAAGGAATCAGCTACTGCGCACTACTGAGGATTTCAGGAAGCAGATTCCCGGTATTGAGCCGATACTTCAGAATGTAGACCATATAACCACCGGATTGCAGGAAAAAATAATGCAGACAAGGATGCAGCCCGTTTCCATAGTGTTCAGCAAGTTCCCCCGTATAGCGAGGGAATTATCAAAGAAGCTCGGTAAGGATATCATGCTTGAGATTGAAGGAGCAGAGGTAGAGCTTGACAAATCAATTATAGAGGCATTATATGATCCTTTGACTCATCTTGTAAGAAACGCAGTGGACCATGGGCTGGAGACCCCGGAGGAGAGGATAGGACTGGGCAAACCAAGGGCAGGAACGGTAAAGCTTAAGGCTTATCATGAAGGCGGCTATGTAAATATAGATATCATAGATGATGGAAAAGGCATAAACATTGAAAGAATCAGAACAAAAGCCATGGAAAACGGATCTGTGAGCAAAGCGGATATTTCAGCCATGGGGGACCGTGAAATACTACAGCTCCTTTTCAAGCCGGGTTTTTCGACGGCAGAAAAAATTACAGACATCTCAGGCAGAGGCGTGGGTATGGATGTTGTAAAAACCAACATAGAAAAGCTGGGAGGGAAAATCGAAATATTCACAACCCTGGGAGCGGGTACTACCTTCAGACTATTACTGCCGCTCACTCTTGCCATAATACCGTCTCTAATTCTGGAGGTGACAAACCAGAAATTCGCACTGCCGCAGGTAAATCTTCAGGAAATAGTACGTATAAAAGAAAACGATGCCCTGAGAAAGATCGAGTATATCAATAATGCAGAGGTCCTGAGATTGAGGGGAAGACTTTTACCTATAGTTCATCTGGCTGATATACTGGGTCTGCAAAGAACATACATCGATCCGGTCACAGGTGAGGTAAAAGAGGATAAAAGGAAGACCTTATTCGATGCAAGGCACAGCAGCGCAAAAGAGGCTGACGCAGCAGACGGAGCAGGACTTTGTTATGACAGGCGCAAGCGCGGGCTCAAAAAAATCGTAAGGATACTGGTAATAAAAATAGGAGCGAGAAGGCTGGGCTTATGCGTTGACAAGCTGCATGGCAGTGAGGAGATCCTGGTAAAACCGCTGCCGGTATATATTCAGGACTGTATATGCTATTCAGGTGTGACCATACTTGGAGACGGGAAAACCGCAATGATACTGGACCCAAGCGGAATAATAGAGAAAGCGAACCTCCACTATACGGAGGAGAAGGATGAGAAGGGTGGCAGACAGCTGGAGCAGGAGCTCTTAAACATGTATGAGAACCAGAATATACTCCTGTTCAAGTGTTCGGGGCCTGAGACAATGGCGATCGATATGTCCATGGTATCCAGGGTAGAGGAGATAAGTACCGGTGATATTGAAAGGATCGGGGATAAGGAGTATATAAAGTTCAGGGGCCAATCCCTGAGGATCATCAGGCCGGAGGATTTCCTGCCCATAACAAGGCAGAAAAGTGAGAAAAGCAAGCTTTATATCATAATACCGAAGCTTGTGAAGCACCCGATGGGTATTCTGATAGAAAGCATACAGGATACTCTGCAGTCAAGTATAGATATAAGAGGAGATGACAGCATAACTGCAAAAGGACTTGTGGGCTCAACGGTAATAAATAACAGGATAGTGCTGCTGATGAATATTTATGAGGTTTTTGAAATGGCCGACCCTGAGAAATATAAGGTGGAAAACAACATAAAGCATACAGGAAAAATTACCGTACTTCTGGCGGAGGATACTCCGTTCTTTCAGAGATTAGAGAAGAATTATCTTGAGGATGCAGGCTATGATGTGCTTGTAACCTCCAATGGAAGGGAAGCGCTGGAGGTCCTCCAGGATAAGAAGGTCGATATTGTTTTGAGCGATATAAATATGCCCGAAATGAACGGCCTTGAACTGGTGAAAAGGATCCGTGCAGATGCCGGACTAGCCAGGACACCTGTCATAGCAGTGACTTCACTGACCGGGGACATGCAGAAAAGGGAGGGCCTTGAGGCCGGGTTCGATGCCTATGAGTACAAGCTGGACAGGTCCCGCCTGCTTGAGCTGGTGGACAGGATCATACGGGAAAGGGGGATCACTGCATGACGGAAAAGATCCTTACGTTTTATCTTGGAGAATGTCTTCTGGGTATCAATCTCAAACTGGCAAAGGAAATAAACAGAAGCATCAGGTATACCCCTGTTCCGGGTGCTAAGCCTCATATAATAGGTTTCTTCAATATGAGGGGGCAGGTGGTTACCCTCTTTGATCTGGCCAGGCTTTTGGGGATAAACAGGGCTAATGAGCGGGAGGGCCTGGCATGCATCATATTGAAAAGTCCGAAGGATCCCGATCAGGTCGGTTTCCTGATAGATCGTCCGGGAGATGTCATTGAGGCTGATATGGAGGAGTATGAGCTGCCTCCGGCAAATATAGGAGTAGTTGAAGCCGAATTTATCGAGAGTATTGTCAAGCTAAAGGAAGAACTGCTGATAGTGATCAGTCCCGACAGGATTATCAGCAAACAGTATACTACCCGGGTTAACCAGTAAAAACGGACAGGGTATTTGTGTATATTTTTTTTGCAGCAGTGATAGGCAATAGGGGTTAATTAAGGAGTGATATTTAATTATGGAAAAATTCGTAGCATCAGATGTGGACGATTCCCCGGTATACAGCAAGCCCGTGGCAGAAATTGCGGAAGTTAACGGTTCCGCAGCTGCAGAGCGTAGGCTATCAAGAGGCTCCAGTGGAAAGGAGCACATAGAGCTGGTGGTCATTGCGTCCTCCACGGGCGGCCCTACAGCATTGGATACTGTGTTCAGTCAATTACCGGCGGATATTAAAGTTCCGATATTGATTGTACAGCATATGCCTCCCGAGTTTACAGGAGTACTTGCCCAAACCCTGTGCAAAAAATACAGCCTGGATGTCAAGGAAGGCAGTGATGGTGACAGGGTAGAACCCGGAAGGATAATTATTGCCCCCGGAGGAATGCATATGACCGTAAGCTCTTCCAAGGGCTTCGGCAATGAGATACGCTTGCTGAATACACCATATGTCAACGGTGTACGGCCTTCCGCAGACGTCCTTTTCAGCTCAGTAGCGAAAGAGTATAAAGGTAAGGGAGTATTGGCTGTAGTACTTACAGGAATGGGTAATGACGGTACGCAGGGTATCAGGGAAATGAAGGAAGAATGTAACTGCTATTGTATTACCCAGAGTGAAAGCTCATGTGTTGTATATGGTATGCCCAAATGTGTATATGAAGCTGGTCTGTCCGATGAAGTCGGCGAATTGAAGGAGATTGCTTTTCGCATGTATCAGATCGTACGTGGCAGGAGGTGATATTTTCTATGTATGGAGAGGCGGCTTCAATGGAGTTTGCAATGGTACAGAGATTCATCGAAGAGATATGCGGTATAGCATTAGGTGAAGAAAAGGCATACCTGCTTGAGAGCAAGCTCGCAAGGCTGTTGGTGGAATTTGGGGCTTCAAGCTTTGAGGAGCTATATATCAAATTATGCTCTACGAAGGATCCCTATTTAGTTGATAGTGTTATAGATGCCGTTACTATAAACGAGACCTTCTGGTTCAGGGATAAGACACCTTGGTATATTATTGAGGATATACTTTTGCCTGCTTTTCTTGCGGAACTCAGAGACGGGAAAAGGGAGAAGGCAAGAATCTGGAGTGCTGCCTGCTCATACGGACAGGAACCATATTCTACCGCAATGTGCATAGATAGCTTCCTGAATAGGATGGGTGCTGCGGACATAAGCTCTGAAGCTTTTGAAATACTTGCTTCCGATATATCCAAGGATGTGCTCCGGATGGCAGAGGCAGGGAATTTTGACAATATATCAGTTTCCCGGGGTCTGGAGGATGATTATAAATTCAGATATTTCAGGAACGAGGGAAGGATATGGAGGTTAGATGAGGATATAAAGAGGAGGGTTAGCTTCAGGCAGTTTAATCTGGTAGACAGATGCTTTCCTTATGGGCAGTTTGACATAATATTTTGCAGGTATGTATTGATTTATTTTTCCGAGAAATACAAAAAGGAAGTCATGAACAGGATAACAGATTCCTTAAAGCCCGGGGGCGTGTTATTTATCGGAAGCTCAGAATTGTTTGAGGATTACAGCAGGTGCTATACGATGGAGCGGTATAAAAACGGTATATATTATAGGAAAAAGGAGTGTTGGTAACTTGGATTACAAAGCTAAAATACTTTCTGTTGATGATTCATCTGTTATTCGAAAAATTGTCAGGAGCTCGGTTGAAGTACTGAATTACTCACTATTGGAAGCTTCTTCAGGGGATGAAGCGTTATCAATACTTTTGAAGGAGCATGAGTATATCAGGCTGATACTGCTGGATTGGAATATGCCGGGTATGAACGGCCTTGAGTTCTTAAAACTGATTAAAAAGGACAACCTGTACAGGAATATTCCCGTGATGATGGTTACGACAGAGGGTGAGAAAGGGAATATAATCAAAGCTGTACAGGCAGGAGTCTCAAATTACCTTCTTAAGCCGTTTACATCAGAAGAGCTTACCAAGAAAATAATGCAGTGTATCGGGAGGGTATAGCAGTGAGTAATCCGAATCAATATAAATCGCATCATATTGAGGAAAGCGACGAAGCTTTTTCCAACTGGTTTTTTTCCAATACGATGAGAGAGATAATATTTACAATGACAGGAATGGAGGTTATTGAAGAAAAAGCCACCGCAGAAACAATCAAGGATTTTAAGGAGCAGATTTCCGGTGTGACCATGCTTATAGGGAATAAGAGGATAATGATCTCCCTCAGTATGTCAATGTACACTGCCAAGAGTCTGATAGCGGCTATGACGGGGTTAAGAGCTGAAAACTTAACCCAGGCGGATCTGGCAGATGGTGCCGCAGAATTGGTAAACATTATTGCGGGCAAGGTAAAAGCCAACCTTTCATCTACCGGAGATCACTATGATATTCTGCTGCCGTATACCATTACGGGGGATAACCACAGTATAATACACAAGAATAAGGTGGCGGCGCTGATCAGGTTATATCATACGGATAATATCGCATTAATTGCAAAGGTATTCTTTATGTAAGAATGACAAGAGTTTCATGATTGTATGGAACTCTTGTTTTTTTCTCTGTGGATGTTATCCGGCATGTATTGTATAATGTTCTCAGAGAATCCAAAAAATGAAAGGGCAGGGACATGGGAAAGGTAAAAAGAGTTCTGTATCTTTTGAAAGTCATAATCCTCACCGTATTGTTCTGTGCTGCCGTATATTTTGAGAATGCGCAGCAGCAGAGATTATCCGTGCTCATTGCCGTGTTCGGGCTTTATCTTGCAGTCGGCGTCGGCAGAAGCTTTCTTGGCCGTGAGGGCAATTTGTATTGCCTGTCCTTCATCATTGACATTGCATTGGTATTTACTCTGGAGCATAATTCCAGATTGCTTATTAATTACTTCCTTCATTCCTTTTATATGATAATTCTGCTTGAAGCTACTCTTACCCTGGGTCTCAGAAGAGGACTCGCGGTGGGTATGGTCACAGTCGTAATATCCCTTATAAAATATGTGTATCTGATCTATTATAAATTCAACCTTTCAAATGTTTCCCAACTGGCATTCTTCCTGATGATAAATGTGCTCATACTGGTAATAGCCGGCTTCGCGCAGCACAACAGGGAGGAGAGGGAGAGAAAGGATGTGCTGTATAAGGAGCTTCTGAATGCCCATAGGCAGCTGAAGCAGTATACCGATGAAGTAAAACGCCTGAGCGTAGTGGAGGAGAGGAACCGTATAGCAAGGGATATACACGATACCCTGGGGCACAATATGACTGCCCTTATAATGCAGCTGCAGATGGCGGAGCATCTTCTCAAGGAGGATGTCCCGAAAGCTGAGGAGCTGCTTACGAATTCCGTCAGGACAGCAAAGGACAGTCTTGCGGGCATCAGGGAGGTAGTGGAAACCCTGCGGGGGGCAGGTAATGTCCTTACCACGGCGGAGCCTCTGAAAAAGCTGGTTGGTGAGTTCTCAGCCAGGACAGGGGTGGAAATCGGACTTGAAATAAACGGTGAGGCTGCAGCTCAGGAGCCGGCGGTAAATATAGCTGTCTACCACATAATACAGGAAGCAATGACCAATGCTGTAAGGCACGGAAAGGCATCAAGGATATCTATCAGCCTTGATTATTCAAAAGCTGCCGTTACCTTCAGAGTAAAGGATAATGGTCCGGGAGCAGGGACTGTGAAGGAAGGCTATGGTCTGAAGGGTATAAGGGAGAGAGTGGAAGCCTTTGGCGGGAAGGTCGAGTTCGGAACCTGCGAGGGCTTTTATATAAACGGCAAGTTATATTTGGAGGTAAATGATGATAAAAGTACTGTTGGTTGATGATCAGGATATCCTGGTTGAGGGTCTCAAGCTGATACTTGGGAAAGAAGAGGACATTCAGATATGCGGTACTGCAAATAACGGCAGGAAGGCTTATGAAGCATGCAAATGGAACCGTCCGGATGTGGTGCTGATGGATATAAAGATGCCGGATATCAACGGGGTGGAAGCCACCAGGATGATAAAGAAGGACTTTCCTGAGGTCAGGATAATCGTCCTTACTACCTTCAATGACGATGAGTACATATATGACGCCTTGAAGAACGGCGCCTCAGGCTACCTGCTTAAGGATGCCTCACCGGAAGAGATTGCAAAGGCGCTGCGGACAGTGCATAATGGCGGCGCACTTTTACCTTCGGAGGTTGCCGTCAGGGTGCTGGACAAATTCTCAGAGCTGGCTAAAGGTAATCCGGATAAGCATTCGGATCCAAGAAAGGAGCTTCTTACTGAACGTGAGGCAGAAATATGCCGTCTTATCGCTGAAGGAAAGAATAACAAGGAGATAGCAGATGAATTATATCTAAGCGAAGGTACCGTGAAAAACCATATTACAAAAGTGCTTATAAAGCTCGACCTCCGCGACAGAACGCAGCTGGCGGTGTTTACAATAAAGAATGATGTTTAATGTTGTGACATTCCAGGTTCGGGGTACGAGGTGCTGGGTCCGGGGGGAACGGATAATACGTACCTGGACCCATAAGGAATACCTGATCTTCCTCGTACCTCGAACCTCGCACCCCGTACCTGGAAGATTGCTTTGCAATCTTCCTTTTTTGTGCAAAAAGTCATGGGGTAAACTGCATAATATGTGATTTAAGATACAGGAAATGCAGCAAGGTAATATGTAGAATGATACTGCAAGATAAATTTGGAGGGATTTGGATGAAAAAAATAATAATAGCAGTAATTGCATTGCTGCTGGCAGTGTCGCTTGCAGGCTGTATTCCGGATAGTCTCGGTGAATATAAAAAGGCAGTGGAAAAAACAGAGCAGATAAAAAAGGGCCGGACAACGGGAGAATATGCGGTAGTGATGGATTTCAACACTGAAGGGATGACTGAAGAGCAGATCAGAGAATTGAATTATTTCAGAAATGTGGAGGGAAGCTTTGATGCTGTCAGTGATGATGAGGCAGGGAAGGGAATTTTAAGAAACTATCTGAGTCTTGGAGGATTGGGCTTTGATTTCGACCTGTTCATTAATGGAGATGAAGTGTTCATGAAGCTGCCTGTCATAGGAAAATACCTGAGGATCGATGAACTACAGGCCTCTATGAAGAAAGAGCAGGATGGTCAGGACATGGAGCTGATCTCCGGGGAGTCACAGGAGGAAATCGGTGCGAAATGGCTTGGGCTGCTTAAGAAGGAAGATATTTTCAAGGGCAGGGATATAGTGCTCACCACTCCTGATGGGGAGGTAAAGACCACAGAGTACACTATAAAGCTTAAGGATGAGCAGATAAAAAGTCTTGCAGCAGATGTGGCCGACATATTGTTAAAGGATGAAAAGCTTAGAGAGAATTTTGAAAAATACGCAAAGAAGGATGGTGTACCACTAAAGGATAAAGACATTGAAGAGATCCTCGCCGGATTTAAGGAGGATATTAAGAACTACACTGTTGAAAACTTCAGCTATATTGCCTATGTGGATATTGACGGGTATATAGTCAATAAAATGATTGAACTGTCACTGAAGATTGAAAACGTGGAACTGAAGGTCAGTGATGAAAAGCGGGGCATTCTGACCGGGGTAAGCTACAAGCTGGACATAAAGAACTGGGATATCAACAAGGAGCAGAAATTTGAATTCCCTGTACTGACTGAGGATAATACGTTGGAAATGAATCAGATGGATGAGAACATGCCTTTCATGATCGAAGACCTGATGGATAATAAGGATTAAAGGGTGATTGATATGACATTGTTAAAGGTAGATAATCTGCATAAAAGCTTTGGAAAGACAAAAGCAGTGGATGGAATCAGCTTCCAGGTGGAGAAAGGGGAAGTGTTCGGTCTGCTTGGTCCCAATGGAGCCGGAAAGTCCACTACTATTTCTATGATTTCCACTCTAATACCTCCTGCAAAAGGTGAGATACTGTATGAGGACAGGAACATATCGGCAGAGCCGAAGTCTATAAGACAGAAGCTGGGGATCGTGCCCCAGGATATAGCGCTTTATCCTACTCTGACAGGCTATGAAAATCTGGGCTTTTGGGGAAGCATGTATGGACTTAAGGGAGCAGACCTGAAAATAAGAATGGAGGAAGTGGCTGAAATAATAGGCCTTAACGGCCGTTTGAAGGATAAGGTGCAGAAGTATTCCGGTGGCATGAAAAGGAGACTCAATATAGGGGCGGCCTTACTGCACAAGCCGGAGCTGCTGATAATGGATGAACCGACGGTAGGCATAGACCCTCAGTCAAGGAACCATATACTGGATACGGTACTGGAGCTTAACAGGCAGGGAATGACCATAATATACACCAGCCACTACATGGAAGAGGTGGAGTACCTATGCAGCCGCATATGCATTATGGATCAGGGGAGGATAATAGCCTCCGGCACAAAGGATGAACTAGTGGAGCTTATCAAAGGGCAGACTCAGATCAGCCTGAAGCTTGATAAGCCGGATAAAGGCGTACTTGAGATGCTCAGGTCCATAAATGGAGTGGCCGGGGTTGAGCTTGTAATGGATGAAATAGCAGTATCCGGTGAAAACGTTGATATGGTGCTTGCGGACATTATTGCCAGAGTAACTGAATACGGAAAGCGCATATCATCAATCGATGTCAAAAAGCCGAATCTTGAAGCAGTTTTCCTTCACCTGACGGGAAAGGCTTTGAGGGATTGAGGAGTATGGGTATGAAGATTATAAGAATTATATTGAAGGACTTTAAGACCGTACTTAGTGATAAAAAGGCTCTGGCGATAATCCTGCTCATGCCCATTGTACTTATGGTAATATTGAATTTTGGTATGAGAGGAGTATTCATGATCGGAGACTTTGGAGACATGTCCAGGATAAATATAGCTGTTGTGAAGCAGTATGATAAGACTGAAGACATCCGGAGGTTTGACAGGACCTTAAGCAGCGGCATTCTCTCCCGGGAGTTGGATAAGGAGACCGTGGAGGAGCTGAGAAAGAACAGTGAAGATGTCGACCCTGAGGAAATATTTCTTGGGGATTTCCTGGGCAGTGAAGAAGTAGCAAAAATTATAGAATACAGGGTGGAGGAAGAAGGCAAAGCCGTTGAACTGCTGAACAGCGGAGCGGTTTCTGCAGTGGTGCTTCTCCCTGATAATTTCATATACGATATGAAGGTAAATATCTTAATGCCTTTCAGGAACAAGGTGGATATCAGAGTGCTGACACACCCTGACAGAAGTATAAACGGCCAGGTGGTACAGAGTATTGTGGAAGCTTATTCTGATGCAATGTCTTCAGTAATAATAGGCAAAAATGTGCTTATGGAGGCTGCAATGGAGCATGATCTCGGGGATGACGGCTTCAAAGGCATGAAGGAGGCAATGGAGGAAATAAGCAGGGCTATGGAGGGCATCAGGGTAGATATTGATAATGTAGCATTAGAGGGCAGGAAGAATATTTCCAGTGCTGACTATTACGCTGTGGCTATGATGACGATGTTCATACTTTTTGCTGCCGGTCATGGGGGAAGGATGCTCCTGGAGGAAAAGGAGAACATGACCTACCAAAGGATGATAGCAGCCGGTACGCCCGGACTTGGGATTCTTACAGGAAAATTCTTCACAGTGTTTTTGATTGCACTGCTCCAGATAAGCATAATGATAACCTTCTCCCATTATGTCCTGAAGGTTCAGTGGGGTGGTGCATTGCCGGTCATGCTGATAAGCCTGGCTAGTGCATTTTCTGTAGCTGGAGTCGGCAGCGCCCTGGCTGCTGCGACCTTTAAGGCAGGCAATTACAAAATGGCAAATATTTTTGAGACAGGTGTCATACAGACAATGGCGCTCCTGGGAGGAAGCTTCTTCCCGGTAGATATTCTGCCGTCAGTATTTCAAAAGCTCAGCTTCCTGTCACTGAACGGAACAGCTCTAAAGGCCTATCTGAAGATTATGATGGGTTATGGAATGGAAGATGTAATCGGGTATATAGGCGTATTGACAGCCACCGGAGCTTTGTTAATGGTACTTTCGGCGCTGATACTCGGAGGAAAGGGGGAAGCAGCAGATGTTAAATATAATAAGATTAAGGCTGTTAAGGCTCAGGGATGATTTTATCGTAGTTGTACTTATGACTGCCATGACCTTCGGGTTTACAGCATTATTCGGCGCTTCCTTCGGCGATTTCAGGCCGGCAGTACTTATAGTGGATGAGGATAAGACCAGCTATTCTGAGATCTTCATCAATGAGCTTAAGAGCAACAACAGCTTCAGCTTCGCTGATTCAGATATGAAAAATGCGGTGCCGGAGGTGGAGGAAGGGGATGTGCTGACCGCCCTTGTCATACGGAAGGGCTTTGATGAGGATATAAAAAATGGGAAAAAGGTATCCCTGAGCTTAATGAAGGTCAAGGACGATACATTGATACTGACCCTTCAGAAGCTGGTGTCGGGTATAGCACGGAAGATGGCCGGGGGTGTGAGGATAGCGGATATCACATCGGATTTCGTACTTTCCAGGAAGCCTGAAGCCGACAGGCAGGCAGCAACGGCATCGGCATACCGCAGTGTAATGGATGCGTGGAAATACAAGGAACCTATGGAAGTGACCGGAGCTATCGTTAAGACAGGAGCATACAGTGGCTATGACAGCAGGAAGCATTCGATGATCGGTTTTTCGGTATTTTTCTCAATGTACACCATGGTATTCGGGATAGGTACGATACTTAGCGACAAGCAGTACAGAACCTGGCAGAGGATGCTGGTGTCACCCGTATCCAGGGCTTCCATACTGGGAGGCAGCATGGTGGTGGCATATCTTACGGGAGCCATTCAGACAGGGATACTTATATTGGGAGGCAAGTATTTTCTTGGAGTGGATTGGGGCAGCAGCATAACGGGAGTGCTCATGGTGGCAGCGGCATTTGTATTTGCGGTGACTTCCCTGGGCTTGATGATGTCCGGGCTGGTAAAGACCCATGCACAGCTTTCCGCAGTCACTCCGGTGGTGCTTACCAGTACCGCGATGCTTGGAGGCTGCATGTGGCCGCTGGAGATAGTCAATAACAAGGTGTTGCTTTTCCTCGCAGAGCTTACCCCGCAGAAATGGGCGGTACAGGGAATGGAAAGCATAGCAAGCAAGGGCATGGGCTTCGAAGCGGCGGTATTTCCGACCCTTGTGCTTCTGGCGATGGGTACGCTGTTTTTCGCTGCGGGAGTTAAAGTGATGAGGTTTGAATAGAAATTTAATGGGACAAAATCAGAAATTTGTTGTATAAAAAGCATTATGTGGGGGATTAACTCAGCTGGCCAGAGTGCCATCGTCACAAGGTGGAAGTAGCAGGTTCGAGCTCCGTATCCCCCACCATAATGAAAGTAACATTTTGTCCCTTGTGTTGAGTGGTGGAATGTTTTTTTATATTTATATGCGGTGCTCTTTAATCATAAAAGCTTTGTCTTTCAGATAGTATGTATAATTGATTTTGTTCTCCTTATCGGTATCAATCCGGGAAAGGGGTAAGTAGTTTCAGAGCTTTCCTGGCACTTAAGGTTTTCTTATTGTCCAAAGCTTATAAAACAATACAGTTCCCACCAGAAACACAATTCCAGTAAAATAAAAAGTGTTGTTAATTCCAAAAATATCGGCAATCCAACCTAATACTAAATACCCAACTATTGTACCGGCACTATTCGCAGAATTCAAAAAGCCCATAGTGTTACACATACCGAGTTTTTTTCCCAAAACAGCTGACAATGCAGTAGATGTCGCCAGATTTAATGCTGTAAATATACCTAAAACAGCAATTAGAACTGCAATCCCCCATATGCTTTTTACCAAAGGAAGAAATAGAACCAATATAGAGGTTAATAAACCGGATGCAACCGTAAGTTTGAATTTATTACACCGGTCTACAAAATGTCCTAAAGGAACTTGTGTTATACCAATAACTATATTGTTAAGAGCGATAAGAAGACCAATTAATCCCATACTAAGATTATATGACAATGCAAGCAGTGTAAACGATGCACCGAGTAGTGCTATTAATATCGCAGTTACTATATTGATACAGCTTAATGCTAAAAGTTTATTATTGTTCAAAAGCTCCCTTAAGTTGTTTCCTTTATCAGTATTTCTAATCTCCGATGTAGTAGCTTTATTGAAAGTTTTGCTAAAATCGTTTTTAGTAAATGCTAAAATAATAATGAGGGAGGATAATGCTAGAATAAGAAAAGTTAAGAAAGCATGTCTAATCCCGTATTTATCATAGATTAGTCCACCGACGAAAGGACCGGATGCACTTGCAACGAACAGAATTGTATTGTAAATGCCCATAAAACGTCCTTCTTGTCCAGCGGGGCTGATTTCACCTATGTAAGCCATAGCCATTGGAAACATCATTGCCGAAGCAATACCATTAAGCAACCTTGCTGCAAGTAATGACGGAATATTCCAGGATATCCAATATGCAAATGCGATAAATGGATATAATATAAGGCTATATGTAAGTATCGTTTTCGCCCCTCGTTTTTGGGATATGCGCCCTATTGGAGTACCGAATAGCAACCGAACCACATACAAGCAGCTATAAATTATTCCGATTGATATACTTGTGCCACCCTGTGTTTTTATAAATGGAACAAGTAATGTACCTGATAAATAAGTTCCAAAGATTACTAAAAATACTGCTGTACATACAAAGAAGAATTCTTTCCTCATAAAAATACACCTATATGTTTCGCACTAAACATTTTACATTGAATTCAAATAGCGCAATACATTTTCCTTTTCACATGTTCTATGGTGTCAGGGAAGCTCCGAAAAATATGGGTTTCTGGAGCTTCAAATTTCGGAATATGGTGCCAAGGAAACCTCCGAAAAACTAATGCTTTAGTATAAATATAGCAAACAAAAAATAATTATTCAATCATAGGATTTAGGGTAACTTAATCCCATTTGCATTCCCATAAAATGCTTCGGTTCCAACGCTCAATATGGTATACTGAAAGCATGTGAAGTGTTGAGAATATGGAGGTTGAGCGTTGTGTCAGGAAAGAACAATCCACAAATTGATGTATTTGCTCATATGATATTTGATAGGTAGAACATCTGAAGAACCGGTAATGATGCTTAAAATCTGTCTGTTGGAATTCCTATACACTATTCAGATAAAAAGCAAAAAGAACCATCCCGGATGCTTGAGCTTACCCCACAGAAACGGGCGGTGCAGGGAATGGAAAGCATAGCGGCTAAAGGCATGGGCTTCGAAGCGGCGATAATCCCTACCCTTGTGCTTCTGGCGATGGGTATGCTGTTTTTACTGCCGGAGTAAAGGTTATGAAGTTTGAATAAGATTTTACGGTGAAAACCAAAAAAAATAATGGATAATGTTTACAAGCAGAGTTATAATATATATGAGCCTCATAGCAGGAAGAAGTTCTTATCCTATAGAGGCACAACAGCAAGGAAATGCTTTTCTACACATGAAAATCAGAAACTTGTTATGTTAAAAAGCATTATGTGGGGGATTAACTCAGCTGGTCAGAGTGCCATCGTCACAAGGTGGAAGTCGCAGGTTCGAGCCCCGTATCCCCCACCATATTGAAAATAACATTTTGCCTCTTGTGTTGAGGGGTGAAATGTTTTTTTTAGGAAAGTATGTTATATATCGTGAAAAAGATTAATCAATACAAAGAACATTAAAGGAGGAAACCGGATGAAAAGGTTGAATGGTGTCCTGAGATGGAATATGCCCAATTTTGTACTGATCTTTGTATTCATATTTATGATGATATCACTGTTTAATGGTATTATTGCAAATGCTGAAGAACAAGAGCCGATTACTACAGAAACAGAAAAAATAAAAGCACCGGAGCTTGTGACTTCAATAGCAGAAATCCACTCGGATGAAGAGTTGATACTATCCGTAAAAAATTATAGTGGTAGTATTGCTTGGGCATCCTCAGATCCTTATATAGCAACGGTAGATAAAAACGGTATCGTAACAGGAAGGCATAAAGCAGGTGTGACATATATTACAGCAAAGACAAGCGATATGTCCTTGACCTGCAAGGTAACGAATAATACTGTCATGAATGACATTTCTGCCAAGGAACTGGTTTCAAAAATCAAAATAGGCAGTAATTTTGCCTCTTCTTTGGATTATATCGATTTTGACAACAAAATGGGATACAATGATTATTACAACCGTTCATCGGAGGTAAATATAGCATTTACTCTATGGGAACCGGGAAAGGATTATTTTTATTCCGACTGAGGAGTTAGTATGCTTAAAGGAGATTCCATTCACTGGGTGATCCCTTTGAAAAGCTTGGATAATTGCGTTCCTTCGCTAAAATTGAATTGTGCAGTTATACAAACCTACTATGCCGGGAGTATTGACGGAAAGATGACAATCAAAGTAAGCGATGCCAAAATCACAGTGGGAAACACGGTATACAAACTCGATTATCTCAACGGTACTCATACCATGACCATGTACGCTGAAAAAAATCCGTCAAACGGGATATATAACTGTGGGAACAGTGTAGGGGATAACGCGAACAGCGGTCTGCCTGATTTGACGAAGCTTGTGGGAGGGATATTTGAGGCAGATATTACAATTGTTGATCTTATCGAACCCGGCAGACCCGATAAGTCAATGCATTATTTGACAAATGAAGGAATGAACAAGCTTCCAACGAAGGAAATGGTTGATGCTTTAAAGAATGCAGGTTATGATGCCGTCCGGCTGACGGTTTCGTGGACACCTCATATGAATGACAGTACTTTCGTCATTGACAAAGCATGGCTTGATAAAGTGGAAGAGCAGGTCAACTGGGTTTTGGATAATGATATGTATTGCATAATAAACTCTCACTATGATTACTTAAGTACATCTTATCAGGTCATTAGCATAGGTCAGCTGATAGGAGCAGGGCAAAGGAAAAAGCAAACCGCCGGCATTTGCCGGCGGTTATGATTTTATCTTTGTGCTTCAAACTGTCTCAAAAGCTTAACAAACAATTCCGGAACCTTTGCCATTTTTTCCGGAGTTTCAACGAATGAAATTCGGAATTGTGTGCTTCCCGGATTTTGTTCGCCTGCATTAACATTATAGAAGCCCTTCATCGGTGCTACCAGAAGTGTTGTTTCAACTCCGTCGATGTTAACAGAGCCTTCCTGGGCGCAGTACAAAACGAAGTTGATTGCATCAAATCCTGGTTTTACAACGTTCCTAACGTCAATTACCGAGTATATGGATGCGTCAGGGCTGGATACGATCAGACCAGGCTCCTGTTCCTTCAGACCCTTATATACCTTAAATATCTGTTCTTTGTAATACTCTCTGATACTCTTGCACCATTCAGCAATTTGTTCCTTGGTTTCATGGGCCAGAGCACCGAATATGTGCTGGCCTATTACATTGGCACAAAGGTTTGCGGTATATTCAGCTACAGAACGGTTGTTGAATTCAGCACTGTCAGTAATTAAAGCACCGATTCTTAAGCCGCAGGCATTCCATACCTTTGAAGCAGTCTCGATACTGATTCTTCTGCCTTCGATACCAGGTACTTCTGCATCGGTAACTCCCCAGATACTTACAAGCTTTCCGCCCTCTTCGTAGAAGAGCTCACGGTAAGCTTCATCGCTGACCATCCACAGGTTATATTTCACGCATAGCTTAGCCAGTGCTTTAAGTGTCTCAAAATCATAGAACTGACCTGTCGGATTGTCGTAAGGTATGACAAGAAGCGCACCGGGATTATGAATCTGAATGGCCTCTTCTATTTTATTCAGTTCAGGAAGACTGAACTTACCGGTCTCATTTAAACTACGCGTTACTGTAACTATTTTACGTCCGATTCTTTCTGCGAAGGAAATATAATTTGTATAGGCCGGATCGATTACCATAAGAGGTTTGTCTCCTGTACCTGCAGGACCGCAGACACCAATCAGCAGCAATTCCATAGCAGCAGATCCGCCGTCTGTTATCTGGACGAATAGATTGCTAGTGTCAAAACCCTCACACTTAAGGATATTTTTAAATGCATCCTGACACTCTGGAATACCGGCAGTCGTTGAATACCTTATGACACCCTTGGCAAACGGACTTTCAGGTGCACCAAGTGAAAACATTCTTTTTTGCATGGCCGGATTGGTGGGCAGTGAAACATTACCTATCCCTACATTGATGACGGCTTGAGGTTTCACCTTACGTTCCTCATATTTCATTTGTGCTAACCGGACAGCTGATGGTGTCCTTGATTCAAAGTGAGCGGAGAGAATTGGTTTACTCATTATTAAAACTCCTTTACTAAAAAGTATTTTTAATTTTCGAGTCATCTTACTTGAGATATGCTGTGATTTTTTCCTTATCCAGTATTATTTTAGCACTTATTGATATTCATTTCACTTTTTTTTTGAAACTTTCAAAAAAGTCACCAGCCTGGGCAGCTTCAGCCGGCGGAAAATGGTCTGCCGGTAGAAATATATGCTTTTACCGATGGTACCGTATGGCCGATTACGAAAGAACACAAGCTGATATATTTGACCATATCATAGAGGCAATTCCGGAATTCGGTCTGAGAGTCTTCCAAAGCCCCTCGTCCTATGATCTGAGGAACATTTTCACATAATTTCAACTGCATGTCGAATTTTCTGTTTTTTTGAACAATTATGAAAATTATATTGACAAGCCGAAACCCGGCAGGTATTTTTAGGATAAGAATAGAATTATTACCATTGAATTCTTAAAGTGGAGGCAGCTATACGGTCAAAGAATCTCTTGGGGGTGGAAGCGTGGGAATGATGAATCTGAGGGATCTGATTGATGTAGAAATCTTGCAGGATATACAGGACAGATTTGCAGAAGCAACTGGACTAGCAGCTGTAACAGTAGATTTTAGAGGAAAACCGGTTACGAGGTATAGTAAATTTACTAAGTTCTGCATGCTGTGCAGGCGGGATTCCAGGTGCCTGGAAGCCTGCTACAGGTCGGATGCCCACGGCGGCCTGGAAGCTGCGAGAAGAGGAAGGCCGTATATTTATAAGTGCCATACCGGACTGGTAGACTTTGCAATACCCATTATCGTGAAGGATCAATACCTGGGTTCCATCATGTCCGGACAGGTGAGGGTCGAAGAGAATGAAATGAACCGTCTGGATCATATTGTAAAGGAAGTGCCCGGTTGGAGGGACCGGGAAGAGGTTATGGAAGCCTTTGAAGAGATACTGGTTACTTCCTATGATATGGTTAAAGCCGCTGCAGAATTGATGTTCCTTGTATCGAACTATATTGTGGAGAAGGACATGATGCAGCTGATGCAGGAGGAACTGAACCAGAAAAACCTGAAGCTGATGGAGGAGATAAGGGTCAGGGCAGAATTGGAAAGAACTCTTAAGGATACGGAAATCAAAGCTCTTCAATCCCAGGTCAACCCGCATTTTCTGTTTAATGTGTTGAATACGCTGAGCAGGCTGGCGCTGATCGAGAAGGCGCCCAAGACCCAGGAGATGGCCTATGCCTTGGCTGAAACACTGCGCTACATATTGAAAAATATCAATCAAATGGTAAGCCTGGAAGAGGAATTGGCACACATTGAGCGTTACCTTAAAATCCAGTCTGTAAGGTTCGGGGACCGTCTCCAGTTCAGATTGGATGTACAGGAAGACATAAAGAAGGTCAAGGTACCGTCAATGATTTTGCAAACCTTTGTAGAAAATGCGATCAATCATGGCCTGGAGCCCAAAGCAGAACCCGGAAGCGTGAAAATAACCGGATATTCTATAGAAGAGGACGCTGTGATTGAAATTGCGGATGACGGCGTAGGGATTCCGGAGAATAAGCTGCAGATGCTTTTTGAGGATGACAGTGATGTCGGCGCTATGAGCCAATCTACAGGGATAGGTATCAATAATGCAAACAAAAGGCTTGTCTACTATTTTGGACCGGAGTACAAGCTTAAAATAAGGAGCACACCAAATGAAGGTACGACAGTGATCATCCGGATACCCAAAAAAATGAAGTCAAGGAGAGTTAGTCATGTGTAAGGTGCTTTTGGCTGATGATGAATATCTGGAGCGAGCAGCTTTGAAAATAATCTTTCATGAAGAAATGAAGGACATGACTGTGGTAGGAGAAGCCTCAAACGGAATAAGAGCGGTCGAACTTTGTGAAGCCCACGATCCCGACCTGATTTTCATGGATATAAAAATGCCTGGTATGGACGGGCTTGAAGCAACGGAGATAATCAAGAACAGGGATAAGGAAAAAGTCGTGATCATACTGACGGCATATGATAATTTCGGCTATGCCCAAAAGGCACTTAAGGCGGGAGCGGATGATTACATATTGAAACCTGCCCGGCCGGCAGATATTGTGGAAGCCGTCCGGAAGCATCAAAATCGTTTTAACACCGGTAGAAGTACTAGAAAACTTGAAACAGGCGAGCTGATCCACCAGATTCATATGGAGGATTACCGGGATGCCAAGGAAGAGCTGAAGTCTGTCGTAAAGCAGCTTATCGAGACCTATGGGAAGGATTTGGAGCTGTTGAAGCAGAATGCTCAACTGATCGTAAAAAGAATGCTGGAGGTCAGTGAAATAAAGGGACTGAACCGGCTTCCGCAGCAAAGGGGCGGAGATGGCATGGTTGAAGCTGTTACCCCATACAATGTAAGCGAAAAGCTTTTCATGGTGCTGGACCAGGTTTTCAGTGAGATCATTCAGAGGAAAACAGCAGATGAACGAAACACCATACAAACGGTTTTGAATTATATAGAGAAAAAGTTTGAAAAAGGGATCACCCTTGAAGAAGCGGCTGATCATGTACATTTAAGTCCTCACTATCTAAGCAGGCTCTTTAAAAAAGAGATGCATATCAATTTTATTGATTATGTAGTAAGGAGAAAGATGGATAGAGCAAAGGAATTGCTTGAAAGTACAGGCCTACCGGTTATCAATATTGCAATGCTGCTCTCCTATGAGGAACCTAACTATTTCAGCAGGGTTTTTAAGAAGGTTACAGGGATGACGCCCTCCGAGTACAGGGAGAGGGCGGAGAAGGAGGATCACCTGCAGAAAAAAAGGAATGGGCACATTCCGAACGCAAAATGGTATATATGAATATAAAAAACAGGATGTCCGGCCGGAGCTGAGCAACGGCCGGACATCTTATTTTTTATAACGAGTAGGAGAGTATAAATTTCTTTAGTGTGCCACTTTCCGTCAACGAGTTTCAAAAAGGCTTCCTTGGTTGTTAAAATGCTTCAATGGAAGCCTTTTTTATATTGGTTAATTATTTTTACTGACAGGACAAAAATTTATCTTTACATTCAAAAGATAAATTTTTGTCCTGTTTTTATAAAAAGGTGCACTGTCCTTGTATACACAAGAACAATTCTTTAGATCAAAAGGACAATTTCCTATCAAGGCGAATTGCTGAAGCCGTTGAATTTCATATTAATATACGACAAGATACTGCAATGGGATGCAGAAAATGCTGAGATAGGTAGAAAGCCTGACTGGCTTTTTATAGAAATGAAAAAGGGGGCTTTTGAAAAATGACCAAAGAGGCATTGGGAATGGTTGAAACAAAAGGGCTCGTCGCTTCCATTGAGGCAGCGGATGCAATGGTAAAAGCGGCAAATGTAACATTGATCGGGTATGAGAAAATCGGTTCGGGGCTTGTTACCGTAATGGTCAGAGGTGATGTGGGCGCAGTGAAGGCTGCAACGGATGCAGGGGCTGCTGCTGCAGAGAAGGTTGGAGAAGTCATATCCATTCATGTCATTCCGAGACCCCATGCAGATGTAGAAAAAATACTGCCGAGCAAGTAATCGGCAAATTTGATGGAGGTGCAAAAAATGAAAGAACAGCTCATTGAAAAGATCATGGAGGAAGTCATGAAGAAGGTGGATCAGCCGAAGGCTGAAGAATGTAAAGCACCGCAAAAGCTGTGCGGGCTGACGGAGTTTGTGGGGACGGCTATCGGCGATACCATCGGTCTTGTTATTGCCAATGTAGATCCCAATTTACACGAGGTTATGAAGCTGGATAAAAAATACCGTTCCATCGGTATCATAGGAGGCCGTACCGGAGCCGGCCCGCAGATCATGGCGGCGGATGAGGCAGTGAAAGCGACCAATACCGAAATCATTTCCATCGAATTGGCAAGAGATACCAAGGGCGGCGCAGGACACGGAAATTTGATCCTGTTCGGAGCAGAAGACGTATCGGATGCAAAAAGGGCTGTCGAGGTGACACTGAAGGAATTGAACCGTACCTTTGGTGATGTATATGCCAATGATGCGGGGCATCTGGAATTCCAATATACGGCCAGAGCCAGCTATGCATGCCAGAAGGCCTTTAATGCACCCATGGGGAAAGCATTCGGACTCATCGTGGGAGCTCCGGCAGCTATTGGGGTGCTCATTGCAGATACGGCAGTCAAGGCAGCCAATGTTGAGGTTGTCGGTTATGCTTCGCCTTCAGCAGGGACAAGCCATTCCAACGAAGTTATTTTATTCATAAGCGGTGATTCCGGTGCTGTCAGACAGTCACTAATCGCTGCCAGAGAGGCCGGCATCAAGCTGCTGGGAACACTGGCAGGTGAAGCGAAGCCCGTTACGGTGCCTTATATATAACAGCCAGGATAGAAGGAGGGAAAGCATATGAAATCAAAACGTTTTCAGGTATTGGCCCAGCGTCCGGTTAACCTGGACGGCTTTGTGGCGGAGTGGCCGGCAGTGGGTTTGATTGCCATGAACTGTCCCAATGATCCGAAGCCCAGTGTAAGGATAGAAAACGGCAGGATCATTGAACTGGATGGGAAAAAGAGGGCTGACTTTGATATGATCGATAGGTTTGTTGCCGACTATGCAATAAACCTGGAAAAGGCCAATGAAGTTATGGCAATGGATTCTGTTGAACTGGCCAAAATGCTGGTGGATATACACGTTCCGAGAGAAAGGATCGTTGAATTATCAACAGCCATGACTCCCGCAAAAATAGTCGAGGTTGTTGGAAATATGAATGTTGTGGAAATGATGATGGCGCTTCAGAAGATGAGGGCGAGGAAGATCCCGTCCAATCAATGCCATGTGACCAATGTAAAGGACCATCCCGTTCAGATAGCGGCAGATTCTGCAGAAGCGGCAGTCCGCGGCTTTGATGAGCATGAGACGACAGTTGGTATCGTGCGTTATGCACCTTTTAATGCATTATCTCTGCTGGTAGGCTCCCAGGTAGGACGAGGAGGCATATTGACACAGTGCGCTGTTGAAGAGGCAACAGAGCTGCTGCTGGGCATGAGGGGCCTTACCTGTTATGCCGAAACCGTATCCGTATACGGTACTGAGCCTGTATTTATCGATGGAGACGATACGCCCTGGTCAAAATCCTTCCTGGCCTCCGCTTATGCTTCCAGAGGCCTGAAGATGCGTTTTACATCCGGCACCGGTTCCGAGGTCCAGATGGGTTACGCGGAAGGCAAGTCCATGCTTTACCTGGAAGCACGCTGCATATTCATTACAAAGGGTGCAGGGGTTCAAGGGCTTCAGAACGGCTCCATAAGCTGCATAGGTGTGCCCGGCGGCGTACCGTCCGGGATCAGGGCAGTATTGGCGGAAAACCTGATCACAACCATGCTGGATATGGAGGTGGCTTCAGGCAATGACCAGACCTTCTCCCATTCGGATATAAGAAGAACGGCAAGGACCTTGATGCAGATGCTTCCGGGAACTGATTTCATATTCTCAGGCTACAGCGCTACTCCGAATTATGACAATATGTTTGCCGGCTCAAATTTCGATGCGGATGACTATGACGATTATAATGTGCTCCAGAGGGACCTTATGGTGGACGGCGGCTTGAGGCCGGTATCCGAAGAGGAGATAGTAGCAGTCAGAAACAAGGCAGCCAGAGTGCTGCAGGTATTATTTCAGGAGCTGGGGCTGCCTGCCATTACCGATGAAGAAGTGGAAGCGGCTACCTATGCCCATGGCAGTAAGGATATGCCGGACAGGAACGTTGTGGAGGATCTGAAAGCTGCTGAAGAAATGATGAAACGGGGCGTGACCGGCCTGGACATCGTGAAAGCGTTGAGCAAGCATGGCTTTGATGACGTAGCGGAAAATATACTGAACATGCTTAAGCAGAGAGTATCAGGAGATTATCTGCATACTTCCGCTATTATTGACAAGGACTTCAATGTAATAAGCGCCGTCAATAACTGCAACGATTATATGGGGCCGGGTACCGGATACCGCCTGAGTGAGGCTAGATGGAATGAAATCAAGAATATACCTAATGCAATGAGACCTGAAGATATAGCGTAGAGAGGAAACAGGAAAGGGGTGTAAGCAAAATGGTCGTTAGCGAAAAATTAATCCGCGAAGTCATTGAGGAAGTATTAAAAGATTTCAATTTGGAGGATGCAAAGGTCGAGCCGCAGGCAAGCGATACAAAAAAAGGAATGGAGCTGGTTGAGAAAAATGCTGCATTGCCGGGTATCAGGAAGGACGAGGTTGTCGTTGCCCTTGGGCCGGCTTTTAATAAATTCCAGCACAAAACCATTATCGGCATTCCCCACTGCGATGTATTGAGAGAGGTCATTGCAGGAATTGAGGAAGAGGGGCTTAAAGCCAGGATCGTCAGGGCGCTGAGGACCTCCGACGTTGCCTTTATGGCACATGATGCGGCCAAAATGAGTGGTTCGGGGATTGGCATCGGTATTCAATCAAAAGGAACTACTGTTATTCACCAGAAGGATTTGCTGCCGCTGAACAATCTGGAGCTGTTTCCACAGGCGCCGCTGCTGGATCAGGACACCTTCAGGGCCATCGGGAAAAATGCGGCCAAATATGCTAAAGGGGAGTCACCAAACCCGGTTCCCACCAGAAACGATCAGATGGCCAGGCCGAAATACCAGGCAAAGGCTGCGCTGCTGCATATTAAGGAGACAGAACATGTCGAGCCCGGTGCAAAGCCTATTGAATTAGAAGTAAAGTTCTATTAATCGGAGGTGAATGGTATGAATCAACAGTTAATTGAACAGATCGTAAAGGAAGTCATGGCGGCAATGGGCGGAAATACTGCAGCCCCGGAGCCTGAATATACGGCGGACAAGCATGGGAAGACAGTCGATGCCAAAAAGGATTATCCATTGGCAAGTAAAAGGCCTGAGCTCCTCAAGACGCCCACGGGAAAATCCCTGAAGGATATCACACTGAAAGCAGTACTGAATGGCGACATAAAGGCCCAGGATGTCCGAATTGCTCCCGAAACCCTTGAACTGCAGGCACAAATAGCGGAATCCGTCGGACGACCGGCTTTTGCTAGAAACCTTAGGAGAGCTGCTGAGCTAATAGCCGTTCCGGATGAAAGGATCCTGGAAATTTACAATGCGTTGAGACCCTACAGATCGACAAAGAATGAACTGCTCGCAATAGCCGAGGAGCTTAAAAACAAATATAATGCCAAAATCAACAGCGCATTTGTGCGGGAAGCGGCAGATGTATACGAATCAAGGAACAGGCTGAGACAGGAATAATGCATGCAGACGAAGCCGGGAGGTAAATGATGAAAAAGGTTGCCGGTGTAGATATTGGGAATGCCACAACAGAAGTGGCAATAGCCCGTGTATTGGGGACAGGGGCGGCGGATTTCCTTGCCAGTGGGATTGTCGATACGACGGGAATAAAGGGAACGAGGCAAAACATCCATGGTGTATTTGCCTCCCTGAAACAGGCTCTCGACAGAGCGGGCCTCCGGCTGGAGGAGCTGGATCTGGTCCGGATCAATGAAGCGGCTCCGGTAATTGGTGATGTTGCAATGGAAACCATTACAGAAACTATTATTACCGAATCCACCATGATCGGACATAATCCCTCCACTCCGGGAGGAATCGGTTTGGGGACAGGCAGGACGGTAAACATTGCCGACCTGATGAATTCAGCCCCGGGAGAGCCTGTTATTGTACTGATCGGAAAGCAGGCAGGCTTTGAGGCTGCTGCTGAAAGGATCAACAAGGCAGTGGATAAAGGCATAAAGGTCCAGGGCGCCGTTGTGCAAAGGGATGACGGTGTACTGATCAATAACCGGTTGGCCCGCTCCATTCCGATTGTGGATGAGGTCAGTCTTCTGGAAAAGGTTCCGGTGGGCATGAAGGCGGCCATTGAGGTGGCACCGGCCGGCGGCGTTGTGGAGGTGCTCTCCAATCCTTATGGGATCGCAACTGTATTTGAGCTGAACGGAGAAGAAACAAAGCTCATAGTTCCAATTGCCAGGGCGCTTATCGGAAACCGTTCCGCCGTGGTTATTAAGACACCTGAAGGAGATGTCCGGGAGAGAAGGATACCGGCAGGTAAGATTCAGATCATCGGCGGGAAGAAACAGGCGATGGTAGACGTTGATGATGGAGCTGAAAAGATCATGAAAGCACTTGGCTCCTGTGTTCCAATTTTTGATATAAGGGGAGAAGCCGGTACCAATGCCGGCGGTATGCTGGAAAGAGTCAGGCAGGTCATGTCGGAGCTGACGAATCGGCACCCCGGCAGCATTAAGATCCAGGATCTGCTGGCGGTGGATACCTTTGTACCCCAAAAGGTCAAGGGCGGACTGGCAGAGGAGTTCTCAATGGAGAATGCGGTAGGTATCGCTGCAATGGTAAAGGCGGACAGGCTGCAGATGCAGATGATTGCCGATGAACTGCAGAAAGAAATAGCCGTTCCGGCTGAAGTGGGCGGTGTCGAGGCTGATATGGCCATCAGGGGCGCACTGACAACACCCGGAACCAATAAGCCCCTGGCCATATTGGATATGGGAGCCGGTTCCACCGATGCATCCATTATCAATAAACAGAATGAGATCACTTCGGTGCATTTAGCGGGAGCAGGCAATATGGTCACTCTTCTGATCAACTCCGAGCTGGGCCTGGAGGATATGGCACTGGCTGAGGATATAAAAAAATATCCGCTGGCTAAGGTTGAGAGCCTGTTTCATATCCGCCATGAAGACGGTACGGTGGAATTTTTTGAGAAATCGCTGGATGCCGGTGTTTTTGCCCGGGTTGTCATTCTGAAGGAAGGGAAGCTGCTTCCGGTACCCGGACAGCAATCGGTGGAAAGGATCAAACAGGTCCGCAGAGAAGCAAAGAGCAAGGTGTTTGTAACAAACGCCCTTAGAGCGTTGAGCATGGTGTGTCCCACCGGCAATATCCGGGATATAGAGTTTGTGGTATTGGTCGGGGGATCGGCTCTTGATTTTGAAGTACCTCAATTGGTGACGGATGTG
>DASPLL010000032.1:0-29972 GCA_035627615.1 Clostridia bacterium
GAAGAGTAATTGAGAATATGCTGGAAGTGGTGGACTGCAAGGATGTGCTGGTAGACCAGTTTGGAAGCCCGGAGCTGATCAGTAACGCATTGCTTTCCAGGGGGAGAACGATAAATCTGACCCAAAGGCACAGGGCTGAGGAAAATGTGGTTGTGGCGGCTGCCAGTATACTTGCAAGAAATGAATATGTGAAGGCGATGGATAAGCTCTCCGGGGAATATGGTATGGAATTCCCAAAAGGAGGATCTTCAATTGTGGTGGATGCAGCAAGAGAATTTGTACAGATGCACGGTAAGGAAAAGCTGTCAAATGTTGCGAAGCTGCACTTTGTAATAACGGAAAAAATATAAATTCGGATTCGGGGTACGGGGTTTCGAGGGTAGGGGCGATTCATGAATCGCCCGTACAGGAACGCACTGCATGCGTTCCGTATAACATTTTGAAAGGAGAATTGGCATGAAGAAGGTATATATTTATCTTGCGGAGGGTTTTGAGGAGATTGAGGCTATTACAGTTGTTGACGTATTGAGAAGAGCAGAAATTGACGCAAGGATGATATCCATAACCGGTAAAAAAGAAGTAAAAGGAGCCCATGGTATTACGGTTTCTGCAGATGAGGTCTTTGAAAACACAGATAGCTTTGGTGCCGATATGATAGTACTCCCCGGCGGAATGCCCGGAACCAGATATCTTGGAGAGCATAAAGGCCTTACAGAGGTCATCCTTGGCTTTGCCGAAAGGAACAAGCCTATAGCAGCTATATGTGCGGCGCCAAGCATCCTGGGCAGACTGGGACTCCTGGATAAGAAGAAAGCAGTCTGCTATCCGGGGTTTGAAGAAACACTTAAAGGGGCAGTATTAGACGAAGATATAGTCTCACAGGAAGGGAATTTCATAACCTCAAGAGGTCCTGGAACCGCAATATATTTCGCTTTGAAGCTTGTGGAACTGCTGGCGGACAACGAAACAGCGGAAGAACTCAGAGAAGGTATGATAGTACAGGGTTAGAATAAAAGGCAAACAAGAGCCGTCACTTAAGTGACGGCTCTTGTCTATTATTCTTTATATTGCAGCAGGTACAGATCATAATACATGCCTTTTTTATCAAGAAGCTCCTGGTGAGTGCCCATCTCTCTCACCTTCCCCTTATGCAGCACTATAATATTGTTTGCATGCTGTATGGTTGAAAGCCTGTGGGCTATAACTATTGTAGTCCTGTTTTTAATAACCCTTTTTATTGCATCCTGAATCAGCATCTCAGTCTCAGTATCTATATTGGAGGTTGCTTCATCCAGCACCAGTACCGAAGGGTCAAAGGCCAGAGCCCTTGCAAAGGCCAGGAGCTGTCTCTGACCGGCGGAAAAGGTGGCACCCCTTTCCTTAACCTCCTCATTGTAGCCATCAGGCAGCTTCTCTATGAACTTATCAGCGTTGACAAAGCTTGAGGTCTGCCTGATGGTAGCATCGTCGATATCCTTCTCATTGAGCCTTATGTTTGATTTGATATCTCCCGAGAAGAGAAAGACATCCTGAAGTACAGTTCCTATCTGTGATCTCAGTTCATACTTGTCTATTTCCTTGATGTTCTTTCCATCAATAAGTATTTCACCCTTCTGTATGTCATATAACCTGCTGATAAGACTGATTATCGAAGTCTTCCCCGCCCCGGTCGCCCCCACAAAGGCTGCCGTCTCCCCTGCGTGAATTTTGAAGCTCACATCCCTGAGTACCCAGTTTTCTCCTTCATAAGCGAACCATACATTCTTGAATTCAATATCACCCATTATCCTCCCGAGTGTAACAGGCACAGCGGGATTTTCCAGTGTTTCCTTCTCGTCAAGCAGAAGAAAGATCCTTTCTGAGGATGCCATTGCAGCCTGAAGGATATTGAACTTTTCGGTCAGGTCATTGATCGGCTGGAAAAACTGTTCAATATAGTTTACGAATGCGAACAGTACTCCGAAGGGGAGCTCTCCTGAAATCATCCTTGCGCCGCCATACCAGAACAGAAGGGATAATGCCAGAGAGTATATGAGATCCATGGAAGGCCTGAACACAGCAAACACAAATAGCTCCCGCATACCTGCCTGCAGGTGCTCCCTGTTTATATCCTCAAATTCCTTATACTTATGCTGTTCCCTGTTGAAAATCTGTATAATGCGCATCCCGGATATATTTTCACTTAGACCGGCATTTATTTTTGCTAGCTTGACCCTTGTCTGCCGGTAAGCATTCCTTGCATGGTATCTGAATATTGCAGCAGAGGTTACTATCAAAGGCAGGATTGTGAAGCTTACAAGTGCCAGCCGGGCATTCATCCTGAGCATTATTATGATTATACCACACAGCATGAGCACATCCTTGAAGAGGTTTACAAGTACGGCAGTGTACATTTCATTAAGGTTCTCCATGTCATTTGTTACCCTGGTCACCAGTCTCCCTACCGGATTTCTGTCGAAAAAGGAGAGGGACAGCTTCTGAAGATGTGCAAAAAGCTCCTGTCGCATATTATATATTATTTTTTGTCCGGTGTAGTTCAGTATATAGACCTGTACATAATTAAGGATAAAGCTGCCGAAGATAGTGAGCAGAAATACTAAGGATATTTTCTTTATACCTGTTTTATCCTGATCCCGGAAGGCCTGGTATTCCTCACTTGACAGCAGCTGTCCGTAAAAGGCGCCTGAAGAGGAGGAGATCACATATCCTTCACCTTCCTTCTTAACAGTCAGCTCTGATGGCTGGGGATTGTCAATGACTCCTGCTATAATGTAATTATTCTCTTCGATCTTAACTATCTGCTGCCTTTCAGCCGCTTTATGGTCATCAGCAAGCAGGCTTTCCCTTACATAGTATTTATCCTTATACCTTACTCCCGGATACCCGGGCTCACTGTCAAATACGGCCATTGGTGCATCATAAGCAGAAATGTGATCGTCTATTGCCATCTTTATCAGATAAGGCCTTGCAAGATCGGCAGCAGTAATTAGTGTCAGAAGCAGGATACATAGTACCAGCAGCCCCAAGTAAGGCTTCGTATATTTCAGCAGCCGTTTCATTAGTTTTATGTCAAAAGCTTTTCCCAGGGCTTCTTCTTCTTTGAAATTTTTATTCATTTTTGCACCTCTACCTTTATGATTCCTGCTCGATTTTTTCTTCGAGCAGCTGCTTCTCATATATACTGTTATAGAGCCCCTTCATACCGACCAGTTCTTCATGGGTGCCCTGTTCAACAATTCTTCCTTCATCAAGCACAATTATTTCATCGGCATCCTTGATAGTGGATATCCTGTGTGCTATTACAATAGCAGTCTTGTTTTCCATAACCTGTTTCAGGCCTGTAAGGATAAGCTCTTCAGTTCTTGTATCCACTGCAGATAAGGAATCATCGAGTATTATTATTTTCGGATCCTTTGCTACAGCCCTTGCAATAGACACTCTTTGCTTCTGCCCTCCGGACAAGGTTACACCTCTTTCCCCCAATATGGTATCGAACTTTTCGGGGAAATCCATTATATTATCATAGACTTGTGCTATTCTTGCTGCTCCAAAAACCCTCTCCATACTCATGGAAGTATCGGATAAAGCAATATTATCCTTTATTGAGACTGAGAAAAGGAAATTATCCTGTGGGACATATCCGATATTTTTGCGGAGCTCTTTAAGCGGCATATCATTAACATCTACACCGTCTACAAGAAGCTCCCCCCTGTTTATGTTATAGAGCCTCATGATCAGGTTGACAAGGGTGGTCTTACCGCTGCCTGTCTTGCCGACTATGGCAAGGGTCTTGCCTTCCTTTATGCTGAGATTGATATCTGACAGGGCCGGAGAAGCTGCACCGGGATATGTGAAGTTAAGGTTCCGGAATTCAAGGGAAGGACTATAATCATGAATATCCGCTACGTTTTCCCCGTCGAATATCTCAGGAGCAGTATCCAGTAACTCATTGATCCTTTTCATTGAGGCAGCACCTCTCTGAAGTACGTTTATAACCCAGCCGAGAGCCATCATAGGCCAGGTCAGCAGTCCAAGGTATGCGATAAAGGATACGAACTGTCCGAGGGACAGCCTGTCATCAATGACCAGCGAGCCGCCATAGTAAAGTGCCAGAAGGAAGCTTAGGGATCCGATGAAAGCTACTGAAGGGAACATAAGCCCCCAGACCTTTATTAGCGCTATATTCCTTTTCACATAGTTGGCATTAAAACCAGAAAACTTTTTTATTTCACTGACCTCCTGCACAAAGGACTTTACGACACGAATGCCGGATATATTTTCCTGCACTCTGTCAGTAAGCTCAGAGAAAGCTTCCTGTACATTTTTGAATCTGTTTTGAACCATTTTTCCGAAGAAGATCATAAGAGCGGCAATAACAGGTAAAGGCAGCAGTGCTGCCACTGTCAGCCGGAGATCTATGGTTGTAACCATAATTATTATAGTTGCAGAGGTAAGAAAGACAGCATCGGTCATCATAACAATTCCATGGCCGAAGGCCATTCTTACGGCATTTATGTCGTTGGTTGCATGGGCCATAAGGTCACCTGTCTTGTGGTTGTTAAAAAAGTTGGGCGCCATAAGCTCCAAATGTGAGAAAAGCTTATTCCTCAGCCAATATTCAAGGTTTCTTGAAGCACCCATCACCAGCATTCTCCAGATGAACCGGAAAGCAGCTGTAAGAACTGCCACAGCGAGGATCAATCCTATGTAGAAAAAAATATTCCGCATTGAAAGTGTTCCACTCCCAAAATCATCGGTCATCCGTCCGATGATTTTGGGAGTGATGAGATGCAGGGCGTCAACCAGGACAAGTACGGTAACACCCAGGATATATTTCCATTTATTTTGTTTAAAAAAGTCCCTCAGATAAACAAAAGTACTCATATAAACCCCCTACTCATAACCAAAAAATACTAAATGTCATATAATAGAATTTTATATCTAATACAAAAAGTTTACAAGTCCGTAGATGTTATATATTTAACAATTATTAATGGTTTATTAAGCGTGTGCTATAATGATTTTATCGGAATTATATGTAATAATAACTATAAAATGTAACAAATGTATTTCAAATCCATTATATTCATATCATCTATTACACTATTCACCCATTCGAAGTATATTTACCTCGGGCAGGATTCATAAATATCTATAAAGCGCTACCGGACGAAAGACGGAGGGAAAAACATGACACAGGATGAGTATCTGGACAACCTGCAAAGGATATATGAAAGACATTTCAATATTGAAAAGAATGTTGTGCTGTTTGGAGAGACAATAGATATTCATGCAGAGTTTTGTAACATTGCGGGAAGAACCTTTATAACAAGGAAGGATGTAATCGACAGGTGTGAAAACTATGAATACTGCTATGTAAAGAAGCTTGATACGGTCACAGAAGAGGAGATAGCTTCTTACGGACGGTTTTTGAAGAAAATTGTAACGGAATACATTCAGCCGGGAAAAGATCATATGAGCACATATGTAACAGGAGTGATCATTGGGAATACCATAGATGACAATGCAAAAAAGGCAGTAAGAAAATACAGCTGCAGCAGGGTATATTCCTTTTATTTAAAAGGGTGGTGTGATGTAAGACTTATATGTATTGACCTGAATAGCAATGAGACTATAACCAACAAGGCAGGTAAAAGGGTACAAAAGGTGTATCATATTACACCTTAAATAAAAAAAGGGGGTTATCAAATGAACTCATTGACTTTATTATTGTTAGGCATTGTACTGTTTCTAGTTGCCTATGTAACCTACGGCAGTTACCTGGCAAAGCAGTGGGGTATAGACCCCGAAAGAAAGACTCCTGCCCATACAATGAGGGACGATATCGACTATTGTCCCGCAAATGCCAAAGTACTTTTAGGCCATCATTTTTCATCCATAGCAGGTGCTGGTCCCATAACGGGGCCTATAGCTGCCGCAATATTCGGATGGCTGCCGGTGTATCTCTGGATTATAATAGGAAGCATACTCGTTGGAGGTGTCCATGACTGGGGCTCACTTTTTGCATCAGTCAGACACAATGGAAAATCCATAGGGGAAATAATCAGAATAAACATCGGTGAGAATGGTAAGAAGCTGTTCAATATCTTTGCCTATCTAACACTGATATTAGTTGTTGCAGCGTTTACGGACATTTGTGCAGGGACTTTCGCTTATGATCCGGCAAAGCCTGAGGTGCTATCCGGTGCAAGAGCGGGCACGGCATCAATACTTTTTATTTTCCTGGCAATGGCCTTTGGCTACTTTGTTTACAGGAAGGGCACAAATCTCACTGTATCAACGGTTGCAGGTGTGGCACTATTGTTCTTCTGTGTATGGATAGGCTACCAGTTTCCAGTATTCAAGCTTTCAAAACTCGCCTGGGATGCAATTCTTATTGTGTATATTTTTGCGGCATCCACATTACCTGTATGGTTCCTGCTGCAGCCCAGGGATTACCTATGCTCCTTCCTGCTGTATTCAATGCTTGCCGGAGCGATTATAGGTATCTTGATCGTAAGACCTGCAATGGCAATACCCGCATCAGTCGGTTTCACCATTGGGGAGGGTATAAAAGCCCAGTATCTTTTCCCCATGTTATTTGTTACAGTAGCCTGTGGAGCTATATCCGGCTTCCACTCCCTGGTTGGTTCCGGCACAAGCTCGAAGCAGCTTAATAATGAAAAGGATACAAAGCTTATAGGTTATGGCGCAATGCTTATTGAAGGTGTCCTGGCTATAATAGCACTTATATCCGCAAGCTATATAGTAGGGGCAAAAGGAACTCCGGCTCAGATATTTGCAGGTGGTGTTGCGGATTTCATGAGCAATTTCGGGATCCCTGTTCCTGTTGGAACGGTGTTTGTAATACTTGCTTTTTCCGCATTTGCGCTTACAAGTCTGGACACAGCAACAAGGCTAGGCCGCTATATGTTCCAGGAAATGACTACCAAAGCAGATGGGACAAAATCACCGCTGAACAATATGTATGCGGCAACTGCAATAACTGTAGGTCTGTCAGCACTGCTGCTTTCTTATGGGTACCAGAAGATATGGCCTATATTCGGTTCTGCAAATCAATTGCTTGCAGGTCTTTCGCTCCTTGCTGTTTCAGCATGGCTGGCCAAGTCCGGCAAGAAGAACATAATGACCGTAATACCGATGGTATTTATGTTTGCAGTTACACTCACAGCTCTTGTGCTGGTGTGCAGAAATAACTTCATAAGCGGCAATATTATAATTGGAGCTATAGCTGCAATCCTCTTCATACTTGCAATAATACTGATTGTAACTACAATAAACCTGTTCTTTGGAAACAAATCAAAGAAAGAAAATATAAAAGCATAAGAAAAATATGACCGGATCTCATTAAAAGCCTGGAAACATAAAGTTTCCGGGCTTTTCTTCGGATATAGAGGATAATATAAAAATATGAGCATATAGAAGGTATATGGAAATTATTGTCGAATAAATTATGAACCAGTATTTTTAGGGGGGCCAGTAAATGTTTAAATTAAAGCAAAAGATAAAAAACAAAGCACAATATGAAGCAGCTGCTCCAGCAATAAAAGACAGCCTGGCACATGTAAAAACAAGCGATGATAGAATAGCTCTGCGCAAAAATAACCAGCGTCATATAGCAGACCGGATAGACAATAAGGTAGGAGAGGCCGGTCTTGTAGTCGACAGCCTGATAGATGTTACCGGAAACATATCAAAATATGTGGAGGTCCAGATGAACTCGGTACAGAAGGTAGTTGACGAGATCAGCAGCTATTCCGCTCTTGCGGAAGAGGTCTTTGCCAATACTGAAAATGCAAGACAGATATCGGAACAGACAATGAGCGTTGCAAGAAAGGGAAGCAGTGCAGTTGACGATTCCATAGAAGCCATGAATGTCATCGAAGCATCTGTGCTGGAATCAAAGGATGTTATCAATATGCTGAGTAAAAAGGCTGCCCATATCAATGAGATGCTGGATGTGATCAAAGATATTGCCGATAATACCAACCTGCTTTCATTAAATGCATCCATTGAAGCTGCAAGAGCGGGGGAAGCAGGAAGGGGCTTTGCTGTTGTTGCGCAGGAAGTCAAGAAATTAGCACAGAGAAGTGTTGATTCAATAAAGTATATCAACACTACAATAAATGAAATAAATGAAAGCGTCGTAAAAGCGCTGGATTCAATGGATAAGACCATAGATAAAGTTAAGGAAGGCACTGATATATCAAAGAATACCATGGAGGTGTTCAATACTATCATAAAGGCGGTCGATAACAACAGCAGCGTATCAGATGAGATAAACACAGCAATAACAAAACAGACAGCTAATCTTGAGGTTGTGGTGAATTCCACCCACGAGATGAGCAGAACCTTTGAAAAGTTGATCACAACCGTTGAGCAGGCAGTTTTATATACACAGTTTACAAAGACTTCCCTGGAGTCTCTGCAGAATACCGCCTCAGATCTGAAAAACTCTACAGTCAAATTGGTTGATGGAATGGCAGGTTCGGATACATTTGACACGACTGTTACAACATGCCTTCCCAGTCCCTTGCAGACCTACGACCCTCAGATGTCCTTCGAGTATGTCGGAAGCCATATTATGTCCAATGTGAACAGCGGGCTTCTGACAATAAGTGCTTCGGGACATGTCAGTCCAGGCATTGCCAAGACCTGGTACCTGGAGGAGGATGGTCTGACCTGGGTATTCCTGCTTAGAAAGGGAGCGAAATTCCATAACGGCAGGGAGATTACTGCAGAGGATGTAAGGTATTCCTTTGAAAGGCTATTGAGCCCCGGACTCAACTCTCCGAACAGCTGGGCGCTTATGTGTCTGGACGGAGCGGAGGAGTACAATTCCGGAAAGGAGAAAGCTGTCAGGGGTATGAAAGTGCGTGACAAGTACCGCATATCCTTGAGGCTGGCTGCTCCTCACTCGGGTTTCCTGCTGAATCTGGGTCAGTTCTGCGCTTCCATCCTGCCCCAGGAAGATATCGGAAAGGGTGTGATTTCCGGCTGCGGCCCTTACAGGCTCACGGATATACAGCCTTCCGGAATCACTCTTGAAGCCTTTAGGGACTTTTATAATGGAGAGTCCTACGTTAAGAAGATTACAGTAAAATATAAGGATATAAACGTAGCGGAAGATTTAATAAACGGAAGCTACGACTTCATAATAGCCGATAAGAAAAATATCATCAACACAATAAAGGATAAACAGGATATAATAGTAAAAACCAGGAGTATAATAGGTACCTACTATGTCGGCTTCAATCTTTTTTCAAGCTCTCCCTATGTTCAGAACAAGGAGGTCAGGAAAGCACTGAATATGGCGGTCAATAAAAAGATCATCATTGATGAGCTTTTAGGAGGTCTTGCGATAGAAGCAAAGGGGCCTTTTCCCCCAAGTATGATAGACAATACGAATGACGCAGGCTACAAATATGATCCAAAACAGGCCAGGGAGATACTGCAAAGGATCATAACGGGGAAAGCCGTGCAAAAGCTGAAGGTATTGGCAAGAGAAGAAAATGATACTTCAATATATAATCCTCTGACAGAATATATTATAAAGGATCTTAAAGAAATGGGGATAGAATGCGAGTTTGTCAGGGTGAAAGCATCAGAGTACCTGAATCCGGAATGCATCCGCCGGTGTGATATCTATGTGAGCCGCTGGATAGGTGATACAGGGGACCCGGATAATTTCCTGCAGCCGCTTTTCAGCTCTGATAGCAAGACGAACTACTCAAGCTACAAGAATGAAGAAGTCACCATGGAAATGAACAAAGCGAAAGAAATCATCAACCCGGAAAAGCGAACGGAAATGTACAGGAAGATTCAGCAGACAATAGTTGATGAAGCGCCATGGATATTTTTATATCATCCCCAGACGGGCATTGCCTATAGAAATAATATAGCGGGAATCAGGCTGAGCCAGCTTGGACTGCTGAAATATGAAGATATAATACTGGAAAATATATAAAGAAAGGGACAGAGGGGAAAGGTACATTGTCCCCTCTGTCCCTTTTTGTGGTTTTTATCCGCCTGCCAGAAGATGAATTGCTTTTACATCATCACCATCATGTATTACTGTAGTTTCGAATTCCTCGTTGGGTATCACCACATCATTGATTTTTACAACTATCTTGTGATAGGTGTAAGTCTTCCGCCTGAGCATTTCAGCAACGGTCATGCCTTCCTCCCATTGAAATTCCTTGCCGTTTACGTGTATCATACTGCACCACCCTGCACTTTAGATATGTTTCTTCACAACTTCAACTACTTCAGGAAGATCCATTCCAAGCTCTTTTAGCTTCTCAAGAGTCGGTACCCCGTCTATTGTCCAGCCTCTTCTCTTGTAGACGGCGTCTGTAAGCTTTTCGTACTGGTCTTCCCTGTATTTCCTCATTACCTTAAGCTTTTCTTCGGTGTCCTTTCCTGTAGGATTATATCCGAGCAGCTCCTTAAGCTGACCGTCATACCTTTCCTGTCTTGATTCATATTCCTCGACAGTAACAGGTCCCATAGCCCTGTATGGTATCCTGTCGTTTATCCTCTTACCCTTACCCATTCTGATGTTGAATATTCTCTGGAAGTTGTATACTCTCTCCGATTGGGTTATAAGCTCATTCTTGTCAATGCTGCATCCAGTGACTGCATTGAATATGTCTACGTAATTCTGTACATGCTCGGGGATTTTTGCAGGCTCATCGGTATATTTATTGTTTGAAGGCGTTATATCATTCCACGGGAGCTTGCAAAGGCCGTTCAGACCGAACCATGTCCTGAACATGGGGAAATAATGCAGTGCTTCAGCCTTATTCTCAAAGGTAGGAATCTGGTTGTTGACCATATCCATGAATATCAGCCATGCTTCATCATGCTGGGGTCCTTTGTTAGTAAGTCCATAGCCTCCTTGCTGTGCAAGGGATTCCTTTGGCATATATTCTGAAAATTCAAGACCCTTCTGTTCCATGCCTATGTCATTGATAAAACCCGGATCTGCATTATATTCCTTTATAAAGAGTTCTTTCATCCTTTTTACGCCGAGTCCGGCGATCTTGCCGAAGCCTTCTCCTCTGGCTATCCGGTGTATAAGCTCCAGGGCGGCGTCTGCATTGCCGAAATTAAGCTCAAGGCCTCCGGTTCTTTCCTTGTTAAGTATTCCATTTTCGTAGCATTCCATGATGAATGCAGTCATTGTCCCGAAGGATATGGTGTCTATAGCATAAGTATCGCAGTAGAAATTAAGCTCAAGAACTACATCCGGATCGAATATTCCTATGTTGGAACCGAGTCCTGCCGCATTCTCGTATTCCGGGCCGTCGACTATGACCTTCTGCCCTTTGTATGGACCGGTTCTCAATATAAAATTATCCACTGCCTTCGCACAGGACATACTGCAGCCGTACCAGCAGCCGTCAGCCATACCCTGTGTGATTTTTTCCTTGAATACCTTTGAAGATATCCTGTAGGTATCCTTATGGGATCCGAACTTGTAATTGTGAGTCGGAAGCAGGTCGTACTGGTCCATGACCTCAATTATATTGGCAGTACCAACCTGTCTCATTCTGTTCTGCTTATCGTCAAGGTCATGCATCTGCTTGTGGAATTTTATACCCGTTCTGTTCAATGTGCCCTGATCGGCAGGATTGTTGAGGTTGCCTTTTACACCTGCAAAGCGGACCACCAGTGCTTTTATCCCCTTATCCCGGAATACCGTTCCGATACCGCCTCTTCCGGCCTGCTTCAGCCTGGCTGCTTTTCTTCTTACATCGTAGAAGGTGAAGTTCAGAAGGCCCAGGAAAGAATGCTCTGCAGCTGTACCGGCGGATACAACCGAAATATTCCTCTTGTCCTCTTCACTTTCAGCAAACATTTCAGTAAGCTGTTCACCGAGTACATGGCTGTCAACAGCTTCAAGAGGTGCTTCTTCTATCCTTACTATACCCTTGTTGCCGTCTATGAATACAATCACATCCTTGTCCGATTTGCCCTGGAGTTCAAGAGCATCAAAGCCCGAGAATTTAAGGAGCGGACCGAAATATCCCCCGACATTGCTGTCAATGGGCATGTCTGTGAGAGGTGACAGGCTTACAACAAGGGATTTTCCAGCGCCAGGATATTGTGTAATCCCACCCAGGGGACCAGTAGCTATAACTATCTCGTTTTCCGGATCGTTCCATTTTGTCTCGGAGGTGACTGCATTCCACAGATACCATAATCCAAAGCCTTTACCTCCTATGAACTTATCCTTCATAAGCTGTGTCACAGGTTTTTCCTTAACCTCATTATCACCGAGGTTTATATATAACGTTCTGTTTGTATAGCCTTTTTTTATTTTGCCCAGCTCATATTTATACTCGCAAAGGAGCTTATGAGCCGATTTCAATTTCTCTATATTCATTGAACCTTCCTCCTTAAGCATTTTCCTGCGTTATAAATATAGCACCAGTCGGGCAACTCTTTGCACATTGGCCGCAAGCAATACATTTGAAGGGCTCCAGATAGTCTTCGTGCATGAACATTGCCAGTTCAGGGCAGTAGCCGACACACATGAAGCAGCCCACACAAATGCTTTTGTCTATTCTTACAATGCCGTTTTTGTCTCTTTTTATGGCTTCCACAGGGCAGATATCGATACATTCCCCGCATTGGGTACAGGAGATGATTACTGCGCCGCCCTTTTCATCTTCGCTGATCCGTATACAGGACTTAAGTGCATTGTCCTCCTTGAACCATGTTTTAGAGCAGATACTCTCGCAGGCATGGCATTGTATACACAACTCGGGCTTTTTACCCAAAACCTTCATAAATTATAACCTCCCAAAACATTAAAATTAAAATTTCATATTAATAATATTATATCAAATTTAAATCTATAATGATAAACCAAATAATTCAGTAATTATTTGGTTTATCAAAAAGATCAAGTATTTTTACGTAGTTATACTACGGAGGGTTCCGGCAGAAGCTCACCTCTCATGAATCTGTCCTTATCCAGCATATGGATAGGTATCGTAGGAGTCTCTCCAAGTATCGATTCAGCTATGACCACACCGGTGACGGGACCGAACATGAAGCCGTGGCCGCTGAAGCCGGTAGCCAGATAGAAGCCCTCAACCTCCTTCACAGGTCCGTATATCGGCTGACGGTCAGGGGACATACAGTAAAGACCTGCCCATTGCCGTACAACATTCAGTTTGCCAAGAAGCGGAAGCAGCTCGGTGCAGGATCTGGCCATTTCCTCAAGAAAATGCCAGCTGGAGTTTATCCTGCCGTCCCTGGGCTCATTGGCATCTCCTCTGCCCATGATGAAGCTTCCTTCAGGAGACTGCTGACAGTAGATATTCAGTGCGAAGCCCATATACATCGGCCCCTGTAAAGGTGCTACAGGCTCTGTTACAAGTATCTGATGCCTTTCGGGATATATCGGGATATCTACTCCGGCCATTTCGCCTATTTCCTTGGAATATCCTCCCGCGGCATTTACTACAACAGGAGTGGATATAAAGCCCTTATCGGTTTCAACTCCAACGATCTTGCCGTTTTCCACTTTTATTCCGGTTACTGTTGTATATTTCATTATTTCCACACCAAGGCGCGTTGCGGCATTGGCAAAGGCCTGGGTAGTATGGAAGGGATTCAGGTGTCCATCCTTGGGACAGAAGGTTGCGCTGATTATTTTCGTCTCATCCATATAAGGGATGATTTCTTTTGCTTCCTTTGGCGTCAGATATTTCGAAGGTATGCCGAGGCTGTTCTGCAGCTTCACATTCTTTTTGAACTGTTCATCTTCCTTTTCTGTTGCAGCTACTATAAGGTAACCGCTCTGCTTGAAGTCTATATCAAACTCATATTCCAGCAGCTCATTGGCTTTTTCGTAATATTCGATACTGTATTTAGCCAGACGGCAGTTCATCTCCGTACCCCACTGCATACGCACGCCTGCGCCGCATCTGCCGGTAGAACCGCTGCACAGAAAGGATTTTTCAATTACAACAACATCCTTTACACCTTTCCTTGCCAGATTGTAGGCTATGGCACAGCCGGATATTCCGCCTCCTATTATTACTACACTTGCCGTTTTATTCATTGTCTTCACCTCCAGCCAGAGCTCCAAGCTTTATCGGTTTTGCCGGCGGCCTGAAGGTAGACATCCTGAGCTCTGACATCTTCTCTCCTGTAGCTGAAGCAAGCTCCTGCATTATAAGCTGTCTGCAGGTCCTGCCCTGACAAGGTCCCATTCCTGCTCTGGATATCCTCTTTATTTCATCCACACTTCTATAGCCTTTTCTTATTAATTCCCTGATCTCACCGAGAGTCACTTCCTCACAACGGCATACTATGGTATTGTCACTGTAAAAGTCTTCTATGCTGAAGCATCTTACAGTCATGGAAAGCTCCTTCGGAACCGCCATGGACACTACGGGTGTTCTGTCCTGAACCTTTGTGTTCAGGACCTTTACAACCTTTGCCCTGCATACCGGCTTTCCTTCCCTGTCCAGGCCCGTGACATAGCTTCCTTCTGCCGGAAGTGGGAGGAATTCATAAGGAACCTTGACCAGAGCTTCTTTTTCTGAATAGGCTTCATCTACTATAAAAATAGAAAGTCCTGGGCAATTGCTCACGCACATACCGCAGCCATTGCATTTATCACGGTCTATTGAAGGTCTGTCGTTAATATCTTCAAATTCTTTTATTGCTCCCCTTTTGCAAGCGGTCTGGCATGGATTGCAGGGTATCCGCTGGAAGCATTCTATTACCGCGACGGGTCCTTTAGCCCTTCTTTCAGATGAAGGAGTGACATCGGCTAAATTCTCCGGAGTCGCTATACCGGTTTTTTCCAACATATTTCTTACCTCCTGGCAATAATTTATCAGAGCATATTAAACAACCAATTGGCTGAGACCTTTACGGATTTTTTCCCCTACAGGTCCAGATCTCAAAGAATCCAGCTGTTCCAGATAATCTTTTTTCAATGCTTCGAAGTCCTTTGAGGCATGTCCGAGATTCTTTGCAGCACACAGGCCGGCAAGGCGTCCCTCAACCATGGCACTGCTTGCTTCCTCGACACCTGCAACGTCTCCGGCAACATATATGTTTTTAACACTTGTCTCAAGCTCTTCATTTCTTGAGGGAACATGTCCGCCAAGCTCAGGTATGAATTTCATATCGCAGCCTATTTGCCACAAAAGTTCGCCTAATGGCGACAAGCCAACGGAAATGCACATTACATCCGCTTCAATATCTGTCTCGGAGCCCGGTATCGGCTGCCACTTCTCATCCAGCTTCCAGACCGTGACCTTTTCAAGGTGCTCCTTTCCATGCGCATACTTCACAGAGCAGGAAGTCATTATGGGCACACCCATCCTCCTGATTTTTGACGCATGCACCAGATAACCTCCTATTTTCGGTGCGGCATCTATTACGGCCTTTACCTTTATACCTGCCTGCATAAGCTGGTAGCTTACTATAAGTCCGATATTGCCCGCGCCTACCATAACTACGCTGTTCCCGGGAGCTACGCCATATACATTCATCAAGGTCTGTACTGCTCCGGCCCCATAAATTCCCGGCAGGTCGTTGTTCGGGAAGGTGAGGAATTTTTCTGAGGCTCCTGTTGTCACTATTATGGATTCCGGTTTTATCTTAAGATATTTACCATCCTTTTCAACAGTCAGGACTCCATCGTCATAAAGGCCTATAACGGTTGCATCCGTTAATATTTCAACATTATCCCCGTATTTCATAAGTTCTTCGGTCAGTATACCTGCAATGTCTATACCCCTTGTTGACGCATACTGCTTCTGGGAACCGAAGAACATATGGGTTTGCTTGACCAGTTGGCCGCCAAGCCTGCTATTTCTGTCGATAACCATGACTTTGGCACCGCAGGACGCTGCATTTATGGCTGCGGATAGTCCGGCAGGACCTCCGCCGACTACAACTATTTCTGTATGCTTCACTTAAGATCCCCCTTTCCGGTCTGAGTTTTCACTACCATTCCTTCTTTAAGCTTCTCAACACAGATCCTTACATTAGGCTCATCATTCACTATCATAAGGCAGGAAGAACAATTACCTATGGCACAGTAAAAACCTCTCGGTCTGTCAAGCTTGTGACTGTGGCCAAGAACTCTTACTCCCGCAGCATGCAGAGCAGCTGCAATCGGCTCATCCTCGTACCCTTCATACTCTTGTCCATCAAATATGAACTTTACTTTCTTACCTTTACTGAATGAAATAATTGGGTGTTGGTCAATCCTCACAGGAAATCCCCCTTTCGTTAACTTCAACTACTTATTATATAGCAATTTGCATGCCAAGAGATTGCTAAGCCTTTAACCCAGAAATATCAAGGGTTACAGTGTAGTCTGTTTTTTGAGGGTGTCAATCTACTGACACTATTGGAAGATTAATAAATAAAAAATGTCAATGTACTGACATTTGTGTCAGTACATTGACATTTTACTAAATCAGACTTACTTTTCCAGGTTATATTTCTTAAGCTTGAAATACAGAGTACTTCTTGGGATATTCAGCAGCTTTGCCGCATGGGCTTTGTTGTTCCTCGTAATCCGCATGACGTTTATTATTGCCTCTTTTTCCGCATTGTCCAGTATATTGCCCAGATCATATATACTGTCCTGTCTAAGAACGGGATTTATCTTCTTATCCCCAAGAAGATTCTGCGGCAGGAACGATACATCTATCACATCGGTATCATTGTTCTTTGCCAATACGACGATCCTCTCTATGACATTCTTAAGCTCCCTTATATTGCCTTCCCATTTATGGTTGATGAATATATCCATTACATCAGGGGCTATACCCAGGATGTTTATTCCGTATTCCATACAGTAATCCTCAACAAACCTGTTTACCAGCAAGGGGATATCGTCCTTCCTTTCCCTTAAGGGAGGAAGATTTATTACTACAGAGTTCAGCCTGTAATAAAGGTCCTTCCTGAACAGGCCTGCCTCTACCATTTCGGAAAGATCCCGGTTGGTGGCGGCGATAACCCTTATGTTGGCCTTTATGGTATTTTCACTGCCTATCCTGGTCATTTCCCCATTTTCAAGCACCCGGAGTATCTTGGGCTGCATATTCAAAGGCATGTCTCCGATTTCATCAAGGAAAAGGGTCCCATTGTGAGCCAGCTCTATCTTGCCTATCTTACCGCTCTTCAATGCTCCTGTGAACGCTCCTGCCGAGTATCCGAAGAGCTCGCTCTCGATCAGCTCGTTGGGTATGGCGCTGCAGTTGATGGGTACGAAATAACCCGCCCGCCCGCTTTCCATATGTATAGCACGGGCGAAAAGCTCCTTACCTGTACCGCTCTCGCTGGTTATAAGCACATTTATGTTTGATTTTGAAATGTCCCTGGCCAGCCGTATGCTGTCTCTGAAAGCTCTGTTATTGCCGAATATCTGTGAAAAGGAGTGCCTGTTCCTGTTGATAATGGATATTTCATGCTCCAGTACATTGAGATTGGATTGAGTCTTTGCCAGCAGCTCAGAGGTCTTTATGAATTCGGTGACATCACGGTCCAGGCTTATGCCGCCTACAAGACGGCCGTTTATATACAGGGGTGATGCGCTTATGATATTGTAGCAGCCCTCCCTGGGATTGTTGTATATATTGTCATAGGCTTTCTTTTCCTTTATGATCCTCGGGAGCAGGGACTTCGGAAAGAACTCCTTTATATGCCTGTTGATTATCCTGGACCTTTCGATCTGGTAAAGCTTCTCGGCGGCATCGTTCCAGTACCGGGTTATACAGTTCTCATCCACTATGCATATGGCGTCGTTTATGCTGTCAAGGATAGCCTTTAATAGCTCCCCATCCTTTTCGCCGAATATATTCATTATTTCACTATAATCAGACACGCAAACACTTCCTCGCGAAGAAATTTCAATATATATATATACTACTATTTTCATACTTTACAATCAACTGCACAATAGTAGAAGATTGCGAAGTAATCTTCTACAGATACGAGATTCGAGATGCGGGATACGAGGAGGTCTTGGTATTCCTTAAGGGTATCGGAAAAAAGGGAACCTGGACCCGTAAGAAATACCAAAGCTTTTCTCGCATCTCGCATCCTTCATATATTGTGTATATTGACAGGGAAAAAACCATAATATATAATAGGCTTAACTTAAGACCTAAAGGCGATGAAGAGGAATAGTAAATGAAAAGATGCGGCAAGAGAGGAAAGCTCAGAGGCTGAAAGGCTTTCCAGGCTTATTTTCATTGAACCCGTCCTCCGAGCTGTGGATGAACTCCTATCGTATGCCTGCGTTAAAGGCTGAAGCGGAATGTGCAAGCTACGCTGTGCGTTCAAATAGGGTGGTACCGCGAGTATACCTTCGTCCCTTACAAGACGAAGGTTTTTTGTTTTTGCAAATAAATTATATGAGATTGGAGCGATCAATATGGCTGATAAAAAGCAGCAGGAATTTGTAAAAGAGATTACCCCGATGGAAGAGGATTTTTCACAATGGTATACCGACGTCATATTAAAGACTGATATGGTTGATTATGCGCCGGTCAAGGGCTGTATGGTAATCAAGCCCTATGGTTATGGTGTATGGGAAGGCATCCAGAGGGTGGCAGACAGAAGATTTAAGGCAACAGGGCATAAGAATGCATATTTTCCGCTTCTGATACCGGAAAGCTATCTGAAGAAGGAAGCGGAGCATTTTGAAGGCTTTGCTCCTGAGGTGCTGTGGGTAACCCACGGGGGCAGTGAAGAGCTGGCTGAAAGACTATTCGTCAGGCCTACCTCTGAAACAATTATCTGCGATATGTATTCCAAATGGGTGCAGTCTTACAGGGATCTTCCCCTGCTTATCAACCAATGGTGCAATGTTGTCCGCTGGGAAAAGACCACCAGGCCTTTCTTAAGGACTGCCGAATTCCTCTGGCAGGAAGGCCATACCGTCCATGTGGATGAAGAGGATGCACAGAAGGAAACCATGCAGATGCTTGAAATATACAGGCAGGTTGCTGAGGATGAGCTGGCAATGCCTGTAGTGCTGGGTCAGAAGAGTGAAAAGGAGAAATTTGCCGGGGCATTGAAGACTTATACAATGGAAGCGATGATGCATGATGGAAAAGCTTTGCAGGCAGGTACATCGCACAACCTGGGGCAGCATTTCTCCAAGATGTTTGATATAAAGTTCCTTGACAGGGATGGAGTTCATAAGTATGCCTGGACCACCTCCTGGGGTATTTCCACAAGGCTTATCGGCGGCATAATAATGGTGCATGGAGACAACAGGGGCCTTGTAATGCCTCCAAGGGTGGCTCCGGTACAGGTTGTCATAATCCCGATCGCCTTCCATAAGGAGGGAGTTCTTGAAAAGGCTAAGGAAGTAAAGGCAGAGCTGGATAAGAGCTTCAGGATAGAAATGGACGACAGGGATACCTACAGCCCGGGCTGGAAGTTCAATGAATGGGAAATGAAGGGTGTTCCGATAAGAATGGAGATCGGACCGAAGGATATAGAGAAGAACCAGGTGACAATTGCAAGAAGGGATACCCTGGAGAAGTTCACCGTATCGATGGACGATCTGACAGAGACTATTTCAAAGCTTCTTGATGAGATCCACACTTCCTTGTTCAACAAGGCATTGAAGAACAGGGAGGAGAAGACCTATACCACTACCGACTATGAGGAGTTCAAGAAGATAATGCAGGATACTCCGGGCTTTGTGAAGACAATGTGGTGCGGAAGCAGGGAGTGCGAAGATAAGCTCAAGGATGATACAAACGCGACGATAAGGTGCCTGCCCTTCCACCAGGAGCATGTAGGGGACAAATGCCTGGTATGCGGAGGCAAAGCCGAAAAAATGGTATATGTTGCGAAAGCATATTAATAAACTAATGCCGTCTATACTTGCGCAAGTATAGACGGCATTTCTGTATGGGGATTAGCTTTTATGTCTGTATCAGCTTGAATTTCTGCCAGGGTCTTATATGGTCAAGGAGGTATATTTCTTGTTCCGATACCCTTCCTGCAACATTTGCCCTTCCTGAGTTGTCCATATCCTTAAGGGCGATCTGCAGTTCTCCGGCATATCTTTCGTACAGGCTGCTGTCTATCAGTATGTCTCCGCGCCTTATGGGCGGGGTGTTGAACGGTTTGAAGCAATGCCCGCTGTATTTGATACGGCTTTGGGTGGACCTGAGCATGTATTCGGATACATCTCCCCTGTTGAAGTGAAGCTCCTCAAGGACAATTTTTCTCTCAATATCCGGTATGCCGGAAACGAGCTCAACCTTCAGGGTCAGAAGCTCCTTATCAAGGCTGCCCAGGGACTGGAGCTCACTATCAGAAGCAAAGGCATTTGCAATGATGACATCATCAACAAGCCCTGTATTGAATAGATCCTTCGCCTGTACTTCTACAGGCAGTTCCCTGTGCTCCTCCAGGGTGCAGAGCCCCTCACTCACAGGCCATGGGCCGAAGCCGGCCTCCTTGGAGGAGATAAAGGCCGCTGTCCTGATTCCATTTTGCTTAAATTGGCTGGAGCATTTCTCAAAATGCTTCCTGGAGAGCCCTGTATACCTGTGAGGATAAAAGTTATGGCACCCAATAAGATTCTCCACCTTCGGACTGTAGGAAAGGATATTATCCAGCTGTCTGGTTCCGCTGCTCATATTGATTTCTATACTGAGCCCATAAGAGTTAAAAGTCATGATGCTTTCCTCAAGCCCGCTAAAGCCTGTATCCAGCCTGATTCCGGTGAGTCCCAGCTCATGGAAGAAGCTCAGCTCCTGGCAGCTGACATTAAAGGCATTCAATACTGCGGGGCTTACATCTGCAATAACCTCCATCCCCAGGGATTTTGCATGACCGGCAATATCACTGAGATTTTCTTTTACACTGCCGATGTCACCCTCCGCAGACATGAGGCAGGTGAATATCCTGGTAAAGCCGTACTGAGAAGCCCTGGAGATATATGCTTTGTTTTCATCCTTACCCGATCTCTCGGGGTAGATTGAAATACCCAATCGTTTCATTTTGGTTCCCCCGATTAACCCCTGTTAATATTCATTACCCGGTACAGCTCAATGAATTCCGCTGCAAGATCCCTTACAGTCATTGCACCCATCAGATGGTCCTGCGCATGGATGAGCAGCAGGGATAGCTTGGTTTCCTGACCTTGAGCCTCTGCCTGGATAAGCTTTGTCTGCTCGGAATGTACCAACAGCAATTTTTTATTGGCTTCATCCATAGCTGCTGCAGCTTTATCGAATTCACCACGTTTTGCATGTCCGATAGCTTCCATACTTGAGCTTCTTGCATCGCCGCTGTGTGCAATGATAGTAAACACCATAGTTTCAAGATCCATAAAAATCACCCCTTGTCATATTACTGTTGGATATATATAACGTGAAAAAGATTTATCATTACAAAATCAGTTGAAGTGTCTAATTTTGTGTTTATGCATCAGACACTCTTACTGACGGATTTTTTACCTGTCTCGTAGCTGCTGGCTCCTGATTCAGCCGCCATATTGTCGGCAAGCTTTACAAAGGGCAGATATATCAGTACTGCAACTGCGAAGTTTATAATTGACAGCAAGCCTCCCATGATATTTCCACCTGTAGCCAGGAAGCCGCTTATTCCAACAGGGGTGATCCATGGTATCTGCACGTATGTCATCGGCACCAACCCAGAAGCTGTCGCAATATAGGCAATGAAGGTCAAAATGCCCGGTACAAGTATGAACGGTATCAGAAGTATCGGGTTCAATATTATCGGAAGGCCGAACATCATTGGCTCATTGATGTTGAATAATCCTGCAGGTGCTGAAAGCTTGGCGACCTGTTTGTATTCATCCCTTTTCCTGGCGGCTATATATATTGCAAGAATAAGGGCTAAAGTGGCTCCGCAGCCTCCGATATGAACAAAGGAGTCATAGAAGGACTTGGTTACTATATTGGCAGCCGCTACACCCTGCTGGACAGCACTTGCATTCGCTTCAAGGGCGGGCAGGTATAGTGAATTTACAATAGGATCGAAAATGTTGCCTCCATGGAGGCCGAAGAACCAGAATACATTCAGGAATACTGCAAGGATGATGGCTGAGCCCAGTCCCTGGCTGAAGCCCTGTAAAGGCTTCTGAATGAGATTGTAAATAATGTCGTAAAGGCTGTTTGCCCCGGCATTTGTGATTATATGACCAACTATTCCGAAAAGATATAAAGCTGCGATACCCGGTATGACTGCGGCAAAGGCTCTTCCCACAGCCGGAGGCACATTGTCAGGCATCTTTATGGTAAGCTTCTTTTTCATAAGCTTGACGAATATCTCAGTTGCTATGAGTGCGACTATAATACCGGTGAACAGTCCTGTAGCATTCAGATACCCCCAATGGATGTATCCCCAGCCTGCTTCGCCATGAGCCTGGGGTGTTATAGTGATGAAAGAGGCAACAGAGATCAAACCGGCGGCCAGAGCATCAACACTATAGCTTTTTGCAAGGTTGTAACCAGTTGAGAATACTACCACCAAAGTCATAATTGCGAAGGTTCCCCACCATACATTGCCGTTAATGCCTGTAAGAATACCCAGGGCAGGCACCCATTTGAACAGTGTGTTGTTCAACAGCACGGCCACTGAACCTGCAAGTATCAGCGGCATGATGCTTACGAAGCCGTCACGTACAGCGACAAGATGTCTTTGTGAACCGATCCTTCCAGCTACTGGAACAAAATACCTTTCCATGAATTCCAGAAACCTTTTCATATTAATCCCCCTTATTATTTTTTTCGGACCATACTGTTACTTAGTGCTGACAGTAAGCTCCAGGGCCTGCTTAACTACGGCGTCTCCCTTCATCAGGCCATAGTTCATACCGTCGATGACTGCCAATGGAATTCCTCTGGGCTCAAGCTCCTGCTTCAATTTATTAAACAGGAACCTTACCTGTGGAGCCAGGAGTACTACATCAGCCCGTTCGATATTTTCTTTTACCTCAACCTCCGCTACTGCTACGATCTCAATATCGATACCGTTTTTTACCGCTGCATCCTTCATCTTGGTGACCAGAAGGCTGGTAGACATACCTGCGGAACATACCAGCATAACCCTTAACACAATCATCACCCTCCTTTAATTAATTTCCTGCTCAGTTGCTTTGGAGAACTGTAATCTTCTATGCATTTGCCAGGTGCAGGTCAAACAGATCCTTTATAGTATTAAATGCATCGGTTTCATCCTGTCCTTCAATGACGATCTCCAGCTCATCTCCGTTTGAAGCTCCTATGCTTAAGACACTCAGGATACTTTTGCAATTTGCCGTCTTATCATTTTTCTTAATAAGAATATTTGAGGAAAATTTTATTGCCGTGCTTACCAGTATGCTTGCCGGTCTTGCATGCAGGCCGCATTCGCTATTGACAACAACAATCGATCTTTTCATTACTTTCGGATGCACCCCTTTCGTCTCTTGTCACTTTTATTCATTTGCAAATCTGCTGCCAGGTCAGATAAAATATCAAAAAAACCTGCATATATTTTTAAAGGCTGAAAACATGTTGAAATCCAGCGTTTCAAATGAGCTTATACTCATGGAAACAGATCTTAAAAATACAAAAAGTGTGTAAAGTTCATTACACACTTTTTACACACTTTGTTAGTTTACACACTTACTCATTCAAGCTCATTATTGGATAGGAACATTTTGCATATAAAGGCTGTTTCATTTTCGCCTATTTTGATACCGAAGTGCTTATCAAGAGGTATCAGGCAGCGGCTGACTTTCATAAGCTCATGGCCGTACAGCTCCCTGAAGCTGTCCAGGCTGTTGAATATAGTCTCCCTTCCCCCCTGCTTCAGTTTGTCCAGGAGGAAGCTCATATGAAGGAGGATGCCCAGTTTCACTTCATTTTTGACCTGTACCTTCAGGTCTCTTTCAATATTATCAATAACAAGTCTGGCATTATCCACTGCATCCTCACAGTCCACAGCCGTCAGATGCTCCTTAAGAGATCTCTTCACTCCCAGGTAGGTATTTTCCTCACTTATTATACTGTCAAGTCTCTCTATTCCTTTATAGGCAAGGACCTCCACTGCAGTAACCAGCGGAATGTTATCCAGCCTGACATCGATTGTGCTTACTACTGCCAGCACCTTGTATTTCTCCTTATAGCGCTCTATTTTGCTCAAGAACTCATTTTTATTGAGTATCTCCAGAGGTATGACCTCAACCTCGTCCTTCTGTGCAAGCTTCTGCTCCAGTATCTCCTTGAGCTTCCTGGAGGCGCCTTCTCCTGTAAAGCATGCCGTTATTATTATGTTCCTTTTTGCAGGACCGGCTTTTACATTTTCAGGAGTGTTAAGTTGATAAGCTTCCTTTATACTATCATATATATAGTAGATATCCCTCCCAAGGACGGCCTTGCTGCAGGCATCCATGACCAGTGGAGTGCTTACCATCTGGATCGTCTTCACCAGTGTGCCGGTCTCCTCACTGATCATATCCCCGAAGTTCACAAGGGAGCCCATATCGACCATAAGCAGCACGCCGTTTCCCTTATCCATCTCCAGCACAGTGCTTTTGGTGGTGGCATACATTGTCCGGGGACTCATTGTAAGCGGCATGTCCAGGGCTGCTGCATGCTCTGTTCCCACAAGGGTGTTGCACACCTCAACCATGCTGCTGGCAGTTGAATTGCCATGCATTATTACCAGGATCCCCACGGGATTCTTTTTTTCTGTTCCTGATTCCAGGGGATTTGAAGCAAGGAACATTGTAAGATATCCGATCTCATCAAGGGGGGTATGGATCCCCAGGCTGTTATCCATAAGCTTGGCTGCTTCCATGGCAACCAGGAACTCATCAGGATATTCCACACGGATGGAGTTGAGCTTGGGATGATATATACTGATACCCTTTCTTGCCCTTTCTATAAAACTGTTGATATGTAAAAGCAGCCCGAAATGTATTCTTTCATCATATTCCCGCCTGAGTCTGTCCTGGGCCAGCCTGATTATCCGGTCAACCAGGTCCATTACTTCAACTGCAACGATTTTGGAGATCTCGTTTCTCCGCAGCTTTTCAGGGAGCTCTCCTATGAATTTTTTGAAATGGCTTTCTATGTCCATATTTATGATATGGTTGATCTCCTCTTCCTTCATCCCGGATTCTTTAAGAAGCTGAAGTTTTTTCTCGATTATATCATAAAAGTCCTCACTGTCCTGATGCCTGTACTCAGGGCGCTGCTCCAACTCCTCCTTATAACCGTACCTCAGGATATCCCCTTTGTTTTTCAGAAGGTAATCAATTTCGTTCCTGTTGCTCTGGAGGTTCAGGATACCCTTCTTGACATGCTGGGGAAGATCGGCTTGGGCAACCAGTATATATCCTTCGTTTTTTGCTTTGTAATTGACAAATGCCCTGGCACAGGCCAGTTGTATGTCACTTTTCAGCTGACCTATATTATTTGGACAATCGTAAAGTAAAAAGGAGATAATGGAGCTTTTATCGATGTAAATACCCTTTCCGATCCTGTTCGATTCCTGTCTCAGAAAGCTTTCGACAAGATAGAAACGCTCATTGAGCCCCCGGTCCTTTAAGGACGGCAGCTTTATGATCATCGGGATCCTTCTGGCAAAGGTATTCAGCAGAAAGGATTGCGGTTCCTCTGTTGTGGCGGCGATTATCTGCACATTTGCATATACCTTTTTCTCTGTTTCTCCAAGGGGTTCGAAACAGCCCTTGTCAATAAAGGTAAAAAGCATTTCCTGTCCCTGAGGTGACAGTCTGTGTACTTCATCCAGCAGGAACATTCCTCCGTCCGCTTTCTTAAGGAGTCCTTCCCGGTCCCTGTCGGCGCCGGTATAGGCCCCTTTTCTGACTCCAAAGATCTGGGCAATGAGAAGCTGCGGATTGTCTGCATAATCCGCGCAGTTAAAACGGATGAAGGGCGCATTGGGAGCTATTACTCCCGATTCTGTCGCAAACTGGTACATAAGCTCTGCAAACATGGACTTTCCTACGCCGGTTCCTCCCAGAATAAGGGTGTGCAGTCCGTTAGGCGGATACAGGATAGCTGCCTTTGCCTGCTGCACAGGTATCTGAAGGCTCTGATGGATCCCTGCAATTTTATCCAGGCTGTTTTCGCTGACCCTTATAACTGAGGCTTTATCGGCTGTTTTTAATTTTGCGGAGCAGTACAGTACCGGTCTTCCGTTAATCCGGTCAATAGTTTTTTCATTATAAAGCCGGTTCAGATAGCGGCTGATGTTTGTCCTGTCAATATTGAGCCTTTTGCTTATATCACAGGCAGAAACACCTTTCCCGGCTTTAGCCTCCAGTTCAAGCAGAGCTTGAAGCACTTCCTCGGTTTTCTTCATGCTGATCCCCCCACAATATAAGTCGTGGTTTTATTAAACGAGCAGGGGCATTTGTTCCCCCCACAAATGGAAGCCTTTATTATAATTTACCATATTTTGATGGGGGTCAGCAATTATAAAAGTAACGGGACAAATCAGCTGATGCTGAACCTGCTGCTTCGCTTTATCTCCGCCATGGTCTGGTCCTCCAGGAACTGTGCCTTTATGGCGACCTCCTGTTTTTCCAGGATGCCTTTTTCAATAAGCAGCTCAATAACACTTGTTATAGCCAGTGTGTTCTTGTAGTCTATCTCCTTGAGGTCTGCGATCTGACTTATCATATCCAGCTTTGTCATAATAAACCCTCCCTTACGGCTTCAATCTGTTAAGAGTATAGCCATATTAAGGGATAATATTCCATATGTACGAATTTCTATTGCAAATGTGTATGATTAGTAGTAAAATAGTAAAAAATATGTACATAGCAAAAATGCAATGAAGGGAAAGACAATGAGCAGGTCTTTCAGAGAGCCGGCGGTTGGTGCAAGCCGGCAGGCAGCTTATATGCTTCCATCCCGGAGCAGTCTGCGAGGAGCAGTACCGGCAGAGCCGTTATACGATTGAGAGAGTGGTAGATAATATTTACCGCTAATTAGGGTGGCAACGCGAAGGCCTTTCGTCCCTTACCGGGATGAAGGGCTTTATTTTTTTATATACTATATTTTAAGGAGGTAGTGCTATGCTGGATATTAAAGCAATCAGATCAAATCCCGAGGAGATAAAAAGAAAACTCAGAAGAAGGGGACAGGAATTCAGGATCGATGATATTCTGAAGCTTGATGAGCAAAGAAGACAGGTGATCTTTGAGGTAGAGGATCTCAAAAGTAAAAAGAACAAGGTGTCTGAAGAGGTTGCAAAGCTCAAAAAAGCAAAACAGGACGCAGAGGCAATGGTTGCCGAAATGAGGGAAGTATCTGAAAAGATAAAGGAAATGGATGAAAAAGTAAGAAGCCTTGATGAAGAAATAACAGGCATACTTCTGACCATCCCCAATACTCCCTATGACGGCATACCTGACGGCAGCTCCGATGCAGACAACCTGGAGATCAGGAGGCAGGGTGAACCGACAAAGTTCGAATATGAGCCGAAAGCCCATTGGGATATAGGTATTGACCTCAACATACTGGACTTTGAGACTGCCGGAAAAGTGACGGGAGCAAGGTTCACCTTCTACAGAGGCCTTGGAGCGAGACTGGAGAGGGCACTTATAAACTTCATGCTGGATACCCATATAGAAAATGGATATACAGAAATATTCCCGCCCTTTATGGTTCACAGGAGAAGCATGATGGGTACCGGACAGCTGCCGAAATTTGAAGAGGATGCGTTCAAGGTCCAGAACACCGAGTATTTCCTTGTACCTACTGCAGAAGTACCGGTCACCAATATGTACAGGGAGCAGATACTTGACGGCAAAACGCTTCCTATAAAGCATACCGCATATACAGCCTGCTTCAGGGCAGAGGCAGGTTCGGCGGGAAGAGATACCAGAGGACTTATAAGGCAGCATCAGTTCAACAAGGTTGAGCTGGTCAAATTTGCGGACCCTGAGAATTCCTATGAGGAATTGGAGAAGCTGACGGAGGATGCTGAAAGGATATTGAAGCTCCTGAAGCTCCCTTACAGGGTGGTATGCCTGTGCGCGGGAGATATAGGCTTCTCATCTGCAAAAACCTATGATCTGGAGGTTTGGATGCCAAGCTACGGCAGGTATGTGGAAATATCCTCCTGCAGTAATTTTGAAGACTTCCAGGCGAGAAGGGCAGATATAAAATTCAGACCCGATCCGAAGGAAAAACCAAGATTCCTCCATACGCTGAACGGTTCAGGCCTTGCTGTGGGAAGATCTGTCGCGGCAATACTGGAAAACTTCCAGCAGGGAGACGGAAGTGTAGTGATCCCGGAAGTATTGAGACCTTATATGGGTGGATTGGATAGGATAAGAAAGGCATAGAATTTTCAGAAAACGTGTCAATTAGACACGTTTTTCATATATAATAAATGCGGAAAAGGCGGGGGGACAAGTTGAGATAATCAAAAACCTGAATGAGTCGCTATTGAAACTGAGAAAATCGATAAAAGACACAATGGAGGTTGGAGTACAGGTATCTGAAGCCCCGATAGAGATGAAGAAATCAATTCAAACCTTGAAGACCATATCGGATCAGATATCAAAAGCAGTATCTGAGCTAGCCAGGGGCGCAGTGAATCAAGCGGAATCCATAGAAGAGATCGGCAGCTCAATAAGCGGTATAGCCCTTGGACTAAATAAGATCACATCGGACATGGGCAATACTGAGACACTGGTGGGAAGCGCTCTCCGGACTGTCAACTCCGGTGAGGAATCCGTCGGTCTCCAGGAGATCAAAATGAATGAAAGCAAAGGATATGTTTTCAAAGTCAGCAGCGCGGTTTCTGCACTGGCGGATAAATCCATGGAGATAGGAGATATCCTGCTGGTAATCAACGGAATAGCGGAGCAGACCAATTTGCTTTCCCTTAACGCAGCAATTGAAGCGGCAAGGGCAGGAGAACAGGGAAAAGGCTTTGCTGTAGTGGCCAACGAAGTAAGGAAGCTTGCCGAACAACCAGGACAAGCTGTACAGCAGATCGACGGGCTTATCAAAAAGGTTCAGGCGGATATTGAAAATGCAGTGCAAGAAATGGGCAAGGTCGAGGGAGTTGTCGAAGAGCAGGAAAAAGCTTTGAACGAAACGATAAAATCCTTTAAAGGCATATCCGAATCAGTATCTGCCATATCCGATAATGTAAAGGCTGTCAACATTGAATCCGTAAATATAGCAAAGAATTCCAGACAGGCAGAGGCAGCTATAGAAAAGATTGCAAACATTTCAGAGGAGTCAGCCTCTGCAGCCGAGGAGGTAGCGGCTTCAGCAGAAGGAGAGACAGATGCGGTGCAAGTAATTCTTGAAGCGGCGGAAAAGCTGTCTGAGCTCGCAGAAATACTCAGGAGCAACTTCGGCAATTTCACGGTGTAACCGTATAAAAAGCAGTTTACTGCATATAAATAGAGTCAATTGAAGCGATAAGCATTTACCAAATATCATAATATTTGTTTATTGACACTTAAAAATAATATTGCTATAATGTATATTGTTCACTCGAGGAGAGATGTTCGAGCGGTTTATGGAGCTGGTCTTGAAAACCAGAGGCGTGTTAAAGCGTCCGAGGGTTCGAATCCCTCTCTCTCCTCCAGATAATCAAATATACTTTTTATGAAGTAGTCCAACAAGGAGAAGTACTCAAGTTTGGTCGAAGAGGCGCCCCTGCTAAGGGCGTAGGTCGGGAAACTGGCGCGAGGGTTCGAATCCCTCCTTCTCCGCCACAATCTGTCTGAAAACCCTTGAAAATCAAGGGTTTTATTTATTTTTTGAAGAGAAAAACAACAAAATATACAAAGAAAATACTAGGGAATCCATTACATCGCCGCAATTAATTTCTCGATCCCCACCATGTTTATTGCTCTTTTCAGATTATATGCAAGAAAACTAAGCCCCAGTTCTGCTGTGGCTTTTTCTTTGCCCTTG
>DASPLL010000033.1:0-32301 GCA_035627615.1 Clostridia bacterium
ATTTCTAGGGCTCAGACAGCTTCATGAGCAAATCGATAAAAGCATACTGCAGGCAGCATTCCGCGCCGTTCAGATAGTGGCATGGGACGAGACACACAGATTCTGCGGCGCCTGCGGCGAAGCTACAATAAAGAAGGCTGACGAGCATGCCAAGATATGCCCCAAATGCGGGCATATTGCCTATCCCCGCTTATCTCCTGCAGTTATTGTTGCCATTACAAAGGAAGATAAGCTGCTGCTTGCAAGGAACAAGAACTTTGTTTCAGGATTTTACAGTGTACTGGCAGGCTTCGTTGAAGCAGGAGAAACCCTGGAGGAATGTGTGAAGCGGGAAATAAGAGAAGAGGCAAGGATAGAGGTAAAAAATATAAAATATTTCGGCAGCCAGTCCTGGCCTTTTCCCAACTCATTTATGCTTGCATTTACAGCGGAGCATGAAAGCGGTGAGATACAGGTGGACGAAAATGAAATTGCAGAAGCCGGATGGTTCGGTGTGGAGGAAATCCCCAAAATTCCTGCTAAGCTTAGCATTTCAAGAAAATTGATAGATTGGTTCATAGAAAAATATCAGAGATAGGAGACGGATAAGTGTCAGATAGTGTTCAAGGATTTTGATCAGCTGGTACCATATCTGTCAATGAGTTTCAAAAAAGGCTTCCTTGATCGTAAAATGCTTCAATAGAAGCTTTTTTGTTTCTAAATTTGTTATTGATGTTCATATATCAGATAATAAAGCAGGTACTAAGATTATTGAGCATCATAGTTTAATATATTTTCAAGTACAATTGCAATTTGGAATTGCAGACGGTAGGGAACTGAGAACGGATCATTCTTAAAAAGCTTTGATATTTTATTCTTACGCTGAAGTACTGTGTTTTTATGAATAAACAATTTCTCCGATACGGCCATGGTATCCATGTCACACAATATTAGCATCTTAAAGGTAGCGAGTAATTGAGCGTCATATTTTTCATCATACTGTATTATGGGTAACAGCAGGCCGTTGACAATTGTTTTAGCTTTAGATGCATCTATGCTGTCCCGGATAAACGAATAAACCTGAACTTCCTCAAAAGATGTACATCTTGGCATTCCAAAAATACGGTTGGAAATTCTTAACGCAGATAATGCTTCCTGATAGCTGGTTTTAATTTGAGAAACGTTGTCGTAATATCCGCCGATGCCAACGGATATAGGAAAGCCAAGAGTTTGAGCAACGGTTTGCCTAAGTTGCTCACCGATCTTCCAAACGCGCTGCTTAGTATGAGCTTCATCCTTTTCACAGTCAAAAAGGATCAGTATTTTATCACTGAAGTTAACCATAATACTTTCCGGAGCGAAATAGGATAGTTCATTTTGTACAGTATTATAAAATTCAGTTTTTATTTTTTGTATTTTATTCTCAGGATGTTGCAGGCTTATTTCTGAAAAGTTAAAAATATCCAAAATCACAGAAACCTTGATTTTCGACACGTCGCAGCCCAAGGCCAGACCCCTTTGCAATGCTGTTCCTTCATCGCTGAAATTCCACACAATAAGATCGTTTATGTAATCATGCTTGAGCAAAATGTTGTAATCCTTGAGATTAATTTTGTTCAGTGTTATAATTCCCAATGCATTTTTTGTCTGGGCAATGGAAATAGAATCCAGTTCGTTTAAATCAGAAGCGTCAAAAATAACCAGGACGCCATAATACATCATGCTGCTTATAACAGGGGCCAGGAGAATTGCGCCGGAACGGTCCAGCGAGGTAATGCAAATGTCCTTTTTTTCATTAAAAAAGCTATTCAGGCAGTCCTGAATACTCTGCTTAATATATATCCCGTACTCTGGAGAAAGGTCGTTGGGAGATGACGAAACACATATGTTGTTATAGTTGAAGAAGCATACTCGTCGGTTGATAAGTTTACCAAGCGCTGCAATAATGTCATCGAAGTCCTTTTCCTCCAGCATGAGGCTTGTCATTTTATCATAAATTCTCATAGCATGTTCAAGCTTTTGATTTTGCATTTGAAGAAGGCTGTTTAATATAGGTGAGATAATATCTATATAGGCTATGTTAGGGGAAGCGAGAATCAGAGGAAAAACTAATTCGTTGCACAAGTCAATTAGCTTCTTGGAAACAGAGTCAAGAATAATTCCCACATGTGAAAGAATAAGTCCGCTCGCTTTGCACTTTTTCAGCATTCGTATCACGTCCAACTGAGCATCGACGCTTTCAGCAATAGAATAAAAAGCAGAAATTTCAATTTGCCCCTCTTTGATAAAGGTCGTGGCTTTAGGCACCTCTAAAACGCTCACACTTGTGACAGCATTAGCCAGACCCTTGTGACCCGCGATTACCTTTGCATCAGCCAGGGGTTCCAATTTCATAACATCTCCAACAGTCAGCTTCATATGACACCTCCAAGAAAAAGTAAGTATAATGTGCAGATCTCACAATAATCTGTGTACAAAATCACCATAATCAATGAAAATAGTGTGCACAAAAACATTTTCTGCTGTGATAGTATTATAGCATAAAAAGTAGGGCAGGTGATATAAGGTTGCTTAAACAAGCAATAGAAATTTATGAAGCTCTTGATAGGGCAGATGCCAATGGGCAAAAAATAAAAGAAATTTTTAAAAATCATGGTGCGAAGAATATCGAAGTAATAGAGTTAACTTCTGAAAACGGGAAGACAGATTTCATCAGGATACTTGTTGAAGGTACAGAAGGAAAGCTCTCAGGAGGAAACGCACCGACTCTGGGTATTACAGGCAGACTTGGAGGGCTTGGAGCAAGACCGGTAAAGACCGGCTTTGTTTCGGACGGAGATGGAGCTTTGACAGCACTTGTAGCTGCACTAAAGCTGCTCGATATGGCAAATGCCGGAGATAGATTACGCGGAGATGTTATTATTACAACGCATATATGTCCGGATGCGCCTACAGTGGAGCATTACCCTGTTATGATGATGGGTTCGCCTGTCGATACAAATACCATTAATAAGCTGGAAGTTGAAAAAAGTGGTGATGCAGTTTTGTCGGTTGACACAACTAAAGGTAATAAGATAATCAATCATAAAGGCTTCGCTATTTCTTGCACGGTAAAGGAAGGATATTTACTAAGAGTCAGTGATGATTTATTGGAAATCATGATGAGAGTTACCGGCAAACTGCCGGTAGTCTTTGCTGTTACCCAGCAGGACATAACGCCTTACGGCAATGGGATATATCACCTCAACAGTATTTTACAGCCCTCAGTTGCCACTGACGCTCCTGTAGTAGGTGTGGCTATTACCACCGAAACTGCGGTTGCAGGATGTGCAACAGGTTCAACACATATTATGGATGTTGAAGCGGCGGCAAGGTTTTTACTAGAAGTTGCCAAAGATTTTACAGAAGGAAAGTGCTCCTTCTATGATGCAGGGGAGTATGAAAAAATCGTCAAGCTGTACGGGACAATGAAGCACTTTCAACTTAAAAAATAATAATTAATTGAGGTAATATGATGAGCGGAAAAATCAAGGTTGCCCTTGGGCAATTTACATCGAAGCTTGGAGATGTAGAGTACAATGTGAAGAAGGCGGGACAATTTATTGCCCAAGCTGCCAATAAAGGCGCAGACATTATTTGCTTGCCGGAGCTGTTTGCAACCGGCTATAACCTGAGCATCCTGGAAGATAAGGTACTTACCCTGAGCCGTAAATATGACCGGTTGGTTTCGGAAGAAATGTCAAAGGCCGCCAGAGATAACAGCATATATGTAATTGCATGTTATGGTGAGGTTAATGAAGCTGATAATAAGGTTTATAACGCTGCAGTGCTTTATGATAGAAATGGAAACAAGCTGGGAAGCTTTTATAAAACCCATGCCTTTGCCCTTGAAAGGAATTATTTTGCAGCAGGTTCGCAATATCCAGTTTTTGATACGGATATCGGAAAAATCGGTATTTTGATATGCTATGATGCAGGATTTCCAGAAGCAGCGAGAACTCTTTGCATAAAGGGTGCCGAGCTTATTTTCATACCGGCAGCCTGGAGAGCAGAGGATGAAAACGCCTGGCTGCTGAATGTGCCGTCCCGTGCTTTGGAAAACCAGCTCTACACTGTCGGGGTCAACAGATCGGGATATGAGGGTGAACTTCATCTCTTCGGAAAGAGCATGGCTTGTAGCCCATTAGGTCAGGTTATACTTCAAATGGATTATGACTCGGATGAAATTGCAGTTTGTGAAGTTGACCTTGAGGAAGTAGAAAAATGCAGACTTGGATGGGGTTATTTAATAGATAGAAGACCTGAAATTTACCAGCTATGAGATAAATAGAGTATTTTAATGAGGAGGGTTTCTATGCCAAGTAAAAAACTTACAACACGCCAGGAGGCAGAAGATTTCGTAAGGGGCTGCACCTTTTATGCCACAGGCGGCGGAGGCCTGCCCGAAAACGGAATCAGGTCGCTGGTCAGCGAAATGGAGGCAGGACGGACAGTCGGATGGGTCGATGTAAGCGAGATCCCGGATGACGCTCTTGCCGTATGCCCCTTCCTTATGGGATCCATAGCTCCTCATGATGAAGCCACTAAAAACGAGATGAAAGGCTTCGGAATGGTAAACGGAGTTAATCCGGAGAAGGAACGTCTTATGAAGGCGGTTCAGGAGCTGGAAAGCTACATGGGGAAAAAATTCAGCGTAGTAGTTCCGATAGAGCTGGCAGGAGCCAATACACCTGGCCCGATGGCTGCCGGTTCAGTTCTTGGAATGGTTACGGTAGACGGAGACTACACATCCCGTGCTATTCCTGAAATAGTTCAGATAACACCATATTACAAAGGCAAAAACTGCCTGCCGATAGCTTCGGTGGATGAGTGGGGAAATGTTTGCATAATAAAGGAGGCCACCAGCTTGAGAGTTGCCGAGAGAATCGGCAAGCTAATCAGCGCTGCAGGATACGGCCTAGCAGGTCAGGCAGGAATTGTACTTACGGGAAAAGAGCTTAAAGAAACAGTTATTCCGGGAACTTTGACCGAATGCTACGAGCTGGGCAAATTTATCAGGGAAACCCGTGAAGCAGGTAAAAATGTCGTTGATGAAACGGTTAAGATGCTGGGAGGATGGGTTCTGGCCAAAGGAGAAATCACAGTTAAGGAAGACAGCGATAAGTCAGGCTATTACTGGGGCTATGTTACTATCAACGGCGAAGAAGAGTATAAGGGAAATACATATAGGTTCTGGTTCAAGAATGAAAACCATGTGGTATGGAAAAATGAAAAACCATATGTGATGAGTCCTGACATTATCAGCACTGTTGATTTGGAAACAGGAGAACCGATTCCGAATCCAAAGATCAAGGTTGGACAAAAGGTTGCCTTGATAGGAATGAAATGCAAGTCGGTCTTAAGATGCAAGGAGTGTTATGAGGTGCTCACACCGGAATACTTTGGTTTTGACATTCCCTATGTGCCTATTGAAAAAGTAATGCGGAACAGGTGATTTGAAAATGACCTTTGACGAGCTGGTTGTGACACGGAGAAGCATAAGGCAGTATAAAAGACAAAAGGTTGAACAGAAAATGCTTGTAGCGCTTGTAAATGCTGCAATATGGGCGCCTACGGCAGGAAATCTCCAGCTGCTGCACTTTTTGGTGGTGCAGGATGATAAAAAGCTTGATAGAGTTAAGTTGTTTGCACCCGGTATGCCCAAATCGGCACCCTGCGCCATAATAATCTGTGTGGATATTGCAGAAGCTGAGGCAAAGGGTGGAGCTCTGATCAGAAAAAATGCTCCGGTAGACACTGCCTTTGCAGCGCAGAATATTTTGCTCAAAGCCCATGAATTGGGCCTTGGAGCTTGTGTAGTGAAATCCTACAATGAAAAATCCGTAGGACAGATTCTAAAGCTGCCGGGAGAGGTTGCGGCACTTATGCTTATAACTGTCGGATACTACGATAATACGCCAAAAGCTCCGGCCCGGAAGAGCGTTTCTGAAGTAATCCATTATAATGGCTGGGAAGGAGAGGCGGAATCATATGAACAGGGATGACCAGGATAGAATATTTTCATATTTGATTACAAGTGCAAGGGGATGTATTGATGAGCCGCCTTTGTACGGACCGCTCAGACTGCTGGATGCTTATTCCATGCTTCTCAGAATACTGAAGCCGGAAGAGACGGATAAGTTTTATATCCGGTTGGACAGGCAGATAAAAGCATTCAAGGATAAGTGCATGAGTGATCAAAAACAGTTTGTTGACGGGCTTGATCAAGCACTTGAGTCATTGACAGAATACATAAACAGCAAGTAATATATGTAGAAAGGATGAGGTCAATTATGCCTGGTATGTACTCACTAGAATTGGGAAGGGCTGGATACATTATAGCGAAGGATATGTGCAAGGTTCAGCCGGGGGAATCCGTACTAATCACAGTGGATTCTGTAATGGACTTTGCCCCCGTTGAAGCAGTAGCCCAGGCCGCAGAAGCGCTTGGTGCGAAGGTTATGGTTGCATGGCATTCAACTCCTTCCGGATATGGGAAGGTAGCAGATAAAAGGATGCCCGAGTCGTTAAAGGTTGCAATACCTGCGGCGGATGTCTGGGTTGAATTCAATAACCAATGGCTCCTTTACTCGACTCCCTGGGTGGAAGCAATGGGTAATGGGAAAACCAGATACCTTTTTCTGGGAGGACTAGATGCGGCACAGGTTACCAGATGTATTGCAAATCTGGATATGGATTTGCAGAGCCAGTTTCAAAATAAAATTGTAGAACTTACAGCAAAGGCTAAGAGGATGAGAATTACCTCACCGGGAGGAACTGATGTATCCTTCGAAAACGACCCTTCAAGACCGATACTGAATGAGCTGGGCGCAGCTACTCCCGGGGCTCACTTTCTTATTGGGCAGATGGGATGGGCACCTGTTGAACAGAGCATTAAAGGCACAATAGTATTTGACGGCTCCTTCTCAGGAGGCGGAGAGGCAGAATTGGGTGTCCTGGCAAACCCCATCGAATTGACTGTTGAGGCAGGAAGAATTGTTGACATTCAAGGAAAGGAAGAAGCCAAGTTTGTAGCCAAATGGCTGGCAGCTTTTGATGACCCTGGAATGTACAATATGGCACATATTTCATATGGCTTTAATCCGGGCTCAAAGCTCTGCGGCTTGTGTACCGAGGATGAAAGAGTATGGGGCTCGACAGAATGGGGGATAGGCTGCCAGGGGCCCATGTTTGCAGGAGGACTCGGAGATGCGGCAACTCATGCAGATGGAATATGCCTTAATTCTACAATCTGGCTTGAGGATGAAAAGCTGACGGAGAACGGAAAGGTTGTCCACCCTGAATTAGTCTCAATTGCGCGGCAAATGGGTAAGTAGGTCACGCAAAAAAATAGAATGAGGAGGAAAAGTGTAATGAAAAGAAGATTACTGGCATTATTATTAGCTGCTTGCATGGTATTTAGCCTTGCTGCATGCACACCAGGCGGAAATTCAAAGGCTGCATCCAACACACCATCCAATACTCCGGCTGACAACAGCGAAACAGCAAAACCTGAACAGGATGATATGTTGAGCATTATAAGAATGACAGAGGACTGGCCGACATATTTCGACCCGGCAGTAGGCAGCGACTTCTCTGACAGCATCACGCTGATCAACATTTATGACCCTCTGGTATTTCCTCAGACAGACGGATCAGCTGCTCCGCATATAGCAAAGGAATGGACAATATCCGAGGATGGTCTTACATACACCTTCAAGATACGGGATGATGTCAAGTTCCACAGCGGTAACCTCTTAAAGGCCAGCGACGTCGCATTCAGTATGAACAGAATGTTAGCAATAGGAGAAGGCTATGCTTATCTTTACAAGGGTGTTGTGAAGGAAGCTGCAGCAACAGATGACACTACGGTAGTCATGAAGCTGGAAAAGCCATTCGGACCTTTTATATCTTCTCTTATCCGCTTTATGATTGTTGAGGAAAACCTTGTTATGGAACACCTTGACAAGAATACAAACACCTACGGGGAATTTGGAGATTATGGAAAGCAGTGGCTGCTGACCCACGATGCAGGTTCAGGTCCTTACATTGCTAAAGAAGTAAAGCTTGAGGAGTATGTTCTGGGTGAAATATTCGAGGAATACTTCCTTGGCTGGGAAGAAAATGCTCCCAAGTACTTTAAATTGTCAGGTGCTATCGAGCCGGTTTCAGTCAGAACAGCTATGGCAAACAAAGAGCTTGAAATTACAGATGAAATTCAGCCTCTTGAAAACTACAACACCATGGATACTTTTGAAGGTGTCGATGTAATTGCCTATGAAAGCGGTACCAATATGAACCTTTGCTTAAATACCCAAAAAGCTCCGACAGACGATATACACTTCAGAAAAGCTATGGCATATGCCTTCGATTATGATACTGTTCTTCAGCAGATTTATCCTGGAGCAAAGCGTTCTTACGGGACAATACCGGGAATTCTCCCCGGAGCTAACCGCGACATAGTTCCATACGAATATAACCTTGAAAAGGCAAAGGAAGAACTGGCAAAGTCAAAGTATGCCAATGATTCAAGCAAGTGGAACATAACAATGTCATGGTGTGCAGAGGTTCCGGAACAGGAAAAGATTGCCCTGCTGATGCAGGCAAACCTTGACGCCCTTGGTATTAAAATAGAAATCACAAAGAAGCCCTTTGGCTCGATGATAGCAGATGCACAGACTGTTGAAACAACACCAAATGCTTCCCTGGTCAACAATTCCCCCAGCTACTTTGAAGCAGGTGCAATGCTTAAGACAAGATATCATTCGTCCTCCTGCGGGACTTGGGAGCAGATGGAATGGCTCCAGAATGATGAAGTTGACGCTATGATTGAAGATGCTCTGGCAACAACCGACAGAGAAGAGCGTATGGAAAAGTACAAGAAAATTCAGGTTGTAATCAACGATCTTTGTCCGACACTCTGGCTTTTTGACTGGGTGGAAAAGCGTGCTTGCCAGGTTGGATATGTTGACTGGAACCCATATATCTTCCTGAAAGAAGGTAAGAGCTTCGTCTATCCGATGGGCTACAGTCTATATGTACGCAATATGAAGGTTTATCCTGAAAAGAGATAATTAAAACTGAAATAAATTAAATAACGGGGCTCTTTCAAAGGGTGGAACCTGCCAAAAGAATGCAATTTACGGACCGGTGAGGCTTCCTGCTCAGATGCAAGAGCCCCCTTTGCAACAAAATATACAGCAAAGGAGGATAAAATATATGCTGGTGAATTGGTTGAAAAGGATAGGCACATATCTTCTGGTTCTCCTGGGACTTTCTATTCTTGTATTTGTTATAGGAAGAGTAATTCCTGGAGATCCTGCAAGGCAGGCCTTGGGCCCAAGGGCGCCGGAAGAGGTTGTGCAGGCTCTCAGGGTAGAAATGAACCTGGATAAGCCATATATTACGCAATATGTGCTATGGCTGAAGGGAGCCTTAAAATTGGATCTGGGAAAATCCCTTATGACCAGGCGCCCGGTCATAGAGGATATAAAGGAGTTCCTGCCTGCTACTCTTGAAATTGTAAGCATCTCGGCACTTCTTATGGCTTTGGGAGGAATTTTGCTTGGTATATTGTCCACCAAATATTCAGACTCCTGGCTTGACGGGATAATCAGAGTAATTTCATACTTGGGAATAGTTTCCCCTGCCTTTGTGTGGGCGATAATTTTTATGCTGATCTTCGGTTATAATCTGCCGATTTTTCCGACAACAGGCCGGGTCGGGCTTACTATAATGGCACCTCCTCACGTTACGGGAATGTATACCATAGACTTTCTGTTGAATGGTGATACTGTAGGCTTTAAAGATGCCTTAGCCCATTTGATTCTGCCCGCCATAGCTCTAATGCTGGGTGGATTGGCGCAGGCAGCAAGGATTACACGTTCTTCCATGACTGAAAACTCGACTAAAGATTATATACTTGCAGAACAGGCATACGGTATTCCTGAGAGAAGAATATTATTTAACTACTTGCTTAAGCCTTCATTGATTCCTACGGTCTCGGTACTATCCCTTGATATGGCCTCACTTTTTGGTAGTGCCTTTTTGGTGGAACAACTGTTTAACTATCCTGGATTATCAAAATACGGCATGCAAGCTATGCTCAATAAAGATTTAAATGCTATATCTGCCGTCGTAATGATTCTAGGGATTGTATTCATTATTGTTAATATTTTAATAGACATTGTAGTTGCATATTTAGATCCCAGAGTGCGTCTAATGGGAGGCGGAAACTGATGAATAACGTGCAATTAATAAATAACAAACAGGAAAAGGTTGCCCTTAAGAGAGACAAGTATGAAAACATAAAAAAGGCCTGGTACAAGTTTTCACTGAACAAAATGTCAGTTGTAGGCCTTGTCATCGTTTGCATCGTGATTTTTCTAGCTGTTTTCCAGCCCCTTATTGCGCCATATCCCGAGCATGTGGGAGCATATGTTAATTTTAAAGATGCCAGTATTGCACCTAATAGTACTTATTGGATGGGTACCGATGTGTTCGGCAGGGATATTATGAGCCGTGTATTCTATGCTTTCCGAGGCGCTTTGACCATGGGTATAGGCGTACTTGTGGTGGTTGTACCTATTGGAGGTATTCTTGGGCTGATTGCAGGATACTGGAAGGATAAGTGGATTTCTACTACTATTATGAGAATAACAGATGTATTTCTGGCACTGCCTCCCTTGATCCTGGCATTGTGCGTTTGTGCTATTTTAAGGCCTACACTGTTTAACTCAATGATGGCCGTATGTGTATCCTGGTGGCCCTGGTATACCCGTTTGGTCTATGGTATGGCAACAACCCTCAGAAACGAGCTTTATGTAAAATCTGCAGAGCTATTAGGCGCCAGCAAAGGTCATATCCTGTTTCGCGAGATATTGCCAAACTGTTTAGGGCCTATATTCACAAAAATGACTCTCGATATGGGATGGGTTATTCTGACAGGTGCTTCTCTTAGCTTTGTCGGATTGGGAGAGCAGCCACCGATACCGGCACTGGGAACTATGGTTTCCGACGGTGCAAAATTCCTGCCTGCACAGTGGTGGATAGCAATATTCCCTGCTCTGGCTATTATGGTAGTTGTACTTGGATTCAACCTTATGGGCGATGGAGTTAAGGATATGCTTTCGAGTGAGGAGTGATCGAATTGAGTGATAGGATAGTAGATATCAGAGATTTGCACGTATGGTACAGAACCTTTGCCGGACAGGTCAAGGTGTTAAATGGAGTAAACCTTAATGTCAAAAAAGGTGAAAAAATAAGTATAGTTGGTGAGACAGGCTGTGGAAAAACCACAACTGTAAAATCAATACTGAGAATCCTGGTAAAGCAGGCTTCGATACCCAAGGGGGAAATCTTTTTTAACGGAACCGATGTATTAAAGATGAACAAAAGCGAATTGAATAAATTGCGTGGCTCAGGCGTTTCTATGATATTCCAGGATCCGACAATGTCGCTGAATCCGGTTTTTACCATAGGAAGCCAGATGTACGCAGTCATAAAATACTCAGGTCAGCCAGGCGCGGAAAAAAAGAGTGTACAGCAGGAACTGGCAATAAAGGCACTTAAAGAGACATCTATGCCCGACCCTGAGCGTATTTTGCAGAGCTATCCCTTCCAGCTGAGTGGAGGTATGAGACAGAGAATATCAATTGCCATGTCACTGGCAACTCCCCGTGATCTGGTTATAGCTGATGAGCCTACTACCAATCTTGATGTTACGATTCAGGATCAGGTTCTTAAAATACTGAAGGAAAGGGTTGAAGATAAGGGAAGCTCTCTCATTCTGATTACACATTCTCTTGGTGTAGCAAGAGAAACCACAGATAGAATTTATGTTATGTATGCCGGAAGCATGGTTGAAACTGCGCCTACCAAAGAATTATTTAAAAAACAGCTGCATCCGTATACAAAGGCACTGATGGACTGCATACCGAAGATATCCGGAGGTGGTGTGTCAGAGGGCATTCCGGGCAGAATTCCAAACTACCTGAACCCAGGCGAAGGCTGCCGCTTTGCACCCAGATGCCCCAAAGCCTTTGAACGGTGTCAAACTGAAAAACCGGAATATTCAGATGCAGGCAACGAACATCAGGTAGCTTGCTTCCTCTATTATTAAATGGGAGGTGCTGTTTATGAGTAATAATATACTTGAAGTTAAGGGGTTAAAAAAGTACTTCCCCATTTCCAAGGGTGCACAAAAAGGCATGTTTGTAAAGGCAATTGACGGTATCGATTTTACCATCAAGGAAGGGGAGACACTGGGGCTTGTTGGTGAGTCGGGATCCGGAAAAAGTACAACTGCCTATAATGTTATTGGTATGTATGGGGCCACAGCCGGCAAAATGACATATAAAGGCGAGGACATTAGTCAAAGCTCGTCCAAAAGATCTTTAAGACTCAAAAAAGAGATACAGATGGTGTTCCAGGACCCGGGAACCACATTGAATCCACAAAGAAACGTCAGGCAAATACTGACACTGCCTCTTTCAATACATGGTATGCTGGACAAGAACGATCCGGACGGACAATTGACAAGACTGCTGGAAGCGGTTGAATTGCCGGCCGAATACTTATATAAATATCCGTCATCTCTCGGTGGTGGGGAGCGTCAGATGCTGGCGATAGCCAGGGCACTTTCAACGGATCCTTCTTTGATTGTACTTGATGAGCCTACATCCTCACTTGATGTATCTGTTCAGGCAAAAATAATCAACATGCTTTTGAGACTGCAAAAACAGCATAATTTATCGTATCTGTTCATTACACATGATCTGAGCTTGATGAGAAATCTGGCAACAAAGGTTGCAATTATGTATTTGGGGAAAATAGCTGAAATTGCACCGGTCGAAACCTTTTTTACAGCGCCCAGGCATCCATATACGCAGATGCTGCTATCCGCAATACCAGTAATAAGTGAAGAGGAGGAAGCATTTAAGCAGGCCAAGATTACTCCAAAGGGCGAAATACCTAGTCCTGTCAATGTCCCCAGGGGCTGCAGCTTTAATACCAGATGTCCCCTGGCAAAGGAAGAGTGCTTTTCCGATGATCCGGTCATGAAAGAGATTGAAACTGAACATTTTGTAAGGTGTCATTTATTATAATTTGAAAGGGAGGGTACTATGCTAAAAAAATCGTTAAAGACCCGGCAGGAAGTTGAGGATTTTGTGAGAGGCTGCACTTTCTACGGTACAGGAGGTGGAGGGGACTACAATGCGGGGGTGGAGCTCCTTATGGGCCAGCTGAAAAAAGGACTTGAAGTAGGCTGGGTTGACTCTATGGACATTAGCGACGATGAATACACCATTTGTCCTTTTTTAATGGGTTCAATAGCTCCCCTTACCAAGGAAACCGTTAAAGAGATGAGAACCTTTGGTCTTGTTGAGCAGAAGTATGATTATAAGGATGTTCTTGCACAGTCTGTAAAAGCCCTTGAAAAATACACCGATAAAAAGGTTAAAGCCCTGATCCCTATAGAGCTGGGCGGAGCAAATGCTGCAGCATGTATTGCAGCAGCTGCTGAGAATGGTATTGTTGCCCTGGATGGGGATTACACCGGGAGGGCTATACCGGAAATTCAACAAACAACACCATATATATATGAAAAGAGCCTCATGCCCATTACTTCCTGTGATGGCTGGGGTAATACAGCTATCATCAACGAAGCGGTCAACTGGCAGATGGCCGAGAGAATAGGCAAGCTTATAAGCGCTGCCGGCTACGCTGTATGCGGGCAGGCAGGGTTTTTAATAAATGGTAAGGATACTAAGGAAATCATCCTTCACGGTACCATGAGTGAATGCTATGAGCTTGGGAAAATGATTCGTGAGGAGAGGGAAGCGGGACGTGACCCTATTGAGGCAGTTGTTAAAAAGCTTGGAGGCTGGGTGATCTGCAGAGGTACAGTTACCAAGAAAGAGTGGGAAGACAGGGTAGGCTACTACTGGGGTTATCATACCTTTACCGGTGAAGAGGAGTTTGAGGGAGTAACCTTGAAAATATGGTTTAAGAATGAAAACCATATTTGTTGGAAAAACGGCGAGATATATGTTACAAGCCCGGATATGCTAATGGTAGTTAATGCTGAGACAGGTGAACCATATACAAACAATAAGATTGAAGAAGGGCAAAAAGTTGCGGTTATCGCCCTTAAAGCGCGTGATGTCTTCAGAAAACCAAGAGGAATCAGTGTTCTGGGACCTCAAGCATTCGGCTTTGATGTTGAGTATGTACCTGTAGAAAATAGAATGGGCAAATAATTATTTGTCCATGATGATATGGAAAAGCTATGTGGGTAGTACGGATTTTGTTGGAGTAACTGGGCTAAGGAAAAAGGCAATTGAGAGGGTAAAGGTAATAATCAGGAATAGATATTATGACTTGAAGAAGGATAAGGTGCCACGTATAGAATGAAAGGACTTTACTACTGGAAACTTAAATAAATTCTAAAGTTCTGCACGTGGCACCTGATACTATTACAAAAAAGAGTCGCAAAGTACAAATATAGTACTCTGCGACTCTTTTTATGCAGTTGCTCTTTGGAATCCATGGGAAACAAAGGTAATTATTTTGGTAAACTAAACCATATGATGCAACATTATAGTAATTTTGTTTCATTTGTATTTAGTAACTATTCTATATTATCACTATGGAAATGTCAATATATCGGCAATTATGTCACATTATGCCATTATAACTATTCAATAAATCCACACAAAAAACAGCTTTTATAGTTGAACAATAGAATACAGCTCGTCTTTTTGATCTTGATTGATACCAATATAGCGGAGTGTAATAGTGGGTGAGCTGTGATTAAAGGTGTCCATAATAAGCCCTATGTTGTATTTAGATATTCTATAAGTCCAATAACCCCATGTTTTCCTTAAACTGTGAGTGCCAAAGTTTTCAATGCCCATCACAGTGGCAGCTTCCTTCAGCACTCTGTAAATCTGGATTCTTCCTAAGCAGCCGCCTTTTTGACTTTGAAAAAGGTAGTCCTCTAAGGTAAGATGTTGAGTTTTAACATAATTATGAAGACACTTGCGCAAGGTTTCATTTAATTTAATTTTCTTTTCCTTTGCTGTTTTCTTTTCGTTTAAGATGAGATACTCTCTAAATTGCCATTTCTCATTAAAAATATCATTCGCCTTAATAGGTATGATATCGCTGATTCTCAAGCCCGTATTAATACCAAATTTATAAATTAATGCGTATTTAGGATCATTCCCATTCAAGTATTGATAAAGCTGCTTAATTTTGGCTTTTTCTCTAATCGGTTCAACAGTCATAATAATCATTATCCTCCTAATGTATCTTTTATATATTATATTATACAAAAAAGATACACTAATATACAATTAAGAATTGTGATAATTTTAAAATTATTTAATCAAACCATTTATATAAAAAGATTTTTGTAATATTTAAAATGCAACAAAATTACTATAATGTTGCATTGCTATATGTTAATGGACAGAAGTATTTTTAATGGTGTGAATAATGGAAAATATCGAAGGATAGATAACAATATCAGTACAGGTGAAGCATTACTTTAAGAGATAAACTTTTAAGCAAGGTGAGGATGAATGCATATGAAGAGAGTTTTGGTAGTTGACGATGCAGCTTTTATGAGGCTGGCAATAAAGACAATACTTAATAAGAATGGGTTCGAGGTTGTTGGAGAGGCTGAAAATGGGGCCGTTGCTATAAAGAAATACAGTGAGTTAAGGCCCGATATAGTTACCATGGACATTACCATGCCTGAAGTGTCAGGCATGGAGGCACTAAAGTCCATAAGAGTACTTGATCCAAAAGCAAAGATTATCATGGTGTCGGCAATGGGACAGGAAGGAATGGTGAGAGAGGCAATAATGTTTGGTGCCAAATCCTTTATCATAAAACCCTTTAAGGATGATCATGTGATACAAACTATTAATAAGATATTATCCATATAGATTCCATAGATAAAAAACACCAAAGGAGACGCTAATATGTCGGAACAGTTTTCAAATGAGCCTTTACTTGATATGTATATATTTGAGACTACTCAACTCATTGGGCAGCTTGAAGAGTGCATATTGTCCAATGAAAAGTCAAGTTGCTATACTCAGTCTGCGATTAATGAAATTTTCAGGATAATGCACACTATTAAAGGATCTTCCGCCATGATGATGTTTGAGAACATATCATCCCTAGCCCATTCAATTGAAGACCTTTTTTATTTCATGCGTGAAGAAAACCCCCAGAATATCGACTGCGCTGCACTTTCTGATCTTATTCTTGAAGGCATAGATTTTGTAAAAGTTGAAATAGAAAAGATCAAGAGTGGTGATGCTGCTGATGGGGAGGCTTCTGCTTTAATTGATAGTATAAAAGTATTTTTATCTATATTAAAGAGGAGTAACGCATCTACTGCATTAACAGAGGATAAAGAACAGAGCAGCATCAAAAAGCAGCAATATTATATAAGCTCAGAAAAAGTTAAAACTTCTGCTATGAAGAATGCCTTTAAAGCTGTCATATGTTTTGAGGAAGGCTGTGAAATGGAGAATATCCGGGCTTATTCAATAATTCACAATCTCAAAGGACTCTCTGATGAGGTATTTTATATCCCTGAAGACATAATTGATAATGATGAAAGTGTAGATGTCATTAGGAGGGAAGGTTTTAAGGTAATCCTCAAGACAGATAGTTCATATGAAAGAGTGCATGAATTCTTTATGCAGACTGTATTTCTAAAAGATCTTGAGCTTACCCAACTGGATAATGATGATGAGTTAAAGCAGCTATCCAGGGTGAGACAGGCAGCCACTGATCAAATTTCTAAATCACAATCATCGCATAAGCAAGACAAAGAAGATAAGGGTACGGAAAATAAGGGGTTGGATAGTAAGGATACCCAGACTGTTTCAACACAACAAAGTATTATCAGTGTAAGTGTAACTAAGCTGGACAAGCTGATGGACCTGGTGGGGGAAATGGTCATTGCAGAGGCGATGGTTATACAAAATCCCGACCTTAAAGGGCTGGAACTGGATAACTTTCAAAAGGCTGCACGACAGTTAAGCAAAATCACCAGTGAGATGCAAGATACGGTAATGTCCATCCGAATGGTTCCTCTATCAGCTACCTTCCACAAAATGCACAGGATAGTACGGGATATGTGTAAGAAGCTGGGCAAGGAAGTGCAGCTTGAGATTATGGGCGAGGAGACCGAAGTTGATAAAAACATAATTGAACATATTTCCGACCCATTGATGCATCTTGTGCGGAATGCTCTCGATCATGGAATTGAACCACCTGAAGACAGAGAGGCAAAAGGCAAGCCACAAGCTGGAATTATTATCTTGGAGGCAAAAAATGCCGGAGGCGACGTGCTTATTATCATAAAAGACGACGGTAAAGGATTGAATAAGGAGAAGATACTAAAGAAGGCAAAAGAGAATGGCTTGCTCCATAAGTCCGAAGGAAATATGACCGATAAGGAAGTCTTCAACCTTATATTCCTTCCAGGCTTCTCAACAAAGGATAGTGTTTCTGAATTCTCTGGACGTGGTGTTGGAATGGATGTGGTCACAAAGAACATTGAGACTGTTGGCGGTTCGGTTTCAGTAGATAGCGTTTCAGAAAAAGGAACAATAATCACGTTGAAAATTCCCCTGACACTGGCGATCATAGATGGAATGAATATAAAGGTTGGGAACTCCCGGTATACCATACCTACTATTTCTATCAGGGAATCTTTCAGACCAAAAGAAAGTGACATTATCACCGATCCTGACGGCAACGAAATGATTATGGTTCGTGGAAAGTGCTACCCTATACTCCGCCTACATGAACATTTTGGAGTGAAAACTGATATAACTGAATTCATGAAAGGAATACTCATTATGGCAGAGGTGGAAGATAAAGCTCTTTGCATATTTGCAGATGAGCTGTTGGGACAGCAGCAGGTGGTGGTCAAAGCACTTCCAAGCTACATAAGGGATTCAAAGAAAATCAGCGGATTGGCAGGGTGTACCCTGTTAGGAGATGGGAGTATAAGTTTAATACTTGATATTAGTAGGCTCGCTTCTCTTAAAAAAGTTAGTATATAGAGATATAAGAGGGTGATTTTTTTTGGATAAAGAGATTGATCTTTTGATAAACAGGTCATCAAAAGCAATAAAAGCTAATGATAAAAAAACAATCTCAAAAATCAATGAGGTTGTGGGCAATATTCTTTTAAAACTACTTCCCGTTGACAATGAACAAACTTAACAAGTAAAAAAACTATATAGAAGAAAGGAGATGTGAATATGGCTGATGCTATGACACAAGAGCTATTAGAACAGGAAGAAGATACTCAGAAAGGCAAATTTCTTACTTTTTTGCTAGGACATGAGTTCTATGGGATCGAAATCAGGTATGTAACAGAAATTATCGGCATACAGGCAATTACCGAAGTCCCGGAACTCCCCGAATATGTAAAAGGGATAATAAACTTGAGAGGTAAGATAATCCCTGTAATGGATGTACGGCTGAGGTTTAAGAAGCCGTTCAGGGAGTATAACGACAGGACATGTGTGATTGTAGTTGATATTAAGGATGCATCTATTGGACTTATAGTCGATAGTGTATCGGAAGTGTTGTCTATTTCGGATGGAGATATAGTTTCCCCACCGGAAGTAAGCAAAGGGGTTAGCAACAGGTACATAAAAGGTATAGGCAAGGTTGGGAATGATGTGAAGCTCATTCTTGACTGCAATAAGCTGCTTAATGAAGATGAAGTTGAAAGTTTATCAAGTTTTTAAAATATAAAGGGAGGCTTTTATCATGAGATGGTATTATAATATGAAAATCGGTGTTAAGCTTATAATTGGATTTTTGATCGTTGCTTTTATAGCAGGCGCAATTGGTGCTGTTGGTGTTATCAATATCAGGAATATAGATGCTCTTGATACGAAATTATATGAAACTATGACAGTCCCATTGGGAGAAATGGTGATTATTGTAGAGTCATATCAAAGAATGCGTGGAAATGTAAAAGATATACTCCTTTCAACCAGTGATACAGAAATAAAGGATTATGAAACCAGGATAAAAGACAGGAATGAAGAGTTTAACAAAAATATGGAGAGTTTTGAAAAAACCTTGCTTACTGAAGAGGGTAAAAAGCTTACAAAAGATTTATTAGATTATAAAATGCAATATGACTTAATTGTTAATGATGTTATAAAACTTGTGAGAGAGAATAACCGTGACCAGGCAATAAACTTAATGAAGGGAGAAGCGGAAAAAATCAGAACAGAAATGGAAAAGGCTTACAAAAGAATGATGGAAATAAAGGTTACTGCCGCAAAGGACACTGCAGACGGCAATACTAGGACTGCAAATGCCGCAACAATGCAAACAATTATTATCCTCATAATAGGTATGTCTGTCTCCATATTTCTCGGTGTTTTCATATCTTCGTCAATCAAGAAGCCTTTAAATAAACTTGTTGATGCTTCAAAAAAGATTGCCGACGGTGATCTTGATGTAACTGTTGACATTAATACCAAAGACGAGGTGGGTGTTCTGGCACAGGCATTCAGGAGAATGACTGATAATATGAACGATGTCATGACCAATATTAACAATGCCGCAGAGCAGGTGGCATCGGGTTCAAAGCAGGTATCCGATTCCAGCATTGCCCTTTCCCAGGGAGCGACAGAACAGGCAAGTTCGATTGAGGAATTGACGGCCTCGCTTGAAGAGATATCTTCGCAAACGAAACTGAATGCACAAAACGCCGATCAGGCAAATGAACTGGCTGAAACCGCCAAGTCAAATGCTGTACAGGGCAATAACCAGATGAAGGAAATGCTTAAGGCCATGGAAGAGATCAATGATTCATCTTCTAATATTTCAAAAATCATCAAGGTTATTGACGAAATAGCATTTCAAACCAATATACTAGCACTTAATGCTGCAGTTGAGGCTGCAAGAGCAGGTCAGCATGGTAAAGGGTTTGCTGTTGTGGCTGAAGAAGTAAGAAACCTTGCAGCAAGATCAGCAAATGCAGCTAAAGAGACAACGGATATGATAGAAGGCTCAATTAAAAAGGTTGAAGGTGGGACAAGGATTGCCAACGAAACTGCCACAGCTCTTAACAAGATTGTGGAGGGTGTCGCTAAAGCTGCCGCTCTGGTAAGCGATATTGCAGTAGCCTCCAATGAGCAGGCTTCAGGTATTGCACAAATTAACCAGGGTGTTATGCAGGTGTCGCAGGTTGTCCAGACCAATTCGGCTACTTCCGAAGAAAGTGCGGCTGCAAGCGAAGAACTGTCAAGTCAGGCGGAACTTTTGAAAGAATCGGTCAGCAAATTCAAGCTCAAAAAAGTCAATCAAACTTATAACAAATTTGATGAATTAAATCCTGAAGTTTTAAAGATGCTTGAAGATATGTCTGAAAGAAAAAAAGCAGATTCAACTCATAAAGAGTTAACTCAAACTGAGGCTGAAGCTTCAAAGACAAAGATTGCATTAAGTGACAAGGAATTCGGCAAATATTAAAGGCGTTTCAGGTGTGGAGTGAGCCCGCGGGCTCACTCCGCATAAATAGTTTGAAAAGGTGGCTATTGGTCTATGCACAAGCATGAAGATTATTATAGAATTCTACAGGTTCATTATCTTGCAGAACCTGAAGTAATTGAGAGTGCTTATAGAAGATTGGCGAAAAAGTATCATCCTGATGTTAACAAGGGCGAAAACTCTGTGGAGATGATGCAAAAAATCAATCAGGCTTATGAGGAATTAAGCAATCCTGTTAAGAGACAGCAATACAACATGGAGTGGGAGGATAAGTATAACAAATCCCGCGGAAGTGATTATGAACATAAGAAGGCGTATGAAAAAAACGAAAAGTCGTTATTAGTTGCAAAATCTGTACTTGATGAATACTTCGGGAACATAATGAACAATCATTTTGATTTCGCCTACGAATTGGTCTCCAATATTGACAAGCTGAACATCGCAAAGGATGATTTTATAAACTGGCAGTGTGCAGTTTCGATGGTTTTTCATTTAAAGGAATATAGCTGTAAGATATATGGAACATATAAAAACAAACTGCTTAATGGGCACATGTTCCATGATATCGTAGAATTTAGTGTCAATGTGGTAGAATACAATTCAGTTATGGATATGGTAGAAAAAGATGCTCTTATAAAAATGACTGTATTGGAAGATGGAAAGTGGCGGGTTTTTATCGGGTACGAAAAGCTACAGCCACTCATCAGCAAGTTCAAAGCATTGACCAACTTGCTTACTGCAAAATCTGTATTAAGCGAATTGATGGAAACACATAGCAAGGTTGACAGCCTGACTAGTTTGTTGAACCAAAGAGGCATTATTGAAAGGGTGGAAAATGAAATACACAGGTTTGACAGATATGGTAATGTGTTTTCATTAATCGTGTGCGATATTGATATCATTAAAGTGATCAATAAGAGCATTGAGCAGGAAGTAAAAGATTGTGCAGTGAAATGTGTGGGAGAAATACTTGTGAATAATCTTAGAAAGCTTGATGTTGTGGGAAGATGGGGAGAGAAAGCATTTTTAATTTTATTACCCGAAACCAGATTGTCTTCCGCTAAAAAAGTTACTGAGAAAATTTGTAGAATATTAAAGTCAAAGAAGCTGGTACATAATGATAAGACTTATAGAGTGTTTGCGAAATTTGGAACAGTGCAATATACATCTTCCTTAGAAGAGTCTTTAGATAGGATAAACAGTCAAATCAATTTATAAAAAATACGGGTGAGGTCTATGCTTGCAATTACTGACAAAGAATTTAGAGAATTGGCGGATTATATAAAAGTAAATTATGGTATCCATTTGAAAGAAGAGAAGCAATCCCTTATAACAGGAAGACTCCATAACGTACTTGCTCAAAAAAACATGTACAATTTTTCTGAATATTATGACTATGTTGTTTCGGATAAAACCGGGGACGCGGTAGTTACTCTGATAGACAAGATTACTACCAATCATACTTTCTTCATGAGAGAAGTTGATCATTTTTACTACTTTAGGGACAAAGTACTGCCGTATCTTGCAAGTACCGTAAGAGAAAAAGATTTACGCATATGGAGTGCAGGGTGTTCATCTGGAGAAGAGCCGTATACTCTGGCGATGATTATAGATGAGTTCTTCGGAATAGAAAAAATGTGGTGGGATGCAAAAGTATTGGCTACCGACATTTCAGGTAAAGTGCTTGGAGAAGCGGCAGAAGGTGTATATAGCAATGAGGAGACAGCTGCACTTCCTCCTAATTGGAAATTTAATTATTTTAAGAAACTTGACAACGAAAAATCTGTCCTTATAGACAAGATAAGGAATGAAGTTATATATCGGAAGTTTAATCTTATGGATCAGGTCTTTCCGTTTAAAAAGAAATTTCATGTGATATTCTGCAGGAATGTGATGATCTATTTTGATAATAAAACGAAATTAGAACTGATAAACAAATTCTATGATTTAACTGAATATGGCGGCTATTTATTTATCGGACATTCAGAATCTCTTAACCGTGAAGAGACAAAGTACAAATATGTAATGCCTGCAGTTTACAGGAAGGAATAAAGGGGTGATACTGTGCAGCTTGGAAAAAGAATAAGAGTATTGGTAGTTGACGACAGTATCGTTTTCAGAGAAGTATTATCAAGGGGGATTTCATCTGATCCGAATATAGAGGTTGTGGCTACAGCGAATGATCCCTTTGATGCGAGGGATAAGATAATTGAATTTGAGCCTGACGTTATGACCTGCGATATAGAGATGCCCAAAATGAATGGGATTGAATTCATAAAAAGGCTCATGCCACAGTATCCCTTGCCTGTTATTGTAGTGAGTACGGTAAGTAGTGCGGTTTTCGACGCTATGAATGTGGGGGCAGTTGATTTCGTGACCAAGCCTGATGTCAGATTGGTAAAAAGTGTTGAAAACTTTATCAATGAGATGATAAATAAAGTAAAAATAGCTTCTACTGCTAAAGTGTTACATTTGAAAACAAGAGATTCCTCACAAAAAATAATTGGTAATACGAATGCAGATGCAAACAAGATAATAGCAATTGGCGCTTCCACTGGGGGAACCGAAGCTATATATAACGTGATGAAACACTTACCCAAAAGTATACCAGGAATTGTAATCGTTCAGCATATACCACCTGATTTTTCCCGTATGTTTGCTGAAAGGCTTAATACTTCAACTGCTCTGGAAGTTAAGGAAGCCAGGACAGGTGACTATATTGAAAAGGGGCATGTACTGGTAGCACCTGGAGACCGGCACATGAGAATTAAAAGAGTTGGTAATAAATACAGAGTCGAATGCTTTGAGGGCGATAAATTAAATGGACACTGCCCTTCTGTTGATGTCCTGTTTGAATCTGTAGCAGAAGAAGCAGGCAGCAAGGCTATTGGTATCATACTTACCGGTATGGGATATGATGGTGCCAAGGGATTGCTTTCTATGAGGAGAAAAGGGGCAAGGACAATCGGGCAGGATGAAGGTTCTTCTGTTGTATACGGGATGCCAAAGGTTGCTTTTAATATTGGAGCAGTTGAAAAACAGACATCTTTGGATAAAATCCCAAAACTGATATATTCATTGTTAGATGAGGGGTGATGTCATGGATTTGATAGTCGGAATTAGTGAAAAGAATATAAATGCAGTAAAGAATGCATTGAACTGTTTAAATTTGAAATACAGAGCAGCTGAAGTTGGCGGCACAAATATCAAGACCCTCGAAATGGATACGGCAGCAGGCAAAATAAAGATAGCTTTGCAGCCAATAACAATATAGACGTATTTTTAACAAAAAGTGTATGAGGTATTTGTGATGGGAAAAAATCTTAAGGTGTTGTATGTAACTGAATCAGAAAGTGATATTCAGAAATTTGTACAGATTTTAGAGGAAGCAAATTATAGTGTAGTGCCTATATGGATAAGTATAAGTGAAGTGATGCTCGGCTCACTTAAGACGGATGGATATGATCTGATTATCTTGGACGCTACCAGAGGACAGCATCATATACATGAAACCAACATAATACTGAATACTTTGGGAACAGAGAAGCCGATAGTCACGATCATCAATGATAAAGCGGATCAAGATTATTTTGATACTCTAGAAATTCCTTGCTTTGATTATTTGCTTTTAAAAGATATTTTTACTTTAGGACGGATCGTTAAACATTTGTTCAGGGAATTACATTTACATAATAGGATACATGCTATTGAAGATGAATTTGAAAAAGAAATAGAGCGGCTTACAACTACGCTCGCCAGTATTGGAGACGGGGTTATAACTGCAGACATAGATGGAAATGCGAATGAGTTATTTTTATACACATTTGATATAAGTAGTGTAGAGATACTCAACGAAAGGATCGGAAGAGTATTCGGCTGTCATGATAGCCTGGATATCGGAAAAGGGTGCGGGCATGGCTCTGCCTGTCATGAATGTAAGTTGAAGAAAGCATTGGAGGAAGTAATATCACTTTCTAAAACAATTAAAGATTTAGAGATAAAGAAAGTTTTAACTGTTAACAATCAGGAAGTAGAACGCTGCTTCAGGATCAATGCTGTACCTTTATTACTATGTGAAACAAAACATGTCATTGTTGTAATAGATGATATTACTGAATATAGGAAGCTCGAAGAAAATCTAATTAAATCAAGAGATTATTACCTTACTCTTTTTGAAAACTTCCCTGCAATGATCTGGAGAGCCGACTGCAGTAAAAAATGTAACTACTTCAATAAAAGTTGGCTCGATTTTACAGGGCGTACAATGGAACAGGAAATAGGGGATGGTTGGACAGAAGGTGTGCATTCAGAAGATATTGAGATGTGTTTTAGAATATATTCTGAGGCATTTGGTGCAAGAGAATCTTTTGAAATGGAATACCGGTTAAGGAATAAAGATGGGCAGTATCGATGGATACTTGATATTGGCAGACCATTTTACGATATTGACAGTAAGTTTTTAGGATATATTGGGGCTTGTTTTGACATTACCGAGAGGAAAATTGCAGAAGAAGGGTTGAGAAGATACAGGCTTCTTTCCCAGAATGCAAATGACATAATACTCTTTGCGGATATTAATGGATATGTGATAGAGGCTAATGATGCCGCTATTAGGGCATATGGATATGATAAGGAGGAGCTTTTAAACAAGTCAATTTTTTATCTGGTAAACCCGGATCCAAAATCACCTGTGGGAGCTCAACCATATCAGGCAAATGCCAGAGGTATATATTATGAGGCTACGGCTTACCGGAAGAATGGCAGCACTTTCACAGCAGAAGTAAGTATGCAGGGGACTGAAATAGGCAGTAGCAAAGTCCTTATGGCTATATTGCGTGATGTAACTGAAAGAAAGCTAATTAATGAAGAGCTAAAACAGGCAAAGGAGTCTGCCGAAGCTGCAAATCACGCTAAGAGTGAGTTTCTGGCCAATATGAGCCATGAAATACGTACACCTTTAAATGGTATGATTGGGATGATTGATTTAACATTACTGACCGGATTAACTGAGGAACAGAAAGACAATCTGTATACAGCAAAAGAATGTGCAGGTACGCTTCTAAATCTAATAAATGACATTTTGGATTTTTCCAAGATTGAAGCAGGGAAACTAAAAATAGAATATATAGATTTTAATATCAAAGACTTGTTGGAGCAAACAGTCAGACCACATGTCATCAGGGCACGGGGGAAAGGACTATTGCTTAAGTATAAAGCTGATGGCAAAATGCCACAAGTGGTTAATGGGGATCCTTACAGGCTTAAGCAGGTTATTAATAATCTTTTAGGAAATGCGGTTAAATTTACAGATTCAGGGGAGGTTAATCTGTCTGCAAGGCTAGTTACAAAAAATGATGAATATGTGGAATTGGAGTTTCTAGTATCGGATACAGGTATTGGAATGACATCTGAGGATATAGAGAGATTGTTTTATTCTTTTAGTCAGGTTGACAGTTCACATACAAGGAAATATGGGGGAACAGGTCTTGGCCTGGCAATATCCAAGCAGTTGGTAGAAATGATGGGTGGGTCAATATGGGTTAAAAGCATAAAAGGAAACGGAAGTACCTTTTATTTTACAGTAAAGTTGAGGAGTGGTAATACCGCAGCCGATACACTTATACCTGTAGTTCCGGTTAGAAAAACCCGGCATCCTTTGCGAATCCTGCTGGTGGAGGACGACAAAATAAACCAATTGGTGACCACCCGAATAATTCTAGAAACAGGACACAAGGTTATAACTGCAAATAACGGGATAGAAGCATTACAAATTTTAATTGATGAAAATATTGATGTAATATTAATGGATATCCAGATGCCTGAGATGGATGGAATTGAAACCACCAAAAGAATACGAAAGAGAGAAGAAACAACAGGAAGCCATATTCTCATAATAGCTCTTACTGCGTATGCACTTCAGGGGGATAGGGAGAAATTTCTTTCTATTGGAATGGACGGTTATATTTCAAAGCCTATACAAATAAACAGCTTTCTTAATACAGTAGAAACGATAACCGAAAGGCTGTCAGGAAGCAAGGCAGTTGGGATGGCTTCCAGAAATAACGACGATAATAGTGTGAATGAAGCTGAGACTAATAAGTTTTTGACTGAATATGCAAAAAGCGTGGAACCTTTATTGAAGAGTATGGATGTAAATATTAACCTATTAAAATGTTCAATTAAACAGAATGATTTATCAAGCATTGAAAGATATGCACATGTGATTAAAAAGCTATCATCAGAGATAAGTGCAACCACTGTAAAGGGTGCAGCATTTAAGGTGGAGCTTGCAGCGAGAAGAGGAAATATAACAGAAGCAGTTGAATATTTTGACCTGGTTACAGAAGAATTTTTAAAATACAAGAAACATATCAGGAGTTATAAAAACAGTTAATGAGAGGGGTAAAGCTATGAGAATATTATTAGCAGAAGACGATCTTGCCAGCAGAAAATTTCTTTCCAAATTCCTTTCAGCCTATGGGGAATGCGATATCACAATCGATGGGATGGAGGCTTTGGAGGCTTTCATGATGGCATGGGATGAAGAAAAACCATATGATTTGATCTGTCTTGATATAATGATGCCGGAATTGGATGGTATAAAAACACTGAGAACAATACGGGATATAGAAAATCAAAAAGGTATTGAAGAATCAAAACGTGTTAAAATTATCATGACAACTGCACTAAATGATACAGATAGTGTTTTCAGTGCTTTTGGGACTGGCTGCGAAGTTTATGCAGCAAAACCAATTGATACAGAAAAGCTGGTTGAAGTGATGAAAAAGCTGGATTTGATTCAGTAATATTATATTCTTATGAGTACTGAAATTCAGGGGGAATAAACTATGTGCAAAGTTTTAGTAGCAGATGATGAAAGAGCTCTGAGGATGCTTATTTCCGGGACCTTGGAAATCGGCAATTATGAAATTCTAGAGGCTGAAAACGGTATAGATGCATTAGACCTTGTGAAACAGGAAAGACCTGACCTGATAATACTAGATGTAATGATGCCCGGAATGACAGGATATGAGGTATGCAAGCGAATTAAAGCCAATCCGGATATTGCAGATACAAGAGTATTAATATTGACAGCCAAAGGTCAGCTATCCGACAAAGAGGCGGCTTGGGAGGCCATGGCAGATTTTTATCTGGCAAAACCTTTCAGCCCTATGGAGCTTCTGACAATGGTTGAAGAAATACTAAGCAAAGGGATGAGATGAGTATGAAACGCTTAATATATACTGCCCTCATAATCGCCGGTGCTGTTATTATGGTGCTTTTTTTCAGTGATTTACTGTCTCAGGTCAAACAGCACATTGCTACAGCACACCCGTTTGATAGCGAGATTTCAGCTTTTTACTCAACTATAATTTTAAAAACAATAATAATGATAGTTTTTTCTGTAATAGCTATAGTAGCAATACTTGTATCATTGCTGAATTCGAATCGAAAAGCTCAAGCTACCAAGCAGTTGGAGAATGCAAATAAAGAGTTGATGGAAAAGCAAAATGCATTGGAAGAACAGAACGCTATAATTGAAGAACTAAACTCTCAGTTGGAGGAAGAAAATTACAAACAGCATCAACAGAAGGAAATAATGCATTCTATTATTGATTCTCTTGGAGCGGGCATTATGATGACAGACACCGATGGTGCCATACTATTTATTAATAAAGCATGGAAGGACCTTTTCAGCTATTTGGAATTTGGAAATCGGTTTTATCCTGAGGATGCTTTTTATATAAACGGTATTACATTAAGCAGTACTGAGAGGATTATGCAGAACATGATGACCGGTATACAGGACAATGCGGAGATATTATATAAACTGGACAGTCTGCTCACTGATAAACAGAGCCGGTATAATGTTGATATGGAGCAGACCAAGCCGGTAAAACGGTTTCTTAATCTGTACTCCAATCCTTGTGTCAGTGGAAATAACCATAGCTTTGGAAGGATTTTTGTTGTCAGAGATGTTTCTCATCAGAAGGAGGTGGACAGGCTTAAACTGGAATTGATCAGTACAGTAAGCCATGAATTGAGAACGCCTATGAGCAGTATCATGGGATTCTCAGAGTTGATATTGACAAGAGAGCTTTCAAAGGAGCGAAATAAAGAATATATTGGCATAATTTACTCAGAGGCTAGAAGACTTACAAATTTAATCAATGACTTCCTTGACATCCAAAGAATGGAAAGTGGTAAACAGGTATTTAACAAACAATTCAACTCGATTGATCAAATTATTGAAGAAGCGGTAAGCTTATTTCAGAACAGCAGCAGCAAGCATAAAATCATGTACCATAAAGCTTTTAAAAGCATATCACCAGTCTATTGTGACAGGGATAAAATGCTGCAGGTATTAACAAACTTGTTGTCAAATGCTATAAAATATTCTCCGGATGGAGGACAAGTAAAGATTGTGGCGGAGGTAGGAAACGGTAAGGTCAGTATCAGGGTTACTGATCAAGGTCTGGGCATTCCTGCTGATGTAATAGAAAAGCTTTTTACAAAATTCTATAGAATTGATAATGATGACAGAAGAGAAATTGGCGGTACCGGTTTAGGCTTGGCAATCTGTAAAGAGATTATCCGAGCCCACGGTGGAGAGATAAATGTTGAATCGACGCTCGGACAAGGCAGTACTTTCAGCTTCGATCTACCTTATTCTGAAAGTAGAATTGGTGGAGATTTGGATAAAGAAGCAGGTAGTAATTTATATAGCCGCGGCAAAGGTGATGTGTTGATTGTAGAAGATGATGAATCAATGGTTAAGCTCATAAACGAGATATTAAAGGATGAAGGACTTGAGATGCATGCAGTCAGTAGTGGTGAAGAAGCTTTGCAGCTTGTGATGAGTACCAGCTACAAATTGATAATATTGGATATCGCATTAAGCGGTCAGCTAAACGGTTGGGATGTTTTAAAAAATCTGAAGAACAGTCAAGAGACTGTAAATATTCCAATAATAATATCAAGTGTTTATGAAAATAAAGATGTTGCTTCACAAAGCAATATTGCAGATTATCTTGTGAAACCATTCGAACCCGAGCAACTGATAAGGATGGTACAAAAATCCCTTAACGGAAAGCTTGCTTCAAAGATGATGGTGAACAATGGTGATGGGCTTACTGAGACTATCTTGGACATGCTAATCAGCAACGGGATAGGTGTCAAACAAATAGATCATTCCGGAAACATATTGATTATTACCCTAGAAGGGGAAGAAGGTCTTAATAATGAACGATAGACAAGTGGATATGCTGATGGAAACTGCACAAAAGACTTTTATCAATGAGCTGGGATATAAAATCGCAGAGATGGAGGAGCTTTTTTCTTCATGTAAAAATGAATGCTCTGAAGCTGATACAAGTAAAGTATTAAGATTTTTTCATTCAATCAATGGCACAGCTTCCACTATTGGACTTGATTATATATCTTCTATTGGGAAAAAATGGGAAACAAAGATAAGAGATTTAATCGATCATGGATATAATTTGAATAAGAATAACTTGCAGGATGTGCATATGGCTATAAACACTATAAAAGAAAAAATAAGCAGTATAAGTGAGAAAAGCAGCACTAGAAAAACTCCAATTGATAGCAGTGAATATGTTAATATGCCGGATAGAGGTAAAATCCTGTTGATAGATGATGATATCACAATACTGAAACTTTTAGAAAATGCATTTGTACTGGAAGGTTATCAGGTATATATATGTGATGATTCTGAATCGGTAATGGATACAATTGCTGTTACCAGACCCGATATTATAATATTGGACATCATTATGCCCAAGCTCAACGGCTATGAAATAATGGAGAAAATAAAATCAAGACCGGAATACTCTGATATACATGTAATTTTTCTGAGTGCCAAAGGTGAGGTAAATGACAAGATCAATGGACTGAAATCCGGAGCGGATGATTATATTACAAAACCTTTTGTTATCGGAGAAATAACAACAAAGGTTGAGATGATAATGAGAAGGTCAAATAACTACAAGGAAAAACTGCTCAAAGATTCCTTAACTGATGCATATTCCAGGTATTTTTTCAATCTTAGAATAGCGGAGGAGCTTGAGCGGTATAAAAGGAATGGTTCGATATTTTCTATAGCTTTTATTGACATGGATCATTATAAATATATAAATGATCATTATGGGCATCAGACCGGCGATTATGTTCTGAAAGAACTAGTAGACTATATAGTAGGGAATATAAGAGAGTGTGACAGTATTTTCAGGTATGGAGGGGAAGAATTTATTATACTTATGCCTGACACTACTGAAGAGAAGGCTTATATAGGCATAAACAGACTAAGGTCTGGATTCAGCAGTGAACCAATATTCATTGGAGGATCAACCTTGAATGTTACCTTCAGTGCCGGTATAAAACAGGTTTGTGATAAAAATGAGAGTATTGATGAAATTATAAATGATGCTGACAAGGCAATGTACTATGCCAAAAAATGCGGACGGAACAGAGTTGTAGTTTATAATAAAGAAATAAGTGTTCATAATTTAAAGAGAACATTACTGATAGTTGATGACGAAAATACAATCTTAAAACTTCTGAGAGATAGACTCTCCAGCATTGGATATAACGTTATTACGGCTAAAGACGGCAATAACGCTATAAAAATAGCCCAAGAAGCATGCCCTGATGCTATTGTTCTGGATCTTATTCTCCCGGACATAGACGGTTTCGAGGTATGCAGGCAGATAAAAGAAAATGTTATTACCCGTTCATCAAGAATTATTATGCTGTCAAAGAAGAAACAAAAGAAAAATATTGTAAAGGGGTTATATTCCGGAGCGGATGACTATGTAACGAAACCGTTTTCTATGAGTGAGCTGGAAGCCCGCATTATGAGGGTTTTAAACAGTACACACTGAAGAATAAATATATGGATAAGGATGTTAATTTTTACATTATTACATAGTAATGCCATCAGCGTTATCCGATAGGGGCAAAATAATTTCATAAAGGATGAATGAGATTATATCGAAATTTGTGGTTTAGTAAAGCGCTGTAGCTTGAGCAAGGATGCTTGTTAAATATCGGAGAAAAGCAATTGACAATACAAAATAAGCCTTTTACAGAATTAAGGATATATTGGAAAAGATGATATGAGGGTTACATATGATCAATAAATTTTTAAAACATAAGCTTATAGCTATAGTGGGCATTACGTTGATTTTATTAAGCTCAAATTTATCAAACTACATATATGCAGATGGTGTAGAAGATCTGAAAAGAGTACTAATAATTAATTCATACCATCAAGGATTCACATGGTCGAAAGATGTAACCGACGGGATTATCGATACCTTCAATAAAAGTGATTTGAATCTTTCCACTTTTATAGAGTATATGGATTGGAAAAACTATCCTACGGACGAGAACCTACAATATCTGTATGATTACTTTAAATATAAATATCAGGACAAGGATATTGATATGCTGATTGCTACTGATGATGCAGCTGTTAAATTTGTATTAAAGAACAGAGAAAGCTTGTTTTCAAATGCACCGGTAGTTTTTTGCGGATTAAATCTGAATGGCGTAACTCAAATCACAAGTGGATACAATAATATTACAGGTGTTCTTGAGGAAGTTGATCCGACAGATACAATAAAAATGGCCTTAAGTATTAATCCTTCCTTAAAGGATGTTTATATTCTGTTTGATAATTCAGAAAGTGGAGTATCGGCCGGTGAA
>DASPLL010000034.1:0-3171 GCA_035627615.1 Clostridia bacterium
CATTTCTTTATACAAAGCTTTTAATACCAAGGCTTCCGGTAAACTGTATAAGCAGAGAACATCTTCTTGCAAGGCTTGATGAAATCACCAGGAAAAAACTCACCCTGGTAACAGCACCGGCAGGATACGGGAAAACAATGCTGGTCAGCATGTGGCTGAGCAAGCAGGCTGAAGCGGTAAAATCATGCTGGGTTTCTTTGGATGAGCATGACAACAATGCACAGCATTTCTGGCATTATATAATAATGTCCGTCAACAGGGCTATAACAGGATATCTGGAGGGAGATACGTCTACGAGTCCTACTTTGCCTGCCGGCTCATTCAAAATCATGTTGAACGGGATTATTAACTGGCTGTCCGGGATTAGTGCCGATATTGTCCTTGTAATAGATGATTATCATTTAATACACGATGAGGACATACACGAATCCATGCAGTACTTTATAAATCATATACCGGAGAATATACATATTGTCATGATATCCAGGGTTATTCCGCCGATAAAGTTTGCAAGGCTCAGGCTGCATGAAAAGCTGCTGGAGCTGAAAGCCGAAGATCTCAAGCTTACTTTTAATGAAGTAACAGAATTTCTGGTTGACAATATGAAGCTTTGCCTGGTTCAGAACGAGGTGAAGAAGCTGGAGGAATATACGGAGGGCTGGATTGCGGCGCTTAATCTCACCGCGCTTTCAATTAAAGGCAGCAATAATATAAAGGAATACCTCTGCAATTTGAACCACATGAATGAGTACGTGGTTGAATATATGTCGGAGGAAGTATTTAATTTACTGGAAGCTGATCTGAAGGATTTTCTTCTGAAAACGTCAATACTGGATACGCTGAACAGCTCTTTGTGTAATGAAGTGGCGGGCATAGGAAATTCGCAGGAAATAATCAGCTGTCTGGAGAAGAACAATATTTTCGTCAATGTTCTTGATGATGAAAAAATGAACTACAGATACCACAGTCTTTTTGCGGATTTTTTGAGAAGCAGGCTTATGAAGTCGAATGCTGATACGGTTATGGAGCTTTACCTGAAAGCAAGCAGGTGGTATGAAAAAAGCAATATGATGCAGGAGGCGATGGATTACTCAATCAGGTCGAACAACCATCAGAATACGGCAAGACTGATAGAAAAATACGGGGAGATAATGATAATAGATAGAGATTCGGTAAAGCTAACGAGTTTAATAGAGTCTTTGCCAGAGAATCTGATAGCATATAACGCGAAGCTATGCACATTATATACTATGGCGGTTGCCGGTAAAAATGCCTCCAGGGATGGTGGGGTTTATGTCGGTGATTTATTTGTATGCTTTAAGGATGATTTGTTCAAGGAATCCGAAGTAGAACTGTTATTAATACGTACCATATCGGCTTATGCAAATGAAGATTTTAAAACGGCGCTGGAATATGGCAATCAAATCTTTTATCATGCGTATGATAAAAACGTTTTTAAGTGTCTGCTATATAAAATACTGATACAGATCTATAGTATAATAGGGGATTCAGAGAAGTGTGAGTATTGCCTATCCTTATATATTGATTCCATTAGAAAGAAAAACCATTATAATGAGCTTTTCATTGATATAACGTATACCCATATGATGGTTCATATACAATGCGGTATGGGAAAATACAAGGAAGCTCTTGAATTGCTGATCAGATTTGAAGAAGGCCTAGGCTCGTATAATATTCTCCTGCCTGCTATGGCAAGCAGTATTTACCTGGACCTGGGTTATTTATATTATGAATTTGGGAAGCTTGAGTCTTCCTGTAAGAATATTGAGAGATGCATTGAGATAAGCAGTATAAAAATGGACCTTTGCAGACTTATAAGCGGGTATATTCTTGTTGCAAAGATAAAAGAGAGGCAAGGAGAATACGAGGCTATGATGAAATTCATTAAAAAAGTTGACGATTTATGTGATAAGTATAATGGCAGACTTATTATGAACAACATGATAGCATATATAATAAGGCCGTTGTTGTCTGCCGGAAAGCTGGATTATGTAGAATATCTAATACGGAAATATGGTATTGAAGTCCAGGACAGCTACGATGTTTTATATGAAGAGGTACATATTGCCCTGGCAGATTTGTATATAGTAAAAGGTGAATTATGCAAGGCTGGAGAGATTCTGGACAAGCTATGCAAAGAAGTGGCAGGAACAGACAGAAACCTGAGTTATGTAAGAATAATGCTTCTTATATCATTATTATCAAAATGCAAAGGAAATGAAATGGAATCTGTGAAATATATGAAAGCTGCGATCAAGAATGCGTCAGCTCAGCGTTATATCAGTACCTTTGCCGATTATGGGACTTCGGTTGCTGAAATTATCTGCAAAATGATGGACGAAAAGCAGGAAGCGAGCCTAACGGATGAAGAAATTAATTATGTATCCTGTATATTATCTCACATTAGGGAACCTCAAAATCAGGAATTCAAAGCAGACCTGGATATTATGAAGTGTCTTAGCAAAAGAGAATCCGAGGTGTTGGAATATATACTGAATGGCCTTACGAACAAGGAAATTGCTTCAAGACTATATATAGCAGAATGTACAGTGAAAAAGCATATCAATAATATATATGCAAAGATCGGAGCAACTAACCGGGATCAGGTCATAAAATTAAGCAGCATTTATCCATTGAGGAATGAGATATGCTCATAGTCTGGAAGCAGGGGGGGTGAAGCAAGGGATGAAGGAAAATTCACCCTGTATTATAAGCTTTTCATATGTGCTAGCATATTGAACTTTGATATCATATAACATATGAATAACAAGATGTGACAGAATATTATGATTCTTCCATTGTTTCTGATGTTGGTTATCATAATGGATGTGTCAGTGAAAATCTTGATGAGGCTTGAACACGACACACAATGTTATGCAACTGGTTAGTTACGGGTTATTTTGGGGGTAAATGGGTTGGACTGTATTGACAAGTTACAGAGTCATGAGATTATCATGGGAGAATCGGAGGCATTCGATTCAAATAAGAATTTGTATGGCATATTTAACACATTTCTTTATACAAAGCTTTTAATACCAAGGCTTCCGGTAAACTGTATAAGCAGAGAACATCTTCTTGCAAGGCTTGATGAAATCACCAGGAAAAAACTCACCCTGGTAACAGCACCGGCAGGATACGGGAAAACAATGC
>DASPLL010000035.1:0-16952 GCA_035627615.1 Clostridia bacterium
TATACCTTCTCCAGCTGGACGGATGGCGGAAGCCTTAGTGTCACCGGCAGCGTCTACAGCTTCACGATGGGGACGGAGGATATCCATTTGACGGCCAACTTCCAGGTGGACTCTCAGTCTGTAACCACAGGTACCATCACAGGTACAGTAACAGATGGTAACAATCCTGTTTCCGAGGCCAATGTGAGCCTTACAGTAAGCGGCAGCGTGTATTCAACTACAACGATTGACGGTGGAAGCTACAGTATTGGCGATGTGCCCGCAGGAACAGGCTATACCGTGACAGCAAGCAAATGGGGCTACAACAACGGAAGTGTAAGCAATGTTAACGTAACGGCAAATACGACTACATCAGGTGTGAATATTATCCTGACAGCCATACCGCCGACAACCTATACCGTAACCTATTACGGCAACGGTAATAACGGGGGCAGTGTACCTGTCGACAGCAATACCTATACTCAGGGTGCAAGCATAACGGTTCTCGGCAATACCGGTAACCTTGTAAAGTCCGGTTATACCTTTGCCGGCTGGAATACGGCAACAAACGGCAGCGGAACATCTTATGCAGCAGGAGACATACTCACAATGGGAATCGACAATGTCAGGCTGTATGCCCGGTGGATCGAGAACAGCAGCGACAATGATGACGATGATGACGATGACAGCGGCAGCGGCAGCGGCAGTAGCGGGGGGACCTCCGGCAACAGTGGGGCGAATACACAGACATCCCAGTCAGATACCCGGAAATCCGAAACAACTTCTGCAGGCAATACGGTAACAGCTACTACAACTGCAAAGGCAACCACGGATAACAGCGGAAAAGCGGCAGCAGCCGTGACCCAATCGCAATTAAGCGACGCCGTCATTCAGGCAGTTACAGAGGCTGCAAAGCAAGGGGAAGGTACGGCAGCCAGGGTGGAAATCAAGGTAGAAGCGCCGGCAGACGCCAGTACAGTGGAAACCGGCTTACCAAAGGCGGCGGTGGATCAGGCAGCGGAAAGCAAGCTGGAAGGGCTTACGGTATCCACGCCGGTTGCTGCGATTACCTTTGATGAGAAAGCCCTTTCCACCATAGCCGGCGAAGCGTCGGGAGAAGTAAAGATAACTACTTCCAAAGTGGAGGCATCCACGCTTTCACCCGAAGTGCAGCAGGTTGTGGGCGACAGACCTGTATTCGATTTCAGTGTTACCAGCGGAGACAGGATCATATCACAATTCGGCGGGAACGTAGAAGTGTCGGTGCCTTATACGCCAAAAGCGGGAGAAGATACAAGCGCCATAGTTATCTACCTTATCAACGCCGAAGGAAAACCGGAGCTCGTGAGCAACTGCGCATACGATCCTGCAACGGGAATGATCACCTTTAATACGGATCATTTCTCAAGGTATGCGGTGGGCTACAACAAAGTGACCTTCAAGGATGTGGCGGCAAATGCATGGTACGGCAAGGCGGTAAGCTTTGTAGCGGCAAGAGGCATTACGAACGGCACCGGGAACGGGAACTACAGTCCGGAAGCGAAGATGACCAGGGGGCAGCTCCTTGTGATGGTGATGAAGGCCTATGGGATAGCGCCTGATGCAAATCAAAAGGATAACTTTGCCGACTCAGGCAGCACCTATTACACAGGTTATCTGGCGGCAGCAAAGAGGTTGGGTATATCCGGGGGGGTAGGCGGCAATATGTTCGCCCCGGAAAAGGAGATCACAAGGCAGGAAATGTTCACGCTGCTGTACAATGCTTTGAAGGCTGTCAGCAAACTTCCGCAGGGCAATGCCGGAAAATCTCTTTCAAGCTTTAGCGATGCAGGAGAGATCGCTTCGTGGGCAAAGGACGCCATGACCTTGATGGCTCAAACGGGAACCGTTAGCGGCAGCGGTGGAAAGCTCTCCCCGGCGAATACGACTACCAGGGCGGAAATGGCACAGGTGCTTTACAATCTGTTATCAAAAAGGTAAACTATAGTTATCCGAAATAGATATGTTGCAAAAAAGACTTATCATTTGCATAACCAGTAGAACCATCTGCTTATGCACTATCGAAATGAATTTTTTGCAACATATGAATCAAGGAAAATGTTTTGCACATCTGAATTTAATGTAAGATGTTTAGTGCAGAACATATAGATAGCATGCATGAGGTATAAAATACCTACATACATGCTATTTTTATGATAAAATATGATTGAGGTGGTATGATGCTTGAATTCAGAATCGGAAACGGCTATGACGTACATAGGCTGGTGGAGGGCAGAAAGCTGATACTTGGAGGGGTGGATATACCTTATGAAAAGGGTCTGCTGGGGCATTCGGATGCGGATGTGCTTGTTCATGCAATCATGGATGCGCTGCTGGGCGCATGCGGTGAATCGGATATCGGCAGGCATTTCCCGGATAATGATGCAGCTTATGAAGGCATATCAAGTCTTGTTCTGCTGGGAAAGGTCAGGGAGATCCTCCGCTTGAAGGGGTATGGAATAGGAAATATAGACAGCATTGTTGTAGCGGAGAAGCCAAAGCTTTCACCATATATAGATGAAATGAAGGTTAGAATATCGGATATGCTGCAGCTGGACAAGGATCGTATCGGCATTAAGGCTACTACTACCGAAGGCTTGGGCTTTGCCGGAAAAGGTGAGGGGATTGCTGCATATGCCGTAGCAAACATATACAGGGAAGGGTAAGGATAGGTATGGTTTTTACAAGGAAAAAGGGCGGTGGGAACAGATTTATATTCGTAGTGATCATCATGATACTTATTGTTGTATATATGTTCAGGCTGACGTCACCTCGGAAAGAAACGGTATATCCCGACATTGTCCGGTATAAGGAACTTAAATATCAATACACAGAGACTGTAAAAGGCTCGCCGTTCAGGTTTGTTAGGAAGAAGCCAACAAGCGAAGAGGGGTTTATAGTACTTTCACGCAGAGGTACCGATGTCCTGAAGGAAATCTACATATATGAGGGTTACCGGAAGTACAGACGGTATGTTGTCTTGAAGGAATGAGTCATTTGAAAGGTAACAGAAAAATAAGTATTGACATAGTATCTATTAACCATAATAATAGAAGCTAGAAGTTCTCTGTTGTGAGAAGCGGTTGTGCGGAGCACAGCTGGCAACAATTAATTTATTATAATTAAATATTTGATGCGTGGATCGGGAAGAGTAAATCAGAAAGGCTTACAGAGAGGAACCTTCAGCGGTTGAGAGAGGTCTCCAGGATACTTTGGATTGAAGTGCACCCGTGAGCACCGGAGAGGAAGCTGTTTTTTGCGATGGTAGTATTCTCCGGCGGGTTACCGTTAGCTTGTTGAGTATCCAAGAAGAGTGGAACCGCGGAATTGCCCGCCTCTTTAAGAGGCGGGTTTATATTTTAGATACGCGATGCGAGATGCGAGATGCGAGATACGAGAACTAGGGCAGGACTTCGGAGATGCACTTGACCTATTGCCCATTGCCCATAATATCGCAGTTCATTGGTGATCCTTTTGATAGCAGTAACATTAAGGTAATTGGAAAATAATTTTTAGGAAGGTGTTAAAAATGAAGCTGTATAACACAATGACAAGAAGAAAAGAAGAATTTGTACCTATAGTACCAGGGGAAGTAAGAATGTACTCCTGTGGGCCAACAGTGTACAACTATGCCCATATAGGCAACATGAGAGCTTATGTATTTATGGATATTCTCAGAAGAGTTCTCAAATACAACGGATATAAGATTAAGGGTGTTATGAATATAACAGATGTAGGTCATTTGGTTTCGGATGCTGATGAAGGCGAGGACAAACTGGTTAAAACTGCCAAGGAACAGAAAAAATCACCATGGGAAATAGCTGACTACTATACAAACATATTCTTTAAGGATCTTAAAGCACTAAATATTGAGACTCCTGAAGTAGTTCCAAAGGCAACCGAACATATACCTGAAATGCTGACATTTGTGGAGGGGCTTATGGATAAGGGCTACGGATACGAAACAAGTGATGGCATATATTTTGACATAACTAAATTTAAGGGTTATGGTAAGCTTTCCAGGCTTGATCTTGAAGGACAGCAGGCTGGTGCCAGGGTTGATGTAAACGATGAGAAGCGCCATCCGGCAGATTTTGCCCTCTGGAAGAAGGCCCCAAAGGAACACATAATGCAATGGCCAAGCCCGTGGGGAATGGGATATCCGGGGTGGCATATCGAGTGTTCTGCTATGGGAAGGAAATATTTAGGGGACGTGTTTGACATTCACACCGGCGGTGTAGATCATATTCCGATACACCATGAAAATGAGATTGCCCAGTCTGAGGGATTACTCGGTAAACCTGCTGTAAACTATTGGGCTCATGGTGAATTTCTTCTTGTTGATAATGGGAAGATGTCAAAAAGTCTTGGCAACACATATACAATAGATGATCTGGTGGCAAAAGGCTTTAACCCGCTGGCATACAGATATTTCTGCCTGAATGCGGTCTACAGGAATAAGCTTAATTTTACCTGGGATGCACTTCAGTCTGCTCAAACAGCACTGGATCGTTTGTATGAGGGTGCCTTAGCTCATAAGAATGGAACTGATGAGGTTGATCCAGGTACTATTCAAGCATTCAAGATAGAGTTTGAGGAAGCAATAAATGATGATCTCAACATACCGAAGGCGCTGAGTACAGTTTGGAGCGTCATCAGAGGTTCTGTGAAATCAAAGGCTCTGTTCCGGTTGCTCGTTGAGATGGATGAAATTCTCGGACTTGATATTGATAAAGTGGAAAAGAAGGAAGAGGATACAGATCCAATATCTGAAGAGATCCAAAAGCTCATAGAGGAGAGACAGAAGGCAAGAAAGGAAAAGAACTGGGCACTTTCCGACAAGATAAGAGATGACCTGAAGGCCAGGGGAATAGTACTTGAAGATACTCCCCAGGGAGTGAAATGGAAAAAGGTATAAATGCTTAAGCAAAGGATGAGATGCTATGTCTGATGTACTATTGATGGTTGCTGCAGGGCTGCTGGTCATAAATACGATCATATTGATAATAATGATGAATACAGGCTCGGCGGGCAGGCTGATAAAGCTTGAAGCCCGCTTTGAAGCCATTGATAAGAGTATGGAGAAGCTGGATAGGACACTAAAAGAGGAGATGCTCCGGAACAGAGAAGAGCTGGCAGGCTCCAACAGAACCTTTAACGGAATGATATCCTCCCAGATGTCGGAAATATCAAGCCTTCAGCGCAATCAGCTGGATATCTTCTCCAAGCAGCTGACAAATCTGACTCAAACCAATGAATACAAGCTGGACAAGATGAGGGAGACGATAGAGGAAAAGCTGAAGCAGCTTCAGGAGGATAACAGCAGGAAGCTGGACCAGATGAGGGCAACGGTGGATGAAAAATTAAACGCCACACTGGAGCAGAGGCTTGGAGAATCCTTCAAGCTGGTGAGTGAAAGGCTGGAAATGGTACATAAAGGCCTGGGAGAGATGCAGAGCCTGGCTTCAGGAGTAGGAGACCTTAAGAGGGTGCTTACCAATGTGAAGACAAGAGGTACATGGGGAGAGATTCAGTTGGGCAACATACTTGAGCAGATATTGACCCCTGAACAGTACTCAAAGAATGTAGCGACAAAGAAAAATTCCAATGAAAGGGTTGAATTTGCGATAAAGCTTCCCGGCAGGGATGAGGGGAATGGGGAAGTTGTCTGGCTGCCAATTGATGCAAAGTTTCCCCAGGAGGATTATCAAAGGCTTATTGATGCACAGGAGCAAGGGAATCCTGTTTTGGCGGAGGAATGGGCAAAAGCAATGGAGCTTAAAGTCAAAAGCTTTGCTAAGGATATAAGGGATAAATATGTAGATCCACCGGGTACCACTGACTTCGGAATAATGTTTTTGCCCACAGAGGGTCTTTATGCCGAGGTTCTGAGGCGTCCGGGACTGTGTGACTGCCTGCAAAGGGAGTATAGGATAGTGGCGGCCGGGCCCACCACCCTTATAGCATTGCTTAACAGCCTGCAGATGGGCTTCAGGACTTTGGCGATAGAAAGACGCTCCAGTGAGGTATGGGCTCTCCTTGGAGCAGTCAAGACCGAGTTCGGCAGGTTCGGCGATATCCTGGATAAGACACAGAAGAAACTGCAGGAAGCAAGCAACACCATAGAAGATGCAGCAAAAAAGACCAGAAATATTGGCAAAAAGCTGAAGAATGTACAGGAGCTCTCAATGAATGAAGCGGCTGTGATGCTTGACGAGGGTAGTGAGGCCGAATAGAATTAATAGATATTAATATGAGTACTTTGGGGTATGAATATAGAGATATATTCATACCTTTTTTGTTTCTGAAAGAAAATTCGGGCACTTAATAACGATATAATTGACAGTGTATGGGGAAAATGCTAATATGGTAGAAATAATTATTTTTTTATGCTTATACAGCAACATAATACATAAATTATTGCTGCAATATTATAAAGGAGGCGTGTCATGAAGCTTGATAGTTTAGATATCGATATAATGAGGATACTTCAGACAGACGGAAGAAAATCCTTCAGGGAGATCTCACTTATGCTGGATAAGCCTGAGAGCACTATCAGGGCAAGATATAACCAGCTAGTGGAGAACAAGGTACTCCGGGTAGTAGCAATCCCGGATCCCAAACAGGTTAACCTTGATACGATGGCTATAATTGCCCTGAAAATGGACCTGAGATACCTGGATAAGGCAGCAAAGGCCATAGCGGAGTTTGAAGATGTAAGATACATAGCCTATACTTCAGGGACTTATGATCTGATAATAGAAGCATACATGCGCTCCAACGATGATCTGATTAATTTCATGACCAACTCGCTTTCCGGAATAGAGGGGATTAAGGAGTGTGACCTTTCCATAGAGCTTAAGCTTTACAAGGATGCTTATGACTGGTTGATCAGGAGTGGGGATAAAAGTATATAGCAGAATAAATAAAATGTTTTTCAGCAGAGTACATGTCGATTTGCTGATAGACACTAATTATATTATTAAGGGGGTTAAAGAATGGAAAAAGAACTCAAACCGTATGTGGCTCCGGAAGAATCCATACCGGAAGTAACAGTCACTTCAGTAGTGACGGGCATTGTTCTGCTCATAATATTTGGTGCGGCCAATGCATATCTGGGACTTAAGGTAGGGATGACAGTAAGCGCATCAATACCCGCTGCCGTAGTATCCATGGCAATACTGAGGGGGATACTTAGGAAAGGAACCATACTTGAGAACAATATTGCCCAGACAATAGCATCAACAGGTGAAGCGGCAGCAGCAGGTGTTGTTTTCAGTATCCCGGCCTTATATATGCTGAATTATTCACCTTCACTTATGCTCATATCCCTGGTTGCATTGTTTGGGGGTATCATAGGCATAGTGGGGATGGTAATATTCAGGAGATATCTTATTGTGAAACAGCACGGCAATTTGTCCTATCCTGAAGGCACTGCTTGTGCAAAGATACTGGTAGCAGGAGATAAAGGCGGTATATCCGCAAAAATGGTTTTTAAAGGTGGTGCAATTGCAGCAGTATACAGATTGTTTCAATCGGCTTTCAGATTTTTTCCCGAATCTGTAGAAACCATTATACCCAAGCTGCCGGGAGGCGTAATAGGCATGAACGCTCTGCCTTCCCTTGTTGGAGTAGGATACCTTATAGGTATGAGGATTGCAGGGGTGATGCTTGCAGGAGGCTTTTTAGCCTGGTTTGTTATTATACCTACGATAAGCTTTATAGGTGAATTAGTGACTACTCCGATTTTTCCTTCCATGACACCTATTGCTGAACTGGGAGCGTGGGGAATATGGACGGATTATATACAGTACATAGGAGCGGGAGCGCTGACAATAGGGGGCTTGTTTGAGTTCATCAAGGCCTTTCCGGTAGTGAAGGAATCAATAACAGGTGCATTTTCGCAGTTTAAAGTTCCTGCTGATGTCAGCAGCGGATTGAGGACAGATAAGGACATATCATTCAAGTATCTTGCGATATCATTTGCTTTGGTTGTGGTGCTTATGGCCGTTCTTCCTCAGATACCGGTAGGCTTTCTGGGGGCAGTACTCATAGCTGCATTCGGTTTCCTGTTCGTATCGATCTCTTCAAGAATCGTAGGTGTGGTGGGAAGCTCTTCAAATCCTATATCAGGTATGACGATAGCAACGATTTTTTTAAGTGCAATACTATTGAAATCGACAGGCTTGACAGGAACCGGCGGTATGGTAGCCTCTGTTATTATCGGTGCGGTGGTAACAGTTGCAGCAGCTGTTTCGGGAGACATTTCCCAGGATTTGAAGACCGGTTATATAGTGGGAGCAACACCCAGGCTTCAGCAGATCACAGAAATACTTGGAGTGCTTGTGTTTGCGGGAATGTCCGGTTTTGTAATGTCACTTCTGAATAGCGCATATACTATAGGCAGCAGTGAGATGCCGGCACCGGCAACTGCTGTAATAGCTGTGCTGGTAAAGGGTATATTTGAGGGGAATCTGCCTTGGGCATTACTTCTGATTGGCGCTTTCCTCGGTCTGGCAGTAGAGCTTATGGGCATTCCTTCACTTCCTTTTGCAATAGGAGTATATCTGCCTATACATCTTTCCGTACCGTTATTCATTGGCGGTATTGTAAGAAATATTGCCGACAGGATAAAAAATTGCAATGCAGAAAGCGGCACTCTCTATGCGTCCGGTCTTGTAGCAGGTGATGCATTGATCGGAATACTGGTTGCTTTTCTGACTACTGCGGGATTAAGCGATAAGCTTGCATTCGGCAGCGGACTTCTGGGTTCTGCCGGAAAACCTGTTGCTCTGGTACTGATTCTTATCGTTGCCTATACTCTGTATACAAGTACCAGAACAGATTTATCCGGTTCGAAAAATATTGGAATGTGAGGTTACTTAAAGTGAAGAAGATTTCGACTTTTTCGATTGTAGCAAGAGATCCGCAAACTGGGGAGCTAGGCGTAGCAGTGCAGTCCAAATTTCTGGCTGTAGGATCGGCTGTATGCTGGGCAAAGTCAGGAGCAGGGGCAATTGCAACCCAGGCACTGGCCAATCTTGACTTTGGGGATTTGGGGTTGAAGCTCCTGGAAAAGGGCTATTCTGCAGGGAAAGTCCTTGAAGCATTGCTTGCCCTGGACGATAGCAAAGAGGAGAGACAGATCGGAATTGTAGATGCCATGGGAAATTCAGCTGCATTTACAGGTAAGAACTGCTTCAACTGGGCTGGACACACAACAGGTATGGACTATTCCTGCCAGGGTAACATACTGATAAGTGAAGATACTGTAAAGGCTCTTGAGGATACATTCCTGAATAGCAAGGGTGCGCTGGCGGAAAGACTTGTCCTGGCCCTTGAAAAAGCGCAGGAAGCCGGCGGAGACAAAAGAGGGAGGCAATCCGCGGCCCTTCTGGTTGTTAAGGAAAAGGGAAGCTATGGAGGATATAACGACAGGTATATAGATCTTAGGGTCGATGATGATCCGGAACCGATAAAAAAACTGCGGCACCTTCTTGAGCTTCATGACATGTATTTCAGCAGGACTAAGCCTGAAGAAACGCTTGAGGTAAATGACGAAGTGGGGCGTATAATACAGGAGGCACTTAAAGAGCTTGGTTATTACAAAGGAAGCATAACCGGCATATATAATGCTGAAACTGTCAAGGCATTTGGCGATTTCTGCGGTATTGAGAATTTCGAAGAGAGGATTTGTCAGGGTAGTTTTGTAGACAGCAGGGTTCTGGAATTTCTAAAAAAGAAGGCAGGAATATAGTTTTTACGGGGGAGTCAGTTTTGACTCCCCTGAGTATTGTTTGTAATATCGCTTATATATTGTTATTGTAAATAATGCATATTAATAATAGAATAGTAAGAAAAGATAAGCTGTGAGGAAATATATGACAGAACAAAAAGATAACAACATTTATAAAGCATACTTGGAAATGCTTAATAACGGGATCGTGCAGGCAGGAGCTTCGAAGGCCTCGGATATACGTATGCTGAACCCCCTGGTGCTGGCCTATGTAGGGGATTCGGTTTATGATACCTTTGTCAGAACCCTGCTCGTGTCCGGAGGCTTTGGACAGGTTGCCAAGCTGCATAAAATGGCGATAGGGTTTGTAAAGGCCAAGGCTCAGGCTGATATCCTGGAAAAGATTGCAGTGATGCTTACCGCAGATGAACAGGATATTGTGCGGAGGGGAAGAAATACAAAATCGGCAACTGTACCCAAAAATGCAGACCTTTCGGATTACAGGCATGCCACGGGCTTTGAGGCCTTGATAGGTTATTTGTATCTTACAGGCCAGCTTGACAGACTTATGGCTATCATAAAGAAAGTGATCGATGTCAAATCAGAGGTCGGAAAATAGAAATTTCTGGACAGGCGATGAAGTTAACAGGTAGAATATATTAAAAGGATGTTCTGAAATTACGATTATGAGATAAGATAAGTAAGAGAGGTGTATTGTTGTGAGCAGGGCGGATATATTGTTTACCGCAATGTGCAGGGATATCATGGAAACTGGTGTATCCTCAGAGGGGCAAAGTGTCAGGGCTAGATGGGAGGACGGTACACCTGCCCATACCATTAAGAAATTCTGTGTTATAAACAGGTATGATCTGGCTTCAGAGTTCCCGATACTAACATTGAGACCAACCAATCTGAAGGCTGCAATAGATGAGCTGCTTTGGATCTGGCAGAAAAAGTCCAATAATGTCAACAATCTTAACAGCCATATCTGGGATAGCTGGGCGGACGAGAGCGGATCGATAGGAAAAGCGTACGGATATCAGCTTGGTATTAAGCATAAGTATCCTGAAGGTGAATTCGACCAGGTCGACCGGGTTCTTTATGATTTGAAGAATAATCCATACAGTAGAAGAATCATGACTAATATATATAATCATAGCGATCTGCATCAGATGCACTTATATCCGTGTGCATACAGCATGACTTTTAACGTAACAGGCAATAAGCTTAACGGGATCCTTAACCAACGGTCCCAGGATATACTGGTAGCAAATAATTGGAATGTTACTCAATATGCAGTCCTCATACATATGCTGGCACAGGTAAGTAATCTTGAAGCCGGAGAATTTGTTCATGTTATTGCAGATGCACATATATATGACAGACATGTCCCGTTGGTTGAAGAGCTTATTCAGAGAACTCCGTATCCGGCTCCAAAATTGTTGATTAATCAGGATATTAAAAATTTCTACGATTTCAAGGTTGAAGATTTTATACTGGAGGGATACCGTAGTGGTGCGCAGATAAAAGGTATTCCTGTTGCTGTTTAATAAAAATAAGGAGAATTTTATGAAAGCTATTGTTGCTGTTGACTTGGATTGGGGAATAGGGTACAAGGGCTGCTTGTTACAGCGGATTCCGGGAGATATGAAATTTTTTAAACAAATGACTTTAGGAAAGGTAGTGATCATGGGGAGGGAAACCTTTGAGTCGCTGCCTGGTAAAGAACCCCTTACAGACAGGATAAACATAATAATGAGCAGAAAAGAATGCTTCGGGGACGATAGAATAATCGTATGTCATTCATTGGATGAAATTTTCCATGAAATAGAAAAATATAAATCCGAAGATGTTTTTGTTATCGGTGGGGAATCGGTTTATACACAGCTGCTGCCCTTCTGTACAGAGGCTTACATAACCAGGATAGAAAACAGGTATACTGCAGATAAATTCTTTACCGATCTGGATAAGGATCCCTCCTGGGAATTGACATCGGTAAGCGACCCACAGGTCTATAAGGACATTAGTTACAGATTTACAAAATATGTAAACAATAAAGTGGCCAGTTATAATGAATAACAAATAGCTAAAGTAATAGATTATTTTAATGACAAATGCAGATAATAAAAATATGTGCTAATTCTATAAACGGGAACACTGGTACGAGGTACGAGGTGCGAGGTACGAGGATCAGCAGGAGCTTCGAAGAACTTCTGGAACCCCGTACCCAGAACCTCGAACCCCGAACCTGAATAATTTACGAAGGATGAGGATTATGGCATTTAATAAAAACCCAAGAGGATCAAAGACATCAAAATTTTCAAAGCCTTTCAGACCGGGAAAGCCGGGAAAATTCGAAAAAAGGGATGACGGTGGATATTCCAAAGGCCCTGCAAAGGGTCGCGGTCCGGAGAAGTCTTTTGAAAAGGGAAGACCCTATGATAAAGCAAAGCCCTATGATAAAGCAAAGCCTTTTGAAAAAGGAAGATCCTTTGATAAGGATGCGCCTTATAAGGGAGGCAGGCTGAAGGAGCAGTACAAGGCTGATCTGAGAGAAGAAAACGATGACGATGATAACATAAATCTTATCGAAGGAAGAAATCCCGTACTTGAAGCGTTAAAATCCGGCAGGGAGATAGATAAGCTTTTTGTGCAGAAGGGTGTGGGAGAAGGCTCGATAAGACAGATAATAGCTATTGCGAGAGAGAAAAAGATACTTATTAAAGAAGTAGACAAGGCCAAGCTGGACGGTCTTTCAAGCACCAGAAACCATCAGGGAGTCATAGCTTCCGCAGCTTTGTACAAGTATTATGAAGTTGATGACATACTGAATGCAGCAAAAGAAAAGGGTGAGGATCCTTTTATAATAATACTTGATGAAATCACCGACAACAACAATCTCGGTTCAATACTGCGTACAGCTGACGCAGCGGGAGTTCACGGCGTAATAATACCAAAGAGAAGAGCAGTGAGTCTTACTCCGGCAGTGGCGAAAATTTCTGCAGGTGCGATAGAGTATGTGCCGGTAGCAAAGGTCACCAATTTGAACCAGACTATGGAATATTTGAAAAAGGCAGGCTTATGGATCGTAGGCGCTGAAATGGGTGGAGAAACCTACCACAGTAAGGACATGACGGGCCCTGTGGCGTTGGTGATCGGCAGCGAAGGTGAAGGTCTTGGCCGCTTGATAAAGGAAAACTGTGACTTTCTTGTAAGTATTCCCATGAAAGGGAAGATTTCATCTTTGAATGCAGCTGTCTCTGCCGCTATAATATTATTTGAGATTCAAAAACAGCGGACAGCAAAGAAGGGTTAACTATACGCAGCGCCTTGGGAAAATGGCTGCGGGAGGATACCAAAACTTGACTAAAACCGTGGATATATGTATAATAATACTATGGTTTTCTATGTCTACATAAATTGCATTAAGATTATTGCAATGGCGTAGGATTAATGCAGTTTATTCTAAACTTGGAGGCGATAGAGTGGAAGCTAATGCAGAGAAAAAGTTCGTTGAAAGCTACGACAGTATGCTTGATGAAGAAATTGTACTTAGTGCCAGAGAAGGAAATGCAACATCTCTTGAGTACATAATCAACAAGTACAAGAACTTTGTCAGAGCGAAAGCCAGATCATACTTCCTGATAGGCGCTGACAAGGAAGATATAGTACAAGAGGGAATGATCGGCTTATACAAAGCCATAAGGGATTTTAGGAATGACAAATTGTCTTCCTTCAGGGCTTTTGCCGAGCTGTGCATCACCAGGCAGATTATCACAGCAATAAAGACAGCTACCAGGCAAAAGCATATTCCGCTCAATTCATACGTTTCACTCAATAAGCCGATTTATGACGAGGAGTCAGACAGAACACTTCTTGATATATTGACCGCCACTAAGATAACTGATCCCGAGGAGCTCATAATAAGCAGGGAAGAGCTTGTCTCAATCGAATCTAAGATAGGTGAGATACTTAGTGATCTCGAGCTGGAGGTGCTTATGTCATATCTCCAGGGGAAATCCTATCAGGAGATTGCCTGTGACTTGGACAGGCATGTGAAGTCCATTGACAATGCTCTTCAGAGAGTAAAAAGAAAGCTTGAAAAATATTTGGAAATTAAAGATATATGAAAACAAGGACTTCCTTACGGAGGTCCTTGTTTTTTCATTCTTTCACTTCAATTGTCATGCCTTCTACATGTCTTTTGCCCATTATCTTCTTTTTCTTCCGGTTGTCTTTACTCTCCATTACTATATCAAGATCATAATCTTCGGGATAAAGCTCCTTTGAAGCTATATATAGCGAAAGCCTCTTTTTGTTTATTACAAGCTTTTTACGCATTACCATGACACCGATATTGCCTTTCACATCTTCAGGCTCACATACTATTCCGGTACGGTCCATGCTGCTTATATATACGCAATCGCCAACATTGAACACAGCTGCCCGGGTCAGCTTATCACAAGTCTTCCTATCCTCGGACAGCTTGATGCTTTTATTTATCTGCCGGACATGCTCTTGGATCACTTCGGTATTTTTTACCTGGGAAGCTCCCACGCTGTCCAAAAGACCTTCATATAGCTTCTTTTCCTTATAAGTGATTTCGTGGGCCCTCTCGATAATATCCCGCCGCATTCCCAGCCGCAATGCAATATAGAAAGCATTGCTTTCACCGGGCTCTCCTATTTTCAATCTGTACAGGGGCCTCAGCGTATCAAGGTCAAACTCCATACAACCGTTTTTAAAGCCCTCTTTGCTGTAAGCGTAGTCCTTTATCTCGCTGTAGTGGGTGGTGGCAATTGTTATTGCCCCCCGCCTGTAGGTCTCTTCCAGAATTGCTACGGCCAGGCCCATCCCTTCACCAGGATCGGTACCGGCGCCCAGCTCATCGATTATGACCATCGTACTGTCATCCACACATTCTACTATGCTTATAATATTTCTGATGTGGGAGGAGAAAGTACTCAGAGACTGTTCAATACTCTGTCCGTCTCCGATATCTGCAAGTATATCAGTGAAAATGGAAAATTCACTTCCTGCCTCTGCAGGTACATGAAGCCCTGACTGCACCATAAGCGTTAACAGTCCGATTGTTTTTAAAGCCACAGTTTTTCCTCCGGTGTTGGGGCCTGTAATGACCAAAGTGCGGTAGGCTTCTCCTATGCTTATATCAAGAGGTACTGCCGACCTGCCTATCAGCGGATGCTTTGCACCACGGACGTCTAGCCTGCGGCAGGTATTGAGCTTCACAGGGTTGGCTTCCAGAAATCTGCTGAATCTCGCCTTAGCGAACAGGAAGTCATAATATGCCATGACCTGTACATTTGTGGTTATTTCTTTCTTATAGGATTCTACAAGCTTTGTGAGCGTCGATAATATCCTGTAAACTTCTTTGTCCTCTTCCATTTTGCAGTGGACCAGTTCATCATGGAGCTTCCTGACCTCTGAAGGCTCTATAAACACGGTAGCTCCGCTGGCTGAGCTGTCCAGCACCTCACCTTCCACATTCCTGCGGTATTCTCTTTTAACCGGTATCACATATCTGCCGCTTCTGGTGCTGATTATGCCATCCTGAAGGTATTTTGCATTAGCTTTCGACCGCAAAATGTTTTCCAGCTTGCTTTTTATCCTGTCTTCCAGGATCACTATTCTTTTTCTTATTCTGCTAAGCTCGCTGCTGGCCTTATCACAAACACTGACGTTTTGTATGCACCGCTCTATTTCTTCCGACAGCTCCTCCAGTCCAAAGGCAGACAGGGCATAGCTGCTGACTACCGGAGCAACTGTTGACTTATCGTTCATGAACCGCTTAAGCTTACCTACCTCAATAAGCAGGCCCCGGATAACCTCGAATTCTTCCGGAAGCAAGGCCATACCTTTGCCCAATTTGCCCATGACATTATCAATATCGTTAAGGCTGTGTATGGGAACACTGCCGCTTCTCTGCAATATGGCACAGGCTTCGGTAGTTTCATTCATCCATGACATTATTGTGTTTATATTCAGAGAGGGCTCAAGCTTTTCTATCAGCTCCCTTCCCATGGCTGATACGGTATAGGTTTTTATTATTTCCTTTATTTTATCAAATTCCAAAATTTCCATAGCTGTTGAATTCACTTAAATTTACCATCCTTTCAAAATAAAAAGGCTGTAATCAGACCACGTCCAACTACAACCTTCACATTCTATACAATACAGTTATTTAAACCCTGCGGACAGAACTTAAGCCGCAAAGGCGACAAACGCCAATAAAAAACGTGCATAAGCACGGTATTGTAAAATAGTATACAATTGGTTCCGTGTTCAATATGTCAAAAGGGAAACAAAACTAAACCTATTGCTTATAGGTTCCCCTTCAGACGCTAGATTCAGTTATCTAGTTTGAACACTCTCAGACATAAAATATCCTCTCACTGTACTGCGGAAACAGTTGTGATACTTATTCAGCTTCCACAAATTTGACGTTTGCATATTTTATTCTATGTAATTATTTGTATAATGTCAACAGTTTATTCGAAAGTTTATTCGAGAAATCGGGCAAAATCTGCAATAATACATAATCACACGGTATAAAGTAAAAAATATATGCTAATGCAATAGAATAATTCTATTAATCATCCAGATATGCCAATAAATTTGACATGATGCAATGCCTCAATCATATTGACAAAAGGTCAGATAAGCATTATAATACCATATTGTACGGAGAGGTTCCCGAGTGGCCAAAGGGGGCAGACTGTAAATCTGTTGTCTCAGACTTCGATGGTTCGAATCCATCTCTCTCCACCATCTGCGGGCATAGTTCAGTGGTAGAATACCAGCTTCCCAAGCTGGCTATGCGGGTTCGATTCCCGTTGCCCGCTCCATTAAAAGAAACATGCTCACGTAGCTCAGCAGGTAGAGCACTTCCTTGGTAAGGAAGAGGTTCGGCGGTTCAAGCCCGCTCGTGAGCTCCATCTTTTTAAGACACACACGGGTGAGTTTGCTGGAACTCTATGGCGATGTTCACGAGGCACAATAAGGAGCGATGAATATCCCGGTAATATAAGTATTTTTTGAGTTGTTGTACAGGGAGTTTCAGACTGTCTATACATTTGACTCACAATCTTGAAACTTAGAGGAGGAGAAATTAAAATGGCAAAGGCAAAATACGAAAGGACCAAACCCCATGTAAACATAGGGACAATAGGTCACGTTG
>DASPLL010000036.1:0-17046 GCA_035627615.1 Clostridia bacterium
CATCAAGTGTTTGAGCGAAGCGAGTTTTGATGCTGCCCGGAATGAGTTTAGAAGCTCTGGTTGCGGAACTCCGGCTGCCGAATAATATTTCACAGCAATCCAGTGCTTCCACAAACTTTAGTTATGCCGCATCATTCTACTTTTATGCCAAAGCTTCTTCAAATCTTACATAGTTCAATAATTTGCTTTCCTTAGACAGCCATAAGCCTACAAAGCCATCGTTGATCAACTTCTTCTGCTTCTCAAGGTCACCAAGGGGTATCCTCAGAAGATGGCTTGCTTTTCCTGCGTAGATCGTCTCCAGGTTTCTGTGGAGAATAAACCTCCAAATGCCATCCTTACCATCTTTATCTGTTCCATATTTTTTCTTCAGGGCTTTTACCCTTAATCCATTCTTTATTATGTTGTACAAGCTGTAAAAATTTTGTGGAGACACAGTGCAAAGCAAATGACCGTAGCCAAGTTTCTTCACCATCGGTATGGCTTGCTGCAGTGTCAGGCTTTGCAGTGAATTTCCCCTGTAATCAGGATGTACTACTGTTGTCTCAAGATGAGCCACCTTTGCCTGTTCTTCCATTGGCATGTTTATATCATTTCCCAGGTTTTTAGGAGACTTGCCCGGAAATCCTATATGACGATAAGCAATTAATTCTCCTGCCTTATTATAAACACCAATCAGCTTTGCTCCATTTTTCATATCTTCAAGCATCTCTTCATATGAATCCATATACAGAACCTGTTTGTTAGGAAGCTGTTCATAGACATATTTCTGGAGTGCAACTGCCGCTTTAAGCTCATCTATTGCCAACAGTCTCATAACATACTGATCCTGTTCCGTTCTTTCACCTATGTGTTTAGTTAATTGTCCTGTCTTTAATACCATCATATGTCGGCCTCCCTTCAAATTTCTATTGTTATAAGTATTTTTATCAAACTGACAACTTATGCCGTATCATTAAGTTGTTTAGGTTACATAATAATATCATGGATCACACTAATCTGTCAAAGGAAGCTTTATGCAAAAGCGGAAGACTACTTTACAAATCGCTTCACATGTTATTAGACAGAAAAAAATTGTTATTGTTCCAGATAACAGTTTTTACATATTACTCTCTATTCACATATTCGTCTACTATACCGGAAATATTATTTTCATTCCCCACATACAAAATGATGTCGTTTGCATAAAACACCATCCTTGGTCCCGGAGACAGGTGCATACGCCCTGAGCGGATTATTCCTATTATGGTTGCTCCGGTATGATTCCAGAAATGCACCTCTCCGATCGACTTTCCTATAAGGTGACTTTTTTCAGATATTTTCAGTTCCATAGGATATATTATTCCTATGCTTCTTAGAAGCAGTGCCTGTTCAATAATGGAATCCAGCCTTTCAAAAATCAGTTGCTCAATTACATTTTTTTCGTCCATGAGCTTGGTAATATCCTCTCTCAGGGACAATATCCTGTCCTTTGAATGATATTCCTTAATAAAAGCATCTGCAGCTTCCTTAGAATTAATAAGAATGCCTTTTTTCTCCATAACACTGACAACCTGGAGTTCTTCCAGCAATTTAAGCGCTCTCCTTATTGTTTCGGGAGAAACGCCGTACTTGCCGGACAATGTAGACCGGCCTTTGACCATTTCGCCGGTCTTCCATTCTCCGTTTATAATGCCATAGGCTATGTCCAGCGCTATCTTCTCATATTTTGCAGCAGTTGCACCCTTGTCTTCAGCATGATTTTTCAGATTCATTTCAACACCCTCTACAATCATTTGATAGAAATATTATGCCATTTTTTATATATTTCTATTGTAGATACTGATTGCCAAGTAGATTGTATTGTTAAAATTTTGAGTAAAATAGATGTTCTAAAAAGCAGGTAGCGGATGACAATTAAATCATATTAAGGACTCCAGGTAAATTGCCTGGAGCCCTTTTATTTTGCTCTGCTGCTATCTAAGCTCTAAATTCAAGGTAAAAGTGGAAGAATTCTCATTTGTTTCATACAGTTCTATAGTTGCATGATATTTTTTCCCGTTCCATTCCATATCCTTGCTGATCATTGAGGAGTCGCCACTCCAGCCTTTACTAATAAGCATATCAATGTAGGCGTTTGCTTTTTCCTCGTTTATGCCGTCGTATGTGTAATTAGTATACCATATCTGGCCTGGTACACTCTCATAAAGTTCTGCACCTCCAATTAGTGTGCCTTCTGACGGAGGGATTACATCCGGCGGCATCTTATCAGCAGGCCAGGCTCTGACCTCTGACGTATAAAGATTGATTTGCAGGTGATCATCACCCTGCCAGGTGAATCTTAGCTCGTATATACCCTTTTCGGCTATAGACTCTTTACCTTCTTCTACATGCCAACCCAGGTCCTTAAGCTTCCCTAAATATGTGCTCAGGGCATCCTTGTTGGTCTTGTCGATCTTAACTATGAAATCCTCGCTGTTTCCACCTGAGTTGACGATTTCTCCCTCAGTGTATTCTGGAAGTTCTGAAGGAAGATTCTCTGTCGGCCATTCTTTATTCGTAAGGGTCTCCATGGCTTCCATGGCATTGTCCACAGCCTTTTTTGTATCCTCCGCTGCTTTTGCTTCTGCAGCCTTTACCTCATCGGCAGGCTTTCCTGAACAGCCGGATAGTAGTGCTGCAATTAATATGCAGCTAAATAGAATTAAAATGAGCTTTTTCATATTAATATCATCCTTTCACTCTATAAACGTTCATCCACATACATATTCATTCACTCACCTGATACTCTCCCTGCCAGAGCACCTTTTTGGTCTGTTCAGGCTTATCAGGCCTGAAAGTATCCAACTCTTCAGGAACCTTAATTTTAACAAAATCACTTTGGATTCTGGCAACCTCGCCGCTCAGCTTGCAGCCCCGCTGGACGGAAGCCTCGTAGGTTCCGCTGGCCTCTGTACCCAGAACGCTGACTGTACCCTGGGCGGAGCCGGCAATATCGGCACTGACCACATTTCCTTTCCCTTCCACAGTCATTTCACCCTTCAGAGAAACAGACGCCGAGGCTCCAATTGAGCCTCCCGCGGTATCCGCGCTGCCTACCCCCACAGTAATGCCTCCGCTGTAGGCAGTGGTATTGCGGATGTGGTTTTCCACCATTTTTCCGCTGATCCCGGTATTGGTGCCGGGTATATTCACTTCCATGGCTACCTCTGTCTTTAGAGGGTGCATCTTTATTTTCGTAAACATCACGTTGTATGATGAGGAGTACTTGTCAAGCTTCTGGTACAGCTGGCTGTTTTCAGGGATTTCCCCTGCCTTGAAAGCTTGTTTGGCCCTCATATGCATTGTAATCCTCTGCGCTTCGGCTGCTTCCTCCTCCTTTCGCTGACATTCTATGGCAGCTTCTACTTCTGCTTCATTACAGTCACACTCATAGGGATAAGCTCTAATGTATATGGAATATGCCTGCTCGACATGCTGTAAGGCAACGACAATAAACTCCTCTATATCTGTTTTAAGGTTTTCTTCCACCTTAGCCCTTACTGCAGGATCTGAAATAAGCATTATGTTTTTCATACACTCCACATACATTGCCTCAAGATTAGGCTTTATGCGCTGTGTATAACGGGCGCTTACAAAGTTCGTTACATCCATCCATGCCGTTTCTGCCAGCCTGTTCAGCTGCGGATCATATGTCGTATGAATTTTATGCATTTTTATGGTGCATGCGTCACATTCACCTGATTTTTTGTGTGATTCGGTATGTTCCCTGGACAATTCATCCATTTCTCTATACATTGCTTCTTCAAGGGGTATCATCTTATTGGCAAGATCTCCACTGGCAGGTACTATAACCTCCATCAGCTCTCCAAACTGCGTTGCAAAATAGGTAACATAACTTCCCCACTTTCGCTTAAGCTCCAGTACATTATATTGTTGAGCTATAATATCGGTAGGATTCACATAGCCGTCCGGATCCATGGATATTACAAGCAATTCGGGTGAAACCATTGAAGTAAAGCTTGATTGGGCAATCATCGCAGCAATTTGCTCCGGGTTGCTGTTTGGATCGTTATCAAACTGCTCAAATAATTGCTCCAACTCACTCATATCTACTTCGTCCATTCTCTTTGCATCCACTTTCTCCTCAAGGGCCATCAGCTCTGCTTCAAAGGCTTCATGTGCGGAAATACCCCCCTGGGACCGAAAGTTCTTAAGGGTTGAATACTGGGACAGATAATTGTAGTCAGGGGCTGTATATTGGATGCTGTTTTGCAGGCTGCTGACAAAACGTCTTGCTGCCTGGGCGCCCTCAGGGTCCAGGTGCTGGTAGAAATCCGTTGCCAGCACAGGTTGAAGCGAGTCTTGATCCCTAAGCTTGTTTTGAGCTACCTCATGGGATTCTCCGGGATATACCTGAGGAACCTTCTCCTCGGTTACATCCTCTTTCATCTTCTTTAGGTTCCTGCCCATGACCGACAGGTTTGCACCTTCCAGCAGCTCCTTTGCCTTGGCCTTATCTCCTTTTGCCAACCAGTAGGCAGCCATTCCCTCAATTGCAGGCATGTGCCCCGGAGCAAGGTTGTATGCTGCTTCAAGTACTGCCTTTGCTGAGTCAAGCTTACCTCTGTCAATGCTTATATAGCCATAATTCAGAAGCAGGGGCAAAGCACTTATGTCAATTACAGGCTGCACAAGCTTAAGGGCAAGAGCATATTCATATACAGCTGCTGCATCATTTGCAAAAGTCTTTGACTCAGTATTAACAACCAATGCTTCTCCCAAAGGTTTCTTTACAGTGTCCTCAGTATATGCTGCAATTGATGAGGCAAGATTGTCTGCTATCGTCGCATTACCGGTATCAAGGGTAAAAATGGCTGTGTTAAGCGGCAGATAAATGCCCTTCAAATCGGTAAAAGCAGTCATATATGCAGAAGAAGTCAAGTATTGAGATGCTTTTGCCGGGTTTTGAGCCTTGCCCTTAAAATCCGGTTTCCAGTTGATTATTGTTGGAATATAGAGCTTTTCATGGGCAGTTGCCTTGGAAAGCCCCAAATTATAATATTTTTCCGCTATAGCAAGCACCTTTGCCGGGTCCGGCTTCGCCAGGGCTGGAATTGCCAGCTTGATTGGCGCAGATGCCTGTGGGATTATCATACCGCCAGGCACTGGTATATCCGAAGCAAGTACAGGTGTGGTGAGTATTATAAGCGTCATGACAAAACACATCACATATTTAAACGCTTTCATTCAATCTCTCCTTGTTCACAATATAGAATTCTTTGCTTCAATTCAATTAACGACTTTGCTTTTATTCAGCAAATTCATATGATATATGAATATTGTTTCAGGGCTCGGCTGCTTTTCAGCGTATTTTAAAAATTTCCTTTGCCTTCAGGTAATCTTCCTTCACCCTTACGGAATAACCAAACTTTTTCCCGTCTTTCCTTTTCATGGAAATATTTTGTGTAAAAGGATAAGTCTTAGCTTCCTTTATCTCTCCCAGTCCCATGAGCCTCTGAGCCCTGCACTGTTTCAATACTTCATCCAAGGGCATGGTTGCAAGCATTTCCTGAAGCTTGGAGCTGATGTCCTTGAAAGCCCACATCCATTGGTTCATGCCAATATCCGTACCTGAAACCACTTTATCTACACCCAGCAGGGGTACGGTCAAAGCAAAAACAGCCCTGTTGGTAACAAGTAGGGCATTTTCCGGAGTATGGACCTGCCCTGTACCTAAAACGGAGGTGCTTCGGGCTTTTCCATACTTCATAACGGCAGGAATGGTGTCCACCAGATATTCCTCTGCCTCAAGCTCCGCATTGTCCGGAACAGACTTGTTGAGGGTGGCCAGATCTACCTTGGCAGTCCTTTTCAGTGTCATAACATCAAGTACAACAACAGCTGCTGCAATAAACAGCATTCCTGCCCAGACGAACCACGGCACCCCTATGAACCTGAAAACCAGAGCCAGGATAGCCACTATTACTGCAAAAATTACAGTTTTTACAAGGCTGCCGATTCCCCTTGTCACTCCAACCTGCTGCACGGTAGTTGCCAGTTTATCCCCTTTGGTCTCCCGCTGCGGATTATTATCCATATTTTCACCTCACATCCTTGTTACTGTTATGATCAAGCACCCAACAAACTCTTTAGCAGACCGTCGGTTTGCCTAACGGCCGCGGTTAAATTCGATGTCACCGATCATAAGCGTGCCATCATCTGTCCTGCTGATTTGAAACTCTTCATCCTCCCACTGTACGTTCCTGCTGGTATAGCTTTCCATCGTAAAATACCAAATCTTATCAAAATGGCTTTGTGCAAGCCCTATGCTTTTTAATATATCTGAAAGAATCAATTTATCTCCCGATATACGGTATTTGCCTTCGAAAACATTACCAGTGCGTACATACATCACCAGCGGCGCTGTTACCCTGTAAAATGTGCCGTCCTTCTTAAACTCATACATTATATCCAAATGCACGTTTCTATTTGAGGTGCTGTAACCCCATGTGCCAATCAGCCAATCTGCCATATCCTTGGCGTCTGCCGCCACTTTCTCAGATACCGCAGGTGCAGGTGGCGGGGTCGGCTTTGGTACAGCCGCAGAAGAAGGCTCACTGGCCTTTATGGTATCCATCTGCTCATATGCACGCACGCTCATGGCAACGGCCATTTCCCTTGTTGTAGTCGCATAGCCTGTGGCCTTCTCAGCCGTTGTAACAGCCTTTGGCATGAACTTTCCGCCGGTACCTTTTATGATGCCCAGGCGGGACATAAAGAGCACATGGTCCAGTGCCCAGGAGGATATGTCCTTTCTGTCCGTGAAGGTTGGCGCTCCTTCTGTTGAGAAATCTCCGCCGGGCGCCATTACCCTTATGGCACGGCTCAGCATTGTGGCAACCTGCTCACGGTTCGTCAGCTCCTTAGGAGCAAAGGTAGTTGCAGAGGTTCCGGTGGTTACCCCAACCTTGAAGGCCTTCAATATCTCCGGATTTGTCGTATCTGTAAAAGGATTTGATGATGCAGCAGTTGCTGCTGTTCCTGTAGTTTTCTCGTATAGTTTCACTGCCAGCTCGGCAAATTCTTCTCTTGTTATTGGCTTTGTCATATCTGCACCCTTCAGGGAGTCAGGTATAAGTCCGTATTCACCGGCTTTATCCAGCTCTGTCCTTGCCCAGCTGGAGGCATTGGAATAGCCTGTCGATGGTGCCAATATGACCTCTGTATTCCGGGTTCCTCCTTCCCAGTTGCCCCAATCACCCTCTGAGCCGTAACGCCATTTCCCCGTAAAGCTTTTACCATCCTCAGAGATTACGAATTCTACCTCTCCTGCATCATGAGGCGGAGAGTATGAAGGAGATTCCGACCATGTACCGGTAAGGACATTGCCCGATACCGTCCCAACTATTTTGCCTGAATCAAAGGTGTATGTCCCAGTGACCTTTTCTCCCGTCTGGGTGAGGGTCATATCACCCCAGCTTGTTTTCCATTCCCCTGTCCACGAATATGCTCCCAAATCCTCTGCTGCTGACACCTGCGTCAAAGGCTGCCATGTCCCCAGACACAGTACGAGAATCAGCAGAAAGGTATAAAGTAACCGTTTCATATTATTTCCTCCTTAAATCCTATTTCGTTTTTGTCACTGTAATAATCAGGGTTCCGTCCTCACTGGCGAAGTATATGGCAGCGGAAATGTTATCCTCGCCGGAGCCGCTGTACATAAGCACTTCGTCAGCTTCGGATCCGTAGCTGTCCTCGGGGTATGCTTTTTTGATTTCCTCCAGATATGGTTTTACATCCTCTGCTTTGACATCCTCCAGGGATATAGTGACGTTATCATCCGTTTTTATGGATGATATAATTTTCCCCTTTTTGAACTCAGGAATCTTCCTTGCCAGCTCGGAATCAGACCACTGCCCGCCGCCAATAGTTGCTTCCTCTCCGTTATCACCTTTGATTGTCACTTCATCGCCGTCGATGTCCACCTTGTCCCCGAGGGCCTTTTCAAGTATTTTCTCCGTTGCCGCTTCCAAGCCTGCCTGCAAAATTATCAGCCGCTTTGCCGGCTATCGGAATATGGTACACATTGTATTGCCTAAGGCCGCAGCATTTGCATAACGGCTGCCCAATGTCATGCCAACTGTGCCTCCTATCAGCACAGATACGACAAATCCAAGGGCCGCGCCGATAAGATTAAGCACAAAGGATTGCATGGCATTGAATTTCACAAAGCCGCTCTCTTTTTCCATGAAGAAGATCGCCAAAGGTGCAAGCCATGCAAAATATCGCAGTAACGGTATAAACCCAAGAGCGGCGGAGGCAATATATGCGATAAGTGCCAACACGTTCGCGTCCATCCCGCCTATTGCAGATTTGTGAGGTACAATTTTTTTTACATTCATTTAGAATCATCTCCCTTTCTTTTTTCAGCACATTCAATACAAAGATCCTGATCCGGCAAAATAAGAAAGCAATCATCACACACAAAACGCTTGCATATTGGACAGCGGTTAAAGTGCTTCACCGCCTCCCGGTTCGCCCGCTCATAGGCCGCATCATGCTCACTCCGCCAGATCAAAGCCTTTGCCTCGGCACCGCAGCCACAGCCGTTTTCAAGGCTTCCCCTTACAGGCACGCTCTCCCACGGACTGTTACAGATATCGCAGTAAAAGGTAAAGCAAAAATCTCTTTCCGTAGAGCAATCTCTGATCTGCCTGGTAATTGGTCCCAGCATCTTTTATCCACCTCCGGTCTTTATTGAAGCTCATTTCTATTATGAAAATCAAGCTTTAAATTGTATATCACCGTAAAGGTGATTTTCTTCAAATTTCTTTGAAATTTCATATCACCACAGGAGTGATATGAGGCAAAGTCCTTGATAATTCAAAAACCCCTCACTTTAACAAAGTAAGGGGCAGGCAGGCAGCCTTCACAGCACTATTTCAATTCGGAGATTCTCCCACTCTTCTCCATAAGCCTGATATAAAGTGAAAGCTCATTCCTGGAGGATATGTTCAGCTTTGCGTATATATGGTTATTGTGCGTTTTCAGAGTATTGGTACTGATATACATAAGCTCAAGTATTTCGCCGGTGGATTTCCCTTCAACATAGTACAGGAATATCACCTTTTCAGTAGGCGTCAGGGTTTTCACCCGCTTGATAAAATCGGTGAATATATCATCCGGCAGCGGAGCCTTGCCTGTACGCCCGGCTTTGATCTGCACGATAATTTCATCTATTTCAGTTATATTAGTCCTGGCTATGCTGTCGATATCCTGGGAGCTGATGGCGTTAAATCCTGCCGCAATGGGACTCATGTACTTATTGCCTATAAAAACCGAGGCGCCGATACCAAGCAGTAAAAACAATACGCACAGTACTATCAGACGGATATTCAAAGCAGCCAGAAGCCGGTTCAAATCCTCCTGCGGCATTAAAAGGCTTACAGCGAAGTGATCCCCTGCAAAAGCCGAATCATCGGGATATAGCCTGATGCTTTTATGCAATCCCATCAGATTTATCCCGTCCTGCTGTTCATAGGAAAATAGGAGGCGCCCCCGGTCTTTGATAATAAGCGGCTTAGCTTTCCCGGCTGCGCCAAAAGCATCGTAATTGCCCGAAAAGAGCGCGACCTCCGTTTGCAGGTCTGAACCTCTCACCGGAGCAAGCATACAGAATATACGATGATGGATAGAATTGTCAGGTATGAACCTGAGCTTAAACAACATGGCACTTACTTCATAGCCGCATACGCCAAACACATTGCCGCTTGAATCAATAAGCGGAACGATACAGCTCATAGCATCCTCGCTGGTTTTTGGTATGTCCGTGGCCTCGCTCCAGTAATACAGCCGTGAAAGAGGGCGCGCTGTTTCTTTCGCCTTTTCAAGGGGAAGAAAAAAATATGGAGGGCAGTCTATCATAAACTCCATGTCTCACTGGGCGTGGAGAGAATAGCCGCGGTTCCTTGCGATACCGGGAAAGCCTCTTAATATGGTGATGGTAGGTGGGGCTGCGCTGACAATATTGGGCTCCATGTTTTTCAGATAAAGCCCGGCACGGGAAAACTCCGCATGCTCAGCCAGCTTGTTGACAGTAGTGTTCAAAACGATAAAAGCGCCGCTTGCCCCGGTTTTTTCCAAAGAAAACAACAGACGGTCAAACTCCCTGTTCAAAAGCTCTTCCAAAACCTCCGGAGATTCAGGCAGATCAGCAGTGCTGATCCCCTTTTCCGAAAGAAACCGCTCCATGCTTTGGGATAAGGAAGCCGACAAGCCGACAGCGGAAGCGGAAACATGCCCGTATTCCTTTTCCACTTCTGCTGCAATTCTTTAAGCTCATTTGCATAGAAGCCTTCGGTTTCTCTGAGACCTGCGGTAAAGGCTCCCGTTAAAAGCAAGATAATGAATACGAATATCGATAGCGTGAGGACAAGCACAATCAAAAATCCAAACAATCTATGGCGCATGGATACTCCCGATACTCCTGCCTGCCGGACATGATATTGGATTTTATTTGTTGTTTCAAATAGTCTGTTCACAATCTCACCGCGCTTTACTTGATGAAATCTGCATATACATTCCTTGATACCGCTTCAAGAGTGGTATTTCTGTCTGTTGTTCTGACAAGAGCGTCAAATTCCGCTTTAGCTTCTTTGACAGCTTTTTTAAGCCTTGCATCGTATCCCTTCTGCAGCTCGTCGTAGTTTTCTATAAGCGGTGGAATAAAAAAGTCGTATTCCTCCTGCATGACCATAACGGTTCTGAGCAGCTTTTTAATGTTCGCATCCGTTATACCCTCCAACTGCCGGTTCATGGTATCACCAAAGGCTTTTTCCGTCACCGGCAGGTAACCGCTCGACACCGTGAAATGCAAATTCTGTTCAGGCTCCGTAAACCATTTGAGGAACACCGCCGCCGCCATTTCCTTCTGCTCGGTGGACTTGATGACGCACATTCCGCTGCCCCGCTGAAGGGCAACCTTTTTGCCCCCTTCAAATAAGGGATAGGGCAAAATAGCGTATTCAGCATTTTCCTTTGTATTGTCGGCATAGGTAACGGTGGACGGATAGAACAGCACCCCGGCGGTGGAGCCGGTGGAGCAGATAACGTCGCCGGTTTTGAACAAGTCGGTGCTTTACCCGTCAAATATTGCTGCGCTTCCTTTGACAGCAGGAAGAAAGTAACTGTCCCATATTTTTTTATATCCATCAGAGGCTAGATTCAGCCCGTTATTATTCAGAAAATCCTCCCCAAGCTGGGCCATGCCGATGAGTGCCAGGTTAAACACCGAGTCGGGCATATAAAAGGCTTTACCGTCCGACCATTCATAGTATCTATCCGCAGTCCTGATAATGCCTTGAACGGTGGAAAGATCGTCATAGGTTGCGCTGGTATCCGCTGCAAAGCGGTCAAAGCGGTCAAAGATGCTTTTGTTGACAAACAGCGCCTCGGTGGATTTGGCTACGGGAAAAACGAACAATCCCCCCTTCAGCCTGCCCTCTTCCAAAAAACGCGGCACATAAGCCGACAACTCATCCCCGGTAAACCGATCAGCCAAATCTACCAGCAGGTTCTTTTCAGCCAATATCAGCGCCGTCTTGGGATAGGCGACGGTAAGATCGGGAAAGGCGGGGGCGTCCGGGTCTCCGTAGGCCGCAGACATGAGCTTATCATGCAGCGTGTTTGAACCGGAGATGGAGGTCACACTTATAATAATACCTTTTTCCACTCCCACGGTACGGTTAAAGTCATCTATCATCTCATCCATGAGTTTTTTCATCTGCCCGCCGTAATTGTGCCACATAGTTAAAGTGACTGGTTCTTTGGGATCCAATCCGGCTTTTGTACCGCAGCCCACAGAGCTTGTAAGAATCAACAAAACCAGCGCAAGACAAGTTATTCGAGCCTTCATTTTACCTCCTCTTTCCACTTTCATTTTCTTTCTGCCTTATACAGTCAGAGAGGCTTCCTCTCTTGAGAAAAGCAATTCAAAAAACTCTAAATTTCCCATTTAATTTTACAATACAGCCATAAAAAAAACATAAAATGGAAATCGGAGCTAATATATACCAGGACCTGTTAAATCACAACATTAGAACCATTTTGAATGTTGTGTTTTTATGGTAAAATAAAGAAAAACATTTAAATTATTTAATATTGTATATAGGTTGCATTAAAGAAGCTTCAAGGAAGAATTAGGCAACCTATGAAATCAAGGTAAATGTTTTGCAATATTTGAATATCGATGTAAGATGTTTATTGCAAACATATAGAAAGCTTTATCGCAAAATTTATTTGGGGGTCTGGGCTATGAGCAGCATTCCCTTTCTTAAAAACAAGCTCATCATGCCGGAACTGTCCGGAAGCTTTTTGCTGACGGACCGGCTTAAAAGGCTTCATAAAAATATGGACTCTTGTAGAGCAGTTACCGTATGCGCTCCTGCCGGATACGGTAAAACAACACTTGCGGTTTCGTATTTCAGCCGTCAGGCAGCTATGCCTTTCAGGGTATGCTGGTATCGTCTGGACCCTGAGGTTAAAAACCTGTCAGTGTTCATTACTCACCTCGCAGAAGCAGTATTTCCCTCGGAAGCCGCTGAGTTTGCATAATCCAAGAAAGCCCTTGGGGACCACACAGATATGCAATTACAGCCGCATCATGCTCTTTCCGTGATCTGCCAGGAAATGTGGGCGCTTCACAGCCAGGCCGGTTATACCCCGACATATATTGTACTGGATGATTTCCAAAACGTGGCTCAAGTCCAGGATATATGCGATATGACAAGGTATATGCTTGACAACCTTCCAACCTCCTGTACAATTTTTGTATTGAACCGGGCAAACCTTAATGTTTTTACAGAAAAACAAAAGCTTGAAAAAAGGGTTTTGGAAATTGGTGCAGATGCCCTTGCTTTCAGTAACGCTGAAATAGAGGATTTAATGCTCAGCATGGGCCAAACCGTGACCAACAGGAAACAGACTGACATCATCGAAAAAAATACTGAAGGATGGATAGCCGGTATCATCATTTTATGCCAGGCTGTCAAAGGTAAAGGCCTCTATACTGCATCAATTGAATCCGGTAAGTTAGGCCATGAAGATGCCTTGTTCCGGTATATGTCCCTGGAAGTGCTCAAATCCATAGGAAACGATACCCAGGATGCTCTTGCCCGACTTGCTCTGCTTCAGGACTTTTCTGAGGCTGAGGTATCGGAAATACTTGAAATCAATGATATAAAAGCATTGATGGGACAGTGCATGGGGTTCGGCATGTTCATCCAGAGGATTCCCGGAGCGACCGTCGTATACCGTTTTCATTCCTTATTCCGGGAATTTCTGTTGATTAATCTAAAAGACCGCTGCTCTGACGAACAAATTGCCAGAATCCACCTGAAGGCAGCCGAATATTACATGAGACACTCAGCATATGGCCGCGCTGCGGAGCATCTGACGAAATGCGGCAATTCTGCGACCGCAATGGATATGGTGCCAAAAGCGGGTTTTAATAAGTTCATGATAGGAGAGACCGGGCAATTGAAGCAATGGCTGGATCTGCTGCCGGAGGATATGATCATGGACAATCCGATACTCTTGTTGTTTAAGGCGCAGCTGATGCCCAACAACAGGCAGCCGGAAATTGTAGACACCCTGAAAAAGGTTCTGCAGCTGTCATTGCAGGATAACAATCTTGTAATTTATTATGATGCAGCAAGTGTCCTTATCTATATATTAATGTGCAGCAACAATATGAAAGGGCTGCTGGAAATGACGGATGGCATTCCCAAGCAGCTGCAAAATGTTTCACCAAAGCTTAGAAACACATTAGCCATGCTTGATATGGTGCGGTTTATAGGGGAAGAACGGTTTTCAGCGGCGGAAGCACAAAGTGAAAGCATCCTATATGCTCTTCTTCCCGAAGACAGCCAATGGCTGTATTTAATCCTTTCCTGCATCATTTATTACTGCATGGGCAAGCTTGATAATGCGGAGCGCTGCCTGCTTTCATCAATAAAGGCGGCTAAGGCAAAAAAAGGATGCCAGGTGCTCTGCGGCTCCTTTTTCCACATAGCCAAGCTGTATTATACTGTTGGCGACAGGTCGCAGGGGCACCGCTATCTGAAGCAGGCCATGGAGCTGGCGGTCGGCAACAGATATTTCATGTTCTGGGATATCCATATCCCCACTCTCGTTGAAATGGCGCTCCGAAGTATACGGTACGGCTATTGTACCGGTTATGTGGTCGAGCTGCTGAGTAAATTTTATGACAGTAAGGCGGTAAAATACCTGACAGAAAAGGTAAAAACCATAGACGAAAACCGAATAACAGCTTTTATCAACGATTTTGTCTCAACCTACAAGGTGGAAAGGTCCAAACAGCTTTATTTTGTAAAGGCATCTCTGTTCGGGAAACCCGAGATTTCAGTAAACGGTATAAAAATCCCCGATACTGAATGGAAAACTAAAAAGGTCAAGAGCTTCCTCGAATATCTTTTACTCAACAGTGGCAATACCATATCAAAGGAGATTCTTGCAGAGATTTTCTGGCCTGACTCTGACAGCAAATCCTCAATTGCCTCACAGCGGACGGCACTGTATTATCTCAGAAAAATACTTACCAAGTATAATGCAGTAGTTACAGGAAACAATGCCTTCATATACGAAACCCCGGAAGGCCTGCAAATAAGAAGGAATGATGAATTGGAGCTTGATATGCACGAATTTTTACGCCTCTATAGAGAGTTGTACCTGATTACAGGCGATACTTCTCAAACAGAGCAAAAACAGGCAGAGATTCTGGAAAGAATGATATCTCTTTATAAAGGAGATTTGATGGAAGGCAGTGATTACGGAGACCTGGTATTCCATGAGCGGGAAAGGCTCAGATCCATCTTTATGGAGGCATGCCAAAAACTAAGTTCAATCTGTACAAAGAGTGGAAAATTGCAACAGGCAGAAGAAATACTGAGACGTGCTTTAGCAGCAGAACCATACAACGAAAACGTATGCCTTGAACTGCTTAAGCTATATATGTCACAGGGGAGGAGAAGTAAGGCAGTCAAGCTTTATTACAGCTTTAAAAAGCATTTGGAGCAAGAGCTTGATATAAAGGTTGACAAGAGCTTGACTGAGGCAATCCGGAGTCCAAGACTTGAAAAATAAATGCCCCTTTTTTACTTGCATTTTCAAGTGGATTATGCTCCCTTCTTACAACTATTCCTGCGTTAGGCTTGCTTCGTGCCTTGCATCCAGATGCTTCAATTCTCTGAAAAGAAATACCCCTGTTATTATTGATGATATCATATCTGCTGTCGGTCCAGCCATAAGAAGTCCATCCAGACCGAAGAACCTGGGCATTATAAGCAGTGCCGGTATCAATACCAATACTTGCCTTGACAGACTTAAAAAAGCGGAATGCTTTGGCTTTCCGACTGCCTGAAAATAGTTTGCCGAAACGATCTGGAATCCGATTATAGGCAGAAATGCCAGGAAAATAGTTATTGCATGGGCTCCAAATTCTATAAGGCTCTCAGCTTTGCTATTGAATAAAGCGACCAGTTCTGAAGGGAATATCCTGGTAATAACAAATCCGATGCAGGATATGGCTGTTGCTGCGATGATAGCCAGCTTCAAAGCTTCTTTGACCCTGTCGTATTTCTTAGCGCCATAGTTATATCCAATTATAGGCTGAACCCCCTGATTTATACCGAATATCGGCATTAATATCAGCATGGCGATGCTTGATACAATACCCATACCTGATACAGCAATATCTCCTCCATATACACTCAGACTCTTATTCATGATAGCGTTCAAGACGCTGGCAGCCAGCTGCATCAGGAAAGGCGATGCGCCTATAGCTGCGATTTTCAATATGATGCTAAAGTTCAGCTTCAGATTTTTAACATGCACTTTCAGGGTACTTCTGCCTCCGAGGAAATGATGCAGCACCCACACCGCCGATACCACCTGCGATAGAACAGTCGCTGTTGCTGCACCTCTGATACCCCATCCAAATAGAAAAATGAATATCGGATCAAGTATAGTATTCAAAATAGCACCTATCAGCATTGTGAACATGGCAATCCGGGGATTACCCTCAGCCCTGATGAAGTTGTTCATCCCGAAGCCTATAGTCTGCGCTGTCGATCCTAAGAGTATGATGAAAAGGTAATCCTTTGCATACGGGAGTATTTTCTCACTGGCGCCAAAAATCCTCAGAAGAGGCTCCAAAAACACCAGACCAATGGCTGATATTACCACACCTACACCTATAAGCAGCACCAGCGCATTTCCCAGAATAAGCTCCGCTTCTTCCTTTTTCTGCTGTCCCAACCTGATGGAAATCAATGAATTCGCACCTAAACCTATAAGCATACCAAAAGCCATAATCACCAGCATAATTGGAAGACCTATTGTTATACCTGCAATTCCCAAAGGGTCTACACCATTTCCGACAAAAATCCTGTCTACTACATTATATAAAGCATTTACCAGCATTCCTACAATAGCCGGTATTGAAAATCTAATGAGCAGTTTTAATACCTTTTCTTCCCCCAGTTGTTTAGATTGATCCATTCAATTACTCCTCTACTTTCTGCGAATTACTGCAATAATAATAGCATTTCCCACTTAAGGCTAACTAATAATTTCTGAAACATATTGTCATCATATTATCATACTATATGTTCCGCTCTAAATCCACAAAAGAATTGACGTTTTTTTATCTTCTTGCAGGAGATATTGTCCTTCTGATATAATGTATATATAGTTAATTATTTAACGGGGTGCGTCATGGAAAAGGATAGCAGGATTGCAGTCATAGGCATCGTAGTGCAGAACAGGGAAGAAACAGCCAGAAAGCTGAACGAAATACTGAGCAGCTTCGGCGGCATAATTGTAGGCAGGATGGGTATACCGTACAAGGATAAGAATGTATCCGTCATGTCCATAATAGTTGACGGAACTAATGACGAAATCGGTGCACTGACGGGAAAGCTCGGCAACATAAACGGCATCAAAGCCAAGGTTGCCCTGACACATTAGTACATTGCACAGCACTCT
>DASPLL010000037.1:0-5136 GCA_035627615.1 Clostridia bacterium
CGAACCCCTGGCACACGGATTAGAAGTCCGTTGCTCTATCCAACTGAGCTACAGGCGCATGTTTGGAGCGGGTGAAGGGAATCGAACCCTCGCGATCAGCTTGGAAGGCTGAAGTTCTACCATTGAACTACACCCGCATATCCCTGGCGAACTGTTTAAGTATCGCCGACAATTATAGATTATAACAAAGTTTAGTATGCGTGTCAACTGATTTTAGCCCTATTTTGTTATGCAATTTATAGCATATTAAACATATCAAGACCTGTATATTCTTGACATTAATGATCCTTTCTATACCTTATTATATGTACGATCTATCCGAGCTTCTTCACGAATTCCTTAAGTGCATTTGCTCTGTGACTTATTTTGTTCTTTTCCTCCGAGCCTATCTCAGCCATGGTCATACCGTAACCATCGACTATAAATAGCGGATCATATCCAAAACCTTGGTTACCTTTTTCTATGTAGCCGATCTTCCCATATACAAAACCCTCAGCTGTTATCTCCTGTCCATCGGGAAATACTGCTGCTATTGCGGAACAGAATCTCGCGCTCCTCCTGCCATCAGGTATATCCTTCAGGGCTTTTTTCAGTTTTTCATTGTTTTTTTGGTCCTTATCCGCTCCCATTTCTCCTGAATACCTTGCGGATTTCACTCCGGGCTGCCCTTTCAGTGCATCTACCTCAAGCCCTGAATCATCGGCAATTGCTGCTTCCCCTGTAAGCCTTGATACTTCTCTTGCCTTTATAAGTGCGTTTTCAATAAAGCTTTCACCATTTTCCTCAATTTCAATATCAACTCCGGCTTCTGCCAGAGATTTGACTTCTATGCCCTTGTCCTTAAGTATCGCTCTTATTTCGTCAAGCTTGTGACTGTTATTTGTTGCTGCTATCATCTTCATTATTTGTACCTACCTTGCCGGCAATCTCCCCAAGAGACTGCTTTTGTACTTCAATCAGATCCTTTATGCCCTTCTCTCCAAGCTCCATCATTTCCTGCAGCTGCACCTTGCTGAAGGGGCGTTCCTCTCCGGTGCCCTGGATCTCTATAAATTCTCCTTTATCAGTCATAACCAGGTTCATATCGACCTGACAGGTTGAGTCCTCTGCATAGTTAAGATCCAGTATTGCTTCTCCGTCTTTGATCCCTACACTGACAGCCGCTATGAATCCGTTCAGCGGTATTGCTTTGAGCTTTTCCTGCTCCACAAGCTTGTTCAGTGCATCAACAAGAGCTACAAAGGAGCCTGTAATGGATGCTGTCCTTGTACCGCCGTCAGCTTGTATGACATCACAATCTATATATACCGTCACCTCTCCCAGACTCTCAAGGTCCACTATAGAGCGAAGTGCTCTTCCTATAAGTCTTTGTATTTCCATAGTCCTTCCATCGATCCTGCCCCGTACTGACTCTCTTGGCTTGCGTACCTCGGTTGATCTGGGGAGCATGCCATATTCGCTTGTAATCCAACCCTTGCCAGTTCCTTTTATGAAAGGGGGCACCTTCTCATCAACAGAAGCTGTGCAAATGACTTTGGTATCACCCATTTCAATTAGCACCGAGCCCTCCGCATGTTTTAAATAATTCCTTGTTATTTTTACCGGCCTGATCTGATCCTTGTTTCTCCCGTCTATTCTTTGCATCTGTCTTCCTTCCCTTCATAAGGCGGACGTGAAAACCCACCCCACATACATTATAAATGTTTTTTTGATGTTGGTTTACTTATGTATTATTCCAAAAGTGCAATAGATTTATTTTGCCCTTTCTTCCCAAAATATCCTATATGAACATAGCTTGTCAACCTTTTATTCACAAATAATCCACTTTAATTTTAAAGTGGATTATTAATGTATTATATGTATTTTATTCGTAAAAGTTGACAAAAACCGGTACATCCAGATAATTATCCGCTCCCACACCGTCGGTGTCTTCCACAATTTTGCCATTCACAAATATTTTAGCTTTTGATACTTCGGGGAATTCCTTCAAGGTTAATGTTACCGCTTTTATCATCGCATTCTCGGCAGCTTTGTCGCCCTGTTTGGCAAGTACCTGCTCGGAGAAATTCACGTAGGCCATTCCTTCATTCACTTGCACTCCCAGGAGCTGTGTCCCTTCAGGGAAAGAGTTGATTAAGCTGCTGCCATCCGTAGGTCCTTCAAGTAATGCGCTTATTGCTGCTTCTGCGCTGTTTTCAAAACCGGATACTACCTTTGTTATTGGAACAAAATATGAATATGCTCCGCTGCCCTTTTTATGATAGTACACTACAACCTTTGACAGCTTCTCTCCCGGGTTTTCAACGGGCTGCAGGTTTATTTCAGTTCTCCTGAGGCCTGATTCCAGTTTTGTTCCCTTTGGCATCTCTTCTATTGCTTTGCCGTCCACCCTTATCTCCACTGAATTAATATTGGGAAATTCAGTCAATGTGTAGACTATTGCCTTGATTCCCAGCTCTTCAGCTTTGTCACTGCTGAAGTTCAGGAATTCTTCTGAGAAATCGATTATTGCCAGACCACTATCCTTTATAACTGCACCAATGATCTTCGTACCCATCGGGAGTGTAGGTGTTAAGCCTGCTGCACTCAGGTCCTGAGCCTTTTCAGGACTATAAATAAGTGCAGACAATGCTGTCTTTGCCACTCCAAGGTCACCTTTGGGTATATATCTCATTACAGGTACAAGGAAGTTTTCGTTGTCTTTGTAGTAGAGCACTGTCGCCCTGCTGTTCTCCGGCTGGGAGGAACTGACTTCACTCATACTCTGGGCTTCTTCCTGTACTTGCTCCTTATTGTCCTCTACTGTATCCGGCTCTTTATTAAAGAAATCCCTTAAAGAAGTCAGCGGGTTGCTGCAGCTTGCAAGAATCAATGTGCAACATAAAAGTAGTGCTAATAATAGTACAAGCTTCCTGTTCATCCATTTCACCCCTTATTTTTTTTATCAATATATTATATTAGCCTTATAAGGGGTATATTCGTTAATTAATAAAGGTATATAAAAGACCCTGACGCTTCGTACAAGCTTCAGGGTCTTAAGATCCTATTCTGTTACAAGCATTTCATCCTGCGCCGGAATTTGTTCTGTTACAAGATTATCTGCCGCGGTATTCTGTTTTGCCGTCTCCAGACTGTATGGATTTGGAGGTATGGGCGCTGCATATATGGCATCCACATCTATGTCCAGATTTATTTGCTCAATTTCCTGATAGAACTTTACTATGGAAGCCGCCAGCGCTCTTGCCGCCATTTCCTTATACTCGCTCTTTTTGATCTGGTTGAACTCTTCAACGTTTGTAATGAAGCCCAGTTCTGCAAGTATGGCAGGCATCTTAGTCTTATTCAGTACATGCAGTCCTGGTCTCGGCGTTATTCCTCTGGACGGCCTTTTCAGTGCATCAATTATTTCGCTATGGAACAATTCTGCCATTTTTCTGTTATCAATCGGATACTCATCAGTTATTTCATTTGGATAGTACAGTGTCTCTATACCCTTGGCACTGTTTGTAAATGCATTGAAATGTATACTCATGAAGAAATCCACATAGTTGCTGTTTGCCATCCCTGACCTGCTGGCCAGATCCACATACCTGTCATCGGTTCTGGTCATCATTGTATTGAAGCCCAGGTCTTTGAGTATCCTGTTCAGCCTTAGTGCAACATCCAGATTCAGATCCTTTTCATTTGTCTTTTTATCTATCGCTTTGGCGCCGGGATCCTTTCCCCCATGTCCAGGATCGATGAGCACTGTAAGCTGGTTACTCCTCTCAGCCTTTTCTTTGAATTTTACGCTTACAAGCTTTGTAACAGCAGGGGAGAGAAGCTCAAATTCCACAGATGGCTTCATTTTAAAAGCTGCTACTGTATATATCATGTCCCCATATGTTTCCTTGGTAACTTCAACCTGCTCCATTATATTGTCGTTTATCTCATAAACCTTCTGTTCCACCTCAAGGTCCTTAGGTATCATTATCTTGAGGGTCCTGCTGTCATTATCCATAATTGGCTGGTATTCCACTTCAGCTCCGGGGCTTAGATCTATAAATGCCGAACTGTAATACTTCTTATAATCGAAAAAGGAGAATGGGATATTTGACACATATACCTTGGTCAGGCTTCCCTGGGTCTCATAATCATAGTACATACCCGGCTCCAGATCAAGGACTACCCGGGCAACCCCCACGTCTGCCTGCCCTGTCCTTATGGCTTTGACATAAGGCGTCTTAGTATCCACTGTCTGCGACTCGCTCAATACCGATTTGTATATATCCACTACAAGCCTGTCAGGACCCTCCAGTTTGAATACGTTAGTCTCCATGTCCTGGGTTCCCCTTATCATAAGTACATCTCTGTCTCCTTCTTTGGCGAAGCTGACGGGATTTATTATATTGGCGTATATAAGGGATACCGTTTTCTTATCATTGGACTGTACCAGCTTGCACCTTGTCTGATCCTCCAGGTCGATTACAACTCTGACTACATTGGGAGAGGTACTGAACTGCGATACTCTGACTCTGATTACTCCGCCTTTTCCTATCTCCCTGGTTTCGAACTCGGTATTCAATTGGGAATTCTCTATATCCACCACCATTCTGGCGGGATTAACTATTGTAGAGCTTTTATACTTTACCGGGTTGTCAGCAACTATATTAAGCTGTGGAAAACCTCCGCTATCATCGTAGATAATGTCATCGATTTTTGCCGGTTTGTATTCTATAGGTTCTTCTTTGGGTTTGGTTTCAGCCACCACAGGCGGTTTCTTCTTATCTATATTTACTATATTCTTTGCTTTGTCGTAATTGACATCGAAGTCGAAATTATTCTGTATAAAGCTTATTGGTACATATGCCCGTTCATTATGCATTATCGGCACCGGACTTATCTTGACATTTTTACCGTTAACCACACCGGTGCCATAACCTATAGTGACCTTTGCCGACCCGCCTGCTGATTTCAGATCCATAGTCTCTACTGATGCAGCCCAGCTTACCTGGTAGCCTAAGGCTTCGCCCACACGTCTCAAAGGTATGTACACAATGTTGTTTTTCACATAGGGCAGGTCAGCGGAGTTTATCTTTTTTCCCAGGACATACAATCCTCCGGTAATTGCCGCCTTCTTGCTGATTGTGACAAGAT
>DASPLL010000038.1:0-10278 GCA_035627615.1 Clostridia bacterium
CCTTCCAGTGAGAAACCAAGCCATTCTTGAATGTGCCGTTTACAATGCCTTGTTCGTCATTGATCAAAGTGCCTGTACCTTCATTCAGCTTATAGTAATCAGCCAGATCAGCATAGTCGGGGTGAGTGTAATCAACCTCCCTGTACATCCAATCGGATATTGTTTCACCGGTAAGGCCGGTTTTCCATATCCTAACTTCGTCAATACAACCCTGTACCAGATTTACAGGGCCTACCCCGCCCACAGTTCCTCCGATGTACAAATTGTTATTTATTGTTGAAAGCTGGAATGGGCTTGCTATTGAAAATATCCTTTCCCCGTCCAAATAACCTGACCAATTGCCGCCGCTGTGTCTATATGCAATATGGTGCCAGTTGGTATCGCTTACCGGCATAGCCGAGCCGGTCCTGGGATTTGTTCCTGAATATCCGCTGCTGCTGTAAAATTCTACAGCACCTTTAGTAAAATTATAAATAACAGCCCATTGGCGCGAAGGATCTAAGCCACTGCGCGACACTAAATATTTACCTTCCTGTGTAAGAGATGAAGACTTGAACCAGAACTCAAGGGTGAAATCCTCCGTTATATTGTGTGATACACTGCTTGGTACCTCTACATAAAATGGATTATTATACTTTTTTTTACATTCTTTTCAGAAATACTATAGAAAATCTGATATAATAATTATCATTAATATGCGGGGTGTAAAGAATGGCCAATGTATCAAGCGTGAGGTTAACGATTCCCAAAGCAGCCTCAGGAGGGATAATCCGCAGTGAGCTTGTCAGCAGCGTTCTCGGCAATAAAAAAAAGCTTGTCTATATCCATGCAGGAGCCGGCTACGGCAAGACCACTCTGCTTTCACAAATTGCTGTCTCCTGTGAAAACACCGTATGGTTGACGCTTGATGGTGAAAATGATGTTTTCACCTTTATAGATACCCTTAGCGAAGCTGTAAAGCAATCCTTTTCCGAATATGAATTTGCTGTTTCTGAATATCTCCCCTTTGAAGGAAAGGAAAATTTCATAACGATGCTCGCCAATGCATTTATAATCAGCATTGAAAAGCATGCAAAGGACATTATGCTCATCATTGAGGACTTACATACTACGCAGGAACCTCAGATCAGGAGTATTGTCACCAGTATCATCAAGTATCCGCCTGATAATATCCGGGTTTGCCTCAGCAGCCGTGAAGCTCCATGGCAGGAGCTTATACCTTTGCGTATCAGAGGCAGCATTCTGGAGCTCACTCAAAAGGAGCTTGCCTTTACAAGGGAAGAGACTGCTCAGATCCTTGGCTTCAATGATGATGGTGTTTTCAATATTACAGAAGGATGGCCTATTGCCATCGGCTCTTTCAGGGTGCTTATGGAAAACGGGGTATCCCTTGCTGATATTCCTGTTCAGGGCAGCGAGGCTTTGTACTCCTATCTGCTCTTTGAATGCATAAGCCGTCTGTCAGCTGAAATGGTACATTTTCTGAGGATTTCAGCCGGCTTTGAGGAATTGGATGCACAAATGCTGGATTCTGTTTTAAGGATCAAAAATTCCAGGATGCTCCTTGAAAGTCTTGTATCCCGGAATATTTTCACAATCAAAACAAGCAGCGGCCAGTACCGCTACCATGCACTTTTCAGAGAATACCTGCTGGAAACCGGGGATAAACCCGGAAGGCTGCTGATGCAGCATGAAGCTGCCCGGTATTACCTTGATATTAAACAGTACCCAAGGCCTCAGTATATGCGATACTTTCAAATGATAAGGAAATGCTGCGGCAGGTTATACTGTCCGGTAATAAGGAATATATTAGAAACGGCAGCTTCGGCGAACTGCGCGTATGGTTTCTTGCCCTTGGAGATACATCCTCCCTGTCAGACCGGGAGGTTCTAGTAGCAAAAGGTGTATTCCTGTCCAATATCGGTAATTTCACTGAAGCCAAAATATGCCTGGATAAAGGAATAGCTCTGCTAAAGGAAGATGATAGAGAGCTTTATATTGAGGCATTGGTGTATAAGGCCAGGGTCCTCCGGAATTCTGTTTCTTTTGAAGAGTCAAACAAGCTGCTTGATGAGCTTTTGCTTAAGCTTGATGACCTTGTTTCTGAAATATCCTATACCGTCGTGATAGAGAAGCTTTATAACCTATGCTGGAACTCACAGATAAATGAAGCCTATTCCATTGCCTGCCGCATGATAGAAGCTTGTGCAAAAGCAGGTAATGTAAAGATCAAAGCCTGGTTTGAAAGATATTTGTGTGCTATCCATTTTTTTGCTGGTCGTATGAAAGCTACCGTTTACTATTATGAGAAGTCCCTTGAGCTTCCTGAAAATGAGCGCCGGTGTCTTGATATGCACAGTATAGGCATATATGCTGCAAAGGCCTATCAGATGCTGGGCGACAGGGAAAAGGCCTTATCGATAATATCAGCAGAGCTTCAGAGCTTCAGGACTTCAGGACTTCGGGAAGATATGAGGAATTGTGGTCAGGCTACCTCCTTGCGGCAGAAATCCACTATCAGAATACTGCTATCGACAGAATGAACGGCGGAAATCAAACCTTTGAAACCGCCGTAAAGTACTTCAATCTTGCAGATGAGTATGCGCCTCTCTACCGTCATACCGAATTTCAAATACACTGGGCAAAGCTGCAGCGGCTTACCAGCAGTCTCATTTTTTCATCGGAACCCGATGAGGCTGCGGTAAATGAGATATTTGCAGGTCTGGATCAGGCGGGATATTACCTGAAGACTATTATCCTGGGCAGATTATTCGGTTATTTCAGTACAATATCCGATTTTCCGAATGCGGTCAGGTGTGCAAGCTTATGCATAAAAATCGGAGAAAGGTCAAATATCATGCTCCTTCCGACACTTGCATACGGTATTCTGTCCATAACCGCCATAAATATGAAGGATCAGCTCAGGGCTGTGGAGATGACCGGACATTTTCTCAAGCTTTGTTCTGAAAACGGTATCTACGAATATTTCCGCCAGCATATGCCCTATGACATAATTCTCGAATTTGCCCTCGGCAATGGAATAGAGCCGGGTTTTGCAAGGCAGATGATGGAGTTTGCCGGCCGCCGGACAAAAAAGCTGTTTATAAGGACTATGGGCGGCTTTTCCGTCTACTTGGACAGAAAGTGTCAAAGCCCTGTGAAAATGCGCACTAAAAAGGAACGGGAACTTTTTGCCTTTCTTCTTGACGCCGGGGCCGAAGGGGCAACAAAGGAGCAGATCTATGATGCCCTTTGGTCTGAGTCCGAGTCGGATAATGTCAAGAAGCTGATCGGTGTGAACCTTTCCCAGATAAAAAAGGCCGTTGCCCCTCACGGCATAGATGACCTCATAATCAATAACTATAAGCATTACAGTATTAACAGCGATGTCGTCGAATGCGATATCGACTTGTATGAAGCCGCAATAGCGGAATTCAACAGCAGCAGTACAAAAGCCGCACAGAAGATACTTCAGCTGTACAGGGGAGAATACCTTTCAGGCTTTGAGGCGCTGTGGGCAACGGCAAAAAGAATTAAATATGATGAGGCATATGAAAAAGCACTAAAATTTTCAAGATAAAAGCACTGAATCCATTTACGAAATGTCGTGCATGAAAATCAGGCAGCCTACCGACTTACAGACAGCCATAATCCATGATGTTAAATATATTATGAAAACGCCGCAAAAGCATCATATCCGGCAGATTTACCGGATATGATGCTTTCATTTAATATAGCCTCTTCAATTCTTCATCCTTCATTGTGAACCCGTTTTCCGGAGCCGGATAAACTCCGGTGTCTATTTCATTGCACCAGGTGTTGAAAATCTCTACCATTTGACTGCCAAGCTTCCCGTACTGCTTTACAAACTTGGGAACAAACTTGTCGAATATACCCAGCAGGTCATATGCATTAAGATTCTGTGCTGTTGTATGCGGGCCTGCTCCACAGCCTATTGTAGGTATATGCAATTTTTCATCAATCAGCTTTGCCAAAGGAGTAGGTATGCATTCCAGCACTATCGCAAAGGCTCCTGCTTCTTCAAGGGCTACCGCTTCATTCAAAAGCTTTTCTGCAGCCTCGGCATTTTTACCCTGTACTTTGAATCCCCCCAGCATCGCAGCAGTCTGAGGTGTAAGTCCGATATGGGCTATAACTGGTATCCCTGCATCAACAACTGCTCTGACAGTATCAACAACTTTTATTCCGCCTTCGATCTTTACACAGTCTGCCCCTGCTTTGAGAAGCATTCCTGCATTCCTGATCGCCTCTTCCTTACTGATCTGATAGGATAGAAACGGCATGTCCCCAACTACAAAGGTGTTAGGCGCACCTCTTCTTACAGCCTTTACATGATAAATCGTATCTTCAATATTCACCGGTATTGTACCCTCATGTCCCTGTATAACCATGCCCAGTGAATCACCGACAAGAATAAGCTCTGCATCGGATCTGTCTATCATTGTTGCCATAGGGTAGTCATATCCTGTGATCATTTTAAATTTCCTGCCTGATTTCTTTATATCCAATAATTCCGGTATTGTTATCTTCTTTTTTGACATAATAATCCTCCACTAAAGTTATTACTTAATGTTATGCCTTATAGCCCAATTTTTTTGATATTTCTTTTGTATATATCATCAAAGTAGCAGCTATTCGCTTCCTTGTCTCATCAGTCATCCTGACTGCCGGACCTGCAACACTGATAGCAGCTACCGCCTTGTTTGTATGATCAAATATCGGCGCAGCAACACATTTCAAACCCATTTCTATTTCTTCCAGATCCTCTGCATAACCCTGGTCTCTTACAATCTGAAGGTGTTTTAGCAGCTCTTCCCTGACTGCTATGGTATTTGCAGTTATTTTTTCCATTTTAATATTATCCAATATTTCCTTCAGTTCATCCTCAGGCAGATTAGCCAATATTGCTTTTCCGACTCCCGTACAATATATCGGCAGTCTTTCACCGACCCTGGAGCAGATCCTCATTGAGTGAGTACTTTCAATTTTGTCCAGATATATTACTTTATACCCATCTTTCGTTACAAGATGAGCGGTTTCCTCATATGTCTTGACTAAGCTGTCAAGATATGACGCAGCCACAGACTTCAGATCGGATTTTACTTTTGATCCGAGTGTGAATAATTCAATGCCAAGTCTGTATTTATTGTTCTGTTCATTTTTTTCCAACAGCTTATATACCTCTAAGGTTGTGATCAAACCAAAAGTGGTGCTTTTGTGCAGATTCATCATACGGCTGATTTCACTTACACCAAGCTCCTCTTTCTCATTAAAGCATTTTAGTATTTCAATAGCTCTACCGACAGATTGAATTACATTTGTTTCTTTCACTTTTACTTTTCTCCTCACTATCGACTTATTTGATAACTGAATAATATACTTTTTTACGCTATTTTGCAATACTCATGCTTCTAAAGCTTCTGTGCGACAGAGTTCAAATTATTAATGGATTCGGATACCTGCTCTGCCATTGAATATATTTGTTGGACTGATGCTACTTGCTCCTTGATTGCTGAGCTCTGGGAAAAAATTGAATCCCTCATATCCTCTACAGATACTTTCATTTCATTTAATTCTTTCTGTATACCCTGTGCAGCATTTTTACTGCTGTCTGACAGTTTTCCGATTTCTTTTGCAACCACTTTGAAGCCTTCTCCGCTTGCTCCGGCTCTTGCTGCTTCAATTGCAGCATTAAAACCCAACATTTTTGTCTGGTCTGCAATCATCCTTACATATCCGATTACTTCGTCGACCTTTTTGACCTTATTGAAAGTACTGCTTGCCGAATCAACTATTTTATCGCTGTCAGCAGCAAATTTGACTATCTCATTACTGATGTTCTTAACGATCTCATTTATTTCTTTAAAAGCATTCTCCAGCAGCAAAATATCTTCCCTTACCTTTTCTTCTATTTCAAGGCTTCTGGCTATCCCTACTCCGCCTATGATCTTTTCGCTGCTGTCCTTTAGAGGTATTGCTGTAGCCTTTAGAGGCACTCCATAGGTTTTCTCGTCAACAAAAACCTCACAATATCTGCCTGTTCTCATTGCGTTGTGTATGGCATCTTCCCTCGGCAATAATGTACCCGGAGCAATTTTCAGGTCGATAGTATCCGAAGGGCAATACATCAAGAATTTTTCAGTATCAGTGACACTTATCATTAAATCAGCAATTTTCAATTCTTTAATTAAAGGTGCTACAAGCATAAATGCATTTAAAATATCCCCATTGTACTCCAACGACATTCCCCACCTCTCTTGTACTCTTATGTATATGAGGCTGCTATAAAATAGTACGCTTCGGAATGGTCAGGACACATCTCCCATTAATCAGGAAGTTGTCCTGACCATTCCGAATACTCCAGCAATCACTTAAAACTTCAATATAGCTCCTGACATGGCGGAATCAACCATCCTTGAGTACCTGTCCAGATAACTTCCCGGCTTAACCTTTGATTTTGGAGCCGTCCATTTTTCTTTTCTGCTGGCAAGCTCTTCATCGCTGACTACAAGAGTAACTCTTCCGGCAGGTATATCGATATCTATGATATCACCGTCTTCAACCAGTGCAATGGGTCCGCCGTCGGCTGCCTCCGGTGAAATATGGCCTATTGCCGCACCGGAAGTAGCACCTGAGAATCTGCCGTCTGTTACCAGTGCCACCTTTGTGTCCAGGCCCATTCCAACTATTGCAGCAGTAGGAGTAAGCATTTCTCTCATGCCGGGACCGCCTTTAGGTCCTTCATATCTGATTACAACAACTTCACCAGGATTTACCTTGCCGCCATAAATTGCTGCAACGGCAAGCTCCTCCTTCTCGAACACCTTTGCCTTACCTATGAAAGTTAGCATTTCTGCCTTAACTGCAGCAGCCTTGCATACTGCACCTTCAGGGGCAAGATTTCCATAAAGCAGCTGGAGTCCTCCTACTTTGGAATAAGGATTGTCAATCGGCCTTATTACATTTGTATTCTTAATAACAGCATCCTTTACATTATTCACTATTGTATCTGCCGTAACAGTAAGTGCCTCTTCATGCAGCAAGCCTGCTTTTACCAGCACATTCATTACTGCCGCAATGCCTCCGGCATTATGTACATCTGCCGGATAACAGCCTCCTGCAGCCGGTTTCATTTTCATAAGGTGAGGCACTTTCTTGGCCATATCGGCAAAAATATTTATATCAAAGTCTATTCCAGCTTCATGGGCAATAGCAGTTAAGTGCAGGATGCTGTTTGTGGATGCACCTATTGCCAGGTCCACTGCTATAGCATTTTCTATTGATTCTTTGGTAATAATATCAAGGGGCTTAATATCTTTTTTGTAAAGCTCCATTATTTTCATACCTGTACGTTTTGCCAATGCAAGCCTTTCCCCTGATACTGCAAGGGCGGAGCTTCCGGGAAGAGCCATTCCGAGAGCTTCAGTCAGATAGTTCATAGAGTTGGCCGTGCCAAGAAGGTTACAAGCACCACATCCGGGAAGCGCCACCTTCTCCATTTTTGCAAGCTCCTCATTTGTCATTACGCCTCTTGCCACATCACCCTGAGCCGCCATCAGGTCCGGATACCCTATTTCCTTTCCGTTGTAACAGCCGGTTGCCATAGGACCTCCACTTATCATTATTGTAGGCAGGTTTAACCTTGCAGCAGCCATCAGCAATCCGGGAGTGATCTTGTCACATTGAGTGATAAGTACCATTGCGTCATACTGGTGTGCATTCATCATAGTTTCAACGGAATCGGCAATCAGTTCCCTGCTGGCAAGGGCATAATGCATACCGAGATTACCCTGGGCAATTCCATCGCAAACAGCTATAGTCGGAAATTCAATAGGCGTTCCGCCAGCCTGAAGTATACCCTCCTTGACAGCCTTTGCGATTATGTCCAAATGCACATGTCCGGGCATGGTTTCATTTTGTGTGTTTATTACTGCTACCAATGGTTTGTCCAGGTCTTCCGGAAGAAAGCCCATTGAATAGTAGAGCGCCCTGTGTGTAGCTCTTTCCAGACCTTTTGTTGTTATATGACTTCTCACAATAAAACCTCCATAAATTTTATTTTAATTTTTTCAAATTAATGCTATTTATTTATGCCGTACACTTCAAGCGCGGTCTTGTACAGCACCCAATCAAGCTGTTCTTCACTGAGCCCCGAGGTCCTTAGCTTTGCAAGCTCTGTAGCGCAGTTATCAGCATGGTCGGCACCCAGCATAAACCTGTTTGCTCCAAGCTTGTCGGACCAGCCTTTAATGCTGAAGCCTGGTGACCAGGATGAATCAGCATATATGTTACCGAATAACTCCATAGTGATTACAGTTTCAGCAGCCATTACCATCTGACCGCAGTGGGCAAAAACCAATTTCAGTTCAGGATACTGTTTTGCTATTGGTATAAGATTGCTAGGGTTTGCAAACGGTATCCCCGATCCGGTATGCATCATGACAGGTACTTTATAATAATTGGCAATCTCAAATACTTTTCTTCCATCCCTCGACAGAGGGTTGACACCATGTGCAAAAGGATGAATCTTTATGCCTACAAATCCCAGCTTCTCTATACATCTTTTAATTTCCCAGTTATATTCATCATCAGTGAGATGCGGAGAAGGATTTGCCATACCATAAAATTTACCGGGATAGTTCTTGCAAGCTTCTGCTATAGCATCATGCTCCTTGACTGCCTCCTGCAAATTATGGCATGTTCCCGGCTGCAATATAGTAATGTCAACCTTGCAGTCTTTATGTTTTTCCAGATGTTCCTCTAAGGTAAAGTCCTCGTCGAATGTGTAATCATAACCCAGATGTCCGTGAACATCAATAATCATAAATAACACCTCTTCCTTTATTTTTTATTTGCCAATTCATGTGCAACTTCTATAATCCAGTCCTCCTGCCCGCCGACGACCTTACGTCTGCCAAGCTCAACCAGGATATCTCTCGGATCCACATTGAACTTTTCAGCTGCTCGCCTTGCATGGAGCATAAAGCTTGAATATACTCCCGAGTAGCCTATCATCAGAGAATCTGAGCTGAACCTCGGAAGCTCTTTGCCTTTTCCCCTGATTATAGGGATCAGCACATCGTCTCCTGCATCAATCGTCTTATAAAGATCAGCATTAACATCAAAATTCTTTTTATTTAATACTGCAACCAACATCTCTGTCGGACAATTTCCTGCTCCGGCTCCCAGCCCTATCAGTGATCCGTCAAGATATGCAGCTCCTGCCTCAGCTGCAGCAACGCTATTGGCTACTGCCATGCCCAGATTATTATGTGCATGATGGCCTATCGGGACTCTAAGATGCTTTTTAAGAGCGCTGACCCTTTCTGCAACCTCATGAGGAAGAAGTGCGCCGGCAGAATCAGTCACATAGACTGCATCAGCTCCATAGCTTTCCATTAATAAAGCCTGTTCAACTATTTTCTCTACAGGCGCCATATGCGACATCATCAGGAAGCCTACTGCAAACATATCCATATCCTTGGCCGCTTTTATATGCTGTTCGGAAATATCGGCTTCAGTGACATGGGTAGCCACACGTACAACCTTGGCACCATTTTCTTTGGCTTTAACCAGATCATGTACTGTTCCTATGCCCGGTATCAGCAAAACGGCTAGTTTTGACTTTGTAAGTACTGAAGAAGCTGCTTTTATGTAGTCCATATCCCTGGCATATGCAAAGCCGTATTGTATTGTTGAGCCTTCCAAGCCGTCACCATGGCCTAATTCAATAATGTCAACCGAAGCATTCTCCAGGGCCAGTGCAATATCTGCCACATCCTGCGGAGTATATTGATGTGATACCGAATGACTGCCATCCCTTAAAGTTGTATCGGTAATAAAAATCCTGCTCATCTTATATTTTCACTCCCATCAGCTGTGCTGCATACACTTCAGCTGTCCTGACCGCTGCACAGTTTATTATATCCAAATTTCCTGCATATTTTGGGAGGTAATCTCCTAAACCCTCTACCTGGATCATTACTGTTACCTTATTTCCGTCCATAATAGGCTCCAGCAGAATTTTATAGCCCGGCACATAATGCTTTATTGATTCTACCATGCTTAGTACAGATTCTTTAATAAGCTTTAAATCCGGTTTCCTGACAATCGTGTAAATTGTATTACGCATAAAAATAGGAGGATCAGCGGGGTTCAATACTATGATTACTTTTGCTTTATCTGCTCTGCCCACTTGCTCTATAGCTTTCTTTGTGGTTTCGGTAAACTCATCTATATTCTGCCTTGTCCCCGGAC
>DASPLL010000039.1:0-27854 GCA_035627615.1 Clostridia bacterium
GTGTAAAAAGCCTGTTTACGCCATTTGAATAAACCTTAACAAAAGGCGATAATGCCGCCTGCAATGCTTCTAAAATTCCCCACCCCAGTGGTGGGGAAAAAGAAGTTGCAAAAGTGGGGAAAAAGTACTTGCAAAAAACATGAATAGGAGGCTGCGAGGTGTAGGGAACGCATTGCATGCGTTCCGCTGTAATAATGCTATTTATTGTTACATAGCCATGGATTGATTCTGTTTTGCTGTCTTTTTCAGCTTTGCAAGCATTCCAGTAAGCTCAAACACATCCTTAACTGCTTGTGTCTGATTATTGATGACAACCGATGTAAGTGTTATCAATGGAAACCGTTCTATTTGTCCATGTCTGTTGGCTGTGACTATATATCCGTTTTGAACATCCTTCTGACTATATAGGATCAGGACATCACGCTCAAATTGCTTTACGATATTCCTGAAATAAGCTTCTGTAACATGGTCATTTATTATAACGACAAAATCATCTCCGCCTATATGACCTATAAATTGTTCATCAGGTATAAAATGCCTTAAAATATCTGCTAAAAGCTTGATCACCAGATCTCCGTTTTCAAATCCGTAAACATCATTATAAGCTTTGAAGTTATTTATATCCAGGTATGCAATGCTATATTTGCCTGTGCCTGCCACACATTGGCTCAGTTTTTGATTTATGATAAGATTTCCCGGCAGCCCTGACAGGGGGTTTTGATGCTTTGCAGCAGAAATCTCTATCTCGGTGGTTTTCTGCAATAAATCTTTTATTGTTACTGTTCCAAGATATTTATCATTTTCTGTAACAACAATAAAATCATAAAGCTTATCGTTGGGGCGTGACAAAGCCATAGAGGATACAATATTTACAGGTGTTTTATAGTCAACAGATAGAAAATTCTTATCCATGATTTGAGAGATGGCCTTATTTTGATTCAATGCATAACCATAATGACCGCTAAGTCTCAATGCCAGTTTTTCCTGAGTGACTATACCTACAGGTATTTCATTTTCTATGACACACAAGCCAAAACAATCCGGATTTTTCTTGAAAATCTCATATACACGAGGAACTGCTTCCTTGGGTGAGATGACACCTGTGATGGTACATAGATTGGCAATATAAATATTAGACATGATGCTCTGTGAAGTATGGTTCTTCTTAAGATTTATCTTCTTAAGCGCCTGTAAGACCTCCGGGTCGATCTCCCTCACTTCTGTATCCGGTTTTTGAATGAGATAGCCCTGGCCATATTGTACCCCCAGGTTTACCAGTGTCTCCAATTCCTCATAGGTTTCAATTCCTTCAGCAATCAAAAGTATATTCGAAACCTTTGAAAACTCGACCATACCTTTGACTAGTGCATATTTCAGACTATCTTTATTTACACCGCGTATAAGCTGCATATCAAGCTTAATATAGTTGGGATTGACATCACTGATGAGATTTAGTCCCGAATATCCTGCCCCCGCATCATCAATGGCAATTTTATAATTCTGGCTTTTGTAATGATCAATGGTAGCTCGGAAGCCTGCCATATCAGTTACCACATTTCTCTCTGTTATTTCAAAGATCACATTGTGGGGAGCAATATCATACTGCAACAAAAAATCCTTTGTAAAACCTGCCTTAAAAGATTCATCATGCATTGTATTCGGATTTACATTGATAAAAAGCTTCCTGCTATAAGGAGGAATCATGAATTTAAACGCGGCTTCAAGTGCCGTTGTTCTGCAAAGCAGCTCCAGCTCCCACAAGCGGTTGCACTCTCCTGCCATGGTAAACAGCATGTCGGGAGTTTTTATCTCACTTTCACAGGTTATTCTGCTTAATGCTTCATGTCCCAGAATACTACCATCCCTTAGGGATATGATAGGTTGAAAAACTGTTTTTATCTGTTTATTGTTGATGATATAGTTCAAGGCTTCTTTTTTTGACTCTGTCATTTAACCACCTCTATTATAGATATACCGGTAAGGGCAGCCGGTCTGTTACCAGTCTGCCCCCGCCTGAAATTCCCCGGATTTCTAAGAAAACAGCTTATCTATATGCTATTGGAGCAGCTCAACTGCAGCCTGCGGCACATATACCGAAATCCCATTGTATACCACAACACCGTCAAGTGCGACCGGCGAACCATCTACATATGCAATGTTCTTGTTTACCGGCATTTTTATCTCTTTGCCACCTTTTTTCACTACCAGTACAGGATTATTGGCGTCTGTTTTATTATCAAATACTACTGCTGCACCTTTAGCTTCAAAGGCTGTTTTTGCATCTACAAAAAGCTTTTCTGAAGCAGCACTCAGGTCCAGACCCATTGCTTTTTCCATGTAAACTGCAATGTCTGTATTCTCAACCGTACCTGTCAATAAATCCACACCTTCCGGTGCATAAGTATAGAGTACTACATCTTCACCGGTGTGACCGTTAGTAGTAAAACCAACATTTGCTCTTTTAGCAAGCATGGGTCCTACTGTATAGTTCATAGAACCGGCTTCAGCATCTTTAATCTGCTTTATTTCTTCCGCTGTCAGATCAGAAATGCCGTAATAGGATGCCATAACCTCTGCAATGTTTGAACGATCAGCATTAAATCTCTTTTCTACACCTTCGCCTGTTGATTTTGCCTTCTTCAGCGGGTCAATAAATGAAGTCAGAGGAGTTTTATCATAAGTATTGTCTGTTGATTCGTTGCCGATTGTGATACCACTGTTGCCATGGTCTGTTGCAGAAATAACCAGTGTATTGCCGTCCGCTTTTGCATAATCCAGTGCTACGCCCACTGCCTCATCGAATGCAAGGATATCGGAAATCAAGCCTACCGGGTCATTAGCATGGGCCGCCCAGTCAATTTTGCTGCCTTCAACCATCAGGAAAAACCCATCCTTATCCTGGGATAATAGGTCTATCGCTTTTTTTGTCATTTGAGAAATTGACGGCTCTTTTTCAGGATCACGGTCAAAGTCATATGCTGCATCTACCGGAGCAAACATTGCCCAGAGCTTTCCGGAGGTTACTTTATTAAATTCCTGGGGAGTAGTTACATATTGGTATTTGCTTTTCAGAACAGATATAAGGTCTTCCTTGTCGCCTCTAACATCACTGCCAAAGTATTTTGAGCCTGCACCGATTACTACGTCAATCTCCTGATATACCTGCTGTTCTGAAAGAGAATCATAGTTCTTTCTGCTAGGATCATGAGCTGTAAAATCAGCCGGTGTTGCATGCATTATTTCACTTGTGGCGATTACCCCTGTTGCCTTTCCTTTAAGCTGTGCGGCTTCAAGTATATTGGTAACCGGCTTTCTTTTGTCTGCTTGCGCAAGGGGTTTCATACCAGGCATAGTGTTTTCGTCTGGTAATACTCCTACAAAGCCTGTATGTGATTTATAACCTGTTGCCATTGCAGTCCCCGCCGGTGCGGAATCGGCAATCGGCGCATCTGAAGAATATGTCCTTACAAGTCCTGATGCCATGCTGTCAAGGTTAAGCTCTCCACCGCCATTGTACCATCTGGCAAGTGTCACTCCACCCATACTCATTCCGTCTGGTACCAGCAGGATCACATTTTTTGCTTCCTTTTCTACTTTTACATCTTTTATACCGGCAGCAGATACACTTCCCACCATGGAAACAACCATTACTGCTGCAAGCAGCCCGCCAATGATTCTTCTCGATCTCATGCTTCATTCTCCTTTATGATTATATTTGGTATTCACCACGAGTCCATTTTACACAGGCAATGTAAAGAATGAATTGCCTTATTATGAAATGTAAGTTAAATATAGGTTAACAATCCGGCATACTGATAACCCCTTATAAAAATACAAAGCTGCCGGCAGAAGACTTGCCGCAGCTTTGTATTTTATGGAGTAATCCTATAGTTTTCTCTATGGTTTCATAAATTCCTTTTTCCTGAATACTGATCTCAGAAATACGATCCAGCCCCATCTGAGTGAAGGTGAGCGGTCGGAAAAATACGGTGAAGGTTCCGACCATCATCAATATAAGTGTAATTCGCTCAAACATGGTATTGGGGGGAGTAAGGAATATTTTCCGGACATCTATACTGGCTTTCATCAGCTACACCAGCTTTCCGACTTTTTCTTCCACCAGGTCGATTATCCTTCCTGAATGGATAATATCCTTAAGCTCTTCAATATATGGATGCAGATACATATCCTCTTCCATTACCGGCACCTTTGATTTTATCTCTTCAAGCACAGCCTTGGTAACTGTTCCTGGTTCCAGGCCCTCCTGTATGAACTGATGCGCCTGGTAAACTGACAAAAGCTCAATAGCCAGAATGTATTCCAGCTTTTCAGCAACCAGTATACCTTTCTTGCATGCATTATATCCCATAGATACATAATCCTCCTGATTTCCACAGGTCGGTATGTTGTCTATAGTAGCCGGATGGCATAGAATCCTCATATCATTCAAAATTCCCGCCTGACTGTACTGCGGTATCATCAGTCCGGAATTCAGACCGGGCTTCTTTACAAGCACAAGGCCTTCCTTTGACGAAAGTTCTATAGGCTTCAGTCCTATTTTATCCAACGCTTCCCTGGCAGGCAGCAGCTCACCTTTTATGTAAGCCTTGCCTTTTCCTATAAGTACCAGAGCAATATGGGCCTCAATATTAAGATATCCTACGGAGCCTTCCTGCGGAGCAAAGGGGGTAAGTCCCAAATTCAAAAACTGTCTGTACATTTCAAGAACTTCCAGACGTATCCCGCTGTAGTCCTGTCCCGCATTCTGGAGCACCATAAGCATGACTGCCCTTGTCTGCTCTATTGACAGCGGTTCACCCACAGAAACGGAATGAGTCAGTATGATATTCCTTTGAAGCTTTGCATTCTCTTCCTTTGATATTGTCTTTGTACAAAGCACTCCAAAGCCTGTAGTTATGCAGTACATTACACCGCCTTCCTCTGCCCATCCGTCAACGAGCCTTCTTGTTTTTTCCACTCTTCCGGCATACTCTTCTGAGAATTCAACCTTCGACCCGCAGCGTGCCACTTCTACAAATTCATCCAGTGTCATTTTTGGACCCAATACTATATCCTTATGCATTATATATCCTCCAACCAAACTATTCCACTATATCATCAAACATAAATGCCTTAATTGTTGCTATAACCTATAATACGAATACGAAGAGCACAAAGCTTCCTCCCAGGGCGGCCAGATATTTAACTCCATCTACTCCCTGCTCTCCTCCTGCATATGCAACCATGAAGAACACTATTAAGCCGATAGACAAACCCCAGTAGTGCTGCGCCTGCCACAAAAATTATGGACGGCCAAAATACACCTCCCTCTATGCAGTGTACAAATTTACAAATTAGCAAATATTCTGCCGTTGTCGGACAATCTCGATTACTATCAGGGTATCTTTTATTAACTATACACAAATTTATTTTACTGTTATAACAAGAATAAAAAAATAAGAGCAAAATAGCTTTGCGCCACGCAAAATTATTTGCTCTTTTTTTACTTTATATCTCAACGCCCAATTTTCTTATTTTATTCCTGCAACAACTACTTCAACCTGCTTTCAAGCTCTCTGAGTCTTCTCTCCAGCTCCTTGATTTCATCCTCAAGTGGATCCGGGATATCTGTATGATTCAAGTCAACATATGTCTCATCTATTCCATCCCTTCTCACCACATGTGCCGGAACCCCGACAGCTGTGCTGTTCGGAGGTATGCACCTCACTACTACTGCTCCGGCTCCTATCTTGGCATTATGCCCTATTGTGATCGGCCCGAGAATCTTGGCCCCTGATCCTATAGTTACATTATGCTCTATTGTCGGATGCCTCTTTCCTTTGTCCTTTCCTGTGCCCCCCAAGGTCACCCCCTGATACAGGGTTACGTCATCGCCTACCTCGGCAGTTTCGCCTATAACTATGCCGGAGCCGTGATCTATGAAGAGTCTCCTTCCTATAACGGCTCCCGGATGTATCTCAATTCCTGAGAAAAACCTGCATATTTGTGAAATCAGTCTTGCCAGTATGAACATCCTCCTGCGGTAAAGACGGTGTGCAATCCTGTGGCATATTACAGCATGTAGTCCCGGATAACACAATACTACTTCCAGATAGCTTTTAGCCGCCGGATCTCTTTCAAATATTGTCTTTATATCTTCCTTCAATTGTTTAAACATCATTACCACCCTTTATTAATATTTTATATCTTATTTCCAAGCTTCAGCATTGCCCTGTTTTTTTCATTTACTTGCAGCACATAAAATCAGACATAACAAAAGCCTCTTTATACATATTTGCATATGTATAAAGAGGCATATACTGCGGTTCCACTCTTCTAATACTCTTTGAGGATACTAACATATCCCTGCACTGTAACGGGTGCTCCCGTCATATCCTACTGCTGCCTTTTCGGGCTGGTTCGGTCAAAAGCTCCTGGACGCACTTTCAGTACATATCTCTGGTGCTGCTTTCAGCAGCCGGAATGATCCGGCGCAGCCCTCTCTGTAGAAATACTGATGTACTTACACTTTCCATTCTATGCTTTTGTCTTAATTCCTACTGAATTGCTATGATTTAATAATATGATATTTATTATCACGTGTCAAGAATTTTTTTTGCTCTTACTCCACTATCAGAACATTATCAGGATCATAGGGCATTATACGATAATCCAGGCTTTCAGCCTCCAGGCCCTCCATAAAAGAAATCAACTCCCGTAGTCCCTTAGGATATATATTCATCACTTCATCCTTAAGGTTGTATATGATTTCATAAGCCTTTCTGCTTTGGAATTCATCCAAAAGTTCAAGTCTGTCCGCCAGACTGTATATTTCATGCAGCAAGCCTATATTCCTTCTGTCTATTGCATAATCGGCAAAAAAACTGAAGGCCAGAGCCGCTATGCTCTTTTCATCCTCATCACTGCTTCTTCTCATTACATCCATAGTAATATCAATATTGTTCATAATATGTTCGCAACCGCTTCTTTTCGCTGCTTTTCTCAAACCGTCAAGAGCCTCATCTATCATGCCCATTCTCCTCCCTTTAGAAAAAATTAAACATACTGATCCATAATCTATAGATATATTTTTTCAAAATCCGCAATTACTATTCCCTCTATATAATTTTTAATGCAATACATAACCGATTAGTTCCACTAAATATTAGATTTTCAATTAAATGGTAATTGAATCCACTATTTACATCCATTTACATTTGTGTTAAACTATATGTACAGGCATTTTGCAGTTCTGCTGCAAGGTGCCTTGTTATATTTTTTATGCAATTCCCATTTAATGTAATAAACGAGGAGGTATTAAAAGTGTCAAAAGCCATTGTATCCAAACGTATATTTGAAATGCTTATCAAGCATTTGAAAAGAATCGAAGAGGAAAAGCTTAATGTAATTGAAAAATATTACCCTGTATGGACTGATGAAAGAAGCGATTTTCAGGAGTTGATGAATTCTTACATTAAGAGTGTTGAAAATATCATATACAATGAGCTTGAAGTGATGGACAACGTACCTGATACTTGCCCTTTTGTAATTATCGGAAGCCAGGTGATGCTGAAGGATTGTTATACTAATAAGACTGAAGAGCTGCAAATAGTATCGCCCTTTAACGATGAAATGAATATGAATGTGGACAATGCATCATATCTATCCCCCATGGGCAGAGCATTTCTGCTGAAAAAAAGCAATGATGATGTTACAGTGGAAACCCCAATGGGGATATTTCAATACAGGATAGAGTCTATAGAATTACCCGCAGGCATGTTATAGTAACGGAAAATCAAAGGGGAGCATATCAGAATGTGATATGCTCCCCTTTGATTATATTAGTGCCTCGTAACGCATATCCCTTCTTGAGCATGCGAGGCACTGAATCAAGGTTATGATTTTTAACACTTATAAAGACAAGAAAGTTGTTGTGTTAATAATCATTAGTTAGCATATATATCCGCAAACTCAATAGCTATGGATTGTACAAGCCGACTGTCCGACATTTGCTTTATTTCCCGTTCCCCGATATATTCCTTCACCTTTTTTGACGGTATCATAAGAGTAAATACACTACCCTTACCCTTTTCACTCTCAAGGAGTATATCTCCTTCTAATGCAGTCACCATAAGCTTTACAAGGAACAAGCCTATACCACTTCCCTCGGTTTGCTTTGTCAAAAGATTGTCTACCTGCCCGAATCTCTCAAATATCAGATTCTGCTTCTCCTTTGGGATTCCAATGCCCTGATCCTTTACCTTAATACAGACCATCCTTTTTTTCTTATACAGCTTAGCGGACAATTCAACTGCAACCCTTTTACCTGCAGGTGAAAACTTGATTGCATTTGAAAGAAGATTCAGCAGTATTCTTTCAAATTTCTCATCATCAATGCCTATAACTCTTTCCGTGAGCCGGGAAGTGAAGCTTATCTCCACGCCCTTTTGCTGCGCGAAAACAGCTACTGAATCGGTAATAGCCCTTGTTAAAAAAACTATATCTATATTTCTTTTCCGCAGCTTGATCTTGCCGGCATTGATTCTTGCAATGTCCAGCAGGTTATTTACAAGTCTCAGCTGCTGATATGCATTCTGCTTGACTTTTTCTATCAGTAGTATTGCTTTATCAGGCATCTGACTGGCATAAATATGCTCAAGGTTCTGCACAGCTGCATTTATAACCGTCAATGGAGTCTTGAATTCATGGGATATAAAATAAAGGAACTCATCCTTCAATCTCATTATATCCTCCATCTGATTTCTTTTGTCTACTCTGGCAGTGACATCATTATGTATCAATACAAGATATTTTACCTTTCCTTCTTCAAAAATAGGGGTAATTGTGTACCTTAAGCAAAACCTTCCTATTTCAGGATGTTCAAACATCTGTTCCTCAAAAAATACTGCCTTTCCTGTATTCACTACATTAATAAATATGTTGTGCAGCCTGCTGCCTTCCCAGTCGGGTATAATATCCCCCGCACGCTTCCCCAACATATCCTCCAGACATGTAAATAACCTGCTGAAATACCTGAAAAGCCCTTTGTTTGCCTTAAGCAACAGAGAATCTGCCGCACTTATCAGAACAACTCCAGTATCATTTGCTGCATTTACAAATTCAAGGAAAGGAAATCTTTCATCTAATAAATAGTTCTTTTTGTGCTCCAGAGTATAAACGCCTTGATTGGATTCCGGAAGCTCTGAATATCTTATGGTTACCTCTCTCACCGTACGGTTTTTATCAAATATAAAGCAGTTGCATTCCTTCAAAAGCCTTACCTCATTTGGATCAACACTGATCCGCAGCAGCTGCTTCCATACAGCTTCAATCTTTCTTCCCAGAATATCTTTTTCCTCATAGCCTGATAAATCACAAAAAAGTGCATTGATTTTTTCTACAATATTATCAGTAACAATCATATATGGCATGCCTAATGATATCTTGCTCTCCAGATCAGTAACCACAATGATCAATCCTCTCTATTCAAAATTGAATTCTAAAACCAATTGATGAAATAGAACGATTGCAAACTATATTTATCCTATTTTGTACAGTTATTCCAATATATTAATTATCATACATATTCTATAAAATTCCAATGATTATTAACATACAAATATAATCTCACTTCGAGTTTTTTCTACAAAAAATGACGCAACTGCTTTATCAGCAGATGCATCATCAACATGGTTTCTGGTTTTATCTATAAACCAACATGCACTTTACTCATTCTTCCTGAAGTTTGTCGGATGTACGCTATCTGCATGAAGCTCTGTTACGTAATGGATCTCCTCCTTCTCATATTTCCTGGTCTGAAGCCTGCCCTCAGCCGCAACAAGCTCACCCTTCTTAAGGTATTTCGAAATAAACTTCTCCGGAAGGTTCCAGGCTACAATCTGGATAAAATCTGTATCCCTGTTGCCTTCCTTGTCGACATAGTCCCTGTCCACTGCCAGAGTAAAATTCGACACCCTTTTCTTTTCATCAAAGGTCTTTGTCTCCGCATCAGCTGTAAGTCTGCCCATAAGAATTGATTTGTTTAACATTGTTTTACCACCCTTCTTAATATAGTCATAGTCTGTAACCATTATCTTGTTATCTCACTTCCTCCTATTCCATACGCAAAGAATTCTTCCCGCTTGTATGGATTAAGGGAAGATAAAGGTACCCCTTCACAAAGTACAAAAAAATTGACTCCATTTATTCCACTGAGCTTCTCATCTGCAATGTCATCCAGGGAAAATACTATCTCATAATAGCTGCTGCTTTCCTTATCCGGTCTGTTTTTCAGAAAGCCGTTCAGCTCGCTGATTATATATTGGGTCACCAGTGCTTTCCTGTCTTCAGGCGTCAATCCGATATCTTCAGCCATCAGCCACTGTCCATTGTGAGGATCATATACCTGGTCAGACAGGGTGAACCTGTAATCTCTTCCACTGTACTGAATAGTATATGCCTGTCCATCCGGGCCGTAGGAATCCCAATTATCATGAGCATCAGCTATCATAAGCCTGTCATACAGTATCAAAGCTTTCATAGGTATATATTTCTTAAGTTCATCCCGCTCTTCAGAATCACTTATGCTGAGGTTCCTGAAGAAGAGCCTGTAAAACCATTTTACAGCCTCATCCCTGTCAACAGGCACATTGTTACGGTCTTCAGCCCCAATGCCATAACCTATACCCTGATCAAACAGCATGTCCCTGTTATTATATGCCCTATACCTTGAGGCGGCATTGGCTCCGGCGTCCAAAGCCCTCTTGTACCGCTCAGCCATGATATCAATATTATCTATTCCCTTTCCAATAAAGAACAGGCTCCAGGTGCAGAATATGAAAATAAGGCTTAAGAAAAATGCTTTCATAATGACACTTCCAGCTATAAATCATTGAATATATACCGATGCTTTTGCAAAATGCCTGATATCTGCCTCCGCACCGGATTTTGTACCGAAGGGAGTTATTTCATACAGTCTTCCCAGTGGATGCTCATTCCGGGACTCCACATAGACGTTAATGATGTCATAGCCCAGAGAGCGCAGATTCTCACCGATAACCTCCGGGTCTTCAATTACCTCAGGTGTGTCACTTGTTCCGGTGAATTTTTCTGCAGTCACACTGATATCAAAGGTTCCGAAGCTGGAAAGCCTGGATTCCAGCTCATTATAGACAGAATCATATAGTACCCCCTTCTTGGCGGCTACCTGGGTATACTGATACACAACATTTTCGACTGCCTGCTGCCTGATTTTGAAGTCCCTGTCCAGGACGGCATGGAATGAGTACCATGTAAATATGGGAATTACCAAAAGCGATGCCCAAAATTTTTCCATTAACTTTTCTCCTTATAATCAGTCTTTATCATCGATTTTGATTTGAGTTTTCCCGTCGATGTCTTTTTCTATCTCGATGGTATAATTACTGTCATCTTCAATTCCCTCGTGCTCCTCTATAGCATCAATATCGATACCATAAACTGTTCCATTAATTCTGATCTCCACTTCCTCATCATCTTCCACATAATCATTTATTTTATCTTCTATTTCCGACCCTTTTGCCTCGAAAGTGTAAGTCCCATCTCCTATTTCCAGCTTAACAGCAGACAGCGTCTGATTGGCCATATCCGCCATTGCCATCTGGGTCTCCTTCTGAGGATTATATACCTGATTGACATACATCAGCCCCGCCGCTGCTACCACCACAAATATCAATATTACCGCCCAGAATTTCTCCATGATTCATTCTCCCTTCCTTTACTTATTTTATAAAGTTCATAGGATTGGAAAGCATCGACAGGCTGTATGAGAAATAAACCATTGCCGCAAGCATTACCATCACTACCGGCACCATGGCTATCACCTGCTTTGACTTCCTTCTTTTTATACTCTTTATTTCCAGCCATTTAAGCTGGTTATGTGCCATCTCATCAATGTTGTCCACTATGTTGAGCAATCCCGTATTCATAGAAAGACGCATGGCTTCCAACAGTTCAAAAAGTTCCTGGTTATCCACCCTTTGAAGCAGATTGTCGAAGGAGGCTTCCCCCTTGCCGCTTTTAATATTATTCAGGGCTTCGGTTATAACCAGCCTGTAAATATCTGCTATTACCAGAATATTTATAAGTACGTTTTTAATATTAAAGGGCGGCAACCTGCCGAATATTGAAAACACATAAATATAGTTCAGTATTTCCCAATCCCTCTTATCCTCTATGAGCACCAGCTTCAAAAGTCCTATGAAGTTGGGTATGAAATACATGATCGACGCTGCCGCCAGGGCTGAAAGATATATAGGATAATTCCTCTCTATTGTCCTTATCCTGATCAGCTTTTTATATATCCTTTCAGCGACAGTCCCGGCATCCTCCTCCAGCTCATTCCATTTACCGCTTATCTGAGCTTCTATATACTCTATATACATTTGAGCATTCTGTTTGCTGCTGAGCTCCTTAAGGGTGACCTTGTCCCTGGGCAGACAGGTATTTATATGGTTGAATATTACCTCTTCAAGCTGAAGGATACCGGCCTCCGGTTTAACTATCTTGTCTATCAGTGTCTTTTCCAGGTTCAGGTCGTTAATTATGCCTTCATAAAGCATGAAAGTGTTAGTTGTCTGTATACTGATGAAGAACACAAGGCCTACGACAAAAAGTATTGTTTTGGACAGATAAAAGCCTTCAACAGACATTCCAAGTCCCGAATCTATTATAAGGCTTTCAGTATTCCTGTATCTTCTGCTCTTGTACCGGGGCATTAATGGCAGCAGCCTGCCAATGCTCCGGAGACAGCTTTTCCTGGCGTAATCCGCTCTATATAACCTTTTTATTTTCTGGTATCTGAAATATTGATAAGCAAAGGTAAAAACTGCAGCTGCCAGCATAACGATTGCAAGGGCTTGTACTATCATGAAATACCTTATATTCCTCACCACCTTTCCATCAATTCTGGAGCTTCCTCATCCAATGTATGAACAGTGCGCCTATACCGCTGATAAACATCAAAATTGCAGTCAGGTTCTGAGCCTGTATGCTTCCATATATATCAACGGTGTTCATGTCAATAAGCAGACTGGCATTATACCATCTGGTCACAGGTATCACGAGTAAAGGAGCAAAAAAAACAAAGACCTGCATGCCAAGAAGCTCAGCATCATTGTAACCCTGCTCAATATTCAGAAAAGTCACTATATTGGTCAGCCTCTTCAGATTATTGGATATCACATCCTCACCCGGGGCTTTATTGTCTTTTTCTATAATCGTCCCACCGTTTTCCTTTGCAAACAGAACAAGGCGGCACAGCATTTTGAACCATGTTGTCGGCATTTTGTGTTCAAGCTCCTCTACTTGCCTATCATAGTCCGGCTTCATCAATGCCTCCTTAATTTTCATGATGTATATCCTGTTGCTTTTGGGACACCGGGAGATTGTGTCCTCCAAAGCCGGTATTATATTGCCTTTATAATGATTATAATAATGGGTCAGCTTTTTCAAGGTGTTAGGCAGATCCTTCCTGATCCGCTTCTCATATATTTCAAAATATGACTGCTCACAAAGATAAACGAATATCAAGGTTGAAAAAACGCACAAAACCTTGTGATACCAGAGACCGCTGAAGGTATTGTATGCGAACAGGAAGTAGCAGGCTCCAAGCAATATTAATACAGAAAGCAGCAGAAAGCTTGCGCTGATATTCCGGGCAGGCGATTTTTGATTGATGAGCGTCAGACGGTTGTTAAGCTTCAATAACAGGCTGTAATAAGGATTATACCTGCTGAAGCCCTGAATCTGCGGACTTCTGTTCTGCTTCCACATAATTTCCTTCACCCCCTGGCGTATTCGGGAATATCTGTCCCCATATCCATCTCAATCAGCTTGACAAGCTTCTTGACATACTTCCATGAGTCTTTGCTTCTCCTTGCTTTTTCAATCATTCTCCGGGAAGGATAATTTACAAACCTTATGGCCCCGTTCTCAATATTCATGATTGTGTTCAATCTGAACATATTATAAGGATTACTCTGTATCTGCTGAATATAATAAAGCTTCCGAAGCTTCTCATTTTCAAATTCAATGCTATAATCAACGCTGCTTGAGGCCGCCACCAGGGGAACGATTTCCACAACTCTGGTTATCATTATCCGTCCATCAACGATCTCATGCTGAAATATCATATTTATGTAATGAATTATATCCATTACGGCACTTTGCTCTGAAAAATACCTGCCTGTACCTGTAAGCATATTTTTCAGACGCGGTACGGTAGTCTCAGGATTGGTTATATGGGTCGTGAACCATGCTGCAACTGAAACAGACTGTACCAGCTGGATAAATGCAAATAATGCATTTCCATCCCTTACCTCTCCTATATTCGCTACATCCACCGACATGCGGAGCATGGTCTTTACAACGTCAAGAAGCTCCTTGCCGTTTACTGCCTGCCCCTCGACTATCCTCTTCATGGGATATTTCTCCATAACATGCTGCTCAAAATAGTCCTCAACTGTGCCAATGTGTAAAAAGTCATCCAGCAGCTCATACATAACATTCATTGTGGTAGTCTTTCCAGATCCGAGTCCGCCTTGTAAGCATATGCTTTCTCCCGACTTTACCAGAGCAGTAATCAGTGTCCTTAGCCTGTCCATGGTTATCAGGTCCTTAAAACCCGCGCTGCTCTGATTGAATATTCTTATACACAGGTTTCGGGCAGAAAAATAAGGCTTCTGGGTGACTGTTATCCTTGCTCCGTCGCCTCTGTGGCACAATATCTCAGGATGGCTTACATCCAGTTGGGAACAATGCTTTTCAAAGCTTATGGCTCTGTCCTGTATGACTCTTGCATCGCTCTCGCTGATTTTGAGGAAACTCAGCCATATCTTTTTTCCGCACCAACAGTAAATATATTTGCCGTTGTTGGAAAAGCCCACTTCATTGATATTTGAATATGCCAGTATGTCAATATGCTTCAGTCCGAATATCTCCTCATACAGTCTTTGTGTGATGATCTCTATCTTGTCCGTGAAGGATAGCTGATAATTATCATTATTGTAAATATAATCAATATCCTCCTCATTATATTCATATCTCCGGCTTTCATAATCTTCGGCATCTCTGACCTTGCTGCAGCATGGATACTTTGAAATCAGCCTGTTGAAGGCATCATCCCGCCCATCACTTCTGATAGTGCTGTTCTTGAAAAGAATTATCTCAAATTTCTCTCTGGCAGTCAGGTTCTCAGGGTCAATAAAAGGCAGTATGCTATCAACCAATCCGTTCTCCTCATCAATTTTTACTCCCTCAAATGTACATACATCCTCCACCCCGCCGTTATGATCCTCCATATATAGATCAAAGCCTGTGAGAATGCAGTTCTTTATATGAGACTTTATTACCCCCCTGGCCTCAGGAAGGCCTGAGGTCGACTTTTCCTTGTAATCCCTGAGCAATGCTATTATTTTTCTTTCCTGCTCATCAGAAGGGTCAGAATTGATGAAGCTGTTGATATATTTTTCAATATGTAAATATAAAGAGTCAATAATAAGATATTTCTTTAAATTCAAGCTTTGTCCTCCTATCACTGAATACTGCTTCTCAGAAGCCTTCTGAATACCCCTCCATAGCTTATGCTGTCCTGAACAGCTTCTTCAATGCAAAGCTCACTAATGAGAAAGCTGCATAGCTCGTGGAGCTGCTTTACATAGCCGCCCTTCCCCCTTTTAAGCTCCTTCATAAGAAAAGAATATAAATCCTTTTCCATACAGCAAGCATTTATTACATCACCATCATAATTGAATCCAAATATCCTGGATAAAGAATACCTACCCTTATATCTGCCTGTGACACTGCCTGTATCCCAGCCGTCATAAAGCTTGTTAATTGCACTGACCGTCTTCTTGTCTGTAAAATATGTCAGGGCACTCTGCATTGCTTCATTCCGGAAGAGTTCATCCATAATTATCTCGTTGGGAGTAAAAACTGCTATGATAGTATCGGCCTGATCCAGATAAAGCCTGTTCTCCTTTCTGACGCCTGTATCCATATCAGCTATTACAAGATCGAAGCCTTCCAGACAGCATTCTATGAATAGCCTGTCAAAATCCGTATCTTCTTTTGTAAGCTCCCTGTTGAATCTTGATCCGCCCAACATGTACAAGCCGGTGTTCACCTGTGTTGCATAAGTCAGTATATGATCAGCACTTATACCCTTATTAAATATCTTTAAATTATCAAGGGAGTATTTTATCTCTATGTCTTTTTCCAGATATTTTTCCATATGACTTATGGAATTGCTCTTATTGAGGATAAGCACCTTTTTACCTGAAAAATGATGCATACCAAAGCCTACTGAACAGCTTAAGGTTGAACACCCCTCCCCGTGCAGCACCGGAGACCAAATGCATACCAGCTTTCCTTTTACACCACGCATGTTTTTTTACTCCTTTCCCATATCAAATGACGGAACATAGGTAACCTCACTTGCCAGCTGCGAATCATCAAGATAAAGCACAGAAAAAAGTGTGCCTTCAGTAGCAGCCTCCTTAAGAAATTCCTGCTCTTTTCTGTTCATGTAAAAAGACAGCAGATTATTGCTGCGGGATACAACCACAACCTTTGAAATTATCACAGGATCTTCTCCTCCTTTTACAAAGAGCTTGATATCAATTACACTGCCGACGGCAACAGCAGCGGGAACTGCCCCCTCCGCAAAGTTGTGCTCTATCAGTCTGTCACCATCCTCATAAGCCGTTGTTTCAGGCATAAGATCCATATCATTCAGGAATTCCTTCTCTGCAATTTTTTGTTTGAGTCTCATGTTAGAAAGCTTTGTGAAGCTTGTGATTGCTCCTTTCGGGACCAACTCCGCCGGTACCTCCACCAACTCGGCCTTGCTTGCATCAAGCAGCTCTCCCTGGTTCATACTGTCCTTGGCTCTGGCAATTATTATTGTATTGCTCCCGGATTTGATACCGCTGTCCCCTGGAATATCAGAAACCTGCTCTGAGGTCATATTACGGTATAGCAAATAGCCTTCATAGAATATGATTACCATGCAAATTGCACATACTGAAATAAATGCCACCCGCTTGATCATATAAATCCTGCTTTTTTTGTTATAAACCAATAATACTCACCTGCTTACTATCCAAATATTCCTGCTGCAGATCCATTCCAGCCGGGTCTGGCGCTCAGCATGTCTACAAGGCTGTTCACATCACGTACAAAGCTTTTATTTACTTCTTCAGCAGCCTGATAAGGCGACAGGCCTGTATGCATCAGCTCGCTGCTCTGTAAGCCGCAGCTGCTTACAGAGGCTATGCCCTTGAAAGGTATTCCGGTATTTACTATTTCATTGTAGATGAACTTGTGACCCGGAGATTTTATGTTGGTATTGTTAATGACTGCAATTGTCTTTTCAGGGGCAAAATCATCCTTCAACTCCTCCAGCATTTTCATATTCATATGAAAGTGCATTATATCACAATCAAAGATCAGCATATCGTATGTTGAGTTTTTCACAGAAAGCCTTGTAGAATGTGATAAGCCTGTCCTCGTATCAACTATTGTAATATCTGATTTGATACGTATGCCATATAGCAGCTTCAAAAAGTCATCACTGCCTATTTCCTTCTCATCTCCAAGCTTTCCGGTCACTATACTCAGATTCTTCCTTTTGCAGCAGTTATCAAATATATCCCTGTGTTTGTTATTTTGTATAGTGAAATCAAGCAAATCATTGTAAATTTCATCTATGTTGAAAAACAGATTTGCAGAGTAACCCCTGTCTATATTGAAAAGACTGGTTGTATAGCTGCGCCTTGAAAGACAGCAGCCCAGATTCCAGGCTGTATGTGATTTTCCTGTAGCCTGGTTTGATATTATTGAGATGATAAGCTTCTCAAAGGGAAGTCTTTTATCCTTTTTAGTATCCGGAAAGGCTTTAAAGCTGAGGTTGGTAAATGAAAAACCATTGAAGAAGCGGCTTTTGGGTCTTAGGATGCGTTCTCTATGATTAAAATACTGCTCATTGTCAAAACAGCTGCTGCAATATCCAAAGGCCTTCTCCCTTCCAGCCGGCCTGAATACAAGGCTCTCAATATCTCTGGAGGTTATTTCCCCACCAACATAGAAATCATATACTCCATGATTGATCAGGAACCTTATGAAGCCGTCACATAGTACGTCATACTCCCCATATAAGTATACAAGCCTTTGACTCTTGAACTCTTCTGATGCAAGTATTTCTATTATTTGCCCCATTTCCTCACTTCCAGGCAGCTCTTTTGAAATAAGCACCAGGTCATATTTTCCGGAACCTGCCGCATCAAGCAGAGACTTCTTGTCCCTGACAGTATCCAATACGGCAATTTCAGGCAAGTATCTGATATACTCATCTATATCTTCATAAGCAAGTCCTGACAATAATCTCATATATATCCCCCATAATACATATCTCGAACAGTACTCTACTTATTTTTCCAAATTTACTAATATTTTTTATATTATCCTTTATTTTATAGTTTATTATATAAATTATACTAATTATGTAATTTTCTGTCAATCAAATTTTGATGAATGTACGTTTTTATTACTTGATTTGCAAAAAAGTATTAATTTTGATAATATAAATGTCGAAAATAATATTGAAAAATAACATTTTCAATGACTTTTAATATTAAGGAAACGTTTATTTGAAATCTGAGTTAAAAAGCAAATTGTTTTTCAAAAAACGCATTGGAGTAGGATATGAAAAGAAAAAGAAGAAATGCTTCCAGTGAAAAAATGTTTGAACAGATAGGTATGGGAGATATAAAGCTCAAAGTTGGTGATAAGCTTTACAAGAATGGAAAGCTTTATGCCGAGGTAATGGGGGAAAGTGAAGAGCTGTATTTTCTGCAGAAATCAGGAAGCAGCTGTGATATGCCCAATCCTTATTTCAAGGAAACAATTATAGAGAATATATTATTTGGAAGGTTGTTTCTTGAATGTTTGAGTTTCCAATAGAACGGTCAAAAGTCCAAAACACATTTCTGTGCTTTGGACTTTTGTTTTGTCTTAATTATATATCACTAATTCTTTTCCATTAAGTCTGCTCTGGTCTACATTATCCTTCTCACTTTCCGGTATTGCCACTGTATCCGGGTTACCATCACTGACATAGCGCTTTTCCGGCTTTTTGTCAAAATGCGCGAGCCAATCATAGATTCCTGTACCGGCTGTATTCATTTCACTGGCTCTTACTCTTGGCAGCCTTATCGGATCAAATTTAACACTTACGGGTGATGGCGCCGGATTGCTTCCCACCTTGAGCACCGCCCGGTGATTATATTTCACCCCGTCATATTCACCCTGGGCTGCATATTTGTAGTTGTCACCCTTGGGTCCGATGCCATAAGGAAGGGCAAGCGCATAGACATCATATCCCGGCAGGTACTCCTCTGTGAGCTTCACATTCTTTCCCAAAGCTTTCTGGACATCTTCAATACTAAGGCTCCCAAGGTTTTCGTGCGTATATGCGTGATTTCCCACATCATATCCGTTCTGTATAAGGAATTCGTACTTTTCCTTGATAAGCTCCTTCTGCCTGAAGGGAAGCGGATAAAACACAAAGAAGCTTCCGCCGCTGCCAAAGTCAGGATGTTCCTTTTTGAAATCCTCCAGTATTCCTACTGCGCAGTCAGGATCTATTTTTTTCTCTCCATTTTCTTCTATTATATTAAAGCTGTTCAGGAGACCGTCGTCAAAAGTCAGAACAAAAGGTGTATAACCCGCTTCAACTTTAATATTATTCACTATGTAGTCTTTAAGGCTTATAAGCCTGTATCCCTTGTCATACAAAGTCCTCAGGTCTTTTCTGAAGTTGTCTGCCGTTCTGACCCATTCAGCTTCCTTGTCGCTTATGCCATGATACATAAGTATCATTACCTGGCCGTTTTCATTGGCTTTTATTTTCTTCAGGTCAATTTCTTCAGCCGTTTTTTCATTATTATCCTGATCCTGGTTGTCAATCTGAGGTTCTTTATCCGCTTCCGCCGGTGTAGGCAGCGGCAGGTTCTGCTCCTTGTCCCCGGGATCCTCTTCCACTTTCTGAGGTGTGCAGCCAATAATGCTTAATGCGATCACAAGTGCGACAAATAGTACAAATATCTGCTTCAAACGTCTCATATACTGCTCCTTTCGATTTCTTATGCCTTAATTATACCAGATATTATAAAATGTTTCGACAGTACGCGGTTCAAACAAAAGTGTAAATCCTGCATTGCTTTCTAACATTTAACACAAACACTCTGCTTTTAAAAATAATTTAAGGGCAAAATATGAATGTAATTTTGTTTTTTGGAGGTGAAGTATATGTCGATGAGGCGCAGCAAGTTTACTAATATAAACGGACACACGGTGGAATTCTCACGGGACTTGATAGTGCCTTATGAAAGATACATCCCCAGAGAAGCAAAATCACAAAAAGTACAGCAGCAGGGTATTCACCGGAATGGAACCAACAAAGGAAGAAAACTGCCAATCAAAAGAAAAATGACTTAATGCCGGGCAGAACCGGGGGCGAGGTTTTTTACCTTGCCCTATTTAATTTCTTCTTTATTGTATTTAGCTTTTACACATTAGTCCAAAAGTGCAAAATGTTCTCATTGCTGTAATGATTTCTATCCATTCAACTCAATCTTCAAGGTGTGATTTATATAGCCATAGAAATATTATATTTCCTGAAACTATAATTATATGCATCAGGTTATAATATTATGCATACAAACATAATGTTCTAACATATTTTCTGAGCAAAAAGGTTAAATTAATAATGCAGTAAGGAAACACAGATAAAACTTATGCTATATATGCTGCAAAAAAGATTTATCATTACAAATTATTTATGTGATAATTAAGGAGGGTTATAAATGGCTGCAGGAAGTGGAAAATTCAATAAAGGTTTAAAGGTGCCAACAGCTCATAAAGCTCTTGACAATATGAAATATGAAATAGCTTCAGAACTAAATTTGCCGGTACACCAAGGCTCCGAAGACTATTGGGGAAATCTATCCTCAAAGGACTGCGGAAGGGTCGGAGGAAGCATGGTTAAGAAGCTGATCACAATGGCAGAACAACAGCTGGAAGGTAAATAACAGAAAATAAATAACATAAGCAAAAACAAAAATCAGACTTATTTATGTCTGATTTTTGTTTTTGCTTAACTTAATCCAACTGTGCTATAATTATATATTGTAGAATTGGAAGGTTATCTGTTCTGTAAGGAGGAGGATTGCATGATGTTCGAGGGCGGAGTTTTGGCTGATAAAAAGCTTATGATATTATATCTTTTAGATAAAATGGAAATTCCTCTGACTAAGGCTCAGATTACAAATGCCATATTGGAGAACAACCTTATAGATTTCTTCACCTTCCAGCAGTGCATTTCCGAACTGGAAGAGGCTGACATGATAAAGCAAGTGCCGCACCAGAAAAAGCAGTGTTATACAAATACAGACAGCGGTCAAAAAGCTGTCGAAGTTTTTGAGCAAAGAATTTCAAAAAACACCGTAAGTATAATAAACAGCTATATAAGCAAGAACAAGGACAGTTTGAAGAAGGAATCCCAAGTAATTGCAGAATATAGTAAAACAGGTGATAAAGAATACATAGTGACTCTCAAGGTGATCGAAAAAGAGCTTGTGCTTATGGATCTCAAGCTGAGCGTAGTATCTGCAAAGCAGGCAAAACAGGTCTGCGAAAAGTGGAAAAGCTCCTCAGAAAAAATATACAGCCAGTTGATAACTTCATTAATTAACTAAAAAAAGTGCTGAAAAGCACTTTTTATATGCTGCAAAACGCGCAACCCGCAACCGTACACTCAAGGATACCCTGTATTATTTCTTATTTCCTGCTTCTTTATGAGCCTTATATTCCTTTGCACTTTTAATAAAGCATTTAAAAATCTCAAATTCATCAGGACATTTTCCATGAGCATTTCCGGATGCCACTGCAGACCCATGAGGAATCTGTCTCCTTCAAGCTCAAAAGCCTCCAGCAGCCCATCCTCCGAGTACGCATATATTAGGCAATATTAGGGGCACACACCCCGCCAACTCTACAGCTTTTGTATAATCCCAGGAATAGACACTCTTGGCTTGCTTTATATTAATCTCTTCCTTGCTTACATAACATGATGTTATCAGTATTATCGGTTTCACTTGCTCGCCTCCTCTGCTTTATTCTAGTGATTATTAACACAACAACTTTCTTGTCTTTCATAGTGTTAATAATCACCACATTGATTCAGTACCTCGCATGCTCAAGAAGGGATATACGTTACGAGGCACTAGCATATAAAGCTTATAATAGTCGACTAAGTTTCGCTATCTGTATGTTTTGCACCAAACATTATATCTGCACTGTTGATTTATTGCTATAATTGCTATAATAGTAATTGATACGGATAGTACGTCAGTGTTCCCTCAGGATTGAATAGTATTCGGTTTACAATTAAAAATATATCATAGGAGGTAATATCATGAAAATAGGTCTGGTTGGTCTTCCCCTTGTTGGCAAAACGACTTTTTTTAATTTGCTTACCAATGCCCATGCAGAGATATCGAGCTTTGCATCGGGAAAAATGGCTTCAAATATCGGCTCTGCAAAGGTTCCCGATCATAGGATCAATTACCTCTCCAAGCTTTATAAACCCAAGAAGACTACTTTTGCGCAGATAGATTTCATTGACGTCCCCGGACTTGTCAGCGGAGCCAGTGCCGGAAAGGGAGTAGGAAACCAATTCCTTGAGGATATCAGGAAGGTTGATGCTCTTGTACATATTATCAGGGCTTTTGATAACCCTGATGTACAGCATGTAGAAGGTTCCATAGACCCAATGCGTGATATAGAGACGGTAAATCTGGAGCTGCTGTTCGCAGACCTGGGTATTATAGAAAACAGGATAACCAGGATAGAAAGCGGCAAAAAGGTAACCAAGGAAAACCTTGCTGAGCTTGAGGTAATCAAAAAATGCAAGAAGGGTCTTGAAGATGGCCTTCTTATACATCAGATAAACCTGACCGAGGAAGAGCGGGAGCTTTTGAAGACCTTCAGCTTTCTTTCGGAAAAGCCTATGATTCTGGTCATCAACATAGATGAGAACTCGCTTAAATCGGACACCTATCCCCAGAAGGAAGAAATACAGAAATATTCCAAAGAAAGAAATGTGCCTGTTATAGAAGTATGTGCAAAGGCAGAAATGGAAATAAGCGAGCTTGAAGAGGAAGACAGGCTTCTGTTCATGGAGGAGCTTGGGATCAAAAGATCGGGGATAGATGTGCTTGCAGGCACTACCTACGATTACCTCGGGTTGATCTCCTTCCTGACTGCTGGAGAAGATGAGGTCAGGGCTTGGACTATAAGGAAGGGCACAGACGCAAGAAAGGCCGCAGGGAAGATCCACTCCGATATTGAAAGAGGCTTTATAAGGGCTGAGGTCGTAAAATTCAAGGATATCGAAGAGCTTGGCTCCATGCATAAAGCCAAGGAGAAAGGCCTGTACCGTCTTGAAGGCAAGGAATACATCGTACATGACGGAGATATAATCAATTTCAGATTTAATGTATAAAATAAAAAGCGCGGATTCCGCACTTTTTGACGGGCGGGCATGAAAACCCGCCCCTGCTCTTCAACGACAAGCTCAACTCAAGAGACTAGCGACTCGTGACTAGTGACTGATTAAATATTCATATGCGGTGCCTGCAAGGTAGAGCGAGCCGCATATGCATATCATGCTGTTCCTGTCATACAGTGTCTTCGCCTTTTCTATGGCCTTTGTAATGTCAGGCTCTGCGCAGACACTGCTGCAGTATGGCTTTACAGCTTCTGCCATTGCATTTGCTGATAGGGCTCTTTCACTCACCGGCTCTGTGGCAACCGTATAGTGTGCCGCCGGCATAAGCTTTCTTATTGCGTAGCTGTAGTCCTTATCCCTCAGCATACCTATTACAAATATTATCTTCCTGCTGCTGAAATACTTTGACAGCGCTGCCTGCAGAGAGTTTATACCGTCTTCGTTATGGGCGCCGTCAATCAGTATCAGAGGCTCACTGCTTACTATGCTCAGCCGGCAAGGCCATTTGACTGTCTCAATGCCCTTTCTGACAGCATCAACGTTTACGGAGTACCCCATTCTGTTGAGCTCTGCTATAGCGGTCAGGGCAACAGCCGCATTTTTTATCTGATGATCCCCTATAAGCGGCAGCTTCATGCCAGGTATGGAATAGCCCGGATATTCGAAATCTATCATCTGTCCCCCCATGCTGTAATTTCTGAGCATCACCGATGCTGCATCAGCCTTTACCAATACCGCCTTCTTCTCCCTGCTCACTTCTTCTATTACACCGGCTGCTTCAGGAAACAACTGCGGATACATTATGACAGTTCTGCCTTCCTTGATAATTCCTGCCTTCTCATAGGCTATTTTTTCTATGGTGTCTCCCAGTATATCCATATGGTCATAGCTTATGGAGGTTATTACTGAAAGTACAGGATCTATCACATTTGTGGCATCATACCTTCCTCCAAGGCCTACCTCTATAACTGCAAAATCAACCTTTTTTCGTTCAAAATACAGCAGTGCCATTGCAGTATACATTTCAAACTGTGTAGGCTCCTCAAGCCCCATATCCCTCATAAGCTTCACCATATTCATGACTTCCAGGGCATATCTGACAAAATCCTCTTCAGTTATCTCTGCACCATCGATAGTCATTCTCTCTGTGTTCCTGTAAAGATGAGGGGACGTATACATTCCGGTACTATAGCCTGCGCTGCTGAGGATACTGGCAATCATAGCAGTTGTTGAGCCTTTGCCGTTTGTACCTGCAACATGTATAAGCCTGAGCTTTTTATGGGGATTTCCCAGGAAATCCAGAAGCTTCGCCGTTCTCTCGAGACCGGGTCTGCATCCGAATTTCATGGTAGTCTCTATATGGTTAACAACTTCAGCGTAATTCATGACTTTTACCTTAACTGCTACTTTTTCAGTGAGCCTATCCTTTCAAGAACTTTTTCAAGCATATCCTGATACTTCTTTTCCTTGGCACGTTCTTCTTCAATGACGTTCTGCGGCGCCTTTCCCACAAAGCCCTGGTTGCTGAGCTTTCCTTTCACTCTCTGCAGTTCCTTCTCAAGATTATCCTTCTCCTTGTTAAGCCTTTCAAGCTCTTTTTCGAAGTCTACCAGATCCTCAAGGGGAAGGTATATCTCCGCTCCATTCATCAGAACCGATACTGCATCCTCAGGAATACCCTTCTTCTCTGCCAGTACCATGACCTCCGAAGCAGATGCAAGTCTTTCAAAGTACATGCGGCCCTCTTCCATGGCTGACATCACTTCATTATTGCCTGTCACTATCATTACCTTGGCTTTTCTTGAAGGAACCACATTCATTTCAGCCCTTATATTCCTTATACCTTTTATGGCCTCCATGACAATCTCCATCTTCTTTTCTTCCTCAGGCTGATATGCCTTTTCATCATATCCAGGCCATTTGGAAATCATTATGGATTCATATTCAGAGGGAAGATGCTGATATATCTCCTCAGTAATGAAAGGCATATACGGATGCAAAAGCTGCATAGTCCCTTTCAGTATGTCACACAGGGTTACCTGTGCAGTAAGCCTGGTATCCTCATCCTCACCATAGAGTCTTGGTTTTACAAGCTCTATATACCAGTCGCAGAATTCCGACCAAATGAAGTCATAAAGCTTCTGCGCTGCAATACCCAGCTCAAACTTCTCCATATTCTCGGTAACTTCTTTTACAACTGTATTGAATCTGCTTGTTATCCACTTGTCGGCAGTATTCAGATCAGCTGCATATTTTGCTCTGTCTGCCTTCTGCACCTTTTCAAAATCAAGGTTCATGAGTACGAACCTTGAAGCATTCCATATCTTGTTTGCAAAATTGCTGTATGCCTCAACCTTTTCCCAGAAGAACCTCATATCATTTCCTGGAGAATTCCCGGAAATAAGATTGAAGCGCAGAGCGTCAGCGCCGTATTTATCGATAACATCCAGCGGGTCGATGCCATTTCCAAGGGATTTGCTCATTTTTCTCCCTTCAGAATCCCTTACTATGCCGTGTATGAAAACATATTTGAAAGGCTCCTGGTTCATGTTCTCCATAGCAGAAAAAATCATTCTTGCCACCCAGAAGAATATTATATCGTAGCCTGTAACCAGTACGCTTGTAGGATAGAAATACTCCAGGTCCTCAGTCCTGTCAGGCCAGCCCAGGGTCGAGAAAGGCCACAGTGCGGAACTGAACCATGTATCAAGAGTATCCTCGTCTTGTTTAAGCTTTCCGCCGCATTTTCCGCAGGCCTCCGGCACAGTCTTTGATACTATTACCTCACCGCAGTCCTGACAATAGTATGCGGGTATCCTGTGACCCCACCACAGCTGTCTGGAAATACACCAGTCCTGAATGTTCTCCATCCAGTTATAATAGATCTTCGAGAACCTTTCCGGCACGAATTTGACTCTTCCATCCCTTACGACTTCTATAGCCGGCTCTGCAAGGGGCTTCATCTTTACAAACCACTGCTTTGAAAGTATCGGTTCTATTGTTGTGTTACATCTCTGGCAGTGGCCTACATTATGCTCATGCTCTTTTGTCTTTACAAGAAGTCCAAGGTCCTCCAGATCCTTTACGATCTGTTTTCTCGCTTCGTATCTGTCCAGGCCTTTGTACTTGCCGCCCAGGCCGTTTATTGTCCCATCATCGTTCATTATCCTTGGCATAGGCAGATTATGCCTCATGCCTACCTCAAAGTCGTTGGGGTCATGGGCAGGCGTTATTTTCACACAGCCGGTACCAAACTCCATATCCACATAATCGTCTGCTATTACAGGTATTTCCTTATTCATAAGAGGAAGTATGAGCGTTTTGCCGATCAGATGCTTGTATCTGTCGTCATCCGGATTAACAGCAACCGCTGTATCCCCGAGCATTGTTTCAGGCCTTGTGGTCGCAATCTCCACATACTCATCGCTGTCCTTTACCGGATACTTTATGTGCCAGAAATAGCCTTTTGCATTGTCGTATATGGTTTCTATATCGGATATTGAGGTCTTGCACTTCGGACACCAGTTGATTATTCTCTCGCCCCTGTATATCAAGCCTTTTTCATATAATCTTATGAAAACCTCCATAACTGCCTTTGAACAGCCTTCATCCAGTGTAAACCTTTCCCTGGTCCAGTCACAGGAGCTTCCCAGCTTTTTCAGCTGGTTCAGGATCCTTCCGCCGTATTCATGCTTCCAATCCCATGCCTTCTCCAGAAATTTATCTCTTCCAAGCCCGTACTTGGTTTTCCCTTCCTTTGCCAAAGCCTCTACTATCTTGGCTTCTGTAGCTATACTTGCATGGTCGGTGCCGGGAAGCCATAATGTTACATAGCCCTGCATCCTTCTCCACCTTATCAGTATATCCTGGATTGTATTGTCCATGGCATGGCCCATATGAAGCTGCCCTGTGATATTTGGCGGCGGTATTACAATAGTATAGGATTCCTTGTCTTTATCCACTACCGGAGTAAAATATCTCTTCTCCACCCAGCTGCCATACAATCTCTCTTCTACCTGTTTTGGATCATAGGTTTTTGCGATGTTTTTTGATTCATCCATTATGCTCATCTCCTTCAATATATTTTTCCCATAACAAAAACTAAAAAACCCTCGTCCAAGTAAAGGACGAAGGTATATTTCGCGGTACCACCTTATTTCCGGCAAACACCGGCTCTTTGAACTGTAACGGGCAGACCCGCCTGTTGCTACTCTATTCGCAGCAGGAGCTCAGAAGCTACCTTCGA
>DASPLL010000040.1:0-14207 GCA_035627615.1 Clostridia bacterium
GTCAAATCGGATATTGTGATGCTGATAACCTGCGTTAATACACCTGATTAATATTTTTTGGACTGGACCAGCCGTGATTTTTGAACTATAGGGCTGGGAGGAGTTATCATCTGCCGCTACGGTATGCGGATAAGCTCTCCCGTTAATTGTCCAAAAGTCCGGACTGAAAATATACATGTCATCAGGCTGTGGGTTGACTATTTTCGAATGCAGAACACTATCTATTTCACCAAAAACCAGTACTTTTTCAATATCAAATTCACTTCCGGTATTTGTTCCGTATGCTGTTCTTGTTGATGCATTTACTGCATCAAAACCTGCAGGCCTGACAATAATAATACCATGCATTCCCATTTGAATTTGCCTTTCAGGGCTGCTGCCGCTTTCGTAAAGGAATATACCGGGCTTGTCGGCCGTATAGCTGTAGCTCACAACATCACCATTGTTTGGCGCGTGGGCTGTATAGGATATATATTTGCCGTCAGCATCTTTTACCGGAGTTGGTACAACATTCTGCCCCGGAAAAATGATGGATACAGGCTCATTCAGCATGTTATGAAGATTAATTTGTAAAATGTCACCGACAGCAGCCTCTAGTACAGGCCCTGGAAGCTGTGGCTCGGAAGAGGCAGATTCAGCATAACCCCAGAAAGGAACTGAGAGACCATCGGGCATGTTAATGGTTCCTGATTTAGCCCATAAATCTTTAACTATATTCATCTTATCTACCTCCTTATTACACCAGTGTCAGGGGAAAGTGTTCCGGTTGGATGTACCATAAGCATACTCATCATACCGCCCGGAAATTCACCCCAGTTTGTAATTTGCGGCTCTTCGTGTGAATGGAGCATAAAATTATATTCACCCATTTCGTTGTAAGAAACAACACCTACAGGGATATCACGCTTTTCGCCGAGATAGGGGCTGCCGCTCCACATTGTCCATCCCGGTTCACCTATGCCTAAATTCCTTATACTTGGCAGCAGCGTAGGAATTGGATTGTCCGGAGTATATCCTAATCCATTCCATTCATATATCATATCATAGGTTTGTCCTGAAGCTACTAAGATGGTAAATCGTTTATAAGATAAATCTATATTTCCATTTCTTAAAGGTTTACCGTCCAAACCGACTAGGCGGGTATGGTTGCCGTGCAGATGGAGAGGATGGTTTTCAATTCCTGCATCAATATATCTCAGCAGAATCTTCTCGCCGGGCTCCATCATTATCATGCTGCCGTAAGGTTGGTTGGGAAGATAGCCTACACCATCCATAAGCATTGTATCAGGGGAGCATCTTCCGTTCATAACCCAGTACCTTGGTTTGTAGTTTTTTATATCATAAGGTTCTCCTTTTTCTACAGACTTATGAAGTACAGGGTCAACTTCAGCAACGGTGATCAAATATTCCCTATCAAAGTCAGTACCGGTATTTTGACCATAAGCAGTTTTCACTGTGCCAAAATCTGAAGGTCTCACGATTATCGCTCCATATAGTCCCATGTGAATCTGCTTCTGAGGGTTTGTTCCGCTCTCATACAGGAAAGTCCCGGGGTTTGCTGCAGTAAACTTGTAGGATATTGTTCCGCCGGGAGGAGCATAGTTTGTCAGCGAGACAAGGTCCGTCCCTGAAAATTGGGGTTGAACAGGAGCCCAGGTATCATCAGGCTTTTGAAATTCAACATTTTCTTGGCCCGGAAACAATAGGGAGACATTTTCGGGAAGGTTATTATGAAGGTTTACTACTATTTCATCGTTCTGGTTAAGGATTAGCGTAGGCCCTGGAAGCTGTGGGGAAGTGCCTGTGGAGTCATTGAATCCCCAGAAATAGATATTGTGGCCTATTGGCGTTGTAAAGTAGCCGCTGTCAGCCCATAAATCAATTATATGCACCATTGTCATACCCTCCTTTCTATTGGTTTGGCTTTACCTGGGGCGGAAGAGTTCCGGAAGGATAGACTCTGACTTCGGACACCATTCCACCCGGTGAAGAACCGGGATTAATGTTTTTATTGTGGGATGTGTTGAACAGCGGATAGATTCCGGCTGCCGGAGCGGTGAATATTACATCCAGTGTCATACCGGCGCCTATATAGATGATGTTTTTGAATGTCGATAAATCCTCTCCGTTCAAACCCTTTGGCTGCTGTGCATCAATACCTGCTATTTTTAAGGGTATACCCAATAATTCGATGCTGTGCTGCTGGAATCCGAGATTGATAAAGCGAAGCAGGATCTTTTCTCCTTCATTTGCTTCAATCAGGCCTTTATATGGCTGGTATGGATAATTGGTATCCGTAGTGTCGACAGTCCCCGGGTAGGAACGGCCGTTTAAGAGCCAATAATCAGGGATATATTCGGTCCAGTCAAACATCTGGACACCCAAGACCAGGCTATGGACTCTGGAGTCTAGTTCATTCAAGAATATGAAATATTCGCGGTCAAATTCAGTTGCCAAGTCATTATAAGCGAATTTTTTGCCCTCATTTCCAGGAGTCTTTTCAAGCTGGGGCCTTACAATAAGCGGAGCTATCATACCCATCTGAATGTGTTCAACCGGCTCGAAGTGGCAGTGATACATATAGGTTCCGGGAGCAAGCGGTTTATAATAGTACATAAAATCCCTTCCTACAGGAACAGAAGCAGAAGCCTCGGGAACACCATCATATAATGCTATCTGATTGGGAAAACCATGCCAGTGGATTGTATGTGAGTCATCCAGATCCGGCCGGTCCGGTAAACCGATATTGGTCAGGGTCAGATATACATCGTCATTTTCATAGGCTTCAAGAAGGGGGGCCATGAGCGTGGCCTTACCCCTGTAGGAGTAAATCTCATCTTCAGACACACCAGTTATATCGGCAAAACCGAATATATAGTGTTCTGTCCCGTCAGGCATCTTTATATAGCCGTCAGTAGCAGCAAAACGAAATGCTCTATTCATTATCATTACCTCCTCCCCACCTGTAGTCATTACGGTTGGTAAAGTAATCAATTATATCCTGAAGGAAATTTCCTGAGTTTCCAGGGTCAATAACTGATATTTCATCAGCACCCATATCTGTGCCAGGTATTCTTAATTGATCATCTATATCAGTGAACGGGGCAATATAGACCCTGTTGCCTATCCTGATACTAAAGGCTCCGCTGCTTCTTTCCGGTGAATTGTCTGACAGATGGTAGTCATAATTCATATCAGGCTCGATTATTATTTTTATGGATATGAACTCCGGCTGCTGATTCAGGGCCTTTGCTTCAATTGGTGTCGTATATTCCTGTACAAATTCCGGAGGATTGGTACCATTGTAAATAATATTTCTTCTGCCGCCATTATAAGCTCCGGACAAGTAGCAGTAATTCGGTGTAAAGGTTCTTGAAACTAAAGTACCGAACACTTCCATATCAATAACCTGATAATTCGGATCAAGTTTTCCTGTTGTATTATCAAAGTGGTAAGCTCTGTTATCCCAGAAGATATTGTTAAGCAGCACTGCATTGCTGAAATCGCTGGAACCGGCCGGCAGAGAGGCCAGGAACGGAGCACTGTGTCCTTCACTGGTAAGTCCTGCACCGTGGGGGTTCCCGTCGCTGTCTTCGGCTGTTGCAGTTGAAACATTCTTTGCTATAGTATTGTTTATTATCCTCACATCGGATGCATCATCCAGGGATATGCCGCCTCCAATATCTGTTGCTACGTTGTTTGCTATGATATTGTTAAAAATATTGAATGCTTCCCTTCCGGACATCAGTAATCTGATGCCTCCGCCATCATCATTGGATACATTGAAAACTACATAGTTGTTAAATATATCAACCCTGCCTGCCCCTTCAGAGAGGACATCGGGAGGTATAGGCAGCTCGCCCGCAATCATTATTCCTCCGCCTTCATCAAAGGACGCATTGAACTGGACTTTATTATGATGGATTCTCCCTCCGGGGCTGTAGCCAAAGTGAGATATTCCACCGCCGTATTCTGCCGAATAGTTGCCGCATATTTCGTTATAGCTTATCTCATAATTATTGGCACCGTTGAATATGCCTATTGCACCTGCAAGGCTTACTCCGCCGTTATGAAGTATCCTGTTATGGTGTATCAGTATATTGGAATTCTGGTTGCTTTCTCTGTATGGCATGCCTAAGGTTATGGCCCCGCCGAAACCCCCGCCGTTATTTCGGATTATGTTATTGCTAATGACAAAATATCTTACGTATGCATTTATCAATATGCCTCCTGCTGACTGGCCTCTGGCACCAGATATTGTAATTCCGTCAATCTGAGGCCTGAAAGTTGGCCTGAAGGTATTGGATTTTGCAACTACTGTAATTGCCTGCCCCATTGATTCAACCCGAGGGCCGTCATAGTCTATGCTTGCCAGCTTTGCTTCCCATGAGGCTTTGTAGTACATGAAGTATCTGCCGTCAATTATAGTATTATGGGCGCCTTTGCCTTGGAGCTTTATATTTTTGTAGATTATAGGACTTTCATAGTAAGTTCCGGGTGACAGTACAATAATACTATTATTTGGAGCAGCACCAATTGCTGCCTGAATTGATCCACCGGCATTCACATTAATTATTCTTGGATTGTAGGATCCTCTGAGCACATGGAAGGTTATACCGTAAGGTGAAACCTTCCCGTTATCACTTTCCACAAGCAGCTGGCGAGGCCCTCCTTGCGCAGATGCCGGAATTCTTGCGGTTATCTGAGTATTGGACCAGCTGACAATCTGGATACTATCATTATCAAGTCTTACCTCACCTCTGGTTGTTCCAAAGCCGATTCCTGCTATAGTAATAGTTCTGTTTGCAGCAGTAGCAGGAAGCCTTACATGAACTTTATCAAGGGTATGGATTTCTGGAGTATCAGGAGGAATCGTGCATTGTGGAGGTTGTGTAAATCCGCCTCCAAAAGCGGCGCTGGGGAATATGGCAACGTCAGCGAAAGTTGTCTTGCCAGGCCATATTTCGAAAACAAGAGGCAGAGTCTGATAATTAACATCATATCCTATACTTGGGTTTCCCGGGTCTCCGGGGTCGTTGCCTATGACCAGGTACATACCTTGTGCAACACCGGCCGGAGTAGGAACATTTGCAGTATAGGTTGAAGGCAGGAGTACCTCGAATATACCGTTTTTATCGGTATAAACCATTGTTATAAGCTTCCCGTTATAGTCACGGATACCGATGGGAAGATAAGGCAATCCCCTTTTTTCTCCATAATTGATTGATTCCGGGTCGGTCTCTACATTAAGGTCATCAGTGACCAGGCCTATCATTCTTCCCGGTACAGGTACATCGGTGTACATATAGAAGTCACAGGCTACATTCTCGCCGTAACCCAGTTCAACAACCTTCATGGTTCTTGAGGTTCCGTAGTAAGGAGGGCTGCCCGGCATAGACAGATAAGAATTGCCCATATCCATATCAGCATGGCTCACCTGACCGGTTGATGGTTGAGTTGGAGGGATTCGCACAAAGTCATCACCTTCACCGGTATTTACTGATTGTTCATCCAGTATTTTATAGGCGTAAGGCACAATAACTTCAACAACATAGGTTCCTTCGGGTATTCCCTCAAAGGCATAGCCGCCGTCAAACACTCCCGGCTTAATTTGGTTACCGCTTGCAGCAGTTTCTAAACATCTGGGATCAGGGGTACCGTCAGGACGAGCGCAGCCGATAGGATGTTCCCAAGCATCACTGGTGGCCGAATCCAATAGGCTTATTGTACCATCGGGATTTAGCCTGTGAAGGTTTACAGTAACATTTGGTATACCTGGCTCATAAGCTTCTGCAGCCGCAAATTGAGGATCTGTTTCATTTCTCATTGTTGCATTGTAAATAATGCCGGAAATCCCCCCATTTGTTATAACAGTACCATCAGGTAACGTCAGAGGGTATTCTTTCATTCCCCAGTCTATTTTATTTACTGAGCCTGCCCAGGTCAGTGCCCCCAGAGTCAGGACACGGTCATGGGTGACTGGCGCACCTTCGGCTGGACTACCAAAATCAGGAGTTGAGACTGCCTTTGTATGACCAAACCGTGTATATCCCAGTTCTGCAATAGTGTAGAGCTCAAGGGGGAACACTTCATCAAGGGAATAATTGCCCTTCATATCAGTAATAGTGCTATACTGGATACTGCCATCCTTGTAACGGGTTCCAACTCCCACGAGTGGCAAGCCTTCTTCAGAAGTGTCCTGTATCCCGTCACCGTTAACATCGCGGAATACTTTTCCCTTTATCCATCCGTACCAGCGGGGGACGCCTATATCGCCCATATTAACAGTATTACCACCAGTTATTCGAACAGTCCTGAATTGAATGATATAATCAAGAGGCTCATCCCAGATTACCATTTGGTACAAGCCATCCGGAACATTGGTTATCTCGAAGGTACCATCCGGGTTACCCCTCCCTGTGTAGACCTGTTCATCATTGCCGCCTATATCGTTCAGTGCTATCCAGGGTCTGTCTACCGGTTCGCCTAATGCAAGGGGGCTTTGAGGGGGAGCAAATTCCAGAATGTTTCTTATTCTGCCTTTAATGGTTCCTGTGCCTGGAGCCTTGACGTCCCCCCACTCCATAGGCTTTACAAACCCAAACCATACAAGCGGAGTCTGAAAGCCTTCCTCATACAAGTACCCGTCGTTTCCTTCTTCTATCCATGCTGCGAAACTATGCTTTCCCTCAATGGTGCTGGTCTGAATCCAGCCGAGTCCATCGGTCGGTATTGCCTGTACTTCGTATTTTCCTGGGGGGAGATTTTCAATAATTGTTTCACCGTTGGCATCACTAACTACTATTCCACCAGTATTAGGTATTGGTATTGGATTGCCCTCTTCATCAAAAATGAAGGTGCCGTCAGGATTCTTCTCGTACTCTGTGCCAACCGGATTTCCAAAGTAATCAACCGTTACTTCTCCAATAAGGTCTTCTACTATGATATGAAATCCCGGGAGCCCTGTTTCAGCAGGAACGTCATCTTGTCCATTAACCAGATGGTTATCATGAAAAACCTTGGCACGTATTTTAGCCAAAGGTAAAGGATGTTTATTTAATTTTATTGTTGCTTCTGTATTACCGGAAATATTGACATGGATTCCGCCAAGCTTATAACCCGGTGCTCTAACTGTTATCAGATATTTGCCGTCAGGAACATCTATAACATTTGAGGACGCGTCGCCTGCAGCCTGAATTGGACTGTAGCTTTCTTTATATCTGATAGAAGGCCAATCATCAGGATTCTGGCTAAAAGGATCGCCAGTGTTATCAATATTGGCTAAATATTTATAATCAGTTATAGGCGTACCTGAGGTTATATCCTGAACATTGATTGTTAATGTCGGCATAATGATACTATCCTCCTTTATTCTGATATATTAGGACTTGTTAGCTAGTATATAATATGATGCAATACATGAAGTGTGACTTCAAGGGATAAAAGGACAGGAACCTTGCCACTTTGTCCCTCAGCATTTACTCGCTGCTTTCCTGTGCAATAGGAGATGCGGAGTGGGCATATCCGTTTTACGTGAAGAGCGCAAATATTGATTTGACAGGAGAATCCAAGCAGTTTGCGGGGTCAACATATATAGGAGGCACGCATCCTGCAGCCACTGGGGGAGACTGGATAGCGGCAGTTCAGGTTTGCTGCATAACTGCCTGGTTTTAACATACACTATTGAAAAAGTCAGAATAAGTGAGGCTATATATAATGCCGTATGTATTTATCTTGGCAGTTTTTATCACCTGGGCGGTTGTTTTGATCCGGAAAAGTCAGCTATCCTGGCATTCAATTATAACCATATATGCAATCACTGTATTTACAGCGGACATGCTTGAGGTTACCTTCAGCCTGCTGCTGGGATTCTATAAGTTTCTGACACATTTGTCGGCAAATCCGTTTTTTGAAAATGAATTCGGCATAGTACTTACAGATACTATGATTTTTCCCTTCGCATTTATGGTGTTTGTCCATTACTCCAGGGAGAACCGGCCATGGAGGACGTCGCTTCCATTTTCCATAGGATTTACAGTCCTGGAGTGGAGTTTGGTGAAATTCGGATATCTGATGTATCTTCATTGGCATATAGCTTTCTCCGCAGTATTCTATATTGCGGCATTCCGTATTTATGCATATCTGGCGCCACGCATTATGGGTTCAAAACCCCCAATTCCTTACAGAACTCGTTTGCTTTGTTTTTCTCATACAACTATAATGTGGGCTGGAGCCGTATTCTCATTACCTTTACTTAGGATGTACCAATTCAGGCCTGGCGTGTTTAAGGACATCATGGCGGATTGTCGGTTCACGGATTTGCTGTCGGGGGATGTATTATCAGCAGCATGTGCTGTGTTTATTCCCAGGGCGCCAAATTGTTTAAAACCTTTCATATTTGCTGTTATTGCCTGCATTGGTGCAGCTTTTGCACTATATTCCTACAGTAAAGGGTGGCTTATATATCATCAATGGAATCATTTCCTTACTGTGTTACGTTATTTTGTGCCGTTATTATTGATAATGGTGTACGATAAATGGGAACAGGGTGAAAATATGTAAAATACTATTGACTATTTCCGAAATAGTTATATAATAATATTAAACGTGTTTAAAACGTGTTTAATATATCTGGGAGGTTGCATATTTGAATATAGATAATACAAGTGCAAAGGAAAAAATATTTCAAGCCGCCCTGGAGCTTATAAGTACCGAAGAGAATTCCGGAAGCATAACCACAAGGCAGATAGCCGGGATGGCCAATGTCAACCTGGCTCTTATCAACTATTACTACCAGTCAAAGGAGAACCTTCTGAGCCAGGCTGCCGGATACAAGATGGGCGATATTATTGATCAGGTACTTGAGCGCAGCAATACGGATGTGGATGCTGCCACAAAAATAAAAAAGCTGTTGGCTACCACCGCAGATTTCAGCTTCAAGCACAATGAATTATTCAAAATCGCCGTGACGGGAGAGCTGAAGGAAGGCTGCAAAAACTCCTGTGCATTGATAATACCGTTATTGAAGGAGATCTTCAGCAATAAGAATGAAGCAGAACTGAGGACTATTGCCTTGCAGCTGATTTTACCCTTTCATTATATTGTTTTATATCCTGAAAGGTATGGAGATTATTTAAATACAGACTTTTTTGATGAACAGCAAAGGACTCGGATCATAAATCAGATGACAGATAATATTTTGTTTAATGCAAGAGATTGAAAAAAAGGGGATCGATTATTTTGAACAAGGTAGAAATTTATTATTTTTCAGGAGCCGGCAATTCGCTGCATGTGGCAATGGAATTGCAGAAGCGGATACCGGAGACAGAGCTTATACCAATTGTAAGCCTGCTGAATAAGGATGTCGAAGAAGCCAATGCAGAAGCAGTGGGCTTTGTATTTCCAGTGCATGGCCTGACAGTACCCATTCCTGTTAAAAGGTTTATTGAAAAGCTTGAACTGAAATCAGCCAAATATATTTTTGCTGCTGCAACCCGCGGTGGTACAAGATGCTTTGCTTTTGCAAAGATCAATAAAATATTGAAGCGCAAAGGAAAAGCACTGACTTCGTATTTTTCTCTGAACATGCCGAACAGTGATCCGAAATTAAAGGGTTATGAAGTTCCGACAAAGGATCAGATTGCAGTAAATGAATTGAAAATCCAGGATCAGCTTGATATGATCGGAAATATTATTTTGAATAGGGAAATCAGCAAGGAAAAAGATACTGACTTTATCCCTGCAGGCTTTTTACTGGAGCGGCTGGTGCTGTTAGGTATGAAATATGCAGAATATGACGGTGCGACAGATTATTTCTATGCCGATTCAAAATGCACAGGCTGTGGTACCTGTGAAAGGGTCTGCCTCTCAGGAAAAGTAAAAATGGTTGATAAAAAACCGGTATGGCAGAATTGCGTCAAGTGTCACCTGTGCTATGCCTGCATCAATTATTGCCCCAGGCAGGCAGCCCAGATAAACGACAAATGGTATATGAAATCGTATACCGACAAGAATGGAAGGTATACTCATCCATACGCCACAGCAGATGATATCGCCGGACAAAAAGGTCTTCAAGCTTAAGTAATTATATTGAAGATCACCCACATCAAAATGTAGCTTATAACATTTGCCATATTGATCAGCATGCCTACAAATTGTGCATTGAATTTAAACTTTACTGTAAAGGCCATCATTGTAATAGGAGGAGGCAATATAAGACATATCAGTATGATTTTACGGAATAATTCATTGAAGGGCAGGATGAAATAGAGCAGCAGGCTGATGGTTATACCTATAAAATATCTGGCTCCCAGTACTTTAAACATATTAAACCAATGTCTTTTTTCTATTTTGAAGCTCAGGAATATTCCCATAACAAGGAAGGATAAGGGCATATTTGCTTTTGACACTGTCTGGGCAATACTCATAAGGGGCGTCGGATAATGAAGCCCTGCTATGCTTATGATCAAGGTTATTATATAGACGATCAGCGGTATTGATCTGGATAGCTGCTTCAAAATGCTTTTAGGATCCAGACTGAAATCTTCAGAAGAAAAATAACCTCCGATAGAATATGCTATTATAAAAACAATCAACGAATTTCCTATATCAAACATAGCCGCATAGTTTAAGGCCCTGCTGCCAAATATGGCTTCCACAAAAGGGTATGCAAACAAACCTACACTGAAGCCGGGCATCAGCATTGACAGCATACCTCTGTCGATTTTGTCCTGTTTTCTGAAAAAGAAAATTGCAAAGCTGCTGATCATAAGACCATAGGTAATTGCAAACAGCGGCATCAGACCGAGAGACAGGTCAAACTTCAACGTACTGGTTGAGTTGATCACCAGTGCCGGCAAGGTGACGTTCAATATTACTTTTGTAAGGGCTTCTCCGTCTTTTTCGGTTATTATATTGAACTTTTTAATAATATAGCCGAGCAGTATAATACATGTAGATACGGCAAATATGGTGTTTACATTTCCCATTAAAGAATACCTCTCTTGGATTATAAAAAATTTACCGATATTATTCACTTTGCTGCTAAAACCATGGAGGAGTGTTTGCCCAAATACATATGCACTTTACATTACCCGCATTCCTTTTGGAATGAGGCTCCTCCGAAGAGAAAGTGATGCTGTCCCCTTTGCGCAGGAGGTATTTCTTATCACTGATCATAACGAGAAGCTCTCCTTCCAGCACCAGGCCGCATTCAACACCCTTATGGCAGTACAAGCCTTCTCCGGTCCCAGCGCCGGGTTCATATACATTGTAAATGAATTCTATAGGGCCGCTCATATCAGGATTAAGAAGGTGCAAGTTCACTCCCGGCTGCGGAGAAAGCATTTTTCTCTGGTGGATATGCACCACAGGTGAGCTTCTGTTAATTCTGTCCTTATTTTGATTTGGAGCCTCAGCGTCGGTTTCAATATCAAAATTGATGCCGGAACTGGAATAGGACTCAAACAGATAGCTTAGGGGCGTATCTAAAGCATCTCCTATTTTTTTGAGTGTCTCTATGGAAGGAGAAACCAGATCCCGTTCAACCTGACTAATGAAACTGGAAGTCAAGCCGGTTATTTGAGCCATATCCACTATTTTCAATTTCTTCCCTTCTCTTAAGGTTCTCAGACGTTTGCCAAGTGTAATATCTAAACTATTATCAGACTTATCCATATCTTTCACCATTACCCTATTATAATTTGGTATATTAATTATTTAAGCAGTAATTAATATTTGTGTCAATAATAATTATGTTAATTAATTTTCATTTAAAAGGTTATAACATGTATTAATACATGATTTAATAAGTAGTATAAATATCCGGCTATTGACCGTATTCGTGCCTGATGAATGAATATGTTGCTTTTACAGGAAGTGGAGCCCGATAAGCAGGATAATTAATATGAACTGTTAAGTGGTGTTATCATGTAAAATTATTATGAAAATTAAGGGTTAATTAATTGACGCGCATTTAGAATTAATATATACTGAATATATACTGATATACTATTTTGATGTAAATTTATACTAAAAAAATACTGAACTGCATCGGAGGGTACTGCAATAATTTTTACAAGGCTTAATTACTATTATATAAGGCACATTTTAAAAATTACTATATAAAGCAATAAAGTAAAAGATGTAATAATTTAAGGGGGAATTAAGGATGTCAAAGTGGCAGATACCCGCAAAAGGCGGGCACATGGAAAGTAACACAGGCGTGTATTATCAGAACATGACAACAATACAGGTAAAAGAGCGCCTGAAGAAGAACGACGTAATACTGATACCCGTAGGCTCTACAGAAAACCATGGACCAAGCGCGCCCTACGGTGAAGATACTTACCTTGATACCAGACTATGTGAGCAGGTGGCACTGGCTACCGGCTGTACGGTAGCACAGCCCATATGGTACGGATCACATCCATACCATCACCTGGGTATGCCGGGCACGATAATGATTCCGGAAGAAACCCTTGCTGATTATCTCTGCTATGTGTTTGCAGGTTTCTGGAACACAGGCTTCAGAAAAATGATCGTAGTAAACGGACATGGACAGGATTATGTAATACCATTGGCAATTCATAAATTCGGGAAGAAGTTCCAGGTACCGGGTATTGTTCTGTACTGCCATTTCTGGAATGCAGCAAAAGAGCTCCTGAACACGAAGGAATTCGGCGGACCTTTTGATACACCTTTCATTCATGCAGATGAATGTGAGCAGTCCTATTCAATGGCGTTATTCCCAGAGCTGTGCCATCAGGAGGATGCTGTGGAAACAAAGCCGTCGCCGATGCTGCCTCCGGGACATATCAACAATTCTGCGGAAACAGGAGCAGGTCCGATCAAATGGTACAACGCGTATGGTTCTGTAGGTATGGAATGTATATGTACACCTGAAGGCGTAATCGGAAATGCAAAGCTGGCAGATGCGGAAAAAGCAAGGGAAGGCGTAGAACGTATATTGAACTACCTGGAAAAGCTGGTAAACGATATAATAGCAAAATATCCTGCAGGAGAACTGCCGCCTATTGAGCTGGTAACACAAAGAAGGCGCGAGGATATTGAAGATGTGATCAAGGGGCCGTTTAACGGCGGGAAACACATATATACATTAACCTATTAATAATAAGGGAGGATAATAAAATGAAGGCGAAGATTGCGTTTATGTACGGGCCTGGAGATTTAAGGATCGAAGAAGTGGAGCTTCCTGCATTAAAGCCTGATCAGGTGCTTATAAAATTAAAGGCATGCGGAATCTGCGGTTCTGATGTTGAATGCTTTGAAGGAAAATCAGACGAAGGACGTTATGATATCGCGCCCTATACTCCCGGACACGAATGGGCAGGGCAGGCAGTAGCAGTAGGAAGTGAAGTAACCTCTGTTGCTGTTGGGAACAAGGTAGTAGGAGACTGTGTACTGGCCTGTGGGAAATGTGCGAACTGCAAGGAAGGGAAAATGCCTTCAGCCTGCCTTAACATGAGGGAAGTAGGCTTCCGTCCTGATTCACCGGGAGGCTTCGGAGAGTATATGATCCTTGAAGAGCAGTACACCCATGTAATACCGGATGATTGGGATTATGAGCTTGGAGCATGGGTTGAGACCTTCAATGTAGGCTATTGGGGAGTCTGGGGCAACGGCTGCAATCCTGACGCATCAGATGATGTTGCGATAATAGGAGGCGGACCGATAGGTTTAAGTGCGGCAATGACATGCAAGACGTCAGGAGCCAGGGTAATACTGATAGATCCAATAGCATCGAGACGTGAGAATGCATTAAAGTATGGTGCGGATATATGCCTTGATCCAACAAGCTGCAATCTGGAACAGGAGCTGAAGCGTCTGACTGACGGCCGTGGTCCTTCTGTAGTAATTGAATGTTCGGGAAATGATATAGGTATAGCATCGTTGTTTGATATAGCAGGACATAACTGCAGGGTTGGATTGGTAGGACATTCAATAGGAAGAAAAGTACCTGTTGAAATAGGGAAGACAATCTGGAAGACCCTGAAGATATCAGGTTCAGGAGGAACCAAGACCTGGTTCCCGAGAACGATCAGGTTCATGTCGGCGATCAAGGACAAGTATGATTTTGCAGCATTGAACACACATCACTTTAACTTCAGGGATCTGGACAAAGCAATGGATATGGCATGCCATCACAAGGATATCGCAAGAAAAGTCATGCTGACCTTTGATTAATA
>DASPLL010000041.1:0-62434 GCA_035627615.1 Clostridia bacterium
ATACGAGATGCGAGAAAAGCTTTGGTATTTCTTACGGGTCCAGGTTCCCTTTTTTCCGATACCCTTAAGGAATACCAAGACCTCCTCGTATCCCGCATCTCGAATCTCGTATCTGTAGAAGATTGCTTCGCAATCTTCTACTTATGCGCTATTCCCACAGGTGCTTCTCCATATCTATAGTCCCATCCTCCCTGAAGGTGATTCCTTCAGAGGCAAGCATTGCTCTCTGTATCTCATAATCGCCGAATACATAGCCCGGAGCAAGCTCTCCTGTTGCCTTCACTACCCTGTGGCAGGGCAGGTTCAAGCTCTCAGGCGCGCTTCGCATTGCCCATCCGACCACTTTTGCTCCTTTTGGATATCCAAGCATCTTTCCTATGCCACCGTAAGTAGTAACCTTACCCTCGGGTATACAGGAGACTATTTCATATACTTTCTTGAAAAAACCTTTTTCCTTATCCGCCATAATGCATCTCCATCCAATTACTTGTTCAGGAACCCCTTTTTCCATAGTCAACTTGATACTGCTTATTACATATATTTACATATTTTACAAATTATTTCAGCATTAATTCTTTTAATGCGGGCAACCTAACATCGTAGGAATATAACGGTTGAGCCAAGACTCATATATGCTCCATAGCAGGGGCGTGTATGGGTCGGCCAAAGATTGTATACGGGTCGAAAGGCTCGTATACAGTCGGAGGGAAGATTCTATATGGTAAGGAAAGGTTCTATTATTGTCGATTACCCTTGATTATAACAGGATCCCAACTTATCATATAGGGTCGAGCTAAGATTATGCAGAGTTCTGTAATGATCATATACAGCCGAGAGGTTGTATATGGTTGTGTAGGTATTCTGCATAGTCGAACGAACCATCATTATAGGTAATGAACTGCTTGGTTATGGTCGAAAGATCATAGCTGGGTAATAAGTTATCTGTAGTGGTGCAAGGTAGATCGTTATGTTCCTTTCTCTCGTTACAATAAGTAGAAGCGTTCATTATCCTTCTCTGTTTTTCTTCTTTTTCAGTAAGGCTGAAGTATCCAGATTCTCAGCCTTGGGCTTTTCAACTTTGTTATCAAGACCTTTAGCTTCCGATTTTTTCCCTGCTGCTGATGATATTGATTCGGACCTTGTTTCCTGCTGTACTGTGATCTCTTGTTTTAGCATTACCTTTTTCTTTGATACTGCAGATTCTTTCCAATTTGTCCCAAATTTACTCCTGAGCCAATTAAGCTTATCCTCCAATACTGCCAAAGGCAGATTAAGTCTCCTTAAGGCTATGTCAAGCATGAATAGTATGAGTGCCAGTATTATAAGCGAAGGCGTCAGATCTACAGCGCCGAATATATCCTTTAGTTCACCCTTGTAAACCTCTTCAGGAGTACTGATAAATATTCCACCTGCTTCCTTAACAAGTCTGTCCAGATATCCTGAGGCCGGCTGAAGCCTGTACTCCGGTGAATACTGTACCGATATTCCGGTGCTTGCAGCATTTATAACCTCCCCGCCCTTTTGCTGAAGTGTCTTGATTATATATGCACCTGTTTCGGTTATATCAAAATCTCCGCTGTACTGCCCCGGCGCCGCAGGATACAATGTGACCTCCCTGCTTTCCATTGAAGGCGACACTATGGTAGCTTTAGTCTCAAACTCACCTTTGTCCACCTTGTTGTTCAGTGTTATGACACCCTTTCCCCCTTGGACTTCAGTCTCTACGGTTATATCATCCTCCTGATACTTTTCTATAGTCCAATTGATAAGGTTCTGCCACAGCTTTATGTTATTTTCCCAGCCCACATAGTTTTTGCTCCACTTGCCGTTTATATCGGAATTCCAGGCAGCCGTTTTACCCAATCCGTACTGCCATACGGTAAGTATAGGATCCTCCTGATCGCTTGCCAGCACCACCCGTGAAGTACTCTTAGGTGTAGCAGCCACATAGCCCAATAACGAAGGAAGGCCTTCCTCTGCTGCTCCTGCGAGCACAGGATGAGCATTGGTTATGGCAGGTACAAATTCCCTGTTGTTCAGATATGCCCTTGCTGCTATGAAGGTTTCCTTGGCAAATATCCTTGGAATATTGGAAAACTCATCTGTATAGTAGAAGCGCCCGCCGGCCCCTTTGGCGATATCCTCGAGCAGCCTGACATCGGAGCCCTGGCCTACCGCTACGGTGGAAACAGTGATATTGTCCTCCTTCAGCTTCTCTACCAGCTCCATATAACCGGTCCTCTCGGCCTGGCCATCTGTGAGTAGTATTATATGCTTTATCTTTGTGTTGGTATTCTTTATTGAGGTATAGCCTTCCTGAAGAGCCGGAATTATACTGGTGCCTCCGCCGGGTCTTATTGTACCTATATCATCTCTTATCTTCTCGGCATCATCCGCCTTACGTGTAGGAATCACCCAATAGTTGGTATCATCAAAGGTAAGCACCCCTATCTGATCATTAGGCCTTAAAGAATCCAGCGTTCTTGCAGCCGCTTCCTTGGCAAGGTCCAGCTTCATTATACCCCCGCTGCCCTCGGTCATACTCCCTGACTTATCTATGATAAGCACTATGGACATATCGGGGATCTCCTTTTTGCCCTTAAGCTCCATCTCCACAGGCAGCACCTTTTCCAGGGCAGTCTTGTAATAGCCCCCCAGAGCATAGGAATTTTCACCGCCGGTAGCAATGAATCCTCCCCCCATATCCTTTACATAGGAATCAAGCGAGCTTAAAAAGCCGTCATTGAAATTTTCTGCGGATACATTGCATGTGATTATCGATTTATATGCAGATAAGCCTTCCAGGGTTCCCGGAACCGAACGGGCATTTACCCTGACATAGCTCATACCTGTGGCTTCAAGCATTCTGATTACTTCATCCGCTTCTCCTGCACTATCTTCAACAACCAGAATTTTAGGTCTGTCAATTATATCGGTAAAGGTTGAAGCTTCATTATTTCTGCTCTCGGTATCTATATCCGGCTCCATAAGTACCTTGTAGCTCTTAAAGCCTCCTGCATCAGCCTGATCACGGAATACGAACCTGTTGCTGCCTTTCTGAAGCACTACCCTTTCTTCTGCAGCCTTATCCCTACCGCTTACAAGTGTAAGCTTTGCCCCTGTCTGCACAGTACTTTCCACAACTACTACAATGCTGAATTCCTCGCCCACTCTCAGCCTCCTGGGGACGGTTATGCTCTCTATGGCAGCCTCTTTGCCTGTTTCCCGTTCTATCCTGTATACCTTGAAATCTATCCCCTGGCTTATGATGCTGGAAGCCAGCCTGGAGCTGTTCCCCTCATTCTCCTCCCCGTCGGTTATGAGTACGATCCTTTTTCTACTATCCTGCGGAAGCAGTGATACAGATGTAGTCAGGGCATTTTCTATATCAGTATAGATACCCTTTGGCTCTGTCTCTATTTTATTAAACACTGAATCCCTGGATACAAAGCTTTCAATCAAAGAGTTATCGCCAAAAGCCACAACCCCCGATTGATCCTTGGATTCCTTCCGGTTCAATGCCTTCCTGACAAACTCCTCGGCAGTTGTCCTATATTCCTTCATACTGTCTGAGGCATCCACCACAAATATAGTCGTAGTCGTATCCACAATCCATTTTATATTCACACCGGAAAGAGCAAGTATCAAAAGCACAAACACACTGTTCCTGAGGAACAATATGAGCTTTTTTCTGAGACTGTACATTTTGCCAAGCTTCCTGGCAGTATAAAGTACAAAAAGAATTGCCAGCGGAATAAGAAAAAGTATAAACGGCCTTTCAAAATCAATAACCATGTATATACACCACCCATTCTACTGCTGCAATAAGCAGCAGCAAGCCTAAAAGCCATTCCTGCAGTCTTGTGCCCCCCGGCACTGGGCCGGCAGCAGAAGCTTGTTGCCCTTCAGGCATAGATTGACTATAGCTTACCGACTCGCTTTCCACAGGAAAATTGACGGCCAGTCTGGATACTTTTTCAGCTTCACCTATTTTTTGGGATATCTCGTATATTCCATACTGTCCGGTCTTATCAAAGGGCAGCATTGGATATGTGAGTTCCTGCCGGTAAAGCTCTCCCTCTGGATCCTTCATAGTGACCTGATCCACCTCAGGGTCAGGATTCAATTCTATCGAATCACCGCATACAAATGAAGACTTCCCCTCCGCATCGATGCCCATAAGATATACTGCCAGGTTATATACAAAAATCGGATATTCAGTAGTCAGGACAAAGTCGCTGTTATGCAAGTCAAAGCCTATGGCAGCCGTTTTTCTCCCTTTATATTCTCCGGAAAAAACAGCCGCATTTCCATCAATACTCATCAGCACATCTGCCCAGAAGGGTGCCTCCAGTCTCTTAAGCTTTGATACTGTGAATTCCGCATTCTCCATATATTTGGTAATGGGATGCGCTGCAATATCAACAATCCCGCCTTGAAGCTCCGCCCCCGTCCCGACGATTCCATTATCAGCGGGTGGGTTCAGGAGCAGTATGCTGCCTGACCTGGGCAGAGCTTCAGGAGCGGTTGAATCAAATATATAGAGGTCATAACCCTCCTCTATAGCCTCATCGGGATTTGTTTTGTACAGCTCCAGCCCCTTTATATTGGACAGGGCCTTTTCCATAAATACATTGCTGGTTGATATCAGTAAGACCTTACCCGGTTTTGTGAAATTCACTACACCGTATATCTGGTTGTCTTCCGGAAGATCGTCCTTTTCGGTAAACTCCGCCCATATATAAGGGACTCCGGCGGATATCTCCTCAAAGTATACCGTTTTTGTCTCTCCTGCAGGCAGCTCAACATTCTTGATTTCCAGCAGCTTATCATTGGCATATAGCGATATCTCTCTTGAAAGAGGAACATCAGACCTGTTGGTCGCACGCACAAGGGCAGCCAGCTTTCCATTGCCGCCGGAATACGAAATATAATCCAGGCTTGCATTCGTGAGCTTAGATGCCAGGGAGACCACCTCTGCGTTCAGATCCTCTGTATCCAAAGGGCTGTCGGTATAAAACACCGCCTTATAGCCCGTGCTTTCCTCGTACTGCTTTACCATAGCCCTGACCAGCGAAACGGAATCATTGATATTTCCATAGGAATTGCCAGGCTTTATGGCTCTGAGCTTGCTCACAGCCTCTCCTTTGTCTGTGGTCTTTCCTATCTCCACCTTGGGACTTCTTTCTACCGTCACTAGAGTGATATTGGCCTTTGTTCCCGAGCGGTCTATCATTTCCTCTGCCAGCTGCTTTGCCATCTCCAGTCTCGTACTGCCCTCATAGCTTGCATTCATGCTTCCTGTATTGTCTATGACTATTACAAGGTTGGAATACATTCCTCCCCTGGTGTAAAAATAAGGATCGGAAAGTGCAAAAACCAAAAAAAGTATGGATAAAAGCTGCAGGAAAAGCAGCAGGTTTTTCTTAAGCTTCTGCCAGGGGGTATTGACTTCAATGTCCTTCAATACCTGCTGCCATAGAAAAATGCTTCCGATCTGCCGCTCTTCAAATTTCTGCTTCAATATATACATCAATACTACAAGGGGCATAAATGATAAAAACCATAAAGCCCAAGGTGAGAACAACCTCATAAAATCACATCCTATATGTTTCGCACTAAACATTTTACATTGAATTCAAATGGTGCGAAACATTTTCCTTGATTCATATATCGTGAAAAATACATTTTTGATAACACAAAATCAGACGCCTCAACTGATTTTGTAATGATAAATCTTTTTCACGATATATATAGTGCTTATTAGATCCGCACAATACCTGCTCTGGTAAACTCCTCAAATACCGTTTTTTCCACCGGTTCTGCCGAAGAAACCTGAATATAGGCCACTCCCATTCTGCTGCAGAACTCCCTGATATTATTTATAAATGCATTCAGCTCTTTATCATACTGCTTCAATAAGACAGGAGTAACTGATATATCACGGGCCTCTCCGGTTTCACTGTCCAGCAGCCTTACCTGCCCCTCCACTGCCGGATTAAGCTCCTCGGGTGCCAGAATATGTACAAGGACAACCTCCTGTTTTTTATAAAGCAGGTATTTTACCGCAGCTTCAATCCCGCCTGGAGTAAAAAAATCAGAAAAGATTACAGAAATGCCGCTCCCCCTGAATTCCTTTTTCTTTATACAGGAGTTCAGATCGGTAATGCCTTCAAACTGTATATTTTCAAGTAAGCCGGCACAACGCTGGAACATCCCCCTGCCGTTCAAGGCCGGGGACTGCTTGACAAGTATTCCCGAAAGGCTGTTAATGCATACTCTGTCCAGATTGTTAAGTGCCAGGTATGACAAGACGCCTGAAAGCTTCAAGGCTGCCAGTGATTTTTTCGGTTCCCCGAAATCCATGGACCGGCTGCTGTCAATAAATATATTGACCATTGCCTCTCTTTCCTCCATGAAAAGCTTGACAAAAAGTCTGTCAAACCTTCCATAGGCATTCCAGTCGATACGCCTGAAATCATCACCCAGGGAATACTCCCTGAAATCAGAAAACTCCACAGAGCTTCCGAGGCGAAGGGACTTCCTGTTGCCTCCCGAGCCTGTGTTCATCATCATTCTTGCGTTAATTACTATAGTATCCAGCTTTTTAAGAAATTCAGCATCAAAAATTCTATCTCCCAAACTAAACACCTGCTATTCCTTGGAAATCACTTCAAGTAATTCAGAAATAAGTCCATCGGTAGTAACACCGTCTGCTATAGCGTCAAAGTTCAGGAAGAACCTGTGCCGCAGTGAAGGGTATGCCACATATCTGATGTCGTCAAAGGATACATTATACCTGCCTTCCATAAGAGCCCTTGCCCTGGAAGCCGTTATTATGGCCTGAGCAGCTCTTGGACTTGCCCCGAACCTTATATACTTCTTTGCACTCTCCGGCGCCGCCTCACTCTCAGGATGCGTACCCAGCACTACCCTGAGGGCATATTCCTGTACAGGCCTCGCTATGGGTACCTCCCTTATGACCTTCCTCATCTCCAGTATGGAGGCTCCGTCAATAACCTTCTGCAGCTCTATGGACTTGTTTGTAGTAGTTATGTCAATAATATCCTTCAATTCGTCAAAGCTGGGGAACAAAACGCTGAGCTTGAACAGAAACCTGTCCATCTGCGCTTCAGGCAGGGGATATGTACCCTCCATCTCAATAGGATTCTGGGTTGCCAGCACCATGAATGGCTGAGGCAGGCTGTAGGTCGTCTTGCCCACAGTCACTGTATGCTCCTGCATGGCCTCCAGGAGAGCTGACTGAGTCTTCGGGGTGGCCCTGTTTATTTCATCCGCCAGCACAAGATTGGCAAAGACCGGTCCCTTCTGGAATTCAAAGCGGCTGTTGCCTGTCTCATCCTTAACTATAATGTTGGTGCCCATTACATCTGCCGGCATCAAATCTGGGGTAAATTGTATCCTTGAAAAGGAAAGGTCCATTACTTTCGCCAAGGTCTTTACCAATTGGGTCTTACCCAGCCCGGGAACACCCTCCAGCAGCACATTGCCCCCTGCCAGCACCGAGATCAGCACCTGCCTTATGATATCCTTCTGCCCGATTATGGCTTTTCCTATCGATCCTTCAACCTTATTGACGGTATCAATTATATCCCTTATCTGCTTTTCATTTATATCCATAGCGTCCTCCTTATAGGCTGCCACGGGCTGCGAGCCACGAGCCACGTGCATTAAAGCAACGCTTCAAAGCGCTTGCCAAAACACGAGGCGCGAAGCACGAGGCACGAAGCAAGATTTATTCCTCCAGTGACGTAAAATATTCCTTCACCATATCCTTCATTCCCGGTGGTATATCTGAAGTGTTCATGCTTTCCATTGCCTTGGCCTTATATTGCCCTACAACCTGGTTATACGGCACCGAGCTTCCCCTTACCCTCCTGCTTTTGTCCGTGATGACCTGTCCGGTAGTGCCGCCTGTGCCTTTCTTTCCGCTGAGATTTGAGGTATCTCCTTCCCCTCCCAGAGTCTCTGGGGTAAATACCTTCTCATATTCCCCATCCTTTTTCTCTGAACCGTCCTTCTTTCCTATACCGGAGCTACCAGGAGGTGTTGGCGTCTGATCCTCATTCCCCATATCAGTACCGCTTCCGGCTCCGCCGCCCTGACCAGCCCCCTGACCGTCTCCTCCCCGCTGGTTTCCCTGTCCTTGCTGACCATTACCGCCGGGTGTACTGCCTTGCCCCTGGTGACCGCTGCCGTCCTGTCCCTGTTGACTTTGCTGACCATTGTCCTGGCTGCTGTTTGCATTTTCCAGCTCCTTTACAAGCTCGGAAATTGCATCTTTTATACTTTCGTTTTCCATAAGCTCTGATATACTCTGATCCAACTCGCTAAGCTCACCGGAAACGTCACCCAGCTCACCGGCTGCCAATTTTTTTGCCAGTTCATCAAAAGCCCTGCTCAACTCAGGATGGTCTTTTATCTCCTGGGCCAGCTTTGAGAGCTCCTCCGCCAGCTTCTGCTTCTCTTCGGCAGAAAGTTTTTTAAGCTCTTCTGCCATTTTCTTGATATTATCCTTAAAAGCCTTCTCATCACCGTTTTTTATCATATCTGCAAGGGCTTTTGTCATCTCATTTTTAGATAAGGCATCCGCTATCTTTTTCAAATCCTCACCGGAAGTATATTTATCCTTTATATATTCCAGCTTCTTTTCAGTCCTGCCCAGGGCTTTGCTGATCTCCTTCTCATCACTGACGGCCTTAAGCTCCTTCTTAAGCTCTGCAAGCCTTTTCTCCAGCTCCTCTTTCTGTTCCTCCGCAAGCTTTGGATTACTTCTAACCCTCTCAATCAACTTATCGGCTTTTTTCTGCTGCTCCGCAATTTTTTCCTTTATCTTGTGAAGCTCTTCCGCCCTTCCTGCCATAGGATTCGGAATGAAGCCGGAGACAGCAAGAACCGCCGTCAATATCAAGCATATCAATAAATACTTTTTGTTTGGCCTTAAGGGTATTTTCTTCTTATAATCCATATTTCTCAGATGCTCTAAAGCGTCATTCTTTTCCAGCACTGCAAGGGTTGACTGGTTCCCTGCAAGCTCGAGTGCAGTCACAGTTCTCTCCTTAAGACCGAAGGAATCCGCCTTTAGTGCAGCATAAGTGTTTAGAGGCGGCCTGAAGGAGGAATACAGAAATGCGGCCAATACAGCTGCCCCTACTACCTTGAGTACGTTAAGATACACATTATATATGGGTATGAACCTTGCCGTAATCACCATGCCTGTACCAAGGCACAGCGCCGCTGCCACTCCAATTATCATAGCATTCATTATTGAAACGGCATGCAGCCTGTCTCTGATTTTTCTGACAAGCCTTAATAATTCTTTATCAATTGGGCTCATATATTTCACATCCTACTTTTATAGATATGAGATACGAGATGCGAGATACGAGTATTTAAGCTTGCGCTTAGAAGCCTTTGTGGACGACCAATGGTCGCCTCTACAGCGGAACGCATGCAATGCGTTCCCTACCCCCGCAGCCTCGCAGCCCCGTAGCCTCGAAACCCCTCTTACACTTTCTTTGCTTTCTTCCTGAATTTCAAATAGCTGAATATGCTTTTCCTTACCGGGTTTATCTTCACTGCCGAAAGTGTCAGCAGTACTGCTGACAGCACTGCATCAAATATCACATTCACAACCCAGGGCTCGATAGCATTCAGAGTATTGGGATTACTGCCAGGATTGCCTAAATAAAATATGGAGAAAAAGTCCAGTCCGCCTCCAAAATAGCCGAATTGTCCTGCCAGCAGAGAGCTAAAGCCAACCAGTGGATTTGTATATAGTAACGGTAGAAAGTTCTTGTAATCCCACTGATAGACGATCCTTATATAGAATACCCCTATGAATATAGTGCCGAAAGCTAGAAATGCCAGTGTACCATAAGTAAAGACCGTTGCTGCAGTCGTCCTTTTGAGACAGGTGGAAAAGAATATTCCTATACAGCCTATGGTAACTGCTGTCATAATATAAAAAGCAAAAAGCTGTATTATCTCCTTTATTGATATTCCTCCAAAAAGAAATACCAGAGAAAAAATCGGAAGCGAAGAGATAATAAGCAGTAACGTCTGGCTGGTGGAAGCAAAAAGCTTACCGGTAATTATCGATATGGGTCTCAGCCTTGTACAAAGCACCAGGTCAAGAGTCTGCTTCTCCCGCTCTCCTGCTATGGCACCTGCAGTAAGCGCAGGCACTATGAACATTATCAGTATGAATTGTATTATCGCAAGGCCTGTATAAGCACCGATGGAAACCTGGGGATCAATGGTTGAACCATAAGGGTTCATAAATGTAGTATATATTATGAATAGAGCTACCATTGAAAGTATCAGAAGATACAGGGCTATAATGCCTGCTGCTCTCCAGCCTCTCATTCTTACTTTTAACTCCTTCAAAAGTACAGGGTTAATATTCATTATTCTTCATCCCCCTTTGTCACCCTCATGAATACATCCTCCAAATTGCCGTCCAGCTGTGCGAAGGATACGACAGGAACACCCCCGGTTACCAGAGCAGACAGAACTCTGCTCATATCCTCCTCATCCCCTTCGAAGCCTGCCTGTATTGTATTCTCCCCGGATACCAGCTTATCAACGAACGGAAACTCCTTTAAAAGCAGTTCAGCTTCAGCCAGTCTGTCTCTGACTTTTATCCTTATGACCTTCTTGCTGTATACCTGCTGCATTATCTCCGACACACTACCGCTGATCACCATGCTGCCCTTGTCAATGATCCCTATGCTGGTACAGAGCTCTGAAAGCTCGGGCAATATATGAGAGCTTATGATTATAGTCTTTCCCATTCCCTTCAGGTTCTTCAGTATTTCCTTCATCTCGACCCTCGCCCTTGGATCCATACCGGAAGCAGGCTCATCAAGCACAAGGAGCCTGGGGTTATGTACCAGGCTTCGCGCAAGGCAAAGCCTTTGTTTCATACCTCTTGACAGGCTGTCTACATAAGCTTCCCTCTTCTGCCCCAGGTCCACCAGCTCTAAAAGGTCATCGGTTATTTTCTTTCTTGCAGGACCCTTTATATTATATATTGAGGCGTAGAATTCCAGATATTCATTTACCTTCAGATCGTCATATACTCCAAAGAAGTCAGGCATATAGCCGATTTTCTCCTTTATCCTCTTACTGTGACTTATCACATCCACACCGTCCAGGGTTATCTCTCCCGAGGTAGACCTCAGTAATCCGCACATGATCTTCATTGTAGTAGTTTTTCCTGCCCCGTTGGGACCGACAAAACCGAATATCTCACCTTCACTGACTTCAAGGTTCAGATCTGTTACTGCCTGGAACCTTCCGTATTTTTTATTCAAATTCCTTATAGAGAGCATCATCTGACACTTCCTTTCACAGCAATCTGCGGGAGCTGAACACTTTCCTCATCTATTTCTATTTTCAGCTTCAGCATATTGCTGCTGTCAATATACCTTTCCAATTGACTTCCGTGTATTTCAAAATTGCTGTAGTCGCCCGGAACCCAATCACCCTTTTCATTATCCCAGATATACTGCTTCACACGCTGCGGGTTTCCTGCGTTGAATTGTGTCTTGACACTTTCAAGCTCGATATTGCCGTCAATTTTGTATTGTATCTCAAAGGAGCCCCTTCCGTAGAACGCCTTGCCATACTCATCATAATTGGCCGTGTTCTGACTGTTCACTATAGTAGGTTTCAGGAAGCCTAAGGGATACTCGATATTATCCCCGTCCCTGAAGCTCAGGTCCGCCTTTGCGGTTATGAAGCTCTTTTCATACTTTTCAGTACCTTTTCCATTAACCAGAAGCTCCCTGGATATAGATGTGCTGCTCCAGGCCATAAGCTTCGCCTCAAAGCCCAGATTGGCTTCATTCATAAAACCGTACTCCAATACCTGTCTTTTCTGGTTATTCTTCCTGAGCTCCATCATCTCTTCAGGAGTAAATTTCTTCTTTTGATTCCGGGACCGGGGATTGGAATATTGATCTTTATATATTGCATTAATAAGATCATATCTTTGTCCGAAATAGTTGCTGGGCTTGATATTTATCTGCCTGGTCTCCCCGTTCTTCACCGGGCCTATATCGGCATACTGGTTGGGTGTTATTAAATAGCACTCATCCAGATCAAAGCCTGAGGTATTTTTTATGGTTCCGGTGAAAGCACCCTTTGCATAATTAAGATTACTTTCCAGCTTCCCCGACATAACCTCGCCCGGTTCCATGGTAAGCGTCTTCATACTCCATACACCGCTTTTATAGAATTCCATGACTGTATTAGGAGACACTATCACCTTGGAATCTATCAGCTTCCGGGCAGCATTATTGCCGGCAGGCCCTCTGTAATAACCGTCGTTCAGCCTGAGAGGGCGTATGTCGAAATCTTCTCCCGCTTCGATCCTTATACTATCCTTCTGAGGAGTGAAAACTCCCGCATAAATCCTTGGGGTTATTGTGCCGCTGTTGTCAATATCGATCAGGGATATGACATTGGTGATCGGCTCAGTAAGCCTTGTCCCTATGCCCGATACATACACGGCCCCTGAAAACACTATTGACAGCACCGGCACTGTGATCCACATCAGCTCTCTTTTATCCATACGCTTCAATATGAAGTAACTTACAGGCGCCGCAAGCAGGATATATGCAATATATAAGAACACCATATGGGAAGTTCTCGGCATTGGCAGTTCAGGTATATTTCTCAGCGCATTGTCGATTGCATAAATATTCTGGTATGCCATTCTTCCTTTTTTATATATATCGCTGAGATAATACTGGGGCAGAATGGACACAATCGCCTTATCGGCAAAGGTACTGTTTCCGATCCAGATGGAAAGGGGCTCCATCCCAAAATCAAAGGAAGCTACTCCAACCACCCCTTTGCCCTTCTCAATTTTTTGCAGCAATACAGTATCTCCATCCTTGATCACAGGCTTACTTTCTTTCATGCTTATATCAGATACACTGACACTCATAGCTTCTACTGTCCTGCTTTCAGCCATCTTATGAAGGCTTCCGGTCTGAAGTGTCCTGACCTCGCCTACCTCTCCCGTTATAAAATCATCCTTAAAAACTGCCAGGGTTTTGTTCTGAGAAGGTCCTGTTCCTATGATCAACACTCCTCCGCCATGTACCCACTTTTTCAGAGTTTCGTACTGGGGCTTGCTGAGCTTTGAGGTGTCAAAATTATTAATAACGATGACGTTAAAAGTATTCAGTGCTTCAAGGTCTTCAGGGAAGGAGGCCTCGTCCAGCCTGACGTTCTTTGTACCGAAATTGCCGGCATTCTTCACAGTAATTTTATTTATGTATTTTACACTGTCAAAATCATCACTTAGTATACCTATGGCATAGGATTCACCGTTAGAGCCGGGATCCACCCTGAAGGCTTTTGTACTCACAATGTTCTTACCCTCTGCAATATTTACATTGAGCTTGGTATTGAAAACATTCATGGGTACATTCATTACGAATTTTTTGGTAGAATCCTTAGGAAGACTCACATTCATCGCATATATCGTAATACTGTCGGATTGGTTGGGTATCTCAATCTGCAGCTCGCCGTTTATGTCCCGGAGCTTGTTCTCTATTTCAAAGTAAACAGGTGTTGTGTAACCGATCTTGTAAAACTTGTCAAAACCCACCTTCATGTCTATTTTCACTGCTTCGTCAGCCGCGGCCTGCAAGTCAGGCTGCGCAAACTGCCCTACAGCAAGTATGAGCATTACGATAAAAATTACTGTATTCCTTAATCCTTTTTTCAATCCTTAAACCCCCATACAAAGTCGAATTTTTGATCTTTTCATTATCTGGGAATTTAAAATTCCCAGATAATTAGTGATTATTAACACAACAACTTTCTTGTCTTTCATAGTGTTAATAATCACATCCAATGCATTTCGCGAAAATCATTTTACATTCATAATTCCAATGGAGCGAAATGCTTCCTTGATCGTTATTGAATTCGCACTTCACCCAACGTGAATACTTTTGTGCGTTCAATATTGATTCAGTGCCTCGAAAGCTAAAGAAGGGATATACAATACGAGGCACTTTTTTTGACGTATCCAGTGACAAGAAAGTTTCAATAACTCTACTTTTTACAGGGTACCCTTGAAAAGTAAATTTCTGTCACATATTATTATTCTAACCTACCCAGACTAATTATCCAATACACCTAATGTAACAATTGATTTACAGTTGTGGTAAAATGTAAATATTAACACTGTGAAAGTATGAAAGAGGTATAGCATGAATATTGAACGAATGAAAAGCCTGTTGGTTGATTTCTGTGGCATCCCGAGCATCAGTGAAACACATGGTGAAACCGAAATGGCCAGGATGATTTTCGATAAAATATCTGAAATACAATACTTTAAGGACAATCCCGCCAACGCGGCAATCGACCCTATAGATAATGACCCCTTGGGCAGGTCATATGTTCACGCTCTGATGGAAGGAAAGGGTAAAAGCCCAAAGACCGTCGTACTCCTGAGCCATTATGATGTAGTGGATGTAGTGGATTATGGTCCATATAAGGATTATGCCTTCAAACCCATGGAATATACCGAGCTTCTAAAGCAAGATGACAGTATCAGCCTTACAGACGATGCCAGGGCAGACCTCCACTCAGGGGATTATCTCTTTGGCAGAGGCACAATGGACATGAAATACGGCCTGGCTGTCGATGTCGAAATCCTATACCAGGTCGAAAAAATTATAGAATATTTCCCGGGAAATATTCTATTGCTGTCGGTTCCTGACGAAGAAAACAATTCCGTGGGAATGCTTGCCGCAGATGAACTGCTCCGCACTCTAAAAAAGGAAAGGAAGCTGGAGTATACCTGCTGTATAGTATCCGAGCCTTATTTCCCGAAATATCCCGGTGACGATAGTAAATATATATATACGGGAGCCATAGGAAAACTGCTTCCAGTCTTCTTCTGTGTCGGGAGAGAGACCCATGTAGGCGATCCTTTCTCAGGCTTTAACCCTAATTTATTGACTGCAAAGCTAATAGAGCATATAGAACTGAACCCTGAGCTGTGCGACTTCCGGGGAAGTTCCAGAGTCCCTGCCCCTGTATGCCTTAAGCAGTCCGATACAAAAAGTACCTACTCTGTGCAGACCCCTACTTCGGCTTATACGTATTTCAACTATATGACGCTTACCTCCTCCCCGGAGGAAGTACTTGAAAAGCTGCGTACTATAGCCCTAAAAGCCTTTGAAGAAGTAATAGGCAATGTGGAATCAAAAGCCCGGCAGCTTAAAGAGCTTACCGGTGGGATTCCCAGGCTTCCAAACTCAAAACCTATGGTACTTACCTTCAGGGAGCTGTATGAAATGTGCCTGGATGCAAGAGGCAAAGATTTCCGCTTGTACATGGACAGTTATATGAAGAATGCTCCTGAAGCCGACTTCAGGCATGTATCCCTGGACATAGTCAGGGAAGTACATAAGTTCTGCCCATACAGAGACCCGATGATAGTGCTTTTCTTTGCACCTCCTTATTATCCGCATTCAGAGATAGTAAAGGATAACAGTATAATTGCAAGGGTGGTTTCAAAGATAGTTAGTACCGCTGAAAAAGAGTATAATGAGCGCTTTACTGTTGAAAGCTTCTTCCCGGGTTTATCGGATATGAGCTATCTTAGCCTGCCCCAAAATATAGACACCGCTAGCCTGAAAGCAAATTTCCCTTTGTGGGGTGACAGGTACAACATTCCGCTGGATACAATCTCAGAGCTGGATATACCCTTCTTAAACCTTGGCCCTATGGGAAAAGATGCCCATAAATACACCGAGAGGCTGAATCTGCCTTACTCCTTCGGGCCGGCTGCCAGGCTTATATACCAGACGGTATTATGGGCTCTGGAAAACTATGACTGATAAATTGTAACCATTAGAGATTTAGGGAATAATAATTTAAGTTGCAAAGAACTTCTAGCTTCAAGCCATTTAAGAGGAGGTTAACTATGGCCAAAATAGTTTTGAAAAAGGGCGAGGAGAAGAGAATACAGCTGGGACATCCCTGGGTTTTCGGCAATGAGGTCAAATCAATGGAAGGCCGCTTCGAACCCGCTGATATAGTAGATGTCTATGACTTCAGGGATCACTTTCTTGGAAGAGGTTATATAAATCCGGATTCCAAGATACTTGTAAGATTGTTGACCCGTGAGCAGGAAGAAATAAACAAGGCTTTCTTCAGGAAAAGGATACTGCAGGCATGGGACTACAGGAAGAAGCTTGTGGATACTTCAAGCTGCCGTGTTATTTTCGGAGAAGCGGATTTTCTTCCGGCTCTCATTGTGGATAAGTTCGGGGATTATCTGAGCATTCAGACTCTCTCGCTTGGAATAGAAAAGTACAAGGATATTATTGTGGAGCTTCTGGATGAAATATTGGAGCCAAAAGGCATATATGAAAGAAATGATGTGAAGATAAGGGAAAAGGAAGGACTTCAGCAGAAAAAGGGCTTTATCAAAGGGCCTTTTGATACCACAGTTCCGATAATGGAAAATGAAATCAAAATGCTTGTAGACATAGAAAACGGGCAGAAGACGGGTTACTTCCTTGATCAGCGGGAAAACCGGGCGGCGTTGAGGCCCTTTGTTAAGGATGCCCGGGTATTGGATACCTTCACTCATACCGGAGGGTTTGCCCTCCATGCGGCATACTACGGTGCAAAAGAAGTCACTGCAGTGGATATTTCCGCTCATGCGATCGAATATGTCAAGAGGAATGCAGCGGTAAACGGACTGCAGGATAAGATAAAAGGTGTGGTCGGGAATGTTTTTGATTTGCTTAAGGAATATCAGACGGCAAACGAACAATTCGATGTAGTCATACTTGACCCTCCCGCCTTCTGTAAGACCAAGTCAGCTGTGGAAGGAGCCTACCGGGGCTACAAGGACATAAACCTGAGAGGCATGAAGATATTAAAACCGGGAGGCTTTCTTGTAACCTGCTCCTGCTCACACTATATGTACCCCGGCCTGTTTATGGAGATGATACAGGATGCAGCTTATGATGCCAGGAAAATTGTAAGGCAGGTGGAGTTCAGGACACAGGCCAAGGATCATCCGGTACTTTACGGCTCCGATGAGTCAATGTATCTGAAATGTGTGATACTACAGGTGATATGATAGTCGCTAGATACTAGTCTCTAGTCTCTAGAATCAAGCTATTGCTTCGAAGCCTTTCCTTGGGTCTAGCGACCAGTGAATAGCGACTGCCATATGGGAGTCATATATATTTGTGCTTCTTGAAATATATCAGACTTATCACGGCTACGATCGCACTCAGGACAAATACAAAGGGATAGCCGTATATCCACTTCAATTCCGGCATATACGTGAAGTTCATGCCATACCAGCCGGCGATAAGTGTTAAAGGCAGAAAAACAGCAGTAATCACAGTGAAAAGCTTCATAATATGGTTGAGGCTTATATCCACTTGCGCCTGATACGCTTCTCTTACCTGAGTCACATAGTCCCTCAGGTGAAGTACATTATCATTCAATCTTTCCATGCGGTTCTTAAGTATGGCGAAGTATTTCAGCGCACCTTCTTCAATCAGCCCGTTCTCATTTTCCTCCAGACCTTCTGCAATATCCAGCAGGGGCTCATAATACCGTTTCAAAAAAAGCAGCTGCTTTCTCAACTCAATTATCTTCCTGGGAAAATCCTTGCGGGCTTCCTTCATGACCTGTTCCTCCAGCAGGGCTATCCTGCTCTCAATTTCCTTGAGTATGACATTATCCATGGAAGTCAGCCTGTGAAGCAATACATACAGGATTTTTGACAAATTCACAGCGTAGTTTGTGAATGTACTGTCGTTATCCAATACTTCCTTCTTTACTTCTTCTATCAATCTATTCTTTGATTTAGACACCAAAATCAAATATCTTGGTGTAAGATAGAAATCCAATTCTCTGGCAGTAAGCCAGAATTTTTCATTACCGGACACTTCCTTGTCCATTATGTTTATTACACCAAAGCTGAACTCATCATACACTTCCAGCCTTGGATTCTGCTTGGAGCTTATGCATTCCTCCACAGAAGAATTGTGAAATTTGAAAAATCCATTATTCTCACACAGCTCTTCGGGAGTTAATATCATCCAAAATTTAGATTCCTTGTCCCTGCTCATATCCTCAAAGGTTGCTTCAAACAGATCATTATCCCTTATCGCATATACCTCCATTGAAACGCCTCCCTAAATTCTCACCGGTCTGTTCTGCCTTCCCATTAATCCATAAATCAATTCTACTACATGTCCGATCATAAATCCATTACATTCTGTGCCCTGTTATAGTATCCGATGCAGCATATAGCTGTGTTTAAATTCCATTTTCCAGCATGAATACCTTCCACTCATCAAAGCTTTTCCTATAGTGAATGTACCATGTCTGGAAGTCCTGTTCCCCTTCTATTTTCACCTGCACACCGGAGATTATTGTTCCATCGTCCTCTATGACGTACCAGTTGTGTGTGACCACCTCCAGCTTTCTGTCAGTTGCCATATAGCCTTCCACATGCAAGTCCCCTGTCGCATATCTTATATAGCTGGAATTATCCTCCGAGACCAGGTACTCCGTACCCTCCGAAAGCATACTGACGACCTTGGCCCTGTCCCGGCTGAAAGCTGCCCGTACAAACTCACAGGATTCTGCTGCAATAAGCTCGCCCAATTCCTTTGCGTCATCCTCTTCTGTTTCCTTCTGTCTCCTGAATTGACTGTCTGCACCGTTCAAACCGCTCAAACTGGCTGATATGTCCTCCGGTTCCTGCTCTCCGAATCTGAGTATTGCCCCTCCGAGAAACATATCTGTCATGGTCAGAACAAGGAGCATAGTGGCAAAATAACATAAGTATCTTTTCACTGTATTCACCCCTGAAACAATGTATTTCTCCTTATGACTATTATTTGCCCAAGCTATGCCATATAATACAAAAGACTATGGATTTAATCACCTTCCATAGTCTAGTGCTTATTTTAACCGTTAAACTATTGCTTTTATAAACCTCTTATCATTATCATGGGATAGATCGATAAACTCATCACCAAACCTTACAATAGGCTGCCATACCCTATTTGGGTTTATGAATACTATCTCACAGATTTCTCCTGTATTCAGCTCTACGAAATCGCCTATATAGGTATTTGCAATGTTACTCATGAACACTGTAAGTATCCTTGTATCCAGCTTACCAAAGGTCTGCATCTCGAAGTTCTTGATTACCTCGAAGGGACACATCCTGTTTCTGTACGATCTGTTGGAGGTCATTGCGTCATATATGTCGGCAATTGCCACTATCTTAGGGAAAAGCGGTATTTCCTCATCAACTGCTCCTACCGGATAGCCGGAGCCATCGATTTTCTCGTGATGCATCAGTACCGCATATTTCATGTTCAAAGTAGCGTCTTTTACATTTTCCATCATCATATATCCCAGAACAGGATGCCGCTTCAGTTCATCAAACTCCTGGCCTGTGAGCTTACCCGGCTTCAATAACAGCTTTTCTGATATTTTGGTTTTGCCTATATCGTGCAGCAGTCCTGCTGTTGCAATTTCATCAATCTCTGCATCGCTGAGCTTCAGCCACTTGGCTATTATAATCGACATAAGTGACACATTCAGTGAATGAGAGTATGTATAATCATCCATGGGTCTTACAAAGTGAAGATAGTTTATTACTTCACTTACGGTACCGAACTCTTTTATTATGTGTCTGCTTATCTGGTTGACTATATTGACGTCTACAGCGGCTCCTCTTCCAATTTCCTTTATGATATGGGTGACCTCATCGACTTTGTTTTCATATTTCTGTCTGAAGCTTACTACATTCTCCTGATTATAGACACTTTTTATTTCTTCCTTTGCTGCATAAAGCCCATCATTTTCTGTAAGCTTTATTTTGATTTTTTCAATATCATTAAGTATTATTTTTTCAATATGCCATTTGTCCAGAATGGTATTTTTCATAAGGATCGCAGCACCTGCATCATTATAGACATCCTCATAAATTATCATACCTGATTTCAGAATACTGGAGGGAACATTCATAACCTTCATATACATTCACCTCTTCTGTAATATCTATAAACATTATACTACTTTTATTTGACAAAATATATACTTATTATACATAATATTACACAGAATGTAATTATACCCTCAAGTAATAATAAGCTTTGCCTATATTGAAAAGCAGTTCTGAAAGCACTTCATTCCTGATTACATAATTGCACATCTTCGGTTTATAGGGCTTCGCCCTGTGCATTGCATCAAGGAATTCCAGAAGCTTGTTCCCCTCTCTTATACCATCAAGGCTGAAAAGAGAAAAACTGTCTATGCCTATTCCCTTCAATATCCCCATATCCTTTTCAAATACACTTATATCATTATAGTAAGGTTCATTGCCAAGCTTTCCTATGTTTGTAACACCTACTGAAATGGCCAGCTTATCCTTAAGTACCTCCTTCAGATGTGATACCTGATGATAAATCAGATAATCCACATCCACCTTCTTGATCTTTTTCATTTCATTCCTTATCATGGTTGCATAGTACATCAGGTTGTATTTATCCCAATCCACATCGAATACCGGAATTTCAAGAGCATTCTGTATAAGCTCAGAGTTGAACCTTATATCATAGTAGCAGTGTCTTATACAGGCAGCATAGCTCTCAAGCCCCTTTGAGTGCAAATAATGGGCAGTCTCCGCAAAAGTCTTTCTGGCAGCATTAAAACGCTGCTTGTTCAGGTTTGCGGTAAGCATTTTCGCATATGTTACAAAAGGACCGATTACACTCTTGGGTTCACTCAGGTTTTTTATATCCTTTAGGGGTGATTCCAGGTCAACACACAGTCCTTTTATTTTCAGAGCCTTATGTTCCAGCTTCTCTACCAGTTCCCTGACATATCTGTCAAACTGCTCTGCATTCCTTTCATTTATCCAGTACCCCATTTCATCAGAAAGAGTTGCCCAGACAGATACCGGCACACCGTTATCGTTGTACGTCTTGATCATATCGTAGAATTCTTCGCTGTCATGCCCGTACTCCAGCTTATAGTTCAAGGTCACATCATATTTCTTAAGCGCCTCGATTATATGCTTTTCGCATACTTCCCCGGGAGGAGTGAACTCACACCATATTCTAATGTCCATACTTAATTAACCTCCAACATTTTTCAGTCACTAGTCGCGAGACTCTAGTAACTAGATTGGGTAGAGCTTCGAAGGCTGAGCTAAGCCTATACTCATAAGGAATACCCAGGAATCTAGAGATTAGTGACTCGTGGCTAGCGACTAAATACTAACGTCTTATGTAAGACACATTATTATAATTTCCCTGCCTGCGGCATAAAAATCTTTATATTTTCTGCAATGGTGATTTTTTTGCATTTATTATATAATTATATACGATAATTATTATGAAGGTGATATTATGGCAGTCAGTTATAGAATGCTAAAGGGTTATGCAGATGCGTTTTTTATAGAAAAAAAGTCAAAGTTTATATCTTATGTTCAGCCTGTGTATTCGGAGGAAGAGGCTCTGCAGTTTTTGAACAGCATCAGAAAAAAGCATTATGACGCAACACATAACTGCTATGCTTATATTTTAGGGGAATCTATGAATACCCAACGTTCCAGTGACGATGGAGAGCCTTCGGGAACTGCAGGGGTCCCTATATTGGAAGTATTGAAGAAGAGTGAAATTACAAACTCTATTGTAATTGTCACCAGATATTTCGGAGGTATACTGCTTGGCGCAGGAGGACTCATCAGGGCCTACACAGAGGGCGCCGTAAGAGGTATAAAAGCCGCCGGTACTATTGGAGTACAACCTTTTGCAGTACATCAGCTCCGTATGGATTATTCTTTTTTAAGCAAGCTGCAATATGAGCTTTCAAAAAAAGATTATATCATTGAGAATACCGAATATCTTGAAAATGTCACCATGAGAGTACTGACTTTATCCGAACAAAAGGACAGATTTGTAGAAGATATAGCCCAATGGACAAACGGAAGCATTACCGTAGAGTTTCTCGGTGAACAGATGTTCAAGGTTGACGAGACAAACGGCACAATATTAAATAACTAAGCGGAAACCGCTTAGTTATTTAAAACTTTAATAATAGTTGCCAAAATCATACCCACCGGATGGATAACCGTAGTAATCCCTTCTCCTACGTCTGCGTCTCCTTCTGAAAAGCTCATTCAGCAGGAGCAGGCGCAGAAGATCTCTTGAAAATCTTCTTCCCGGATACTGTCTGGCCCCTTCCTCCTCAGCCATTTCAGGCATTTCCTTCACCATTCTGCCATATGCATTGTCAGCCATCATATTTATCATATCCCTGTCAGGCCGTTCTTCGTGCATCATATGATCCTTTTCTTCCATTCTGTCAATTTCCACTTTCACATAGACCATAATTTTTTTGCAGCTTTCAGGGTACATTTTTATAAACTGTCTGTCGTCCTCTTCATCTTCATAGTAATTATCCATTTCAATCTCTTCAACCATAGGCATTTCAGGTTCCATATCCATGGGCTCCGCCTGATACATCATCTGCATACCGCACATCATGGGGCATTTGAACTTTTTGTCCACTTGACTACCTCCCAACTTATTCATGATAATACCAGTAATATGAAATGAACATTGGAAAGTGCAAGTCTCACGATAATATGTATCCATATATTTATATAACAAAGAGAACGGGTAACACGGATTTCCTTCGGAAAACACGGAAACTACACGGAACACACGGCGGGGAAAATTTAATGATATTCAATAATGAAGCAAGTATCGATATTCACTAATGTACCGGTATAAGACAATATATAATAACCGTGTCTCTCCGTGCAACATCCGTGTGTCCCGTGTTACCCGTACTTAGATCCGCAAGGAATACCCGAACATTCCTCGAATCCTCGCACCTATTGTACAGCTCCTTTGATTTTACCAGCAATGCCCTTCATCTTATAAAGTGGTACTGAGCATATGGCAAATCTTATACCTCTGGAAATCGGTACAGCAAATATGTTGTCTTTTTTCAGCAGGCTGCAGCTTTCCTCCGGCTGTATGGCAGGTATCGTAACAAAAAAGCCTGCCTTATAAGGGCATATATCAAGCTTGCTGGCTTCCGCCTCCTCAATGAATACTCCTGCCCTTTTCTCCAGCAGCTGTCTCAGCTCTTCCCGTTCTTCATCCACCCTCAGGAGCAATTCTTTATTATTCATAATCTCAGAAAGCAGCTTCATACCGCATCTTGTTCCATTAGACCAGGTTCCCCTGTTGGAGACTTCAAAAACATCCGAGAATTCCTGCGCTACATCCTTGTTTGAGCTAACACAGACAGCAGCTCCCGTACGAAGCCCATACATTGTAAGGCTCTTTGATATGCTGAAGGCTACTATGACAAGCACATTGGAAGGCAGCCCGGAGAAGAGTCCCATGAACTTCCTGGTGGCTTCCGCTCTGCCGGCATAGTCTATATAAGCTATGTCACAGATCAGTACGATCCGCTTGCTGCCATCCGCAGCTGCTCTTCTGATCAGCTCTATGACCTGTCCCCATTCATCATCACTTAATGCATAGCCTGTCGGATTCTGTGCCGGTGAATTCAATAGGATAACAAGACTATCCTGTCTGCTGAGCAGTTCACCTACTTTTACCCCGAAGGAATGCAAATTGAATTTTTTTTCATCATCAAAGAGGGAAAATGCCTTAAGTTTTCTTAAGTTTTCTTCAGCGAGAGTTTTATAGGGACCCCAGAACCAATCGGAGGTCAGTATTGTATCGCCTATATCCGAGTAATTCCAGATGGTATGCCTTATAGCCCCTGACCCTCCCGGAGTCGCCGCTGCTTTTATATATCCTTCAGGCCTGTACTCCTTGAAGGTGGCCTGAATTGCCGACTCGAGATAATCCGGTGTCCCGAGTATAGGGGCGTAGGCGGCAAATTCAGTATCAGTAAGATTTCTTAAGGTTCCAAGTACAGTTGGTAAAATCGCCAGTTTTTCATCCTCATCCAGTATAGAGCCTACAGTAGCGTTCACTACCTTCTCCTTGCCAAACTGAAGAACAGCGCTGCCTGCTTCCCTGCTTGCCGCAAAAATCTTATCCTCTACCCTAAGAGTGTTGACATGTTTGGCAACCATAGAAACAATATCATTCATCCCGATCCCTCCATTTCTAAGTTTTTACCTTAATTATTTATATATCCAATTAAGTACATTTATATTACACTGGGAGCTATACTGTCATAATGTCCTGGTCCTTTTCCCCTCCGTAGGTGCAGGTCTTGTTCCTGCCTGTGTTCTTAGCTTCATAAAGAGCCTTGTCTGCTGACTGTATAAGCTTGTCCATATTATTGCCATGCAGCGGATAACAGGATATCCCCAGGCTGCAGGTGATTTTTGGGGGGTTCTCTTCGTTTATGGCAGCCAGAGACATATCCTCCACCTTTTTTCTCAGCTTCTCAGCAACCTTATACGCTCCATAAAGGTTAGTATGGGAAAGTACTATGACAAATTCTTCTCCGCCATATCTGGATACTATATCACCTTCCCGTATATTAGACTTCAATGTGTCGGCAAAATGTATCAATACATAATCCCCCGCATCATGACCATATGTATCATTAAATCTCTTGAAGAAATCTATATCCACCATTATCATACAAAAATGCAGATTTCTGTCCTTGGAAATCCTGATCTGCTCTTCGGTATGCTTTTCAAGATACCTTCTGTTATATACTTTTGTTAAGGTATCTATGGAAGCCATATTGTTAAGGCTGTCCAAAAGCCTTAAATTGCTGATGACAGGTGTAATGGTATCAATGTATATCCTTATCTCGGATATGATCTCTTCGGTAAAATAGTTCTTCCTGCTGCTTTGCAGGTGTATGATGCCGGATACAATTCCTCCCAGTATTATCGGGAGGCAGGTATAGCTTTCCGGCCCCTTGCAGAATCCATTACAATTGAAATCATCATTATCGTTATGAACGAACTCCTTACCTGTTTTTACAGCCCAGCAGTTTTCCTCATTTATGCTCCTGTTTTTTATATCTTCAAGCTTTTCATTATACATAGCCCTATATATGGACAACTGCCTGTCATTATATTCTTTTTTCATCACTACAGCTTGAACGATATTGCCATCCTTTTTAAGCATATCGAATAAAATGTCATATACCTCATCTTCACTGGAAGCTTGTCTTATCAGATCTGAGAACCGTTTTTGGATACCCAGCCTGTTTGAGAGCTTTTTTTCCTTAAGGAGAACCCACTGTGATTTCAGATAAGCCCATGCTATTATTGAAAAAACCATGGTCAGCAGTATGACCACAATAATGGTAAAATCCCTGATCTGTCCAAGAGTAACCTCAGCTAAACGGTTATAATATATGATACCCTGAGCCCCTATTATACTACCGCCAATATCCCTGATCGGTCTGAATGCACCGAAATATGAATTATTATCATTCATCCGGCTGTAATATATCTCCAGCCTCCCAATAAACGGGATCCCTTTTTCCAGGACTTCCTCCCGTATCTCCCCGGGCAGGTTATCTCCTATATTATACTTGTACAATCCGGATTCAAAACTGCTGGCAATTATCCGGTCCTTTGCCGCTATGACACTGTGCATGCCTGTACCGTCCATTATCTTCCCTGTGATATTATTGTCTTCATTGAGATCCATTACTGTTACGATACCGCCTATGGCATGCTCCTCATTCTCAAGCACCGGTACTATCACGTACTGTATAAGGGTGTATTCGTCTGCGTTATCATCAACTTGCATCAGTTCTGTACCGGAAACAACCATTCGTTGTGAAAAAGCCTGCTCTATGACGCCTTGTATTCCGGTCCTTCCCCCAGGCATCGCAAGCAGACCGCCTGTTTTGCTTGCAGAGGAAATAATACTTCCATCCCTGCCCATAACATACCATTCATCTACGTAATATCTGTGGTTCCCCCACGCTCTCAACATATCCCTGAGGGCAACCTCATCCCTTTTAAGTATAAGCTCTTTTATCCCCGGCTCTACCGACGCCTGGAGCATTCCCATCCTCATCTGGCTCATATATACATCATATGTGCTTTCAGCAAACCGGAGATTATTGTTCATGGAATCAAACACATTAGCATAAATACGGTTCGAAAAGGCGTTGTATATGGAATATCCCAGGAGCAGGCTTATGAATAGCAGTATGCACCAAAGCAGAATTGCTTTTCTTATTTGTACCCCCTCATATTTCATTAAAGCTCCCCCCAACAAGCATTCTTGCTGTAAAATCTCCATGCCTTAGATAAAGCTGCCAGATCATGCTTATATATGATATCGGCAATTTTCGACAGTTTGTGCATGGCGAATATACTATTCTATTTCCACAAGCAATTCCCCATCCTTATCATAGATGCCTTCCTCGTCCACCTGTACATAACCGTCAGTAGCATCACAGATAAAATCCAGTATGCATTCGAGGAAATCCCAACCTTCCTCAGTGATATCTTCATCTACCTCAAAAGCATATATCTGTTCGGCATTCTTTACTATTTCCAGAGCTTTTTTCTGGCCTTTGCCGTAAGGCAGCTTTTTAATTGCCTCCAGGAATTCTTCCTGTTCCTCTTTGAACACACTTTCTTCATGCTCCTTTGTATCCCTATCCATCTCAATGGGCTTGGAGCTTTCATCATATTGGAGGACCATATTTCTCCAGTCTGTTTCTTCGAATTCAGGCTCACCCTTGCCGGGGGATGTGGCAAACTCATAGCCCGAGTCCTTAAGCTCATCACATATCGCATATAAGGACGGAAAATCCTCCACCTGGGAGAATACTCTAACATAAAAACTCATTTCAGTTCTCCTTTATAATATTCTTCTTACTTAAATATTATATAATATATGGTAAATAAGCAATAGCCATGCTACAACTCCCGGGGTTCATACCGGGCATCCCGCAGCTGTTCGTTCCGGATTCCGGAGCTATCTCCCAATAACTCATTCAGCATTTTTTTCAACTGTGCCATATCTACTGTAGTATTTGTGCAATATCCATTAGGCCTTTGATTAATGAAACCTATGACCGGCACACTACCTACATCCCCTATACCGCTTACAAGCTCTCTCTCGCACGCAACGGCAAGAATAAAATCCGGCCTGAATTCCTTTACTATATTCCTGGCTGCTGTCCCCCCCTTTGCCACAGCTGCTCTGATACCGAACTTCTCCAATATGGCTGCTACTTCTCCAATCTTACAGCCGCCGCATCTGAGACAATTTCGAATATCTTCGGTGATCCTGCAGCTGCAATCCTTATTCTGCATACAGTGGGGGAGGAGTACAAGCATTTGGACCATCGGTTTCTTTAAAAGCCCATACCTTACTACCAGGTTGTTGATGCTTATATATATCCTACCGAGCCAGTCCTTATCCCCTTTAAAAAGTCCTGTGAAATACATGAAGACAGGAAGCACCAGTCTCATCCCCAGCCTAAGGGCATATATGCTCAGCCCCCTTGCACTGCCTGACCTGTTTGCTTTAACCATCTCTCTGGATACCAGCCATAAAAGCAAAAAAGCCGCCGAGGCTGCAATAATAACATATATTATTATCCTGCGGTATATGACAAGATAGATTGGTATCAGACTGAGAGAGGATACTATTATGACCATCAATAAAGCAGCAGAAGCTATTGACGATACGTGTGCAAATTTCTTTATTTCTTTCTCCAAAATACTTCCTCCACAACCTAAAAAAGTGGTTTAGTGCGCTTTCTTTATTATGCCGGGTATTATACTTAAGTATTCAATACTTCATATATAAATCCGGCTTCCTCCTTCAGCAATGGAATATTTGCTCTCTGCGGGGTTATACTACTCATTTGTAAGGAAGTTAAGGAGGGTTCTATATGGCGACTACCTTTTTTTATACTTCAATAGCAGCAACATGGATAGTTCTCTTCATATGTACTGCAAAAAGGCCTTTGACCTTTAAGCATATAATGATCACTATAGCTGCTATAGGTTATTCACTGCTTTATGAAATCTCATTGGGTGAATATGCCGGGTTGTATTACTACATAAATCCGGAAGATTCACTTGCATACTTGATCTTGGCATCAGTCCTTCTTTACCCGGTAATTAATGTCATATATATAATATTCCTGCCTGAGAAAGCTTATCCTGCCGCCATATACACCGCTGTATGGGTTGCATTCATGCTGCTTTTTGAACTGGCAAGCATTTATACTCGGACAGTGGTGCTTACAGGCTGGAGAGTCTTCCCCTGGTCCATAGTAACTTATATTGCTACCTTCGTCTGGATAAATCTTTTTTTCAACAGCCTGAAAAAAAGAGGTCTTTGATTTTGAATAGCAAGCCTCCTTATCTATGTGACTTCTTCAATATAAATCTGCTGGCGAATGCACCATACTTAGACACGGTAATATTAGTCGAGTACAGTAGTTGCTTGATACCTGGAAGCCCTAAGCCTGTCATCAGGATATCATACTGATCATTGGTCATGGTATTGAACATCATTCTGAGTCTCCGCATCTCATCATTTCTCTTCATAATGTCCTTGATCTGTTTTTCATAGCTCCAGCCCAATGCAATTGTCCTTGCAGCAGCAGCGCCCATTACCGTTGCATTCAGATGCCCGAATCCCAGGAATGGTTCCACCCCTCCCCCTGCATTGCCTGCGAATATAATATTACCCAACTGATGAGGGTATACAAAGCCGCTTTTGTGCACCAGGGTAAACTCCTCTACTATGGGGTTCTTGATACTTTCCCCGTACAGGAACAGTTCCCAGTACCGGTCTATCTCCTTCTCATTGACATCGGTAGTTATTAATACTATAGACGCCCTGTGCCGGTCAAAGGGTGTCATGTAAGCATATCCGTTCTTGCAATAATCCTTATTTATCCATACGATAAGCTTGTTGGGATCAAAATCGCCAAGTATTATTGCGCCTCTGACATAGGTCCTGAGCCAGTCCTGCCAGACCCCTGATTCTTCTGCATAGCTGGAGTTTCCGTTCGCAACCACAACATAATCATATTTCTGTGAAAGAGTTATATAATCACCTATCTCACACAGATGGACCTTTGTGTTCCTGAGTTTGCTGTACACCTGACACTTCAAGGAATCTGCATCCTTGGAGTATTTGAAAAGATATCCGAAAGAACCGCGTATGGTGGTAGTCACATTGGGAGAATGGTGCTCCAGTACATTAAGAGGTGCAAGGGGCTGTACATCAATATGATTGTTCTTTTTCAGAAATTTTATCAGATCGGGTATCGGCCTGTGTGAGATATCCAGAACTCCTGTGACATGGTTTATCGTTTCTCCTATATAGCTGTTCTTCTCATAAATAACAGGTTTAATTCCAAGTCTTTCCAGTTCATGAGCACAGTATAGTCCAGCAAGTCCCGCACCTATAATAGCAACCTTCATTAATTGTATCCTCCGTATTTTTTCAGGACTTTAAACCATGCAAAAACCAGAAACCCTATTACTACCGTCAATAGAGTGAATAAATAGATACTCATGACATGTCTCCTTTTTCACTGCCTCTATTCATTACTATCATTATAAACCAGCTTAGGAAAACCATAGACACTAAATTCACTCCCACACTGTCTGCAAAATGCCAGTTATTGTATACCACATTCTCTCTGGCGAGCAGAAGTATCTCCTGAAGAGTATAAAGCGCCGTAAGCATTAAGACGTTCAAAATCCTCAAGACCCTTGTTTTCGGATGGTATTGAGGCATTAGAGTTCCTATGACTATTATAGGCCCCATAGTGAAGAAAAAGCTTGAATGTGCGATACAAAAGCTGCACTTCCGAATCTCATACAGTCCATGAGAGACACCGATGTTGTCCACAAAAATTTGCAGTAATACAGCTACCAGACCACACCAAATGTTACACTTCAAAGCTGAACAATCAACAAGCAGTAAAAATAGCACCCAGCTTACTAGAGCTAATATTTGCCATTCCATCCATTACCTCCTAACATTCTAAAAAAGCCACGCATACTGCTCGCTTTAGAACTTGGGCTTCTTTGGTACAATCTTTGCTATTATACCCACCTTGCCCTTGTTTCTTTCTATTTTCTGCTGCAGCCTGACTATATCCCTCATTTCATCGTCTCTCAACTGTGTAAAGGTACTCCTTACTTCAGGATTTCTTACGTTTACAAGGTTTTCATTGTATGATACCTGGTTAATGATCCTGTACTGAAGGATATCCTTCAGAATATCTATATCTTCCATATTGTCACTCCCCTATTGTATCTTCAGCTTTATCATTTTCTCCTTCATCACCTTCAAATGTTCCTGTGAGGTCTTCTTGAATTCCTTTATTATTTCCCTGAGCTCCTTGTTTTTTATAATGTCATAATATTCGTCATATTTTTTGAGCAGAAGCTCTTCCTTGTCTATTGAGTTCCTGAATACTATGCTGAGTACATATTCCTGCGAGAACTCATCCATGTCACCATCCCCTTTTCATTATCCGGCAGACAGCCGGTAAATACTACCACAACAATTACAATAAATATTTTTTGCAGCTTTGCGGATATTATACTTTAATCAGTTGAAATGACCATGTTTAGAGGTGAATAAAATGAAAGTGGCAATAATTGGTGCAGGCTTGTCCGGCCTATCCTGCGCCATCGGATTGGAAAGGCACGGGATAAAACCGATTATTTTTGAAAAGCGAGCCCATGTAGGAGAGTCTCTTGATTACTCGACTATATGGCCAAGGGTCATAAACAGGCCGATAATGGACCCTTTGAAGTATCTTAAGAAGGAATATGCTCTGGAACTGACGCCTGTTAATCATATAAAGAAAATTGTCATGCTTTCACCCGACCATAGGGCTGTTGAAAGAGGAAGCCTCGGATATATATTCAGGAGAGGGTATCCCAATTACGCTCTGGAAAAACAACTGCTGAACTATGTGGATAGTCCTGTGACCTTTGATAAATATATTGAAGCTGAAGATATCAAAAATGAATTTGATTATGTTGTTATAGCAAATGCCCTTAGTTCCACTGCAAAAAACCTTGGTATATGGACGGAGACCTTTAACGCCCATGCCAGAATTGCATTAATCCTGGGGAAATTCAAGCCTACAGAAATCATCATGTGGCTGGATAACAGCTATGGAAAAAACGGGTTCTGCTATCTCATCCCCATGAGTGATAGAGAAGCAAGCCTTGTTCAGATCGTGAACGGAATAACCGGCTATGAACTGGATTACTACTGGAAACAGTTCCTGTTCAAGGAGAATATCAATTATCACATATCCATAACTACAGATACTGAACATGACTGCGGCTTTGTGCAGCCTATTCAAATGGGCAACATACTATTCGTCGGGAATGCCGCCGGCTTTACAGATGATTTGATAGGCTGCGGATCTCTCAATGCGATAGAAAGCGGGATGCTTGCCGCTCATGCGATTACATACGGAAAGGACTATGTTACTCTTTCAAAGCCTATATTTGAAGATATCGTCAAGTTCCATGAGTTCCGTAAATCAATGAATACCATGGATAATGCAAAAATAAATCTTCTGGTAAAAGCTTTAGGGCTCCCTATAATAAAAAATACAATGTATAACAACCCCTTTTTCAGAATGTCGGCCGCATCAAAAAGCTCAAGGCTGTACAATTCCTTCTTTAAAAGCAGAAGAAGAGCTGTAAAATAAAGATAGTCACAAGCGCAAATTCCTGCCCGGAGTAATTAAAAACTTCGAAGACACCCTTGAACCGCGAAACGCGTAATCCGTAATGCGCAACAGAAAGCAAAAAGCAGAGATTACTCTCCGCTTTTTGCTTTCCATATTTAGTCTGCTACTGCTCCTTCGGAATACTTATTTCCTGCATTCCAGAGCAGATACTCCTTTATGCCGTTTTCCTCAAGGGCTCTTATCTGATCCTCTACCTGCTTGTCCGAATACTTGATATAGCCCGCTACCCATGGTGCTGTAAAGTCCTGTATCCATGGCCTTATTGTCCCTGGCGTCCTGATATTCTTGTTACGGGCTACCGAATCCTTAGCAGAATGATATATCGTTTCATACGGATATGCATCAGGAACTGATAAACCATAAGTTTGATTAGCATAATGGCTTGGATACATCATAGGACATACATAATCAACCACATTGCTCACTGCCTCCCAGTACTGCCCCAATGACATATCATCAGCCACTGAACCTACAAGACCGTATATATCTGCTGAAATATATACATTTAGCGGAGCCAGCTGCTCTCTTGCATATTTCAGGTAATCCTGTATAGCCTGTGGCTTTGTTTCTCCTGTAGTATTCCTATAGTCCAGGGATTTGTCCAGTCTCCCGCCGTTTGATGCCGGAAACCTTACATAATCAAATTGTATTTCATTGAAGCCTGCTTCTGCAGCTTCCTTTGACACTTCCAGATTATATTCCCACAGTGTCCTGTCATAGGCAGATGCCCATATAAGTCCGTCACTGTTAGTGAAGGGCTTCCCGCTGTCCTTATATATTATAGCCCTGTCCGGGTGTTGTTTTGTATATGTAGGATCCTTGAAGGAGACTATTCTGGCAACAGTATAGATATTGTTATCCTTAAGCTTTTTCATTAATGCCGATATGTCCTTCACAGTAGCATGTTTATTAGCTTCAGGGCTGTATTTTTCTGCAGCCTTCGTCGGGAAAAGCATATGCCCGTTATCATCCTTCACATCTATAACAAAAGTATTGATCTTAGTCCTTTTTGTCATTTCTATAAGCCTGTCCAATCTATCATTGGAAGCAGAGTATTTTGTGAGATATATCCCTCTTGCCTCCACCCTTGGATTACCGGGGTATTCATAAGTTTTATCCTGTGGTGAGAAGTCAAGCTTTTTCAAAGACTCGCTCAAAAGCTCCGTCCTATCCTTAACAGTATACTCAGCAGCTATCCAGCCTTCCATTTTTTCCTTGGTGCTGTCATAGCTCACCTTATACCAGGGTAGTCCGTCATCATTCTTCTTTTCCTCAATTATATCCACAGCAGTGCCTTTGATAAGATTATCCAGAACCTTTGCATCAACTTCAGCGGTTTCCCTTACTTTAAGCTTGCTCGCACTTATGTATACTACATTAACAGCCTCATCCTGATCCGCTTCTACTGATACAGGTTTTTCCGAAGCAGCCGGAGTAGATGCTGCCTCGGGCTGTTCTGCCGGAGCAGGCGCCGCAGGGGCAGGCAACGGGTTAGTGGTTATTGCCGACGCAGCTTGATTATACATGCAGCCGACAGCAAAACTTAATACGAATAATAGCGTGACAATTACAGCAATCAGTTTCTTCCCTTTCATAGGCACCTCACTATTTTTTACATATATTTTAAAACGAGCAGGGGCATCAATTCCACATTAATTTGTCATGCCCCGTAAGCGAGTTTCATAAAAGCTTCCTTGGTTGTTAAAATGCTTCAATGGAAGCTTTTATATAAATTGATTATATCATGAAATATGACGATTTTTGTTGCATTTTTGTTGCATTTTAACATGTAAATTAATACATTTTATCGAATTGCTGCTAAATAGTTGTTATGTTGAAAGGAAACGGCATATATGCCTTCGCATATATGCCGTTCAATATTAGCCCATAATTCAGCCTTTACTTTTCCCTGGTAAGCATACGGTATTCAATATAGGAGTATACGACCGGAACAAAGGCCAATGCCATAATACACACAAAAAAGAGTACAGCACTTGCGGCACTATTCCAGAAGGAAGAAGCAGCACATACAATTCCGCCGGCAACCCATACAAAAGCCGCCATTCTATGTGTTTTTCTCCATACTTCCTCATTGGCCAGTGTCCAAGGAGTTTTTATCCCTACAAAATAATTATGCTTGAACCTTCCCATTACATTTCCGGTCAGAATTAAAAGCATTGAAACACTTAATTTCACTATTAACGAAACATTGATCCCGTAACCCATGACAGCAGCCAATATGAGAATCTGTAAACCTATCATAAAAATATGCATCACCACACGGATCAAATGATAGGAACCTTCAAAGGCTTTATAATTACTTTTCTTCGGGTCCAGATTCGGAATAATCAGGAACATAAAATACATTCCGATATTCATTAGAGGCAGGCCGAAGGCCCCGAAAAATCTCGAAGAATATCCGTCTATTTCACCGTATATGTTCCAATGACTCGGCACTCTCTCCGGAAGAACAGGATAAAAATATATTGCTATACCAAAGCTTGCTAATATCAGTAGTATGAGCAGCCAATCCTTTCTTGTGCTGCTATTCCCTGTCTTCATTTTTGGTACCCCCTTCTTTTTGATTGACAAAATTAAAAAACCAATTTATAACTTCCTGAAATACAGTAGTGTTCAATGAATAATAGATATTTTGCCCATGCCTTTCATCCTGGACAAGCTGAGCTTGTTTCAGCATACTAAGGTGATGTGATATGCTCGGCTTGGTCATATCAAACCTGTCTGCTATCTCCCCTGCTGTCATGTCCCGCTCCTTGAGAAGCATGATGATTTCACGCCTGGTCGGATCCGAAAGAGCTTTAAAGGGCAGGTTAATCAAAGTCATAAAATCACCCTTCTTATAAATCTATTATTTAGATAATTGTCTAAATATCTAAATAAATTATATTACCAGTCTTGGATTTTTGCAATAGGGGAAAACAAGAAAAGACTGCATATAGCAGCCTTTTACGCTTTATCGTCCATTATTCTTACATGATGCTTTCCTACTTCCATTAAAAACCTGTCCTTAAGCTCCTCACCATCCTCGACGAAGGAAACCGGAATTTTCTTTGCCCTGTTGAAGTTAATATCCAGGTCAACATTTTCATCTTTGTTTGCTATTCTCACCACTTCCTCAAAGGGAAGCTTCGGCCTTATGCCCTTCACGGCATATCCCCTGCGGTACCTCTGTTTTACAAAAGCATAGATAAGATACTTGCCTTCATCAATACCGTGAACAGCACACAATGCAACATCCTCATACCTGACAGCCACTCTTGTAAAGGGCCGTACTACGACAAGCTTCTTTTCATCAGCCATGATCTTCAGTACCAGACCACTATAGGTCAGGGGTACAAATAACAATAGCAGTCCAATAAAAAAGTAAGCAAGAAAACCTTTGGGCATAAATATATATATTAAGAATACTATAGCAATTATGATCGTCAGCACCAAAAGCGGTCCTTTTATTGTATCCCAGCGGCCTTTATATTCAGTCACAGGCTCTCCTCCTCAGTAATTGTTGATTATACTATTTCATTATAATTAATCATCTCCATTTAAGCAATAGCCATCACTTTTCCTGACACATAGACCCTCACACCCCATTGCCCACTCAGCACCCGGCTAAAACCTCGTGCCTCGCGCCAAAAGCGAAGCTTTTTATGATTATTATCAGCGTTATATGTGATTTATATCACATCCAGTGCCACTATTTTCATGTAAAATCCAACTATAGATAATTTATGACATTACAATTTAAGGAGGAAATAATATGTTCTGTAATCAGTGTGAACAAACCCCCCATGGTGGCTGTACAAAAATAGGCGTATGCGGAAAAAATGAGGATATAGCAGCGCTGCAGGATACAATGATATTTGGTTTGAAGGGGATAGCTGCTTATGCTACCCACGCAAGAGAAATGGGCTGTATAGACCCGGAGGTCGATGGCATAACCCATGAAGCACTTTATATGTCACTCACAAATTCCAATTTCAATTTGAATGAGCATATCAACATGCTGCTCAAAGTAGGTTCTGCCGCTGTCAAGGTAATGGATCTTCTGGACAGGGCCCATACAACGAGGTTAGGGGTACCAACACCCGTAACAATATCTCAGGATAAGATCGAAGGCCATAGTATTCTGGTCACAGGTCACAACCTGTATGCCTTGGAAGAGCTTCTCAAGCAGACAGAAGGAAAAGGGATCAATATTTATACCCATTCTGAAATGCTTCCTGCCCATGGGTACCCTGAGCTTAAGAAATACAGTCATCTGAAAGGCAATGTAGGAAAGGCCTGGTATGATCAGAGAAAGCTCTTTGAAGAATTTCCGGGAGCGTTACTTGGAACAACAAACTGTCTTATGCCTGTTAAAGGGACATATACGGACAGATTCTTCACTTATGGCACAGCAGGAGTAGAAGGTGCGCAGAAAATAGTGAATGAAGATTTCTCCCCACTTATAGAAAAAGCCCTTTCACTGCCGGCAGTAAATATTGAATCGGATAAAACCCTTACTACAGGCTTCCATCACCAGACAGTGCTTTCAATAGCTCCGGAAATAATAGAAGCGGTTAAGACAGGTAAAATCAGAAGGTTCTTTGTTATTGCAGGCTGCGATGCTCCGACAAAGGGCAGGGATTACTACAGGGAGCTTGCGCTTTCCCTGCCAATGGACTGTGTGCTCCTGACTACTTCCTGCGGAAAGTTCAGGTTCAATGACCATGATTTCGGAACAGTGCCGGGCACAAATATTCCAAGATATATCGATTTAGGTCAGTGCAACAATTCAGGCTCAGCAGTAAAAATAGCCCTTGCCCTGGCAGATGCCTTCAACTGCTCCGTGAATGACCTTCCACTCAGCATAGTACTATCATGGTTCGAACAGAAAGCAGTGGCAATACTTCTTGGACTCCTCCACCTGGGTGTGAAGAATATCCATATTGGGCCAAAAGCTCCTGAATGGTTCACTTCAAACATAGTAGAAGTACTGCAGAAAAACTTCAACCTCCAGCTTATAAGCGGAGATGCAAAAGCAGATCTGGAAAAGATGCTCGGATAAAACAGTCACTAGTTTCGAGTCGCTAGTCTCTAGAGTTACAGAAAAGCTTCGAAGCCTGTACGGGCGATTCATGAATCGCCCCTACCCCGTAACCTCGTACCTAAAAAAGAGCTACCGCGTGACGGTAGATCTTTTTTCACCTTTTTTCTTTACAACCTTCAGCCTGAAGAAATCTTCTCTCTCACGCTCCTCCAGTACTTCCAGAATCTTTCCCACCATTTCCCTGTATTTCGGTATCTGGATATTCTGCAGGGCATTTGCCCTTTTCTGCGTCCTCTTGACCTCCATGGCCAGCTTATATACAGAATCCTCTACCTCCGAAAGCTCATACAGCAGCAGCTTCACTTCATGGAACTTCTGCATGGCTACATCAAGAGCTGTGTTTGTATGATAAAAGCTGTAGTAATGGGTAAGCTTCTCCTCTTCATGCTTTATCTCAGGTATTTCAACCCCCATAACGCTTTTATCCAGCACTTCAAAGCCTGAAGCTTCAGATATCGATTCCGCTATCTGTTCCACATTGCTTATACCCATTGTGATGTTGGCGGTCTGCAGTGCCTCATAGGCATCGCGGAATACCACCACTACCTTTTTTTGAATGGCTTCCGCCTTCTCAATAAAGCTCATCATTGTCATTACGAGTACATTTCTCTTTTTATCCAGCAGCTCAAAGCCCTTCTCAGAAAGCTCAAGAGAGTTCTGGGCAGCCATCAGGCTGGTTTTGGTATAAGTGACTTCTATCATATCAACTACCTCTTGCCATAGTACTTGTCAAACAGCTCAGGCTTGATCCTGTCGAGCTCCTCTCTTGGCAGTGCCATTAGAAGCTCCCACATGGTATCCAATGTCTCAAGCATATCTCTGTTTCCCTCAAAACCCTGGTTAAGAAATTTCTGCTCAAATTGTCTTCCGAACTCCATATACTTTTTGTCTATTTCAGAAATGTCATCCTCACCAATTACCTGTGCCAGCGATCTTACATCCTGTACATGAGAATATGCGGAAAATACCTGATTTGCAACATCCGGATGATCTTCCCTTGTAAAGCCCTCTCCTATGCTTTCCTTCTGAAGTCTTGACAGTGACGGCAGCACATTTATAGGGGGATATATATTCTTTTGATGAAGCTCTCTGGATAATATTATCTGTCCTTCAGTAATAAATCCGGTTAGATCCGGGATCGGATGAGTTATATCATCATTCGGCATAGTGAGAATAGGTATTTGTGTTATGCTTCCTCTCGAATCTTTTATCATTCCAGCGCGTTCATAAAGGCTTGCCAGGTCGGAATACAAATATCCCGGGTACCCCTTTCTGGAAGGAACCTCCTCCCGGGATGCGGAAAGTTCTCTCAATGCTTCACTATAGTTAGTCATATTAGTCAGAATGACAAGGATATGCATGTTGTGTTCAAAAGCCAGGTATTCAGCGGCAGTAAGCGCACACCGCGGCGTGGTTATTCTTTCCACTATCGGGTCATCTGCAAGGTTGACATACATCACCACTTTGTTTGTAACCCCTGACAGCTCAAATTGCTTTCTGAAAAAGTCTGCTTCATCGTGTTTGATACCCATTGCAGCGAATACAATTGCGAAATTACCTTCATCATCTCCTGATATCCTCGCCTGCTTGACTATCTGTGCCGCAAGCTCATTGTGGGGCAGCCCATCCCCTGAGAACAGCGGCAGCTTCTGTCCTCTTACAAGGGTTGTAAGTCCGTCTATTGAGGAAATACCTGTCTCTATATAATTTCTCGGATATTTTCTTCCCACAGGATTAATAGGCCGTCCGTTGATGTCATACTTCCGGTCTGAATAGAAGCCTGCGCCGTCTATTGGCGCTCCTATACCGTTAAAGGTTCTTCCCATTATATCCTTTGATAGCGGTATCTCCATCGGCTTTCCCGTAAAAGCAACACTGGTATTGTTTAGAGAGATACCCGAGGTGCCTTCAAAAACCTGTATTATAACTCTATCACCGTCTATTTGGACGACCTTTCCTTTTTTATGGCTGACATTCTCCACTTCTATATCCACAACTTCGCCAAATACAGCCTCCTTGACTCCGCTGAGTATTATAAGAGGTCCTTCCACCTTTCTCAGCCTCAAATACTTCAATTTCATTGTCTCTTCACCTCTTTGCCGTACATGTTCTCCATGCTGCTATAGAAGCTGTCAATCTCTTTCATTAACTCATCAAACATCTCTAGTTTATCTTCCGGAACACTATATTTCATGGTTGTAATCTTATAGAACAGTTCATCATTCTTCACCTTTGATATGGGCGCACCCATTTTCACACATTTGTAAGCCTTTTCGTACAATCTGTCTATTACCCTGAGCATTTTATACTGCTTCTTCAGGGATACATGGGCATCATTCTTATGGTAGGCATTCTGCTGCAGATAACCGACCTTAATGACCCTTGACACCTCAAGTATCAGTCTCTGATCATCAGGCAGTATATCCTCTCCCACCAGCTTCACTATCTCCAGCAGCTTATCCTCTTCCTGCAGCAGTCTGAGCAGCTTTGCTCTGAGCTCCAGCATACCGGCTGCAACATTTTCCTCATACCAGAGGCTGAGATCCGTTATATATCCGCTGTAAGATTTAAGCCAGTTGATGGCAGGATAATGCCTTGCATAGGCTAACGACCTGTCCAGTGCCAGGAATGTGCTTACCACCCTTTTGGTGTTCTGTGTTACCGGCTCTGAGAAATCACCTCCTGCAGGAGATACTGCTCCTATTATGGTTATGGATCCGTCTCTTCCTCCCAGGACTTCCACATCCCCGGCTCTCTCATAGAACTGGGCAAGCCTTGAGGGCAGATAGGCAGGATAACCTTCTTCCGCAGGCATCTCTTCAAGCCTTCCGGAGATTTCTCTTAGAGCCTCTGCCCATCTGGAGGTGGAATCGGCCATTATTGCTATATTGTAGCCCATATCGCGGAAATACTCGGCTATTGTTATTCCTGTATATATTGACGCTTCCCTTGCTGCCACAGGCATATTTGAGGTATTGGCTATGAGTACCGTCCTTTCCATAATGGACTTCCCGCTTCTTGGGTCAACTATTTTAGGAAAGTCCTCCAGGACCTCCGTCATCTCATTTCCTCTTTCCCCGACGCCGATGTAGACTATAATGTCGGCATCACTCCACTTTGCGAGCTGGTGCTGAGTTATGGTCTTCCCTGTACCGAAGCCGCCCGGAATAGCTGCTGTACCACCCTTAGCCAGAGGGAAGAAAGAGTCGATTATTCTTTGTCCTGTAACCAGCGGTTTTGCTATAGGGTTCCTGCGGCCGACAGGGCGGGCATCCCTTACAGGCCACATCTGGTACATCTTAAGCTCATAATGCCCTTGTTCTGTTTCAAGCTTTACAAGTACATGTTCAATATTATAGCTCCCGTCTTTTTCTGCAAAAACCACTTTCCCGCTAACATTTGGAGGAACCATAAGTCTGTGTTCAATAAGTGTTGTCTCCTGCACCTTAGCATATATACTCCCTGCTGTAAGCACATCTCCAACCTTAGCAAGAATTTTTGCATCCCACAGTTTCCCTTCATCTATTGAAACCAGGCCAACCCCTTCCGGGATAAAGGCTGTTCCTGATTCGTACATCTTTTGAAGCGGACGCTCAATTCCATCAAAAATATTTTTTATTATTCCTGGTCCCAGTTTTACAGACAGAGGCCTGCCTGTGGAGATTATACCTTCTCCTCTCGTAAGGCCCGTGGTCTCCTCATAAACCTGGATTGTAGCGATATCCTTATCAACTGAAATCACCTCTCCGATAAGCTGCTTTTTCCCTACCAGCACCATTTCCCGCATCTTAAGGCTTTCAGCTTCTATAACCCTTACAACAGGGCCGTTAATGTATACAATTTTGCCGCTTCTAATATCCATTGCCCTGCACCTCATCAAGTCTGTTGGATACATTGCTTCCAATCAGCTCACGATTTTCTTCGATTAAGGATTTCAATGTATAGTCCACCTGCATTTCCTGCTTGCTATCCTCTGCATAGAATCCCCCAATGATATTTTGTCCTGTTTCCTGGAGCAAGCATCTGCCTTTCAGTTTCCCAGAGGATATCCTTTGATTTATAAACTCACCTAAAGCTTCCATATCCCCTTTTGTAAAATATAACTTTACTGATTCAGAATCTTCAAAAGCATTTTCTGCTTTTTCCAGGCTCTTTAACAGATATTCCTTGTAGCTTTCCTCAGCCACAAAGCTTTTAGCTTCCCGTACCAACAATTCTATTGTCTCTTTTATAAATTGCTGCTTTTTATCGAGTATTTGGTGATGTATATTTGCTTTCGCCTTGGCGATAAGCATTTGCTTCTCTCTTTCCGCTTTTTTCGCAGCTTCTTCTATAATGCGGTTTCTTTTTGCTTCCACTTCTGCAAGCAGTCTGCTTTTCTCCTGTTCAAAGCTTTCTGTAGCCTTAATTTTGCTTTCTGAAGCAGATTCCTCTATATCCTTGTATATTACATTCCTGAAAAGTTCTATTTTATCTTCAATTGACACTGTCAAAGCTCATCACCTCAAATCTTCAGCCCGATGGACTCTTTAATGTAGTTGGTAATATAATCGCTCCTGCGCCTTTCACCATGTCTGTCCGGTATGATCGTGACTATTGGCTTGGTCGCATCCAGTCTTACAATTTTTAGCTCCTCCGAGACCTTTTCTGCAAGCACCTCCGTCACCAGGAGTATGCCTATCTCATTATTGTTGCAGGCATCTTCCATGGCAGCAAGGATCTCTTCCCTTTCATGGACCAGCACCCCTTTTATTCCTGCAAGTCTCATTCCCGTCAAAGTATCAACATTGTCGCTTAATAGGAAAAACCTCATAATATTCATATCCTTTCAAAATGACCGAAGCAAGCAAGTCAAGGCAGTATTGCAGCCCTTATCGCCATTTATAGTTGCCCTAATATCATTATTGATACTATAAGTCCATATATTGCTATACCTTCTGCCAAGCCTACAAATATCAATGTTTTCCCCAGTATCCTCGGATTTTCTGATACTGCTCCCAAGGCTGAAGAGCCCACTGCACCAACTGCATAGCCTGCCCCAATGGTGGCAAGTCCTGTTGACAGGCCTGCCGCTATAAAGCCCAGTCCTGAGCCAGAGCTGCCTTCCTGTGCTGCATGCACAATGTCAGGAGCAAGTATGAAAAGAAACAATGCTATAAGAAACATGTATGAAACCAGACTTACTCTTAAAATGTTTCTGATTTTCCTCCCCTTGACTTCACCAGTCGACCGGTATAGTATAACTCCCAGACCTATTGTAAACAGTACTATTCCAACAGCAATTCCCAAAATCGTATACATTTCTATGCCTCCTAAATTATAATCGATTTGTTTTACTTTCTCATTGCTTTCCGTCGGTAGTGGCGATTCATGAATCGCCACTACTCCGCATTGCTCTCACTGAATATATCAACTGGCTTATACTCGACTCCATAGCCTGAGTAATACTTGCTGAAAAGTTCATAGTATTCAAGCCTGAGACTCTGTATAAATACTATAAGCCCTTCCAACCCTATAATAAAAATGTTCCCGATAACAAGGACAATAATGCCGACCGCTTGGGAATCCAGCATCTCTGCCATAGTAGCAAAAGCTATATATAATCCCACATGGTTAAGGGCAAAAGCACCAACCCTGATGAAGGAAATAATATTTGATGCAACTGAAAGTACAGTTTCTATTACTCCAAACCCCGCTTCAATATAATAATCCGCTGCTGATTCCTCGTAAAGCTTATGACCTGTAAGCATACCTGACAAAGGTTGTTTGAACACCATGACAAGAAGTAATGCAGCCATTATACCAAGAGGCATGCCTATTCCAACAAGGCGTCCCGTGGCTCTTCCCCAAATGGCAAATATCAGTGTCAGAAAAAACAGAAAGCCTGCCAGTCCTTCCCTGCCAAACAACCCCTCTTCTACATTTCTCGAGCTGTATAAGTTCACCAGGCTGTAGATATAACTTACAGTAACAAGCATGACTCCCAATACAACAGCGCTTATAAGCATTGTATTAATATTGGCCATAGGTCTTATAAGCAGTGGTTCTATAAGCTCTTCTGACCCAAATATGCTCCCATATAGTGCGCCGAAGATCATCGAACTGGCTCCCAGCCTTGTCAAAATGCCTCCGAAATTTTTGTTTGACATCCTATAGCTCATGAACAGACCGCCCAGAAGAATTACCAAACCTTGTCCCAAATCACCGAACATTGCCCCAAACAACAACATGTACGAAACTGCAAAAAAAGGTGTCGGATCCTTCTCCCCGTAATTAGGCGTCCCATACATATTTATCAGTGTCTCAAAGGGTCTGAATAACAAGTTGTTCTTCATCCTGGTGGGAGGAGCATGCCCACGCCTTTGGTTCTCAACATCGTCAACTATCAATACAACACTATCGTTGAAATACTGCTGGAATTCTTTGCGGATAGCTTCCATTTTACTTTCAGGTACAAAGCCGAACATGAAGAACATGCTGTGACCCAGGGCAGTATCCTGCTTCACCTTTTCAGATTTTTTCTCCAGCTCCAGTAATGTATATGCTCTGATGACAGTATCTCTATACTTTTCATTAAGCTCCAGAACAGACCCCTTCAGCTCTTCTACCTGCCTCCTTTGCTCACTGATTCTTTCATTTATCTGTTTTCTTATATCAACTGCCGTTCCGCTGAATTCCTGGGGCAGCTCCAGTTCTTTGTAGTTCAGGGATGCAAAGATTCTTTCCGTCTCTTCCATCAGGCTCTCAGGAGTCAGCACCACGCATACTATGTTCCCATCCACTGATACTACCTGAAATACTATGGAAGGCACATTTTCTATATTCAGCTCCAGCTTCTTGTAATTCTCATTGGAGAACATCAACAACCTGAATCTCATAAAGCTCATATTCTTTATCTGTTCTAATCTAAAGCCTGTATTGCTAAGGTATCCAACATTATTAAAATAAAGCTGCAGCTTTTCAATATTCGCTGTTCTCTCTCTTATGCCCTCGGAAATATTCCTTACGGTATCGTGAAATTTCCTCAGCTCTTCCGTAACAGTATCATATTCGTTTTCAATGCCCAGATATGCTTCTTTTATTTCAGGCTTCAGGTTGAATAGCTCTTGGAATGATCTAATCATTGCTTCATTTTTCGAAAAATCCCTTCTGGCAATATAAGGCTTAAGATGCGCCAGTTCCTGAAGCGTCTGCATATGCTCCTGCGAAGCTGAGAGGTGGAGACTATTGGTGCTCAGCTCTGATAGAGCATTTACCACATGAGTACTGCCGTTCATTACAACCAGGCGCGATACCCTGTCCAAATCCCCAAGCTTTCCTATTATGCTCACAATTTTCATTCTCTCTACGGCCAATGATTTTCGCCTCCTCTTAGAGCTTTCTGATTATGTATTTATACGCCTGATCCGCCGGGATCTTATATCTTATTGCTTCTACAATAGAAATAATATCCCTGACCTCATACTCCAGAAATATTATGTATGAAAAAGCGCTTATTATAGAAAGATTATTGTTCCTTACCAAAGCCTTAAGTTCAAAATACGTATGGCGTTCTGATCTTCTCTCCATGTATATGTCGGTGGTTTCGTCCTCCTTGAACATGAAGCTGTATCTTGTACCTTTAACAAGCCTGAAAAATCCTTCAAGACTTGAAGCGTAGCATAGTGTCTTCAACAAATTGTAATCCAGCCTGTAACCTATATTGATCGTATAGTTTAAAAGCTCCTCCGGACTTAACCTGTAGAACTTTATGCCTCTATATATCCATTGCAGGTTCAACGTGTCGGCTATAATCCCCTGGGCTTGCTGCAATATGTCTTTATCCCTTTTGGAAAGCTTGCTCCACTCCCGCTGCAATAAGGTGTAATACGCCATATCCATGACCATTTCAAACCTGAACAGATTCTCAGTAATTTCCCCATCTACCAAGGGTATCAAAAATTTATGAAACTCAGAATCGGAAAGTGCATATATAATATCTCTTATATATTTGGCTTCATAAATTTTATTCTGATTAAGCCTGCTATATTTTCCTATGAAGGCACTGCTTCTGAAATCCGCTGCATCCTTTCCGTTGTATACAGCTCTTGCAATAACCTTCAATTCTTCTATTTCATATTTTGCATAGAGGGTCTTGATGAAATCCTTATAATCTCCTGTAAAGTAATGAATTATCTTGTCTATATCCTTTACCATGTTCTGTTTGATCAGGTTCTCCAGCATACCCCTATGTATATTCTCCGCTTCCACGCTTGCAAGCACCTCAGAATATACAGTCTTTTCCTTAAGGTATCTTGCCACCTCTGCAACTGAGTCCAGCCCGAGCAAGCTCTCATAATCCTCATCCTTAAGGAATTTCCCTTCCATTGCCTTTATCTTGGCATTAACAGCCGCAAATCTGGTGACATTGTCCATAAGTATTACCTCTCAATATCAAGGAGCAGCTTCCATATATCTCTGGCTGCACTCTCCCTGAAGCCTTCATAATAAGCTTGCAGCTCTTTTAACTTACGATCTGCAGCTTCATCCATTTCCTTGATCTGCAGCTTTGCAGCCTCCATGATCCTATCATGCTCCTGCTTTGCCATTAAAGCTGCTTCCTCCAGGATATTCTCGATGCTCCTGAGTGTATTTCTACTATCCTCTTCCAGTTTCGACAGCTCTGCATTCCGTTCATCCTTAAACTCCACAGCTCTGGAATCAAGCTCCATAAGCCTTTTAATATATACATTCAGATTCTTTTCCATATACTCACCTTCAAAAACAGTATAATTCATTATATAATTATGTAATAGATGGCAGTGAAAGTCAATTATGTAAAATGCATGAGTAATGCTGTTTTAGCGCAGTCTTTCAGTTTCTACCGCTTTATATCCTTAGTATATAGGTTTAGCTCAGTTTTTATCACATTATGGCAGTTGATTCTGTATAATTATATAATTGTTGTGATCATATGCTTAACTATGTTAAAATTGTATTAATATGTTATTCGGGGTGATTGAATGGAGATATTTCAAAATGAATATTTTTCGCTAATCAGCGATAATGATAAATTATATATTTCTGTTTACCGCTCCGGGTACGAAATGCGTGAATTCAATAATCTTCTTATAGATATGCCCACTTTACAGCTTCACAATTTTACTAATCTGAAAAATGCATTGGATGAGGCCAGAGGACTCAGGATTTATATAGGTAACATCAAACCCCGGGTGGAAGTCATTATCTCTGTTGACGAAATGGAAGCAAGGATAAAGCTGAATGTCACTGCAAAGGAATTTGCTGAGAATAAAATATCTATATCATCGGAAATAGCTGCGGAGCTCCATAAGGCCAGAGTTACCGTAGGCCTGGATGATCTTTTCCAGAAACCCATTACAGTACAGAAGGAGATTACTGTCGCAAAGGGTATTAAACCAAAGGACGGTCAGGATTCAATAATAAAGTACTTTGAGATACAGGAAAAGAAGCCTGTAGTAAAAGAAGATGGAACAGTAAACTATTATGAACTTACCTTGATCGACAATGTCAGGAAAGGGGACTGGCTGGGGGAAAAAATACCGCCCACTGAAGGAAAGCCCGGAAGGACTGTTACAGGCAAGACATTGCCGGCACGCAGGGGAATTGACTTCAAGCTCAAGTATGACAAGAAAACTGTAGAAGAGCTTGAAGAAGGCAACAAAACCATACTAAGAGCAGTAATAGACGGCGCTGTGAAGTTCGAAGGAGACAGGATCAGGGTGGACAATCACCTTATTGTTCCGGAGGATGTGGGCTATGAGACTGGAAATATATCATTTGACGGATATGTGACGGTCAAGGGTACTGTTAAGGACGGATTCTCAGTAATAGCAAAAAATGATATCTCCATCCAGGGCAGTATGGGTCTGGGTGTAGTAGACAAAATAATTTCCAAAGAAGGCAGCATATACATAAAAGGTGGTATTTTCGGGAAAAACTCATCAATTATACAAGCAAAACGGAGTGTTTTTGTAAAATACTGCAATGAGTGCATAATTACCGCAGGGGAAGATATTAATATAGGCTTCTATGCGCTGGACAGCAATCTCAAAGCTAAGAAAATCATCATGGACCCAGTGCATGGAAAGATAATCGGAGGTTCGATCAATGCCGAGATTCAGGTTATTACAGGCGTGATAGGCAATAAATCCGAGAAAAAGACATATGTGAATGTCTCCGGTTTCGATCGCGCAGCTATAAAAAAAGAATTTGAACAGCTTCTTGATAAGTACAAGGCTATGCTTTCCGAAGTAAATAAGATAAAGCAGCAAATCGAATTATTCGAGCGTAACACCTCCGGTGCTGAATATGTAAACAGCAAGGAATACAGTCAGTACTTAAGAAAGTATGAAGACATATTAGTCGAAATAAGACTGTTGGATGAGTACAGGAAAAGACTGCAGCAGGTTCTTGAAACCAAAGGCGAGGGTGAGATTGGTGTATATAAGGCTGCATATCCCGAAACCTATTTTGAAATAAAGAATATGCAGAAGAGGATCGATTCCATAGTAAGCGGCAGTTTTTATGCTATGGATAAAGAAATACGTCATAATTAAGACAACAAAAAGTGGCGTATAAAATCAGCCACTTTGTCTATTGTCGTCAAAGAATTACATGAAGGAATGTTATTGAGTATCAATACATTCCTTCCTTGTAAAAGATAATGTGTTCTCTTAAAGCTCTTTTACAGTTCTCGAGATCTTTATTCCTCAAGTATTTTATAATTTCATAGTGATCCGTTGCAGTGATAAATAGATTACCAGTTTTATTCGTATCATACAGCATTGCCATTCTCAGCTGAAAGAATATCCCGCTTAAGATTTCTACCCTTCTGCTGCTGCCCGATTTTTGCCATATGAACTTATGGAATTCCATATCCTTCATATTTATCAGAATAGGCTTATTAAGCTCGTTTTCCTCGCTGTTCGCTATATTCACCATATCATTGACTATGCCCTCCAGAGTGGTGAAGTCCTCCTCCTTCATCTTGTCTTCATTTATCAGTATTTCAATAATATTGTCCTCTAGCAGAAGCCTTATATCAAAAACCTCTTTTATATCCTCCAATGTGAATTTAGTAATATATGTGCCTTTACGGGGAAGGACTGTAACAATGCCTTCCTTTTCCAGCTCCTTTAATCCTTCACGCACGGGAGCCCTGCTTATTCCAAGCCTCAGGGCCACCTCCGACTCAAGTACATGCTCTCCTGTTTTATATGATCCCGCCAGTATCATCTCTTTGATATAGTCGACAACTACACTGCATAAGTTATCTCTCTGATAGCTATTTGAACCTATTAACATATCCCACCTCCACAATGAATATATCTTTCATTCCCACCAACTTGCTATAATGTATAATTGTCGGCAATCTACAAATAACTGCTATATAATATTCCTTGTCTGCATAAAAAATCCTTCTGATTTTCGAAATTTTTCAAATCTTCCTGCCATAATAAAAATATACAGCTGGCAAGCGCCAGCCATATTTTCTAATCTTCTATCTTTATCCGGTGATATGTCTTCTTGCCCTTCTTTATAATGAGCTTCCCATCTTTAAGATCGGCAGCGCTTACTGTATGCTCGATACTTTCAACCTTGGCATCCTCAACCAATACTCCACCCTGGGCTACAAGCCTTCTGGCCTCTCCTTTGGAAGGAGCAAGACCGGTCATAACCAGCAGGTCTATGATGTTCATGCCCTTTTCCAGCTGTTCTTTCGGTAATTCAGTGGTAGGTATGGATTCGGAATCACCACCTCCGCCGAATAGAGCTTCTGTTGCCTTTTGGGCTTTAACAGCCTCTTCCTCACCATGTACTATCTTCGTAACCTCAAAGGCTAAAGCCTTCTTAGCCTCATTGATCTTCTCACCCGGCAGGCTGCCCAGCCTTCTTACCTCATCCATCGGCAGGAAGGTAAGCAGTGCCAGACACTTTTCAACATCAGCATCATCTACGTTTCTCCAATATTGATAAAAGTCATATGGGCTGGTCTTTTCAGGGTCAAGCCATACTGCACCTGCCTGGGTCTTTCCCATCTTCTTGCCTTCGCTGGTCGTGAGCAGTGCAAAGGTCATGCCGTATGCCTCTACTCCTTCTGTTCTTCTTATAAGCTCTATGCCTCCCAATATGTTGGACCACTGGTCGTTGCCGCCTAACTGCATCCTGCAGCCGTATCTCCTGTAAAGCTCAAGGAAGTCGTAGCTCTGCATCAGCATATAATTGAACTCCAGGAAGGTAAGTCCTTTTTCCATCCTGGTCCTGTAACAATCTGCTGTCAACATCTTGTTGACAGAGAAGTGTACCCCCACTTCCCTCAGGAAGTTCACATAGTTAAGCTCCAGCAGCCAGTTGGCATTGTCGTCCATTATGGCTTTACCATCATTAAAATCTATCAAGCTCTCGAATTGCTTCTTGAATCTCTCACCATTGTGCATTATGTCTTCACGGCTCAGCATTTTTCTCATATCGGTCTTGTCGGTAGGATCTCCTACCATTGTCGTACCGCCTCCGATAAGCGCTATAGGCCGGTGTCCCGCCCTCTGCATGTGAGCCATAGCCATTACCGTCAGGAAATGTCCTGCCGTAAGGCTGTCGGCAGTTGGGTCATAGCCTATATAAAAAGTGACCTGCTCCTTACCAAGGAGTTCCCTTACCTCTTCCTCATGGGTAACCTGTTCTATGAAGCCTCTTTCCTTCAGGATGTCAAATACATTAATACCATTATTCATGTTATTACCTCCCCATAGGTGAATTTGAATTTAGATGACAAAAAAACCATTCATCCACTAAGGGACGAATGGCTCGCGGTACCACCCTAATTGGCCTTGCAGCAGACTCAGTCTGCAAAACCCTCTCTCAGAATACTTGCATATTCTCTTCCATTTATAACGGAGGAAGCTTCCGGCAAAACCTACTCGTTAGTGCTTTTTAATACAACAAAACTCCAGTCTTCTAAAGTATTAAAAAGCACATCCTTGATTTGGTGCCTCGCCTACTCCAGAAATGATATACGTTACGAGGCACTATCTTTCAGCCTGCAGTTCAGGGGTGTATTTCTTAAGCTTCCGCTGCCGGCTTGCACCATCCGCCGGTTCTCTGAAGTGAAATGCATATGACACACCCCACACAAGCATCCGCAAACTACTTCTCCCCATCATTACTATTGGAATTTTAATTAAATACATTATATAATCCTAGTATTATTGTGTCAACATAAAAATATGCGACGTGTCGCATATTTCAGTTGCGCGCTGCAAGCATTAGGTCGCTTCTATGTGGTCCCGTTTCGCGTTTCGCGTCTTCTGGCAAGGCTTCGGAGCCCTGCATGCAACACTCGTAACGCGTAACGCGCAACTCGAAACCCAATGGTTGATATTCCATATTGCATACTGTACAATTAACTATATAAATAGTTAGAAATACATATACAGGGAGAATCCTATATGAAAAAATCCTTAAAAGCAGATCTCGCTCTGCTTCTTGTTACAATATTCTGGGGTGCAGGCTTTCCTGCCACAAAAATTGCACTTCAGACCATGAAGCCCTATTACCATATAGGCTTCAGATTCGCCATTGCAAGCTTCCTGCTGGCTGCATTATTCCATAAAAAACTTAAAAATCTTAACAAGGACTTGATAAAACCTGCACTGGTGCTTTCATCACTGCTTTTTGCTACTTATGCTTTCCAGACCGTAGGGATACAATATACTACAGCTTCAAAATCCAGCTTTTTCTCCGGCCTTGCCGTACTTATCGTACCCTTGTTCTCCATATTCTATCTCAAGGCAAAGCTTGCGATGAAGACGGTTATAAGTGTGTTCACAGCCACCGTTGGATTGTTTTTGCTGTCATATAACGGTGGTAATTCCGATTTCAATATCGGAGATTTTCTGACGATACTATGTTCTGTATGTTATGCATGGCAGCTTCTATTCACCGGTACCTATGTACAGAAGCACGATGCTACACTGCTTGCCATTGTTCAGCTATTTTTTGTATCTGTATATGGATTGATCTTTGCATTCATACTTGAACCTTTCCCTTTGGGAATATCTGTACCCAGCTTCTGGTCATTGATGTTCTCAGCAGTGCTTTGTACCGCTTTTGCCTTCTGGATGCAGACCACTGCTCAGAAGTTTACCCCTGCATCGCATATAGCTCTTATATTTACAATGGAACCGGTATTCGGAGCACTTACATCCTTCCTGGTACTGGGAGAACACCTTGGCATCAGAGGAATCACCGGAGGCGCGTTCATAGTAGCTGCAATGCTTATTTCAGAATTGCAGTGGACTAAAAAGAGTATTACATCTTCTTAGGCTGGAAGTAGCCTCCCAGGGAAGACCTTACATCCATAGTAGTTATAAATGCTCCGCAGTCACACCCGTCAATTATCTCATGAAGCTTTCCCAGCTGTTTTCTTTCCAATATGATATTCAACATATGGCTCTGCCCATCTTTACCTTCACCTGTAAAAATTGTAACTCCAAAGCCTGCATCTCTCAGACTCTGCACAAGCTCCTCCAGCATTTCCTTAACTATAACCTGTGCGACCAAACGTCCTATAGACAACCTCTCTTCTATCTTGCTTCCAATGATATTACCGGAAGCGTAACCCAGGCAGTACGCTAATATAAGCACCGGCTGATCAATATTTCCTACTACCTTTCCCAGCACTATAAGATAGATCATCACTTCAAAGAAGCCAAGCAGTGAAGCAATTCTCCTCTGCCCTTTTACAAGCAGGATGGTCCTCATGGTGCCAATGGACACATCGGTTATTCTCGCGGTAAATACAAATAGTGCCTGTAAAAAAATTTCCAAAACTTTCTCCCCCTGATTAATTCAGCTTTGATAGTTTAGTATCAATATATTAATTCTACAAAATTTTATTTCTTCCTTCCTTTTTTGCGTTTCTGTAAAAATTGGCAGAATCTGTGTCGATAATTTGCTGTTTTTATTGCCAGAATATAAATAATAGAATGAATGTTTAACTTCAAATTTATATTATGGAGGAAATAGCTATGAAACGGTGTAAGGTTCTTTTTTCAACAGTTGTTATAATGCTGATTTTTACTCTTATATTTGGCGGCTGTACCTATGAGCCTGCAAGAAGGTATATGCAGACCGACCCCAACGATATGGCCGCGCCAAATAATCAAACTTTGCCGAATAACCTTGTAGGCCGGAATGGAGGCAATAATGCAGGTGATAATTTTGCCGACAAGATATCTTCCACCTTCGAAATGGTTGATTTCAGCAACTTAGGCATTACAACCGATAGTCTCACTGTAAGATCAGGTGCAGGAGCAAAATATCCATCCATCGGCACATTGAAATCAGGACAAAAGATAAGGGCTTTGGGGAAGATGGACGGCTGGTATGTAGTAAAGCTGCCGGACAGCGGCAAAATCGGCTGCATACAGGCAGACTATGCAAAGCCTTACGGGACGGGTACCACACCAACTGATGCAAATACAGCAACAGGTACCAGAACCACCGCTCAGGCTCCCGGAACAGGCACCACCACAGGAGGAGGCGCAAGGGCAGGCACAACTGGAGGAGGCGCTGCAGCAACGGGATCGGGTACCATGACCTCTGATGAGTCAAGGATACTCCAACTGGTCAATGCAGAAAGAGCAAAGACCGGGGCAAAGGCTCTTGCTTCCAACAGTGATTGCACAAAGCTCGCAAGGATGAAATCACAGGATATGGTGAACAAGAATTACTTCAGCCATCAGTCTCCCACATACGGCTCTCCTTTTGACATGCTGAAATCCTACAAGGTAAGCTATATGTATGCCGGAGAGAATATAGCAATGAATCAGAACGCTGATGCAGCCTTCAAGGCCTGGATGAATTCCGAAGGACATAAGAAAAATATACTCAATCCCAACTTCACCGAATTAGGAGTTGGGATAGCACCAAAAGGCGATGGAAGCAATATCTATACTCAATTGTTCATAGGAAAGTAAAAAAGGTATTAAAAAAAGCGGCTTGTGTGAAGCCGCTTTTTTGTTTGATGCTTATTTAGTGTGCTTGATTTCACAATCTCTGTTCAGTTCGTTTTCAGATGCCGCTATAACAACTGCACAAGCCGAGTCTCCTGTTATGTTTACAGTGGTTCTCGCCATATCCAGAACTCTGTCTATACCGGCAACCAGTGCCAGACCTTCAAGAGGCAGCCCGACAGTCTGTAATACCATTGTGAGCATAATGAGTCCCGCTCCCGGTACTCCTGCCGTTCCGATGGAAGCGAGTGTAGCAGTCAATACTATAGTGGCCTGTTGAGCCATACTAAGCTCCAAACCGTATACATTAGCTATGAAAAGTGCGCATACTCCCTGGTATAAAGCCGTACCGTCCATATTGATAGTTGCGCCTAACGGCAATACAAAGCTGCTGATGCTTTTGGATACTCCAAAGTTTTCTTCGGTGCATTTCATATTTACCGGAAGGGCAGCAGCGCTGCTGCAGGTTGTGAATGCTATAGCCTGAGCAGGGAATATCCCTTTGAAAAACTTTATAGGACTGACCTTGGCAAATACCGTCAGCGTACCGGAATATACCAGCGCAGCGTGGAGGAAGCATCCTAAATATACGATGACAATTACACTGAGAAGCGGTAACAATACCTTTGGTCCGTTAACTGCAACTACAGGAACGATAAGAGCGAATACAGCATAGGGAGCAAGATTCATTATTCCGCTTGTGATCTTATATGTTGCTTCTGCAAGTGAATCAAAGAAACTAAAGAGCGGTTTGCCCTTATCTCCCAGTACTACTATTCCACCACCCAGTATTAATGCAAATGCGATTATCTGGAGCATATTCCCGTCAGCAAGTGCCTTAATAGGATTTGTCGGAATGATATTCAGCAGTGTATCGACAAATTTCGGTATCTGACTGGCTTCTGCCGGTTTCACATCTGATGGGAGTGCATATCCTGCACCGACGTTGAATATATTAGCAAGTATGAGTCCGAGTATTACTGCAAATGCAGTGGTTAAAAGATAGTATGCCAGTGTTTTTCCGCCGATTCTTCCAAGCTTTCTTACATCCCCCAGGCCACAGGTTCCAACAACAAGGGATGCAAGAACCAATGGGACAATTATCATCTTGATAAGGTTGAGGAAAAGTGTCCCGAAAGGTTTGATCCATGTGTTGGCTACATCAGGTGCACCCTGGAGCAAAATACCTGCAAGTATACCTGCAGCCAGACCAATTAGGATTTTGGTTGATAATTGCATCTTTTTCATTTAAACACCTCCAATATTATTTATACTTAAATTATTATATAAAAATGACTTTCTGTCCATAATATTTTAGTGGATTCCAAGTTATTTTTTTAACTTGCATTTCCGATAATTTCCTCCTATAGTCCGTTGACAATACCAGGATCATGAATAATAATTGTTATATAATATAAAGGTTGGTGGAGGATACATATGAGAATAAGAAACAATCCTAAGGCACTGGAAATAATCAAGCAATATGAAGATATAGTAATATTCAAGCCGCAGGAATGCAAAGGCAGATGGAATGAATACTTCACAAATAGAAGAGGCAGTAAACCGGATGCAGCAATGCATGTAGAGCTGGGTATGGGAAGGGGAAAATTCATATCCACAAAGGGATTGCTCCATAAGAATATCAACTTCATAGGTATCGATCTGAGGCATGAAATAGTTCTCTCAGCCCTGGAGAAGGTGCTTGAAAATGACCTTGCCAATGTGCTGCTGCTCCCTTATAATATATGGAATCTCGAGGATGCCTTTGAAGCCGGAGAGGTAGATACCTTTTACATAAATTTCTGCGACCCATGGCCCAAGGTAAGGCACTCCAAAAGAAGACTGACCCACAGGCTTTTCCTTGAAAAATACAGAAACTTCCTGAAGACTGGAGGAAGGATAGAATTCAAGACCGACAGCCGGGAGCTTTTTGATTTCTCTGTAAATGAATTCAAGGAATCCGGCTTTGAAATCCTTGACCTGACTTATGAACTGCACAGTGGGGATTACCCTGAAAATATTACTACCGAATATGAAGAAAAGTTCATTAAGAAGGGAATCAAAATCAACAGATTGGAAGCACTAAAGTAGGGGCAGGTTTCCACGCCTGCCCGTTAGGTTCCAAGCCTGCCCATTACGTTCCATATTTAACGGAAAAGGGGCGGCACAAAGATCGCCCCCAAGTGCTTATTAACACAACAAATTTCCAGTCTTTCATAGTGTTAATAGCACAACATCGATTCAGTGCCTCGCACGCCCTAGAAGGGATAGACGTTACGAGGCACTAATTATGGCTATTCTACTATAAATGTATAGGTGTACTCCGGATTCAGCTTATGACCTACTTTATCCTTCAGGGTAATTCTTACATTATATTCACCGCTGGAAAGTGCATCCGAAGGAATATAGCTTATCTTCCCGGTTTCAGGTTCAAACTTCGCCTTTACGGCGTTGTCATTGATATACATCCTTATAGAAGCAGGATCTATTCCTATTCCTTTATCAGCTGCAATTACCCCTGTCTCCTGAGGCTGCACCTGAAGCTCCTCAAGGCCTTCAATACCTCTGAGCTTTTCAAGCTCTTCTAAGCTGTCCGGCAGCTCCGATATGATCTCAGGGTCATAATAATCCTTATCCGGCTTATATATTGCCATCACATCATCAAAATATATGCTGCCGATGTTCTTCCTGTCCTGTTCTGTCTCAGCCAAATACAGCTGTTCAAGAGCTATAGGATACTTTTCATCTGCAGGCAGCTCAGCATATACATACTTCCAGCCCTGCCAATCAAGGCCTCCGTTTTCAGTGAAATCAAGTACCTTTCTCTCCCCGGCAGAGTTTGTATAATTACCTCTGAGCCAGTGGCGGCCTGCATCACCATACACCCAGACACCAAGCTCAATGGGTTTGCCGATTATTTTCACAGGTTCCTTGAAGGTTACATAGGCTGCTGATGTCCCTTCAGTGTTTTCAAAGTTGTAATCAAATCTCAAGGATATCTTACCCGACTTCACAGGCTCATCTTTCTGATTATGCCTTACAGCCGCCGTACTTCTTATAGATTTTGCCTCAACATTTTTTAGTGTGCCAAAATCCGCTACAATCAAAGGTGTCCTGCCGTTTTTTGCCCCTACTTCAGCTTTGGCGGTTCCTGCTGCGGCACTTATCTTGCCTGTTCCGTTCTTCTTCCCGGCAGTAAATACACCCTTTGCATCCACTGTTCCTATTCCACCGGTCACAGTCCATTTGACAGCAGACGGACTCATTATGATCTGTGCGCCGTTCTCGTCAAAGGCCTTTACCTGCAGCTGCACCTGTTCGCCCGGATCAAGGTGTACAAAATCATTTGTAACTATAAGTGTGTTCACCTTGTCTACTATCTCAACAGGCATTCTGTTCTTTGCTTCTCCATAGAAAACATCCACATAACTTTTGCCCGCCTTGCTGCCTGATGTATAGGTACCGTCCTTTGCAATCTTTGCTGTCTTTCCATCAGCTCCATACTTCACTTTTGCGGCATCAGGAGTCAGTACATTATAGTATTTGTCCATTACTTGGAAGGTTGGTTTGAAGGTGCTGTTCCTGAATACCTTGACACTGGTATCGGTAAATTTCAGCACTGCCGGCTCCGATAATGGTGCTTCGGATACAAGCTGTAATGAATTTCCTACATATCTTTCCCTTCCGTCAGACGGATTGTTTACCAGTTTTGCCACAGCATCCCCCTGCTTTCTGACAGTCATGGTAGTCGATCCACCGCCATCAAGGTTTATCGCATCCTTTACGCCCTGCGTCAGAAGGAATTCCGTCATTTCATACAGGTTCATGCCGTCGCTGTATCCAGGCTGCCTTCCGTCTACTGTAACCATATAAAGCTTGTTATCTTTAATACCTACTGCGGTTCTTGGATGTCTTTGTCTGGAATCCGTCCTGCTATCCAATTCCGCCGACGGTTTCCCATCTTCAAGAAGCCTGGGTGCGCCTGCCACGGCAAAATCGAGATTTTGTTTATTCAGATTTATGGAAAAGCTTATTTCATCTCCGGCAGTAGCCCCAACAAACTGCTTAAGTACTTTCCCATGAATGGATATAACCACTCCGTCCACTGGTATCTCAGTATTTTTTGTGTTATGTATTATCTTCTCAATTACCCCTGAATAAACCTTATTGGCCTTCAGAGGCAGTTCAACACCTTTTACTACAAAATCAGTTCCTGAAGTTGTATTCAAGGTTGTCTTCCCAAAGGATGGAGTATAAAGCATAGCCTGATCCACCCATCTGAGCCTGTTTACTCCGCTTACCGGAACCTGCACATCCTTATATAGAACAGCACCTTCCATATTCAGCGTATCTATGAAGCATTCCCCGTTATCAGTGATTCCCAGTACAGTTGATGTTTTAACTGCTGTCCTGATTTCACCATTTATTATACTGGTGCCATAGGTAAGACCTTTTATTGTTGTCATGTCAAAGAAGTCACCATTAACAGCACCTATGACTCTTCTATCCTTGTCTGCCTTCTGCTGTGCCTGATAGGATACAGGCTTGTTGATTATACCATCTCCCCATCCGTCGGCTGTCTCTATCTTCAGATACTCCGTATCATATCTGCATTCTACCATATTGACCATAAATTTGCCGTTGGGGGTGAGATAATTCATATTTCTGTAATATGTACCGGGACCTATATTCTGTCCGCTTTCTACCAGCTTGACTGACCCCTTGGCAAAGGTTGCCCCTTTGGCGAAAACTGTTCCCGGAAATACCATGGATGCTATGATCAGTAAAACCAGCACCTTGGTAAAAAGTGTGTTTCTCAGATTCTTTTTTTTCATAATTATTACCTCATTCAATATATTGATTGAAACCCGCTAATATTGATATTTGCGATTTCGTACTGATATTAGTGCTACCCTCCCATACAACCCGTGGAAAACATTTTTCACTCTCAGTTCAAATTCCACGAAATATTTTCCTGATTGTTATAGCTCTCCCTTCAATTTTTTGTTATTTGAACCACTCCATGACTTTTTCCAAATCAATTATTGTAATAGTGTTCTTATCGATATCAATTGAGTGTTCTTTCTTAAAAGCAGTCAATGCCCTTATAACAGTCTCTCTTGTAGTTCCTACTATATTGGCAAGCTCCTGTCTGGATATGTTAAGGTCCAGTTCAATACCCTTAGTGCTCTTTTTGCCGTAATCCTCAGCCAGCTTCAGCAGAGCCTGGGCTGTCCTTCCATATGTATCATAAAGCGCCAGGTTCCTGATCTTCATATGAGCCTCCACCAATCTCCTGTTGAGATACTTTATAAGCTGCAGAGAAAGGTCGGGATTTTCCATAATGACTTTTTCCAGGTCTTCATTCTTTATCATCCCTATTTCTGCATCTTCAAGCACCTCTGCCGTAGCCGGATACACCGTCCTGCTAAACAGTGTCACTTCAGCAAAAATGTGACCTTCATTAAGTATATGAAGTATATGCTCACGGCCGTCCTTCGAAAGCTTCGATATTTTAATAAGCCCTGATTTTATATAGAAGAAGGCCTCTCCCGGTTCTCCCTCCATAATTATTATCCTGCCCTTTCCATATTTCCTGGCTATTGATATGTTATGGATCTTTTCAAGGAACTCATCCTTAAGCTGTGAGAATATACTGATCTGTCTCAGGTAATCGTGTTTTTCCAAGTAAACTCCACCCACTTCCGTGAATCATATATATGTCTATTTTACCAAAGAATGCTTTCACTTTCAGCAAAGTAACCTATATGTAATATTACAGTTTGTTTAAATTGAGTAAATAATACCCTTATATGTCGAATTTTTTCCAACATTACCAATCGTCATCTGATATTTAGACGTAAATAACACACTTAAGTTTCATTGAGTGAAAAAAAAGAGCTGACCTGTATCTTTCAGGTCAGCCCGATACTTTTTACAACTCATCCCCAATATAATTGGTCTCCAGCCACTTTCTGTAGAATTCGCCCATGTCTTTCCCTGCTATTTCAGAGGTAAGCTCTATAAAATCCTTTCCTGATACTGCCTTGAATTTATACCTTTCAAACAATGTCCTCAGCAGCTTGTCGAATTTTTCATCACCCAGCTGATCATTCAGATCCTTGAACATCATTGTACCTTTATTATATATTAGAATATAATAGTCATCATGGGGGAACTGATTGAGGGGGCGGTTGAGAGGTTTATCTTCACCGGCTCCTGACAGCAGGAACATATTGACTCCGAGCTTTATATATCTTTTATATATCCTGTCGAATTCTTCCTGCCCATATACCTGCCTATAATATTCCAGGGTCGAATATTGGGTAAGCGGTTCATCAATCCATGCCTCTCTGTATTCGTCGTTTCCCACTATGCCGTACCACCATTGATGGGCCAGCTCATGTACAACGACAAATTCAAGGGAGCCTTTGGGCTTTCCAAAATAGTACGATGCAAAAAAGTTGCCAAAAGTAACATTTCCATATTCATTGGATTCAATCATCACCAGGTTTGGATATTCCATACCCCCACCGATGTCAGACTGAACAATACTGCAGACAGGATAAGGATATTTCCCGTAGCTTTTATTAAAAATCCTTATTGCTTCGGTACCATACTCCAGCACCTTCTCCGCTTTTCTGCTGCTTGCTGCATAGGATCTGACGATGGTGCCGTTTACCATAGCTTCCTCCACCCTGAACATATCGCTTGATACAAATGCAAAATCTCTTACTGAATAGGCCTTTATCACATGTGTCCGTTTATTCTCCAAAACCTTCAGATTATCCACATAACCGCTGGCGGCAATTACCTGCTCTGCAGGAGCAGTTATTTCAACATCAAAATTACTTGTTTCACTGTAGAAAGCATCGCCTTTTTCATCATAAGGATGTTTATCCCAACTACCGTTTTCATATACCGCTGCAATAGGAAAGAAATTCCCTAAGTTATATGTGTTGTCTCCATAGCCGAATCTATCACCGAAACCCGCCCCCCCCTCCTTAGGGATACTGATTTCATACTCCATGAATATCTGATTCCTTTCCCCAGGTTCAAGGGTCCCCGGGAATGGCACATAAAGAAGTGTGGAGTCCTGTCCTTCTATCCTATACTGTGAATCGTTTCCATTCACTTTTATTCCTTTTATGACTATTGAGCCTCCAAGGTTCTTAAAAGCATTGGGATATATATGAAAATACGCTTCCTCCAAAGGAGTGCTCTCGTTATTAATAAAGCTGACAGTCTGTTGACCCGTGACTTTTTTATATTGTGTGTCAAGCTCCAGCCTCATTGTATAATCGTGAGCATCGGGAAAGGGTGCGATACTGTTTATTTCTATGCTGTCTGGAGGCAAGGGCCTAGGCATCCACAACAGAACATCATAGGTGATATAAACAAGAGCACCAATTACCATAAATCCTATGAAACTGCTGCTCTTCCAGAGCTTAAGCCCACGAAGGAAGCTATCCTTCTGTTCAATACGGTAAAAAAGGTAAAAAACCAACATCGCCAGCACGGCAGTGCATATTACACCGCCCTCAATTCCGAAGGCCCCACCTGTAAGAAGCTCATATCCTTTAAGAGACAGTCTTATTATCCCTTCTCCTTTACCTCCGCTGACAGGTGAAGCGAATACTACGCCCATTGTATAGTTCCATCCAAAATGGAACCCCACTGCCGACCATAGCTTGCCGTCCCTCAGCACCAGGAGGTTCAATACAATTCCTGCCAGAAAAATATTGAACAGTGCAAGAGGTGTAACATTGGGATTAAATATGTGCATAAGGGCAAATATCAAAGAAGTAGTCAGTACTGCCCCTGCTATTGTAAATCTTGTCTTAAGATAGTGATAGATATAGCCTCTTGTCAACAGTTCTTCAGAATATGCTACTGAAGGAAGATACAGCAATATTCCCGCTGTAAGCTTGATTATTATCATACCGGGATCTGTCTCATTAAACCCTCTGACAGCCGCAAGGCCCGATATAAGCAGCAGGATAAATACCAGCATAATAGCAGCTATACCTTCAATACTGCCTCTGAGAAGCTTTTTGTACCAGCCGGTATGGATCCACGAGCCTATATCGGCAAAGCTCCGCTTATCTATTCTCAAATAAAGGAATGTGATAAGCAGCGCTACCAAAAGACTTAATGCCCCAATCAGCAGTTCTGACAGTTCCTGGCTTGCAAGCTGGCCTGAAGAGAAAAAAATAAGAGCCATTATTATCCCCAGGGCAACCATGTATACAACAACAAAACCGAATACTTTAAATATTGGAATGAAATATCTTCTGAACAATATATGCCTCCATATCTGCGTTTTGATATAACGCACCTAACTCCCACAACTATATATATTCAAATTGTATCCAAAATCCAGGACTTTTACTACATAACCCCACAAATACCAAAAGGACTGAAATCAGTCCTTTTGGTATTTATATACTACTTAACATTTCTCAGGATCGATCTCAGCTTTTCTGTCAAGCTTCAAACTTGATTTGTCAACTACCCTTACAACATCTGCAACATTCACACAATGGTCGCTGACCCTTTCAAGATTGGTCAGTATATCCAGGAACAATACTCCCGCATTGATATTGCATTCACCCCTGTTGAGCCTCTTTATGTGACTATCCTTAAATGAATCCCTAAGCTCATCTACTTTTCTTTCATATGTATCCACTTCATTGACATAATTAACGTCCTCCGTATTGAGAGCCAGGAATGCATTATTCATTGCATGGTCAACACTATCAAAGACTTCCCTCAATTCCTCCACTGCATGACCCGAGAAAGAAACTCTGTTATCCAGCTTATACTGGGCTATCTCAGCCAGATTCTCCGCATGGTCGCCCATTCTCTCCACATCATGTATCGTATTGAAAAGCATCCCTACCTTTTTCAGCTGCTCTTCACTTATTGCAGTATTTGAAACTGCCTGGAGGTATTCACCTATCCGTCTTTCCAATTCATTTATGACTTTTTCATTATTGTATATTTCATCTATCAGCTTTTCATTACCTGTTATTATAGCTTCTATGCTCTTTTGTACATTGCATCTTGCTATATCACCCATCCTGATGATTTCCTTCACTATTTGTCCGACTGCTATGATCGGGGTCTCCAGTATCCTCTTATCAAGATATTTTAATGCAAACTTATCATAAACATCTTCACCGGGTATGATCTTATTGACAAAAGCTATCAGCATGGCCGAGAAGGGCAGAAGTATTATTGTATTTGCCACGTTGAAAAAAGTATGTGCGTTTGCTATCTGCCTGGCTGGCTCCACAGCCGTCATTCCTACAAGTGCGGTTACAGGTTTTAGTATGATCAAAAATATTATTGTACCGACGATCTTTATTGTGACATGCAGTACTGCAGCTCTTTTGGCTGTCAGGTTTGTTCCTATGCTGGCTATGAGTGCCGTAGCACATGTACCTATATTATCACCAAACAATATCGGAAGTGCGGCTCCTATCGGAACCAGCCCCTG